>NZ_JBWVZJ010000003.1:0-767616 GCF_056675995.1 Piscinibacter sp. PDB1-1
AGCACTGTGCGAACAACACCGAGTGGCAACCCGCGAAGAACTCAGCACGGCACGACTCCGCGTGGCTAGCTGCTTGATTCACTGCACGGCTTTCCACAGGCTGCATTCGTACGCCTAACGTTTGACATGAGCTGCATGACCCGGCTTGCCGGGGCATGTCAGCTCGATGGAAGGGTTAGGCGTCGCCAAGCAACGCCGGGGCGAAACTGACACGATCATCTGGCTTTGGGCCCTGAAGCGGGTGTGGCTCTATCGACTGTTCTTCGATTCGCCATTCAACTCTTGGGCCTTTCCCGAGCTCCATGCCTGCGGCCAAGACTGCTTCGCCATCGACTCGGCGAGTTCCATCCTCATGCTGTTTTGTCAGCGCCTCTGTAATTGGCACTGAGATGTAAGCGTCTTCGACGGTGATCCGGCGAAGGCGGAGTTGGATTGAGTAGGTCTGTTCGTCTGACATTTGCGCTTCTGAGTGAGTGATTTGCCCTGCGTTACTTCGGGCAACTACGCAAGGATGGCGAGGGGTTTCACGAGGGTTCACTTCTCTGATGTGGCTCTTCCGCAAGCCGCGACGCCTAACGTTTGACATGAGAGGCGGCGCCCGGCTTGCCGGGCGACGTCCTCTCGATGGAAGGGTTAGGCGGCTGACCTTGAAACACTCTCATATGAACCCGTAGCCAGCAGCAACGATGAGTGCCGAGATGAGCAACCCCAACAAGAAGGGAGATTTCGGGATGACCAGAACGCCCACAGTTGATACGACAAGCAAGTACAGCCCGACCAGGCGATAGAGACTTAGATCGCCAACTGCCGCTGCATGCGCGGCAACCTGGCCTGCCAGCATGAGGAGCGGCCCAAACATAGTGAACCAGAACGCAGTGCGCCTAACTTCTGGAGAGCCGAATTTGCCAACGACACCCGCGGAGAGCCCTTCGAGCAATGGAACTCGAAACTTTGCGAAGGCATAGCCGATATGCCCGATACCAAGGGCGAGCAGGAGCCAAGCGAGTGTTGAGGTCATGTTGAAGTGGCAGGAGGAAATGTGCGACTTTGTGTGGCCGCCTAACGTTTGACATGAGCTGCGGCCGTAGGCGGGCGAAGCCTGCCGGAGGACGTCAGCTCGATGGAAGGGTTAGCCCTCGCCTGCTCGCCTGCGCTTACTGCGCATCGATGCAGCGCAGGACCAACCAAGACACCACTATGGCTGCCAAGCTCAGAAGCAAACCTTCGTACCCGGTTTGGCGTATCGCAAAGCAGACTAGCAGAACGCGCTGCACGCGCCTCACCGTGCGGCGCCACTTGACCGCTTGCGGCAATGGCTCGCAGCTCAATGCAACGAACCATGACTGGCCGTGCCTCTTGCCCCGCCACAGACCGTGCGCCGGCCGCCAGCGGACGGACGGCCCGCGCCGGTTGATGCGCAGCACCAGATGGCAGTGCAGAGCGCTGACAACAAGAAAACTCGGCGAGCATTTCTGTGAGGGCTAACGTTTGACATGAGAGGCGGCGCAAGGGCGCAGCCCTTGTGACGTCCTCTCGATGGAAGGGTTAGGCGTCTGCATTTGCACCGCCATTTCAGCTGTCTTCCGCGAAGCTCTTCGCGACTTCTTCAGGATTCGCGCTGTACATGACTTGCCAAGCAAGACTATTCGGCGATTGCCCAAGCAAGTCACTGAATTCCTTCATTAGGCGGGAGCACTTCGGATTTGAAGGGTGGACGGGTTGACCAAGGGACGCGAATAGCTGAAGCAGACGAAGAAACACTTGCTTCTGTACGGGATGAGCTCGCCGCACGCCGCCTTGCCTGTACCGAACTTGCAACGCACCCAAGCCGAACCAGTTCAGCTCCAGTGACTTCTCTTGATCAACAAACAGAACTCGCGGGAACATTTGAGACGCCTAACGTTTGACATGAGAGGCTCGACCCGGCTTGCCGGGGCACGTCAGCTCGATGGAAGGGTTAGGCGCTGCACGCTGAGGACCCAGCCTCAGACTAGCGCCGCCGCTGCTAGCAGAAGAACAACGCATGGGAGTGTGATAGCCAGTCGTGCAGCCCGGCGAACGTGAAGGATGCGCAAGAGCCACCCGAACGCTAGTACCCAAAGTGCGGCGACAAGCACTCCTGGGAGTGCCCAACCATGCGCTATGGCCCACGACGCCAAAACACCTGGCGCGACGCAAACAAGCAGTGTCAGGGCGAACGCCTGCTCCGCTAGCGGCCACATTAGCCAATCGTTGTTTCGCATACATCACCCGTGCTGACCCGAGGCGCCTAACGTTCGTGCTTAGCGGCTGCCGGAGGCAGTCCGCTAGAGCGCAGGGTTAGGCAGGCCGTACTCGGCCGGCTGGAACGCGAGCGCCCCGCTCTGCCGAGAAAGCACTGCCCCACGAGACGGCTTGTGGCGTTGCCACGCAGCGCGGCGCCACTACGAAGCATGGCGGCGCCCGCGTGCACGCCGCAGACGGTGCGCCGGCCGCCAGCGGACGGACGGCCAACGCAGAACCCCGCACGAACAGCGCTCGCATGACTGGGCACCACTGACCCCGCGCCGGTGGGCGCGGACGGCAGAAGGCTGGCGAAGCACCGCGCGAACGACACCGAATGGCAACCCGCGAAGAACTCGCCACGGCACGACTCCGCGTGGCTCGCTGCTTGATTCACTGCACGGCTTTCAACAGGCTGCATTTCAAACGCCTAACGTTTGACATGAGAGGCGGCGCAAGGGCGCAGCCCTTGTGACGTCCTCTCGATGGAAGGGTTAGGCGGCGCTGACGACATGGACCATGTACCGGACTGAAAACGGCAGGTGAGGAAACCGCTTTAGTTCGCCACTCTTGAAGCCAAGATCTTCGTACCAGCGTTGCAAGTCTGTGTGCTCACCAATGATGCCGATGCTGACGGCCTTGGCCGAAGCTGAGCGAGCCAACTCAAGAACAAACTTAACCAGGTGAGTGCCCATTCCTTTGGTTCGGTGCGCCGGCAAAACGGACAGTCGATTCAGGTAAGCGACCTCTTCATTTGGCCGTTCGTATGCGACGCAACCAATGACGCTCTCTCCGTCTTGCAAAAGGAAGTACCTCTCACCGCGTGCCAGGTCTGCCTTTACCCATGCTTCTGTACAGAAGGACGGGTGCTTTGGGCAGTTGACTGAATTCAAACCGAACTTCAATGCGACGTCTTTGTTTGATTCGCTGACGAGCATTGCGACAAGCGCGAGGTCTTGCGTTGTGGCTTCTCGGATTTGCATGATCGGCATTCTCTCCCGCGACGCCTAACGTTTGACATGAGAGGCGGCGCAAGGGCGCAGCCCTTGTGACGTCCTCTCGATGGAAGGGTTAGGCGTCTGCATTTGCACCGCCATTTCAGCTGTCTTCCGCGAAGCTCTTCGCGACTTCTTCAGGATTCGCGCTGTACATGACTTGCCAAGCAAGACTATTCGGCGATTGCCCAAGCAAGTCACTGAATTCCTTCATTAGGCGGGAGCACTTCGGATTTGAAGGGTGGACGGGTTGACCAAGGGACGCGAATAGCTGAAGCAGACGAAGAAACACTTGCTTCTGTACGGGATGAGCTCGCCGCACGCCGCCTTGCCTGTACCGAACTTGCAACGCACCCAAGCCGAACCAGTTCAGCTCCAGTGACTTCTCTTGATCAACAAACAGAACTCGCGGGAACATTTGAGACGCCTAACGTTTGACATGAGAGGCTCGACCCGGCTTGCCGGGGCGAGTCCTCTCGATGGAAGGGTTAGGCCTCACTTTGGGAATACGGACTCGTACTTGGCTTGATCCCAAGTGTTTGCGAGTGGGCTGGCTTTAGCCACTGCCTTCGAATAGCCAAACTTCTCTGCCGCGGAAGTGAACGCGACTGGCACACCGTTGCGCAGTAGCGCGACGGCATTGCCGTCGCGTGACCATTTGAATGAAAACTCCGTTTCGGCTGGCTTCTCGACGACGGCGGTCTCGCTTGCAAGTTCCTTCAGCAGCAGTGGTGTGCCGCCTGTCTTTTTGATGGCTTCCCACTCAACTCGACCTATTGGATTGATGCGGGAATATGCGATTGCATCTCTTTCCGGTTGCTGTGTTCCAGCCTTCGTTAGATAGAGATAGGCAACTCGCTCGTCATCTTCGAATACTGCGATTCGCTTCGATATCTCGTTGTGTGATTCAAGAAACAAGCCTTGAGCCATAGCTGACGCTCCGAGGGAGAAGAGAAGTGCAGTCACGAAAAGCTTCATGTGAGGCCTAACGTTTGACATGAGAGGCGGCGCCCGGCTTGCCGGGCGACGTCCTCTCGATGGAAGGGTTAGGCGCTTGTAGCACCGAGCAGCGCCTTGGAATAGAGCACTTGCACGCGGTGCGGTTCGTTTCGGAGACCGCAGATAGCAAAGCCGTGCTTCAGATTGGCTTGGGACATGGCAATGTTGTCCTCGTCTGCGGCTGTTTCGATGACCTTGAACCCCTGCTCGCCAAGAAACCTGTGCTGTAGCTCCATGAGACGAGACGCGACCCCTTGCCGCTGTGAACTTGGATGCACGCCACCCAGCCAGCTGTAGTACTTGGATTGGCTCATTGCATAACCAGCCTTAAAGCCAACCAGCTGACTGGTCGTATGAGCGCAGATGACACTCGGGCACGGCATGTTCTCTAAGCGCCAGCGAATGTCGTTAATTGGCTCTCCGAAGGCCAGTTCACTCAAGCGCGATACGACCAGGAACAGACCTTCTTCGAAAGGTGAAAGAGCAACCGTGTATTCGATGGACACCGCTCTCGCTCCGCAAGCGCCTAACGTTGGAGTTCAGCGGCTGCCGAAGGCAGTCCGCTGCAATGACGGGTTAGGCGCCGACACGGATGACAACGGACTGACTGAATTGCAGGTATTCACGCGCATGATCATTTCCCGGCTCCCTGCGTTGGAGGCTGTCTATGGTGTAGCTGTGCAAGGAAACACTAGCACGTGATGGGCGATGAGAGTTCCATAGAACGGTAAAACCAAAGCCGTGCTCTGCTGGAGTTGTGTTTGCAACCGTCTTTTGGCCTTCGGGTGATTGGTATTCGAACGACCAACCGTTTCGTTGTTTCGGTTTTGCCCGGAGCTCTTCGAACATCTGCTCTGTTGGAGTGAAATCGAATTCTTCGCTTGGCTCTTCTCCCGGAAACAGCTCTTCAATTGTCTTTCCGGGCGCGGTTGACGCGGCGTTTTCTAAGAACTGAACGCGAACAGTTTGGCCGGGCTCTAGCGGCACTTCATTGACCCAAGTAAGGCTTGCTGATTCGCCGGCCTCAGGATATGCGCCGCCAGAAACACCTAGCGACGCAAATTCTTCCTCTACGCGCGTGCCGGACACGCGGACTGACATTACGTCGAACTTGTCGCAGTTGACGGTGACTGCCAATTCGTCATCTACGAATACAGAGAGAGCGGGCATTTCGGCGCCTAACGTTTGACATGAGAGGCCCGACCCGGCTTGCCGGGGCGGGTCCTCTCGATGGAAGGGTTAGACGCCGTTGGCCTGTGAATACTCGGCTGACGTAACGGCTGAACTCTACCGAGCGACAACAACTTGCTTCTCCGTAAGCCTGGCCAACTTTGCGCCGAGGATGGATGCCTCAGTGTCATCGAAGAGGCGAGCTACTTCTACCTTTCGCTCACGTAGCAAGACAAGACTAAGTTTCCAGATTTCTGGCCCGTCGCCGTTTTGAGTGTGGCGAACTTCAATTGCCGTGACGGCGCGTACTGGCGAGATCGCGCGGCCATGCAGCTGGATTGAGTTTTTGTCTTTGTCGACGATTAGCTTTCCTCGGCCGGCTTCAACGACCAGGCGGCGCGGAGATTCCTCCAGCACTTCGAGAGGCCGAGGGTAGCCAAAGAACCTTCTCACTTCGTACCGAAGCGCCTCGAAGAACTCTCGTAGGAACTGCTGCAAGGCGAAAGGGCGTAACACGGCGTCTAACGTTTGACATGAGAGGCTTGCCCCGGCTTGCCGAGGCAAGTCCTCTCGATGGAAGGGTTAGGCCTCACGCTAGGTTCTCGTTCCTGAGATTCTTGATACATGCTCTTTAATCTCACCCCACCTTGCAACCACATCACCAGCTCGACCTGATTCTGTTAACTCAATCAGTCCAGGAGCGAGTGGCTGAACTCCTAGCTCGTTGACTAGCGGATGCCTATCGCAAGCGACCAGTAGTTTTAGAAGAAGCGAATGGGCTTCCTTTGAGCTAGGTTCCGTGAAGTGGATATCGACTTCTTGGACGCCCTTGCCGTCCTCGGAAAGAATGCACAGTTTCGTGAGGATGTGCCACAGGCGCTCTGTGAGATCAGAGTGGGTCACCTGTTTACCAGGAGCTGTTAGTGTGCGCAGAGGCCAGTAAATCGAGAAGAAAGTCAGAGCTCGAAGCTCGAGATCTGAGAGCGCCTGCTGATGTCGTAGTTGGAACTGACGATAAAGAGCTGCTGCCGCGCACAGATCAGCATCATGTTCTAGGGCTCGGAGTGTCAATAAGTCTGAGCCAACGACGCTGATCACCTCGTTGTGAGACCTGGCGATGTGAAAGAACTCGTGGGCGAGCACCCAGCCAAACATCGAACCAGGCATGAACTGATGATTCAATCGTTCGAACCCAGGGCGCTCTGGCAACAGTTCATTCAGGTAGGGATACCTGAACGCGAGACAGTGATCTATGAGGCCTGTACTGATTTCAACGAGGCCGTCCATCCCCTCTGCGGAAGGGAAGGGATTTTTCGCTATTCGAAGCCTTGGAATTTGGTGCGTCAACCGCCAAGAAATTTTGATGGACTGGAAGACGCTTTCGGAAATGGAAAGCAGGTCGGACGTCATTTGACGCCGCATCTTGCTTGTGATCGAGTCAACGTACGCTTCGACCGACATTATTCGGTCTGGTACTAGATCAAAGAAACTTGGCATACACCGCGTGGTGAAACTTTGAGGCCTAACGTCAAATAGGCCGTTTAGCCCACCCAACAGCATTCCACCTATTCACCGGCGTTGTCTCCATCTAGCTCCCCCTTGTTGCCCCTATAGGCAGGACTCAAATTCCCTCTTCCGAGGCGATGTGTCGGCGGTTTAGGCCGCCTAAATTGCTGCGGATGAACAGACCGACCCGATACAAGTCGGCGCCCGCCGGTGGGGATCATAAAGTTGCCGCGCGCCGTGCGGCACTGCCGGTAACCCAGGGCGCTTCACCTGCCGATCACCGCCGCGATGAATCCGATCCGCCACAACCGAGGCGGCTGCTCGATCAGGTTCGGGACGCCATTCGTCTTCGGCATTATTCGATCCGCACAGAGACTGTCTATGTCGACTGGATCCGCCGCTTCATCCTCTTCCATGGCAAGCAGCACCCCACCACGCTGGGCGGCGGCCACGTTGAAGCGTTCCTGACTTACCTGGCCACCGAGCGCAGCGTGGCGCCTTCCACGCAGAACCAGGCCAAGTCGGCGTTGCTCTTCCTTTACCGAGAGGTGCTTGGCGTCACGCTGCCCTGGCTCGATGAGATCGTTGGCGCCAAGAGCCGCGACCGCTTGCCGGTGGTGTTGACGCCATCCGAAGTCCGCGCCCTCCTCCACGAGTTGAGTGGTACGGGGTGGCTGGTGGCTGCCTTGCTGTACGGGACTGGGTTGCGGCTGATGGAGGGCCTGCGTTTGCGGGTCAAGGACATCGAGTTCGAGCGCCGTGAACTGACTGTTCGCGACGGCAAGGGTGGCAAAGACCGCACCACCGTGCTCCCCGAGAACCTGATCTTGCCGCTGAAGGAGCAGCTGGCGCGCGCGAAGACAACGCACGATCGCGATCTGGCCGCGGGGTATGGCGCCGTCTGGCTGCCGCATGCGCTGGCGGTGAAGTACCCGCAGGTCGATCGCGCCTGGGGATGGCAGTGGGTGTTCCCGGGCGCGCGACTGTCGATCGACCCGCGCGATGGCGAGGAGCGGCGCCATCACCTTCACGAGGCCTCGGTCCAGAAGGCCGTGGCGGGTGCCGCGCGGCGCGCTCAGATCGTCAAGCCCTGCTCACCGCATGTGTTGCGGCACTCGTTCGCCACGCACATGCTGCAAGCCGGCTACGACATCCGCACGGTGCAGGAGCTTCTCGGCCACAGCGACGTCAAGACCACCATGATCTATACGCACGTGCTCAACCGCGGCGGTCGCGGGGTGCTCAGCCCCTTCGATCAGTTCTAGATGTACGAGCGTCTCTCGGCGCTGCCGTCGCGTCCTCATGCCGGCGGCGACACCAGTTTCACCACGCTCGAGAAATCCAGCCCGCCGCGCCCGGCCTGCTTGTTGAGCGCGTAGAGGTTGCGCGCCAGCTCACCCAGCGGGATCGTGGCGCCCACGCCCATCGCAGCTTCCACGGCGAGGCCCAGGTCTTTGAGCATCAGGTCGTTGCCGAACCCACCGGTGTAGCCGCGAGTGGCCGGTGCGTTCTCCAGCACGCCGGGCCAGGGGTTGCAGACCTCGGTGGCCCAGCTGCGGCTGGTGCTTACGGCCATCATCTGTGAGAGCACCTTCGCGTCGAGCCCGTGGGACACGCCCAGCGCGATGGCCTCGCCGGTCACGGCCATGATGACGCCGAGCGCCATGTTGTTGCACAGCTTGGCCACCTGCCCCGCACCGGCTGCGCCCATGTGGAAGATGTTCTTGCCCATGGCCTGCAGCACCGGGCGGGCGCGCTCCAGGTGGGCCGCGTCACCGCCCACGATGAAGGTGAGCGTGCCGGCTGCGGCGCCGGCCGTGCCGCCGGAGACGGGCGCATCGAGCATGGCCACGCCGCGTGCCGCGGCCGCCTGCGCGACCTTCTGCGCCGAGGCCGGTGCGATGGTGCTGCAGTCGATGACGAGCGTGCCGGCCGCCAGCTTGGGCAGCAGGCCGCTCTCGCCCAGGTACAGCCCTTCCACGTGCTTGCTGGCCGGCAGCATGGAGATCACCACCTGCGCGCCCTCCACTGCCGCGCCCGCAGAGGCAGCGATCGGCACGCCTTTGTCCTTCACCATCGCGACCGCGCCGGCCGCGAGGTCAAAGGCGCTCACCACAAAGCCCGCCTTGTGCAGGTTGATGGCCATCGGGCTGCCCATGTTGCCCAGGCCGATGAAGGCCACGCGCGTTGCGTCTGTCATGGTGTGTCTCCGTGGTTGTTTGATTCAGGCGAGATCGGCCAGCGGGTGGCGGCCGGTGTGCGGTGCCTTCAGGTGCGCTTCGATCAGCTCGGGCGTCACCTCGGCCAGGGTGGCGGGTTGCCAGCGCGGCGACTTGTCCTTGTCGACCAGCAAGGCGCGCACGCCTTCGGCAAAGTCGTGGTGCATGCAGCAGCCCACCGAGGCCTGCCATTCGAGGCGGAAGACATCGGCGAGCGGCATGCCGCTCGTGCGCTTCTGCAGCTCGAAACCGAGCGCGGCCGAGGTGGGCGAGCCTCTGGTGAAGGCGGTGCCTGCATGGGCAAGCCAGGGGTCGGCATCCCCAGCCAGCGCGACGAGGCCGGGGGCCATGTCGATGAGGCGATCGCCTGGCAGCAGCGAGTCGATGCGCGCCTGGTGCGCGCGCAACAGGGACGCGGGCAGCTCGACGCCCACCGCGTGCTCGGCCAGCAGTTGCGTCAGCTGAGCGGCGTCGGCTTCGCGCTCGCCTTTCCAGCTGCTGCGCGAGATGGCGGCGAGCACCGCATCGCGGTCTTCATGGCGCAGCGCCACGTCGGCCATGCCGGCGTAGAGCGCATCGGCGGCGTTGAGCGGTGCAGCCGTCAGTGCGAGAAAGAGCCCCGCCTTTCCCGGCAGACGCGGCAGTAGCCAGCTGCCGCCCACGTCCGGGTAGAGGCCGATGCCAATCTCCGGCATGGCCATGCGCGTGCGCGGCGTAACGACGCGGTGGCTGGCGCCGGCCATGAGGCCGATGCCGCCGCCCATCACGATGCCGTGGCCCCAGCAGAGGAGCGGCTTGGGGTAGCAATGGATGCGGTGGTCGAGCCGGTACTCGCGCTCGAAGAAATCGGCCGCCTCCTGCACGATCTGACCCTTGGGTGTGGCGCGGATGGCGTGGTGCAAGCCGACCACGTCGCCACCGGCGCAGAAGGCCTTGTCGCCGGCGGCGTCGAGCACCACGCCAACGATGGCGTCATCGGCTGCCCAGGCGGCGAGCTGCGGATCGAGCAGCTCGACCATCGGCAGCGAGAGCGCATTGAGGCTGCCCGGCACGTTGAGCGTGGCGCGGCCGAAGGCGCGGCCATCGGCCGTGGGGATGCGGGTGAAGAGAACCGGGGAGTTGTCGCTCATGTGTTCGTTGGAGAGTGCCGTTCAGCGGATCGCATCGCCCGCGTCGTCTTGCAGGACGCGGCGCGACACGATCACGCGCATGATTTCGTTGGTGCCTTCGAGGATCTGGTGCACACGGGTGTCGCGCAGCAGCCGCTCCAGAGGGAACTCGCTCAGGTAGCCGTAGCCGCCGTGCAGTTGCAGCGCGTCGTTGCAGACGGCAAAGCCCGCATCGGTGGCAAAGCGCTTGGCCATGGCGCAGTAGGTCGATGCGTCGGGCGAGCCGCCGTCGAGCTTGGCTGCGGCCAGCCGCACCATCTGTCGTGCGGCGACGAGTTCGGTCGCCATGTCGGCCAGCTTGAACTGCAGCGCCTGCAACGTGGCGAGCGGCTTTCCGAACTGCTGGCGTTCGTGCAGGTAGCGGCGTGCGTGGTCGAGCGCGCCCTGCGCCGCGCCCACCGAGCAGGTGGCGATGTTGATGCGCCCGCCGTCGAGCCCCTTCATCGCGATGCGAAAGCCCTCGCCCTCCGAGCCCAGCAAGTGGTCGGCGGGGATCACCACGTTGTCGAACGACACCGTGCGCGTGGGCTGGCTGTGCCAGCCCATCTTGTCTTCGTTCTTGCCGTAGCTCACGCCCGGCGCATCTGCCGGCACCACGAAGGCCGAGACGCCGTTCGCGCCGGCGCCGCCGCTGCGCGCCATGACGACCAGCACGTCGGTGCTGCCGGCGCCGGAGATGAAGGCCTTGCCGCCGTTGATCACCCAGCCCTCGGCGCTGCGCTCGGCGCGCGTCTTCAGCGCGGCGGCATCCGAGCCGGCGCCTGGCTCGGTGAGACAGTACGAAGCGAGCTTGCGGCCGGTGGTGAGATCCGCACCCCAGTGCTCGCGCACGGCCGGCGTGCCCCAGGTGCCGAGCATCCAGGTCGCCATGTTGTGGATGGTGATGAAGGCGGTGGTGGAAGGGTCCACCGCCGCCAGCTCCTCGAACACCAGCGTCGCATCGAGCCTCGGCAGCGCCAGCCCGCCGATCGATTCGGGCGAGTACAGGCCGCAGAAGCCCAGCTCGCCGGCCTTGGCGATGGCGGCCTTGGGGAACACCGAGTTCCGATCCCACTCGGCCGCGTGCGGCGCGAGCTCGCTCAGCGCAAACTCGCGCGCCGTGTGCGCAAAGGCCCGCTGTTCTTCCGACAGTTCAAAGTCCATGCGCTCGTTTTACTTGAGGCTGATGGTGGTGTTGACGCCATGCGAGACGGTGTCGTCATCGAACCAGCGCGCCGTGACGGTCTTGGTCTGCGTGTAGAACAGCACCACCTGCTTGCCGTAGGGGCCGAGGTCGCCGAGCTTGGAGGCGCGCGAGCCGGTGAACGAGAACATCGGCACCGGCACCGGGATGGGCACGTTGATGCCCACCTGCCCCACGTCGATGTCTTCCTGGAAGCGGCGCGCCGCCGCGCCCGATTGCGTGAAGATCGCCGTGCCGTTGCCGTTGGGGTTGGCGTTGATCATCGCGATCGCGTCGTCGAGCGTCTCGGCATCGGCCAGGCACAGCACCGGGCCGAAGATCTCCTGGTCATAGATCGTCATGCCGGGCTTCACGTGGCTGAAGATCGTCGGGCCGACGAAGTTGCCCTTCTCGAAGCCGGGCACGGTGGGCTTGCGGCCATCGAGCGCGAGCGTGGCGCCATCGGCCACGCCACGGTCGATGAGCGTGCTCACGCGGTCGAGCGCGGCGCACGAGACCAGCGGGCCTACGTCCACGCCCTTCTCGGTGCCGGCGCCCACCTTGAGGGTCTTGGCCTTGGCGACCAGATCAGGCACCCAGTTGCGCGCCTCGCCCACCAGCACCGCCACCGAGACGGCCATGCAGCGCTGGCCGGCCGCACCGAAGCTCGCGCCGGCCAGCGCGTTGAGCGTCTGCTCCTTGTTGGCGTCGGGCATCACGATGGCGTGGTTCTTCGCACCCATCATGCATTGCACGCGCTTGCCGGCGAGCGAGGCGCGGTTGTAGACGTGCGTGCCGACCTTGGTCGAGCCGACGAAGCTGATCGCCTTGATGTCGGCGTGGTCGCAGATCGCGTTGACCACCGCCTCGCCGCCGTGCACCACGTTGAGCACACCGGCCGGGATGCCCGCCTCCAGCGCCAGCTCGCACAGGAGCATGGTGACCATCGGGTCCTGCTCCGAAGGCTTGAGCACGAAGGTATTGCCGGTGACGATCGCCATCGGGAACATCCACAGCGGGATCATCGCGGGGAAGTTGAACGGCGTGATGCCGGCGCACACGCCCAGCGGCTGCATCACGGTGTAGGTATCGACGCCGCTCGCCACGTTGTTGGCCAGCTCGCCGAGCTGCAGGTTGCCGATGGCGGCGGCGTGCTCCACCACTTCGAGCCCGCGGAACACATCGCCCTCGGCATCGGGCAGCGTCTTGCCCTGCTCGGCGGTGAGGATGGCGGCCAGCTCGGCCATGTTGTCGCGGATGAGCTGCTGGTACTTCAGGAAGATGCGTGCGCGCGTGCCGATGGGCGTCTTGCGCCAGGTCTTGAACGCCTCCTTGGCCGAGGCGACAGCCGCATTCACCTCCGCCGGCGTGGCGAACGGCACCCGGGCCAGCACCTGTTGCGTGGCGGGGTTGGTCACGTCGCGCCATTCGGTGGTGGTGGATTCGACGAACTTGCCGCCGATCAGCAGCTTGACGGTGGGGGTGGCAGGCATGGTGATGCTCCTTCTGTGGCCGGGGGGCGATGGACGATCCTAGCTGTGCAGATTTGCTCACACAATGGCCAAAACCGCAGGCAGGCCTTGCAAAAACGCACACCCCCCGGAGAACCCCCATGGACTGGGACCACTTGCGCCACTTTCTCGAAGTGTCTCGCTGCGGCACGCTGCTCAGCGCCGCGCGCGGCCTGGGGGTGGACCACACCACGGTGGCGCGCCGCATCCAGGCGCTCGAGAAGCAGCTCGGCACGCCGCTCTTCGTGCGCGAGCCCTCGGGTCACCGGCTCACCGAGGCCGGCCGGCAGCTTCTGCCGCGGGTGGAGGCCATGGCCGCCGCATTCCAGGACATCGAGACCGCCGCCGAGCGCTCGCCCACGGGCCTCTCGGGCACCGTGCGCATCGGTGCGACCGAAGGTTTCGGCACCCTGATCGTGGCCCCGGCGATCGCCCGGTTTGCGCAGGAGCACCCTTCGCTGGTGATGGACCTGCTGGCCCTGCCGCGGCTCGTGAACCTCTCGCGCCGCGAGGCAGACATCGTGATCTCGCTCGAACGCCCGGCCCGCGGGCCGCTCTCGGTGGTGAAGCTCACCGACTACACCTTGCGCTTGTACGCCTCGCGGCAGTACCTCGCCAACCACCCCGACATCCACACGCCGGCTGACTTGCAACCGCACGCGTTCGTCGCCTATGTGGACGACCTCTTGTTCAGCAAGGAGCTGCAACTTCTCCAGGAGCTGCACGCGCCGGAGCGCTTCACGCTGCGCAGCACCAGCGTGTTCGCGCAGTACCGTGCCGTCACCGCAGGCGCCGGGCTGGCCGTGCTGCCCTCGTTCCTGGCCGACGGCGACCCGACGCTCGTGCGCGTGCTGCCGGAGCAGGCGCGGTTCACACGCACCTTCTGGATGTCGACGCCGGTTGAGCTGCGGCACCAGCCGCGCATCGAGGCCATCTGGTCGCTGCTGCGCGAGACGGCGCAGGAGCAGCAGGCGCTGCTGTTGCCAGCGGATTGAACGCCCCCTAGCATGGCCGCTCGCGCACTCCAGCCGCGCGCAAGAAAGGTGACACCGTGAGAAAGAACCTGCGAACGACCCTCTGCGTAATCTCGTGCTTCCTTCCGCTGCTGGTGTCATGCTCGTCGACGAGCACGGCCACCGGCTCCGACCGCGACGCGAACGGCTGCATCGGCTCGGCGGGATACCGCTGGTGCGCCCGCACCAACCAGTGCGAGCGGCCGTGGGAGGTGGCGATGAAGCAGGATTTCGCCAACACCATGGAGAACTTCGACCACTATTGCTCCCGGCCCAAAGCCGGCTCTTGAGAGGGGATGTGAATGAAGCGAGTCACCGGCATCGGCGGCATCTTCTTCAAGGCCCAGGACGCGCCCGCCCTGCAGGCCTGGTACCAGCGCCACCTCGGCATCGACGTACAGCCCTGGGGCGGCACGGCCTTCAGTTGGGCTGACGCAGACGGCCGACCCACGGGCGGCACGACCATCTGGTCGGTGAGCCCCGAAGACGGCGATTCGTTCGCGCCGGGCAAGCCGCCGTTCATGGTCAATTACCGAGTCGCCGACGTGCGCGCCCTGGCCGCCGTGCTCAAGGCCGAAGGCTGCGACGTGCTCGACAAGATCGACGATTCGGAGTTCGGCAAGTTCGCCTGGGTCATCGACCCCGAGGGCAACAAGGTCGAGCTGTGGGAGCCGCCCGCCGGCCAATGAAGGAACACGCATGACCCCCAACCCCCTCCCGCCGCGCGGGCCGTCGCCCACGCTGGAGCAGATCGTGCGCCACCTGCGGCGCTCGAACGAAGTCGCCCGTCGCGCCGTTGGGCTGGGTCACCACCCTTTCGGCGCCATCCTTGTCGGCCCGGACAACGAGACCGTGCTGCTGGAGCAATGCAACATCGACACGGTCAACCACGCCGAATCGACGCTGGCCCGGGTGGCCGCCACCAACTTCACGCCCGAGATGCTGTGGGGCTGCACGCTGTACACCTCGGTCGAGCCGTGTTGCATGTGCGCAGGCACGGCCTACTGGGCCAATATCGGACGCGTGGTGTTCGGCATGACCGAAGAGATGCTCTTGCGCGAGACCGGCAACCATGCCGAGAACCCGACGATGAGCGTGCCCTCGCGCTACGTGTTCGACCACTGCCAGAAGCCGGTCGAGCTGATCGGGCCAGTGCCCGAGATCGTGCCCGAGGTGGTCGAACTGCAGCGCAGCTTCTGGGCCAGGCGCTAAGGCAACGCTGAATAAGTCCCCGCGAGGCGGCGCGCCTCGGTTTGGGATGGGCTGCAAGGCGCAAAGCACAGCGATACCCGCAGGTATCGCGAGCATTTGCAACGCCGCAGACCGCCCAAAACGAGGATGCGCCGTTCGCGAGGGACTTGTTCAGCGTTGCCCTAACCCGCTGCGCTGGCCCGGCTGAGCCTTGAACTACGCCCTGCGGTTGACACAAGCCCCCACCAGCACGAGCCCGAGCAGGGCCACCATCAGCACGAAGGGCAGGCCCGTGTCGAGTTCGTAGAGCGCTGCGCCAACGATCGGTGCGATCACCATGCTCGCGCCTTGCGCCTTGCCCATGGCCGCGGCACAGGCGCCCTGCTCCGGTGCTTCGACGCTGTTGGCGGCGAGCGCGGCGATCGACGGGAAGTTGAGGCCCATGCCGCAGCCGGCGACGAAGAAGCTCAGCGCCACCATCCAGGGCTCGGTGATGAAGAGCACCGAGCCGAAACCGAGCGCAGCCAGCACCGCCCCGGAGCGCAGCCAGTGGAAAGGCTGGACGGACGGCAATCGCGACACCACGGTTTGCGACAGCATCAGCGCCAGCCCTGCCGCACCGAGCGCCGTGCCTGCAGCCGCGGCCGCCTCGGCTGGCGACAGGCGCATGCGCTCGATCAGCAGGAAGCCGATGCACACGTTGGCAATGATGACCACGCTGTACAGCGCGAGCGCGCTCAGCCAGGGGCGGCGGATGCGCGGGTCGGTGATCGGCAACGCACCCCGCTTCGGTGGCGGTGCCGACCCGGCCAAAGCGGCGCCCTTTTCCAGCGGACCCCGCGTGCTCAAGAGCAGCAAGGGCACCAGCGGCAGCAAGGCCACCAGCCACAGCGTGAGCGGCAGGCCGAGATGGCTCATCCAGCCCACGGCGGGCGGCGCGATCACCATGCCCACGGCACCGGCGGCGCCGTAGCGGGCCATGACCGCTGCGCGCGACGACGGCGCCGTGCGCGATGCGATCCAGCCGATGGACAGCACCGGCACCCCCGCGGTGCAGGCGCCAGCCGCCGCTCGGGTGGCGAGCAGCAGCGCAAAGCTGAGTGCGGCCGATGGCAGCGCCTCTTGCGCCAACGCCCAATGCACGTAGCCGGCCAGCAGCGCAAAGCTTGCCGCAATGCCCAGCAAGGCGTGCCGCAGCGCGCTCGCGTGCCCGACGCGCTGCGCGCTGCCCGCCCAGCGGCCGGTGCTGGCCATCCACAACAGCCCCACCACACCGATGATGGCGCCGAGGTGCCAGGCCTTCAGGCTGAGCACGGTGGCCAGCGCCCCCACCAGTGCGATGAAGGCGTAGTTGGAGGCCAGCGCCGCAAAGTTCGCCGCCATCAGCGGCGTCATCTGCCGCTGGGTGGGTACGGCGGTGGATGGGGCGCTGTGCGCGGCGTCGATGGCAGTCGTGCTCATATCGATCGGGTCAGTCAGGAAGAGAACGGGGGTCACACGCCCAGCGTGGCGCCGCCGTCCACGAGCAGGGTGTGCATCGTGATGTGGCGGGCCGCGTTGGACAGCAGGAAGAGCACCGCCTCGGCCACGTCGGCCGGCTGGGCGATGCGCCCGAGCGGGATGCCGTTGCGAAAGCTCTCCAGCGACCCGTGCAGCACACGCTCGGCGGCATGGTCGTCGGTCCAGAGTTGCCGCTGCATCGGTGTGTCGGTCGAACCCGGCGCGACGATGTTGCAGCGCACGCCGTGCGGGGCGAGCTCCAGCGCGAGGCATCGGGTGAACTGGTGCGAGGCCGCCTTGGAAGCCGCATACGCCGACATCTGAACCCGCGGCACCGACGCCGCGTTGGAGCCTACGGTGACGATGCTGCCCGCGCCTCGCGCCTTCATTCGCGCCGCCACGGCCCGCGAGAGGTGGAACACCCCATGCGTGTTGACTGCGAAGCAATGCAGCCAGTCGTCTTCCGACAGGTCGAAGGACGACCCCAGCCGCAGCACGCCGGCCACGTTGGCGAGCATGCCGATGGGGCCAAGGCTCGCTTCGACGTCCTCGACCGCAGCGCGTACCTCCGCGGCGCGCGACACATCGGCCACCACCGGCTGGACGGACAGTCCCGCCGCTTCGGCGCCCGAGGCCAGCACCTTGAGAGCGCCCGCCTGCACATCGAGCGCCGCCACGCGCACACCGCAACGTGCGAGCCCGAGCGCGACGGCAGCGCCGATGCCCTGGGCCGCACCCGAGACCAGGGCCACACCCTGCGGAAAGTCGGCGCGCGTCATGCGGAGTGCCCCTTGGCTGTGCCCAGCCGCCGTGCCAGATCGGCGCCGATCTGCGCCATGGGCCGTGGGTCGGACATGCCGTCGTGCGTGCAATCGACCTCCACCAGCGCCTCGAAGCCGGGCACATGGGCCTGCCAGGCCTCAGGCCTGGGCATGTGCGAGGGGTTGCGCGCCGCGCGGTAGAACACGGTGCGGCCGGTAAAGCGCGGCGTGCTGCTGCGCCGGAACAGCTGCGCGTGGCGCAGTGATTCACCGGACCATTGCGCGAGGCGGTCTGCACCGAGCCCGGCAAATGGACTGCCAGCGCGAAGCAGCCGCTGCGTGAGCGCGTCGGCCGCGACACCGGTGGTGTCGAACTCGCCATTGACGCCCAGCAGCGTACGCAACGCGTCTTCACGCACAGGCACCGGGTGCGCCGACCACGCCTCGGCGGGGTAGCAATCGAGCAAGGCCAGGCACGCCACTTCGGCGCCCCGCGCCTGCAAGCGCGCCGCAATGGCCTGCGCGTAGGAGCCACCGAGAGACCAGCCCAGCAGGTGGTACGGCCCGCGGGGCTGCAGGGCCAGTACGCGCCGCACATAGGCGTCGGCCAGATCGTCGAAGCTCGTGGCCGTGGCCGACTCGATCACGTCCATCTGCAGGCCGAGCAGTGTCACGTCGGGCAGATGCCGCGCCAGGCGCAAGTAGCTCCAGGCGAGCCCCTCGGCCGGGTGCAGGCAGAAGACCTGCGGCGCCGCCGGCTGGCCGTGCTGGATGTTCAGCAGCGGCGCGAACGGGTCCTGCTGGCCTGGTGGGCGGTGTGCGGCCGGCGCTTCGAGCGCGCGGGCGAACGCCTGCACCGTGGCGTGTCGGAACAGGAGCGATACCGCCACATCGCGCTGAAGCGTCTGTGCCAGCCGGCTCGCCACCTGGATTGCCTGCAGCGACTTGCCGCCCAGGTCGAAGAAGTTGGAGGCCGGCGCGAGCGGCAGCTCGCCCAGCACATCACGCCACGCCTGCATCACGGCCTGCTCGATCGGGTCGGCCGACCCCTTTTGCGCGTAGTCACCGGCCGGTGCGATGGGCCGCAGCGAGGCCAGGGCAGCACGGTCGATCTTGCCGTTGGCGTTGCGCGGCAATTCGGCCAGCACGTGCCATTGGTCGGGCACGGCGGGAGAAGGAAGGCTTTGCAGCAAGGCCGCGCGCAAGTCGGCAGGCTCGGCCGTGCCGACCACGTAGGCCTCAAGCGTGCACACATCGCCTGCATGGCGGCGCGGCAGCACCGCGGCTTCTTTCACCTCGGGCACGGCCAGCAGCGCGTTCTCGATCTCCAGCGGGTCGATGCGCAGGCCGCTGATCTTGATCTCGCGGTCGATGCGACCGATGAAGCGCAGCTGCCCGTCGCTCAACTGCGCCAGGTCGCCGGTGCGGTAGGCGCGCTCGCCGCTGTCGGGCAGCGTGACGAAACGCTGTGCCGTGAGCCCCTCGTCGCCACGGTAGCCGAGCGCGAGTGCCGGGCCGCTGATGAGCAATTCACCGGAGCGGCCCGCTGGCACCGGGTAGAGGCGCTCGTCGGCCACGCGCACCTGCAGACCGGGCCGGGGCCGGCCGATGGGCACCGGTTCGCCAGCGCGCCACACGGCCTGCCCGCCGCTCAACGCGGCGGTGGTGGCAATGATGGTGGTTTCGGTCGGGCCGTAGGTGTTGAGCAGTTCGGCCTGCGGCAGCAGCTCGGCCCAGCGCGTGGCGCGCTCGGCCAGCACCGCCTCGCCGCCCACGATCACCAGCCGCACTCCTCGCAGGCGATGGCCCGAATCTGCATCGAGCCCGTGTGTGAGGGCGTGCCAGTAGGCGGTGGGCAGGTCGAGCACCGTGACGCGCAGGCGTTCGGCCTCGGCCGCGAAGGTCTCGGCCGAGTCGAGCATGGCGTCGTCGCGCAGCACCAGCGTGGCGCCGTGGCACAGCGTGGTGAAGATCTCCTCCAGGCTCGCATCGAAGTGCAGCGGCGCGAATTGCAGCACGCGGTCTGCCGGCGTGATGCGGTACAGGCTTCGCGTGCTGGCCACGAACTGCGCCAGCGCGCCCTGCCCCACCTGCACGGCCTTGGGCGTGCCAGTAGAACCGGAGGTGTGAAGCAGGTACGCCGGCTCGTCGCCCTCGGGTTCGTGGCAGGGCACGGGTGCAGCATCGCCTTGATGCGGCTCATCGGTGCGCAAGACCGGCCAGGCTTCAGCCGGCACGAGCCAAGGCTGGGCGCTCAGCACGATCCGCGGGCGCAGGCTGGCCAGCAGTGCCTTGCTCCGAAGCGACGGGCCGCCAGCGTCGATGGGTGCGTAGACGGCACCCACCCACAACACGGCCAGGGCCGCCACGATTGCATCGACCGAGCGCGGCAGCAGTACAGCCACCGTATCGCCCGGTGCGACGCCTTGCGTCGACAACTGCGCGGCCAGGCGCGACGTGCGCGAGATGAGACCCGCGTAGGTGAGTCGACCGCCCTGCCATTCGATGGCGCTGTGCCCCGGCGCCGCCTCAGCGGCTTGGCGCAGCAGCGCCATTGCGCCACCAGCAGGAGCGTCGTTGAGCGGCTCACCCAGGCAGACCGAGGGCTCGGGCATGCCGCCCATCCACCGCGCGAGCGGCGTATCGGGCGCGGCCTGCGCGAGTTCGTCGAGCAGGCTGCGGAAGCCCTCGGCCAGCACCTGCACGCGCTCGGCGCTGTAGGCCTGCGGGTTGGCCTCTAGCGTGAGGCGCCATACGCCTTGCTCCACCACCAGAGTGAAGTTGAGGTCCTTGACCGGCCCGCCGGCCAGGCCTCGCATGCGGCTTTCAAGGGAACGCCGGGCCGCCCCAAGTTCCTTGACCCCCTCGGGGGGCGGGCTGGGCGCAAGCTCGGCCCTGGGGGCGCTATCCACACCGGCAAACGCCACGTGGCGCTCGAAGGGCATCAGGTTGACCGCCTGGTTGAACAGGAACTTGCCGCTTTGCAGCAGGCCCAGGTCGCCACGGATCCAGCCGTAGCGGTAGAACAGATGCGGCCGGATGGCGCGCAGCTGCGCCGAGGCCTCGGCGGCCGACTCGCGCAGCGTGGCCTCGGGCCGCAGGCGCACGGAGAACGGCACGATGTTCATCGCCATGCATGGCACGCCGAGCGCGGGCGTGCCCAGCCGGTTCATCACCGGGATGCCGAAGCACAGCGCGCGCTGGCCCGACTGCTGCGCGAACCACAGCCCGGTGGCAGCCAGCATCCAGGCGGCCCAGTCACTGCCCGCTACCTGCGCAGCGGCGTGAAGCGCAGCCACCTGCGCCGGCGGGATCTCGATCGCATGGCGCAGGGGCGTGTCACTCGGCTCCTGCGCTGGGGTGATCTGCGCGGGCGCGGGCACATGGCGCAGGTGCTCGCGCCAGAACGCGCGGTCGGCCTCGATGCCGCCGTTGCGCTTGTACGCCGCTTCGGCCTCGATCACCCCGTCGAGCTGCCACTCGGGCAATGGCGGCGGCGTGCGACCAGCCACCAACGCGTTGTAGCGCTGCGCCACCGCCTGCTGCACGAGGCTGTAGCCAAAGCCATCGAGCGCAATGTGATGCACCTGCAGGTACCAGGCATGGTGGTCGGCGGCGGTCTTGAGCAAGGCGCTGCGGTACAGCGCCTGCGAAGTCACGTCGCAGGCCTGGGCGAGCGAGGCCTGCATCCAGGCATCGGCCGCCTCGGGGGCGTCGGGCTCGGTGCTGAAGTCGATCAGCGGCACCTCGACGGTGGGTGGCTGCGGGTGTTGCCACAGGGTGTCGGCGTCCCACTCGAAGCGCATGTGCAGCGTGTGGCAGCGCCCGAGCACCTCGGCGGCCACGCGGCGCAGGAGTTCGGCATCGAGCGCACCGGAGAACTCGATGCTCTCGGCCGTCAGGTAACCGGGGCTGCCGGGATCGACCTGCTGCGCAACCCAGATGCCATATTGCGCGGTGGTCGTGCGCAGGCGCGGCACCTGCGTGGCTTGAATCTGCATGGCGTGCTCCTCAGGCGGGTGCCCACGCGACGGCCAGGCCCTTGTCGCGGGCCATCAGGGCGAGGTGTTCGTCGATCACGTACTGCACGCGTTGCAGCAGTTCGGCACTCTCGGCCTCGCACTGAATGCTCAGCGTGTCGCTGGCACGCTGGATGCGGCAACGTCCGAAGCGGAAGTCGATGTCGGCCTTCTCGCTGTCGAAGTCCACCGGGACCTTGATCGCAAAGTGCTTGCACATCTTGAAGAGCACGCGTTCTGCTTGCGGAACGGTGACGGCGGAAGAACTGGCGGGCATGGGTTGGTGATCCGGTCGGGCATCAGCGCGGCAGCGCGGGTGCGGTTTCGAGTACGGCCCACCACGCCGCAGGGCTGGGCGCCTGGGCGAGCTGGACGAAGTTGACATCGCGGCCGGCAGCGCGCCAGCTCTCGACGAATGACATGAGGCGGATCGAATCAAGCCCCCAATCGAGCAACGCATCGTGCTCGGCCAGTTCGCCGGGCGCGAGCTTCAGGCTGCGCGAGATCTCGTCGATCAGCGCAGTGAGCGATGCGGGGAGGCGGCTGCCTTGGGTGGCAGTCTTGGTAGATGCACATGCGGACGCAGACGCAGCCTCAGCGACAGCCGCGCCGGCCAGATCGTCGGTCCACACCACGCGGCCGCAGCGCTGGGCCACGTAGTCGAGCGCCATCTGGTGTTCGTCTTCGGAGAAGTCGGCCAGTGCATCGGCCACCACGAAGGGCTGGATGTCCTTCATGAAGGCTTCGCAGGCGCTCATGAGGCAGCCGATATGGGCGTAGACGCCGCAGATCACCAACTGGTCGCGCCCGGCCTCGCGCAGGCGGGTCTCGAAATCGCTGCGCTGAAAGGCGCTGTAGCGCCACTTGGTGAGCACCACATCGCCCTCGCGCGGGGCGAGTTCGGCGCATACCGTGGCCGAATCGGGCCGGGCGGTAACACCCGGGCCCCACATCGCGTTGAGCAGGCCGCGCTCGGCGGCGCTTTGCTGCGGGGGCTGCGCCGTGTAGAAGATAGGCATGCCCTTCTCGCGCGCCATGGCGATCAGCCGACGGGTGTTGGCGATCAGCTGCGGCACGGGGGCTGCGGCGCGGTCGTAGAAGTCGAGAAAGTAGTCCTGCATGTCGTGCACCAGCAGCGCGGCATGGCGGCTCTCGAGCTGCCAATCGACACGCCCTGCGGGCAACTGCCTGGGCATCGCGTACGAGGAGATGCGTGGAATGCTCATGGTCTTGTGCTCCCTTTTGCTTGGAACCTTGTTTGGAAAGCAGTCGGCCACCGGGCCTGGCGCGCCCGGTGCGATGACAGCGTGAACAACGGGTCAGGCGGTGGCCAGCGTCTCGGCGATGCGCGCGCGAAGCAGCTTCTTGTCGATCTTCCCGACTGCCGTCTTGGGCAGGTGATCGACGAACTCGATGCGGTCGGGCACCTTGAAGGCGGCCACGCCCTGCGCGCGAACGAACTGCATCAGCGCAGGAACGCGCAGGCCGGGGTTGCGGCGGATCACGAAGGCGCAACTGCGTTCGCCCAGGTGCTCGCACGGCATCGCGACGAGTGCGGCATCGACGACGTCGGTGTGCGCCATCAGCAGGTGTTCGATCTCCTCGGCGGGCACCTTCTCGCCGCCGCGGTTGATCTGATCCTTGATGCGCCCTTCCACCACCAGATGGCCGCTCGGCAACTGGCGCACGCAGTCGCCCGTGCGGTAGAAGCCGTCCGGCGTGAACGCACGCGCGTTGTGCGCCTCGGCCTTGTAGTAGCCGCGGATCGTGTACGGCCCGCGCGTCAGCAACTGCCCCACCTCGCCAGGAGGCACCGGAAGGTCGTCTTCATCCACGATGCGGATCTCGTCAGCCGGCGAGATCGGCCGGCCTTGCGTGTGCATCACGAGTTCGGCCGGGTCGTCGTGCCGCGTGTAATTGACCAGGCCCTCGGCCATGCCGAACACCTGTTGCAGGCGCGCGCCAAGTTCGGGCTCGATGCGCTTGGCGAGCGTGTCGTCGAAGCGCGCGCCGCCCACCTGCACCACGCGCAGTGTGGCGAGCTCCTCGCGGCGCGTGGCCGCGGCCGCGAGCCACACCGGCACCAGCGGCGGCACGAGCGCCACCATGTTGACGCCCTCTCGTGCAATCAACGGAAAAGCGATCTCGGGGGCGGCACTGTCGGACATGACGACCGTGCCACCGGCGTGCAACACGCCGAGCGTGCCGGGTGAACTCATCGCGAAGTTGTGCGCCGCAGGCAGCACGCACAGCGACACGGTCTCGGTGGAGAGTTGGCAGATGCGGGCACTCTCGCGCACGCTGTAGAGATAGTCGTCGGCGGTACGCGGGATGAGCTTGGGCGTACCGGTGCTGCCACCGGAGAGCTGCAGGAAGGCCACCTCCTCAGCGCCGGGTGGCTCGGGTAGCACCGCCGCTTCTGCCAGCGCATGGAGCGCCAGATGGGGCCCAGGCTCGCCCACGATCAGCACATGGCGCAGGCTCGCAGCCTCGGCCTTCACCTGCGTCGCCAGATCACGGTGATCGAAACCGGCATGCACACCGGTCGTGATGTACGCCACCGCCTCGGCATGCTGGCAGAAGTAGCTGATCTCCAGCCGACGATGCGCCGGCAACGCGAACACCGGCAAGGCACCGATGCGCCACAGCCCAGAGATCACCGACACGAACTCGGCGCAGTTGGGCAACTGAACCACCACGCGGTCACCGGCCCGGATGCCCAGCGCCACGAATCGGCGTGCCGTGCGCAGCGCTTCGTGTTCGAGCTGCGCGTAGGTCCAACGCACGTCACCCGCCACCAGTGCGAGGCGCTCCCGGTGGCGCTCGGCGATCTCGCTCAGGAAGCCCGCGAAAGACTGACCCTGCCAGTAACCGAGCGCGCGGTAGCGTTCAGCATCCGCCACCGGCCACGGTGTGCCATGCGCCCGCATCAGCCCGCAACCTCGGTTGGTGCACCCGCCACGAGGTGATGCGACAGGCCTAGCGCGTCGAGCATGGTGCGCAGCTTGGCCGCGGTCTCGGCCAGCTCGGCGTCGGGTGTCGAGTCGGCCACGATGCCGGCGCCGGCAAAGAGGCGCATGTGGCGGCCCTGCAGTTCGGCGCAACGGATCGATACCACCCATTCACCATCGCCCTGCGCATCGGTCCATCCGAATGCGCCAGCGTAGTGGCCGCGCTCGAAAGGCTCGAGTTCGTTGATCAGTTCGTGCGCCTGGCCGCGGGGGAATCCGCACACTGCCGGCGTCGGATGCAGCGCGAGCGCAAGCGTGAGCGCATCGGCCTGCGTGGCACCGGTGATTTCCGTCGAGAGGTGCCACATGGCCGGCGTGTGCAGCAGCGAGGGCCGCGCCGGCACCGAAAGGCGCGGGCACAGCGGGCGCAGGGCGGCGGCCACGGCGTCGACGACGAAGCGGTGCTCCTGCAGGTCCTTCGGCGATTCGAGCAGCGCGTGCGCGCGGCGGCGGTCTTCTTCCGGGTCGCGCGAGCGCGGCACCGAGCCGGCCAGGGGGTTGGCGTGCAGCACGCCACCTCGGCGGCGCACCAGCAGCTCGGGGCTCGCGCCGAAGAGCGTTCGCCCCGCGCCAAGCGAGGCGGAGAACGTGTAGCCCAACGGGTTGCGCCCGCCCAGGCCTGCGAGCAAGGCCGGCAGGTCGACCGCCTGTTCGCATTGCAACTCCAGCGTGCGCGCGAGGACCACCTTGTCGAGCTCACCGCGGCGGATGCGGCGCAAGGCTTCGGCCACGGCCGCGGCATAGCCCGCGCCCTCGGGCACCTCGCGTGCAGTGCAGGCCAGGCGTGCGCGGCCCGCCGGCTGCAGCGAAACGCACAACGGGTCGGCGCGGCGGATCCACGGTGCGATGTGCAGGGCAGCAGGCACGGCGGTGTCGAACGGCACGGCACCCACGATGGTTGGCGCGGGCGCGCCCTGCTCTGCCGCGCGCTTCAAGGCGTTCTGCGCACGCTGAGCAAGCGGCGCATTGCCGTCGGGCACGTCACCCATCGACTCGGCCGCGAGCAGCGTGTGCTCCGGGCTGGCCATGAAGAGCGGCGTGTCGGGGCGCACGCGCCGCAAGAGCTCGTCGGCTGCCGCACTGTCAGCGCGCGGGAACTCGAGGGACTGGTACATGAGCATCTCTCCTAGGGCAGAGGCGGCCGTTCGCGCAGGGTGCGCCGTCAGAACTGCGCCGCCAGGGACAGGGAATAGCGGCGCCCCTCGTCGACCATCCAGTTGCCGTCGAGGCCGGCCGTGCGGGCACGGGTGTCGACGTCGACACGCTGATCGGTGGCGTTGAGTACCGCGAGCTTGAGGGCGATGCCCGGCACGATGGTCCAGGTGCCGCCGACGTCGAGCGTGGTGGTGGCCTCGCGTTCACGCGGACCCATCGCTCCGTTGCGGAAGGCCGCCCAGTACTGCTTGCCTTCGTAGTCGAGCGCACCGAAGAAGCCGAGCGCTGGAATGGCCTGCCACTCCACGCGCAGGTAGGCCTTGTGTTCGGGTGTCTTGTCGAGCGGCAGGCCGTCGAGCGAGCTGCCGTTGAACGCTGACTCGCCGCCGCCCTTGCGCTTGGAGTCGGTGTAGGTGTAGTTGCCCGCCAGGCGCCACGCGGCGGCGAACGCCGTGGAGAAGCCGAACTCCAGGCCGCGGATGTCGACGCGCGAGATGTTGTCGTACACGTAGACCGTGCGGCCGGTGGTGCGCGGGTCGGGCACGCCGGTGTCGTAGCTGGCCACGCGGTTCTTGATGCGGCTGTCGTAGAAAGTCAGGTTCGCGAAGTCGCCGTTGCTGCCATCCCAGCGCACGCCCGCTTCGCCGGAGACGCTGGTCTCGGGTTCGAGATCGGGGTTGCCGCACAGCGTGCCGGGGTTGGCGCCCGCAGCGCCCCCGGTCGTCATGCAGTAGCCGCCGGTGCTCTGGCGCAGCGTGGGGGCCTTGAAGCCGGTGCCGACGCCTCCGCGCAATGTCCAGTTGGCATCGAGCTCGTACACGCCGTACAGGCGCGGGCTCCAGTGCGAGCCGTAGGCCTCGTCGTGATCCATGCGCAGGCCGGCGGTGAGAACGAAGTTCTGCGTGGCCTGGAAGTCGTTCTCGCCGTAGACCGCCCAAGCGTCGCGCTGGATCGTGTCGGGGTTGGGCGCGAAGCCGGTGGGTACCGCGTCTTGGCGCGCCACGCCTTGCAGCTCCTGGCGGCGCATCTGCGCACCGACTGTCAGCGTGTTGGTGTCTCCGCCCCACGGCAGCACGGCACGGCCTTCGAGCGTGGTGTTCTTCACCTCGGGTTCGATGGTGGTCTGGCCCGAGCCGACCCATTGCTCCTGCGTGCCGGTCTCGCTGTACAGCATCAACGCACTGCGGCCCCAGCCCCAGCGGCCGTCGTGGGTCAGGCCCCAGTTCTCGCGGCCGTGCCGGGTCTCGAGAATCGTGTTGGCGGTGGCGACATCGGCAATGCTCATGCCGGGCGTGGTGATGTACTCGAAGTACTGCTTGCCGTAGTCGAAGCTCAGTTGCTGCGAGTCGGTGAGCGCAGCGCTGAGCTTGAGGTTCAGGTTCTTGTCGCGCTGGCCGTTGGCGCCGCTGGTGGCGTTGCTCGGGTAGTACACGTCGTCTTCGTCGCGGCGGCTTACGCCACCCCAGATCTGCAGGCCAAGCGACTCGCCCACAAGTGGGCCGCCGAGCCAGAAGTCTCCGCCGCGCGAGTCGCCCAACTCATCGTGCGTCTGCTTCACGGCGTAGGCATTGAGGGCGCCGCTCCACTGGGCGGGCAGCTTGCGCGTGACGATGTTGATCACGCCGCCGAGCGCGTCGGCGCCGTACAGCGACGACATCGGCCCGCGCACGACTTCGATCCGCTCGATGGCGGCCAGGGGCGGCAGCAGATTGGGCTGCACCCCGCCGGTGCCGCGGTTCATGGTCTCGCGGGTGTTCATGCGCTGCCCGTCGATCAGGATCAGCGTGTTGTCGCCGGGCATGCCGCGCAGCGAGATGTCGTAGTCGTTCGGGCTGGAGCCGACGACGCTCACGCCTTCGACCGTTCGCAGCAGCTCGGGCACGCTGGTTTCGGTGCGGGCCTCGATCTCCTTGCGGGTGATGACGGTGATGCTGGCGGGTGCCGTGCGCACCGCTTCTTCACGGCCGCTCACGGCGGTCACGACCACGGGCTGCAAGGTCACCTGCGCAGGTGCCGCGGGGGACACTTGCGGTGCGGCGACGGCTTCGCTGGTTGCCACCGCCGACGCGGCCGGGGTTGCGGCTTGAGCCGCGTCGGACGCAGCTTGCGCCACCGCTTGCGGCGCAGGTGCGGGCACGGGTGCGGTCGAGGCGTCGGGGGTGCTCGGGGTCTCGGGCGTCGTCTGCGCGTGGGCGCTGAGAAGAGTGAACGCGGTGCTCAAGGCCACGGACAGGGCTGTCCGTGGCAACTTCGTTGTGATCATGGTGCTGCTGGTTGATAAGAATGATTCGCATTCATTTTGATCAACCAGAAGCCCCTTCGGGTTTGCGCGACACACGAAGGTGTTTGCAAACTCGGCTCGCCGCATCAGCTTCGATCAACCGCAACCCCGCGCCTGAACCGGGGCCCGGGCCGCGCAACATTTCGTGTTCTTTTCCACAACGCCAAGCTATGCTCCCCCGCATTCAGCCCGGCGTCGTGTCCGGAGGAGGATCGGAAGAATGAATGAGTCTCCCGCGTGCCATTGCCACGCTCCAAGGCACACCTTCGGGCCCGCGGCCCGTCGGGCCAGGCCGCTCCTGGTTGGCCTGCTGACCTTCCTGGGCGCGACCCTGCCCGCCTCAGCCGCCTCCGATACGTCGTTCGTCGACAGCGTGGCTGACGTGATGGCGGTGCTCGTGCTGATCATCGTGCCGGTGGTCGTGATCGTGCTCTTCTGGATGGTCCATGTGCTTCCCGAGAAGATCGCGCACAAGCGCCACCACCCGCAGATCGAAGCCATCACCACGCTGTGCCTGCTCTCGCTGGTGTTCGGAGGCCTGCTGTGGCCACTGGCTTGGCTGTGGGCATATACCAAGCCCGTCGGCTACCGTATGGCCTACGGCACCGACAAGTCACCCGAGTACTACGACAAGATGGCGTCGCAGCACCGCGCCGGCGAGTTGCTCGGTGCAGATCTGCTGACGCTCAAGCACGACCTGGCTGCCATGGCCTCTCGCGGTGCCCTGCCTGCGCGCCTGCAGGCCTTGAAAGCCCAGCTCGACCAGATCGACGATGACGAACTGCGAGGCCAGTCCACGCCCGCTGACGCAGCCCCGGCGGCCGTGCAGAAAGGCAGCGCCTGAATGGACATCCTGATTCTTGGTGTCTATTCGTTCCTTGTCTGGCTGATCTTCATCAAGCTGAAGTGGCTGCCGTGGAACATCACGAGCCAGGTGATCGTGGTCATCATCCCGATCGTCGGGATGGCCACCTTGCTGCTGTCATTGAACGTGTTCGCGCCCTCGTCGTCCGAGGTGCGCGTCTACAAGTACACGATCCCGATCGTTTCTCAGGTGCGTGGCCGGGTGATCGAGGTGCCGGTCGAAGAAGGCAACCGGCTGGTCAAGAAGGGCGACGTGCTGTTCCGCATCGACCCCACGCCCTATCAGCTCGAAGTCAACACCCTGACCGCGCAGCTGGCCACCGCCCAGGCGGGCCAACGCGAAACCAAGGAAAGCCTGAAGGCCGCCCGCGCCAAGGTGACCGAGACGCGCAGCGCGATCGACCAGGCCAACAGCCAGGTCCGCGCGGCCACCGCCACGTACGAGCTGGCGAAGCGGCGCGTCGAGCAATACCGCGAGCTCGTGCGCACCGGCGCCGGCAGCAAGTTCGATCTCGAAAAGGCCGAGACCGACCTGCGCTCGCAAGAGAGCAACCTCGCCGGGGCACGCAGCTTCTTGGCCCAGGCCCAGAGCGGCGAGCTCCAGGCCGCCGCCAGCGAACAAGGCGTGAGCCAGCGCCTGAGCGCGCAGGTGAACGGCGAGTTCGCGCAGGTCGCGCAGATCCGCGCGCAGCTTGAAAGCGCCCAGTGGAACCTGCGGGAGACCACCACCCGCTCGCCATGCGATTGCTACGTCGTCAACCTGCAGCTTCGCCCGGGCGGCTTCGTGGCAGGCCTGCCGGTCAACCCGGTGATGACGCTGGTGGAGGCCGAAGGCCACGTGGTCGCCCTCTACAATCAGAACGAGTTGCACCAGGTCGAAACGGGCAACAAGGCCGAGTTCACGCTGAAGACGGTCCCTGGCCGGATCATCAAGGCCGAAGTCGACTCCATCATCTGGGCCCAGCCGCAGGGCCAGTTGCAAGCCACGGGGACGCTGCCGCCCGCGGCCCTGGCTGCGCTGCCGCCAGGGCGCTTCGCGGTCAAGTTCAATATTGCCGCCGCCGACCAGGACCTGTTCATGGCCCAGGGTGCTGCGGGCGATGCAGCCATCTACACGGCCAGCGGGCACCACATTCACATCATCCGTAAGGTGATCCTGCGTGTGGGCTCCTACGTCAACTACCTTGTGTTGAAGCTGCATTGATGGCCAGCCACAACACGCCCCCGGCCCGATTCAAGCCCGGGCCTTCGCTGGCGGCCGCCCTTGCGATGGTCGCCTTGCTGAGCGCTTGCGCCCTGAAATCACCGCCCTCGCGCGAAGACCTGGTGGCCGAGGCGGCAGCCAACCTGAAGCTGCCCGGCCAATGGCAGTCGACCGGTGCGGTGGCGGGCGATGTCGCCGACAACTGGCTCGCCAATTTCAAGGACGCGCAGCTGAACGCGCTGGTGCTGGAGGCGCTCGCCTACAACTACGACCTTCAAGCCGCGGCCGCGCGTGTCGAGCAGGCGGCCGCGGCGCAGCGCATGGCCGGTGGCCTGCTCTACCCGCAGGTCAACGTCCTGGGCCGCGCCGGCGGCAGGATGGGCGGCGACAGCTCGGGCCTCCAGGGCCTTGGCTTGTTCATCAACTGGGAGCTCGACATCTGGGGCCGAGTGCGATCCGGCGCGGCGGCGGCCGATGCCCAATTCGATTCGGCCGCGCTCGACGCCTACTACGCTCGCCAGTCGATTGCGGCCCAGGTCGCCAAGGGCTGGTTCCTCGCGACCGAGGCGCGCATGCAACGCGATCTGGCCGAGCGCACCTTGCGCGACTCGACTCAGCTCACCTCGATCGCACAGGACCGCTTTCGTGTCGGGGTCGGTGACGAGTACGACGTGGCGCAGGCGCGTGCCGACCAAGAGCGGCTCAGGGACACCGAGCGCGGCCTCGACCAGGCATTGAAGCAGGCGCTGCGCTCGCTCGAAATCCTGATTGGCCGCTATCCGAGTGCGCAACTCTCGGTGCCGGCCGAGCTGACGCCCGTGCCTCCGCCCATCCCCGCCGGCCTGCCATCGGCCCTGCTCGAACGGCGGCCCGATGTCGTGGCCGCCGAGCGCCGCGTGGCATCGGCGCTCTACCGCACCGAAGAAGCCAAGGCCGCGCGTTTGCCCAAGCTGTCGCTGACCGGAATGTTCGGTACCGTCAGCAGCGAACTCTTCGTGCTCAAGGACATCGACAACCCGCTCTGGAGCGTCGGGGGCTCGCTGGCGGCACCGATCTTTGCCGGTGGCCAGCTCCAGGGGCAGGTTGAGTTGCGCACGGCCGAGCAGAAGCAGGCCGTGGCCAATTACGGGCGCACCGGCGCGCGAGCCTTCGGCGAAGTGGAGAACGCGCTGACCGCAGTGGCCACGCTCGACGAGCGCGACGAGATCCTGAAGCGCAGCGTGCAGGAGAACGAGCGCGCCGTCTCGCTCGCGGGTGAGCGCTTCAAGGTCGGATCGACCGACATGCGCGCGTTCTTGCAGCAGACCCTGGCGCTGTACAGCGCGCAGTCCACGCACATCCACGTACGCACCGATCGCCTCGTACAGCGCGTCAACCTGCACCTGGCACTGGGCGGCAGCTTCGAGCAAGCACCCGCTGAGCAAGCCCAGGCGAAGCCGGACAACGGTACCAGGCAACCCTGAGGCTCGCCCGCGGCGGTCCTCAGCGCTGCGCCGCGCTACGCGCCTCTTTCGGCGTCAGGCCAAAGCGCCGGCCGAAAGCGGTGGCGAAGTTGGCCGCACTGCCGTAGCCCGCAATGGCAGCCGCGCGCTTGATGCTGATGCCGTCGCGCTCCAGTGCAGCGCGCGCTCGTTGCAGCCGGCTCTCGCGCACGAAGCCGATCACCGTGGTGCCGTAGGCGCGGCGAAAGTGCGCTTGCAAGGTATTCACGTTCATGCCCGCGTGGCGCGCGATGTCGTCCAGCGACAGTTCGTGCGCCGCTTCGCTGTTCAGAAACTCGCGCAGGTCGCGCAGCCGGCGCGCCACCGGTGCGCTCAGGGCCTGCGATTCGGGCTCGGGTTCGCCAGCCACCCACGGTGTGAGCGCTTCTGCCAGCAGATCGAGCAGCCGACCGTTCTGGTACAGCCGCTCCAGCATCGGCGCACAGGCAGGTGGGCGCACCAACTGTTCAGCCAGGGCGATGGCACGCGCCGAGGGCTCCCAGTTGCGCACAGCCAGGTGCCCCGTCAAGAAGGAATCGAGCGCCTCGGGCATGGCGCGCCCGGTGCCCGACTGCAGCTGGCGCAGCCACTCGTGCGAGACGCACAGGCTCAGCCGGCGCGCATAGCCACCTTGCCGCACCCGCCGCGTGAAGGCCTCGGCTTCGGTCACGTTCACCATCACGCAGCGCGCTTCACTGCGCCCGCCGAGCACCGGCACGCGCCGACCGCCAGCGGCCGTGCTGATCATCATCCGGCGTTGCCCGTAGGCGACGTCGAGGTCGCCTTCGAGCAGAAACACCAAATGCAGGCCGGGCACGCACTGGCCCTGCACGGTGGCGTCGACGGGGTCGACGGCGTCGTCCGAATGCATGCGCAAGCCGGGCTGGAGCTCGCGCACACGGGCCGCATGGGCGGCCAGGCGCGGGTGCATGGGCACCGGGGCCGGTCCCGGCACCAGGCCGGGGCTCAACGAAGTCGATTGCACGTTCACCGCTCTTTCCTGCGGGCTCCCCGACTGCCGTGGTGATCTGGCAAACCACGACAAGGCTCGCGCAAACAGAAATCTGCGCGCCTCCCAACGAGTGGGCCTCGATTTGAATAAGAATTGTTCTCATCTTAGATCGAAGCCCGCCCATGCCCAAGTTCAACCTCATTGATGTGTCGACCAAACGCCGCGCCGCCCTCGCCTGCGCATGGCTGCTGGCCGCCTTGTGCCTCGCAGGCCCTGGCACGCCGGCCCTTGCCCAGGCGCCGGCGCCAGCCACAGTGACGATCACCGACCTGGCGGGTCGCACCGTGCGCGTACCGGCCAAGGTGGAGCGCGTCCTGCTGGGCGAAGGTCGCCTGCTGCCCGCGTTCGGCGTGCTCGAACCCGGCGACCCCAGCAAGAAGATCGTCGGGATGATGGGCGACTTCGAGAAGCTCGACCCCGCCGGCTACGCCCCCTGGCGCGCTCGCTATCCCAACCTGGACAAGGTCACGCGCATCGGCCGCTCGCAGGCCGGCACCTTCAGCGACGAACTGGCCCTGAGCCTGCGCCCTCAGGTGGCGATCTTCGGTCTGGGCGGCGGCCATGGCCCCGGAGAGCGCGACCGCGAAACCCTCGCCCGCATGGAAGCGGCGGGCGTCGCGATCGTGTTCGTCGACTTCCGCCACGACCCGCTCGGCCACACCACCCGCAGCATCAGCGTGCTGGGCCAGGTGCTCGGCCAGCCGGAACGCGCCGCGGCATTCAACAGCTACTGGCAGGCGCAGTTGCAGACCGTGCAGAAGCGCCTGGCCGACGCCAAGCCGAAGCAGCCGACGGTGTTCCTGGAAAACCGCGTGGGCCTGTCGGAAGGCTGCTGCGACACCATGATCGGCCTGATGGGCCTCTTGCTCGATGCCGCTGGGGGGCGCAACGTCGCGCGCGGGCTGCTCCCCGGCGAACACGGCACGCTCAACCCCGAGTTGCTGCTCGCGTCGCAGCCCGACGTGTACATCGGCACCGCCATCGGGTCGGCGATCACGCAGGCCCAGGCACAGCAACAGATCGCACTCGGCGCGGGCGTGGACGCACAACTTGCCCGGCAATCACTGCAACACAGCCTGCAGCGCCCCACCATGCGTGCGCTGACTGCCGTGCAGCAGGGCCGCGCCTTCGCGATCTGGCATCACTTCTACAACTCGCCCTTCAACGTGGCCGCCGTGCAGGCCATGGCCAAGTGGCTGCATCCGAAGCTCTTCGCCGACCTGGACCCGCGCCACACGCTGCAGGAGATGCACCGCCGCTTCCAGCCGTTCGAGATGCAAGGCGAATACTGGATCGGGGCCACGCATGCGCCCGCACCATGACGCGCCAACCGCGGCGCTCCCTCGCCGCCGCCAGCTCCTTTGCGCCGGGCTCGCGTGCGGCCTGCCGCTCGCCCTGCCGGCCTGTGCGGCGCGCTCCGTGACGGCGCCCCTGCCCTCCCTGCCATCCAGCCCGGCGGTGACGCTGCCGCGCACGTACCAGGTCGACCTCACCCTGGCCGGCCGCGAGCGCCGGGTGTTCGTGGCAGTGCCAGAGGGCCCCGTGCCCGCACAGGGTTACCCGGTGCTCTGGGCGCTCGACGGCAACACCGCCTTCCCTTTGCTGGCCGCACTGATGCGCCAGCAAGAGGCACGGCCCGGTGATCTGCGCGCCGCCGCGACGGTCATCGTGGGCCTGGGCCTGCCCGGCGATGCCAGCTACGACCAGACCGCCCGGGCGGACGACTACACGATCCCCACCGCGGCGACGAACGGTCAGCGAGCGCGCTCCGACGAGTTCCTCGACATGATCGAGCAGCAGCTTCAACCGTGGCTTGCACGCCAGCTACCGGTTGACGCCGCGCGGCAGACCCTCTTCGGGCATTCGTTCGGCGGCCTGCTCACCCTGTACACGCTCTTCACGCGCCCTACCTTGTTTGCAAGCTACCTGGCCGCCAGCCCGTCGATCTGGTGGGGCGAGCGAGCGATCCTTCCGTACCGAGATGCCTACCTGCGCCAGTCACGCGCGACGAAGGGCGAGCGCCGCCTGCTCGTGACCGTGGGCAGCCTCGAAGAAAGCCAGCCCGGCGCCAGCGCAGAGCGGCTGCGCCGCCAGCAGGAGCGGCGGCAGGTGAGCGCCGCGCGTGAGATGGTGCAAAGCCTGCAAGGCGCACCGGGTCTGCGGGCCGGCTTCCGACTGCTCGAAGGCGAGGACCACGGCAGCCTCGTGGCGCCGAGCGCGGTGCTTGCACTCAAGCTGTCCACCGAGGCCAGCCCGTGAGCGCGCTGCTCTGGCCACAGGATCACGCCGGGGCGGCGCCCAACCTGCACGCGCAGTACCGCCGCGTCGTGCAGCGTCGCCTGTGGCTGATCGCCGCACTCGCGCTCGCGCTGCTGGCCGTGCTGCTGACCGACATCGCCACCGGCCCCGCCGGCCTGCCGCTGGCCGATCTGCTGCGCGGCTTGTGGGACCGCGACAGCCTCTCGCTCTCGCAGCGCATCATCTTGTGGGACGTGCGCCTGCCTGCCGCCCTGCTCGCCCTGCTGGTGGGCGCTGCGCTGGGCATGGCCGGGGCCGAGATGCAGACCGTGCTCAACAACCCGCTGGCCAGCCCGTTCACGCTGGGCATGTCGGCCGGTGCGAGCGTGGGGGCATCGCTGGTCGTGCTCGGCCAATGGACGCTCACGCTGTGGTCCGAGAACCTTGCGCTCACGGCGGGCGCTTTCGGCGGCGCGATGGTCGCCACCGCGCTGATCGTCTGGCTGGCTTGGCGCCAGGGGGCGTCGAGCGAGACGGTGGTGTTGTTCGGGATTGCGCTGCTGTTCAGCTTCGAGGCACTGCTGTGGCTGCTGCAATACCTCGCCGACAACAACGCCTTGCAGCAGATCGTGTTCTGGACCATGGGCAGCCTGGGTCGCGCCACCTGGCCCAAGGTGGCGCTGCTCGGCCTGGTCTTCGCCGCCTGCGCCGCCTGGTCGGCCCGCGACGTCTGGACGCTCACCGCGTTGCGCGTGGGAGAAGACCAGGCGCGCAGCCTTGGCTTGGCCGTCGAGCGGTTGCGCTTGCTCGTGCTGCTGCGCATCAGCCTGCTCACGGCGACTGCGCTCTCGTTCGTGGGCACCATCGGTTTCGTCGGACTCGTGGGGCCCCACATTGCGCGCCTGCTGGTCGGCGAAGACCACCGCCACTTCCTGCCGGCATCGGCACTGTGTGGCGCCTTGATGGTGTCGGGTGCGGCAGTGCTGAGCAAGAACCTCATCCCCGGCGTGGTGCTGCCGATCGGCATCATCACCGCGCTCATCGGCGTGCCGGCGTTCATCCTGTTGCTCATGCGCCGGCGGGTCGTGCTGTGAGAAACGCAGGCAGCTTTCACATCGGCGATCTGAACGTGGCCTACGGCGCACGTCGCGTGATCTCGGGCCTGCGCCTCGCCGAGGTCCGCCCCGGCACGATCGTCGGCGTGCTCGGCCCCAACGGCGCGGGCAAGTCGACCCTGCTGCGCGCCGCGGCGCGGCTCGTGAAGGCAACGGGAGAGATCCGGCTCGGCCCGCTCGATCTGCTTCACTGCCGCCACGCTGAACACCTGCGCCGCGTGGCCTACCTGCCGCAGACACTGCCGCAGGCGTCGTCGCTGCGCGTCCTCGAAGTGATCGAGGGCACCCTGCGCGCCACGCGGCCCGATCTCTCGCCGCCCGAGCGCGAGCAGCGCCTGCACGCCGTGTTGCACCGCTTGGAGCTGGCACCACTCGCGCTGCGCCGGCTCGACGAGCTCTCGGGCGGGCAACGCCAGCGCGTGGGTGTGGCGCAGTTGCTCGTGCGGCGCGCGCCCCTGATGCTGCTCGACGAACCCACGAGCGCGCTCGACCTGCGCTGGCAGTTGCACACCTTGAACGCCCTGCGGCAAGCGGCCGACGAGCACGGTGCGATCGCCCTCATCGCCCTGCACGATCTCAACCTGGCCGCACACCATTGCGACCGATTGCTGCTGCTGGGCGAACGTGGGCTGGTGGCCGAGGGACCGGTTGCGGACGTGCTGCGCAGCGACCTGCTGCGCGAGGCCTTCCAGGTCGAGGCGCAGGTGGCGCGCACGAGCGAGGGTGGCGTGGATTTCGTGCGCATCGACCGCATGGCGGGATCGATCACCGCCTGACGCCGCCCGCGGCCGCGCAGCCGCCGCCCCGGCAGGCCCCTGTCAGCGCGGCCCGGCCCGGAGCATCCGCAACCCGTTGGCCACCACGATCAAGGTGGCCCCCATGTCGGCAAACACGGCCATCCACATGGTCGCGTGGTCGAACAAGGCCAGCACCATGAAGACGGCCTTGATGCCCAGCGCCAGGCTGATGTTCTGCCACAGCACCGCATGCGCCCGGCGCGAAAGCCGGATCGTCTCGGGGATGCGCCGCAGGTCGTCGTTCATGATGACCACGTCGGCCGCCTCCATGGCCGTGTCGCTGCCGGCGCCGCCCATGGCGAAACCGATGTCGGCCTGGGCCAGCGCCGGGGCGTCGTTGATGCCGTCGCCCGTCATGGCGGTGCCGCCGTGGCGCTGCTGCAGCTCCTTGATGGCCGAGAGCTTGTCGTCTGGCAGCAGGTTGCCGCGCGCCTCGGGCACGCCGGCCTGGTGGGCGATGGTGCGCGCCGTGGCGGCGTTGTCCCCGGTGAGCATGACGGGCGTGACACCGAGCGAAATCAGCTCGGCCACCGCCTCGCGTGACGACGGCTTGATGGTGTCGGCCACTGCAAAGATCGCGAGCACGCCGGTGTCGTCGGCCAGGAGCGTCACGGTGCGGCCCTGCGTTTCGTGCGACTTCAGTTGGGCCTCGATCTCGGGGCTGCACTGGTCTCGCTCTTCGATCAGGCGGTGGTTGCCCAGCACCAGGGCGCGCCCTCCCACGCGGCCTTGCACGCCTCGCCCGGGCAGGGCTTTGAGTTCGTTGACGGCGCTGCCTTCGAGCGCGAGCCCCTGTGCAATGGCCTTCGAGACAGGGTGATCCGAACGTGACGACAGCGCGGCTGCCAGCCCTGCGGCCTCAGGCTTCTCCAACGCCTGGCTCACGACATTCCACTCGACCAGCTTCGGCTTCCCTTCGGTGAGGGTGCCGGTCTTGTCCAGGGCGATGGCTCGCAGGTTGCGCGCGCCTTCAAGGTAGGTGCCCCCCTTGATCAGAATGCCGCGCCTCGCCGCAGCGGCCAGCGCGCTCACGACCGTCACGGGCGTGGAGATCACCAGCGCGCAGGGGCACGCCACCACGAGAAGAACCAGCGCCTTGTAGATCGCATCGAGCCAGGCCCACCCCAGCAGCCAGGGCGTCAGCAACGCAACGGCCAGGGCGAAGGCGAACACCGCCGGCGTGTAGATGGCCGCGAAGCGATCCACGAAACGCTGCGTCGGCGCGCGGCTGCCCTGCGCCTCTTCGACGGCGTGAATGATCCGCGCCAGCGTCGTCTGCGAGGCAGGCGCCGTGACGCGGAACTCGAGCTCGCCGCTCTCGTTGATGCTGCCGGCATAGACCACATCGCCCGCCGTCTTGTCCACCGGCAGGCTTTCCCCGGTGACCGGCGCCTGATTGACCGAACTGCTGCCGGCCGTGACCACGCCGTCGAGCGGCAGGCGTTCGCCCGGTCGGATGCGAACGATGGCCTGCATGGGCACCGAGTCAGACGCCATGAGGCTCCAGCTGCCATCGCCCTGCCGCACCTCGGCCTGTTCGGGCGCGAGGGCGAGCAAGCCTTCGATGGCGTTGCGTGCGCGGTCGGCGGCCTGCGCCTCGATCATCTCGGCGACGGCGTACAGCGCCATCACCATCGCCGCCTCAGGCCACTGGCCGATCAGCATCGCGCCCGTCACGGCCACGCTCATCAAGGCGCTGATGTTCAGGCGCCCTCGCCTCAGCGCGGCCAGCCCGTTCGTGTATGTCTCGATGCCCGACAACGCAATCGCCGCCACGGCCAGCGCGAGGCTCAGTGACTGCGTGAACAAGGTTTCGGCGGCGAACAGATGCAGGCATTCGGCGCCCAAGGCCAGCACCACTGCTGCGGCGAGCCTCCAGCGGCTCGGGCCGGCCCCGTGGTCGTGATCGTGGACGCCGGGGTGCCCCTCCCCATGGCTGTGCCCACCTGCATCCGCATGGTCATGCCCATCACCATGCCCTTGGCCGCGATCGGCGTCTGGTGTCGCTCCTTTGTCGCCGTGCAGAACCTGCGGCGAGAAACCCGCGCGGCGGATGGCGTGGAGCGCCGGCTCGATCGCATCCACCGGAGCGTTGATCGTGAGCGTGCGTGCGCCCAGCTGGAATCGCAGACCGTGGATGCCGGTCACGGGTTCGAGCGCCTGGCGAATCTCGTTCTCTTCGACCGGGCAGCACATCGTCGGGATGCGCAAGACAGTTGCGGCGCCAGCGGGTGAATGCACTGCCTGGCCGCGCGACTCGACCGGGTCGCAGCAGGTGCTGGGGGGCGCACAGCACGCGCTCGATGGCTGGCTCGCGATGGGGATCCGCGTGCGCGTGGGTGTGCCGGTGGGTTCGTGGCGCTGTGTCATGCCGGCATTACAAACCCTGTAGCAGGTGTAGAGTCAAGCGCAACCTGCCCGCCCCCTGGAGACCCCATGAAAATCGGTGAACTGGCGCAATTGACGAGCACGGCGATCGAGACGATCCGCTACTACGAGCGCAAGCAGCTTCTCGCCGCGCCGGCCCGCACTTCGGGCAACTACCGCATCTACGGCGCCGAGCATGCCGAGCGGCTGGGTTTCATCCGGCGCTGCCGATCGCTCGACATGACGTTGGAGGAGATTCAGGCCCTGCTGCGCTTCAAGGACACGCCCGCGGCCGACTGCTGCGGGGTAGACGCGCTCCTGAGCGAGCACATCGCGCATGTGGCGCGCCGGATTCAGGAGTTGCGATCTCTCGAAAAGCAACTCAAGCACCTGCGCGATCAATGCACATCGCCGCACACCACGCGAGACTGCGGCATCCTCCAGGGTCTGTCCGAGACCCCCGCACCCAAGCGGCGAAAGGCCCGGGCCCATGTTCACGGAGCGCACTGACGATGCACCCAAGCCACCTCTTCCACTGGTGCCAGATGGCGACGCTGAGCCTCGCCGCATCGGCCAGCCTGGCCGCGGAACCCGCCCCTGCCCCCGAACCTGCACCCCAGGTTGCGACTGAAGCGCCAGCCGAATCGGCCACATCGGCCGGAGAGGGCCTGATGGAGCGGCAGGAGCGCTCGCCCTGGCTGCTCGTGCCGCTGGTGAGCAGCAGCCCCAAGCTCGGCACCTCGGTCGGTGGCATGGTCGGCTACATCATGCAGTTCGACGAGGCGTCGCAGCCTTCGATGGTGGGCCTGCAGGCCAAGCGGTCGAACACACACTCCACGGTGGTTGGCCTCGGCGGGCGCCTCTACTTCAACGAAGACCGCGACCGCGTGCTCGGTGGCCTGGTCGGCGCGAGGATCAACAACGACTACGCAGACTTCAACGCCAGCGGCCAGACGGTGAGCGACGAAGAAACCGCCAAGGCCGTCTTCCTCCGCTACCTGCACCAGGTGGCCCCGGCCTGGTACGTGGGCGGCCAGGGCGTGTGGTCCAACTACAGCGTGGAGGGCGAAGACGATCTGTCCGACGCCATCCTCGACCAGTTCGGCATCGTCGGCAACACGGAGGCGGGCCTCGGCCTGACCGTGCTCTACGACACCCGCGACAACGTCAACAACCCCAGCCAGGGATTGAAGGCACAACTCAGCAACCTGGCCTTCCGAACGGGTCTCGGTGGCGATGACAGCTTCGACACGATCGTCGCCAGCGTCGCGTGGTATCACAGCACCTCGCCAAAGAACGTGTTCGTCGGGCACAGCTTTGCGCGTTGGACGCACGACGCCCCACCGTCTCAGCAAAGCTCGATTCGCATGCGCGGCTACACGCGCGGCCAGTACTTCGCCCCCAATTCGTTCACCATCGAGGCCGAAGACCGCTACATGTTCCGCCCCAAGTGGGGTGGCAAGGTGTTCGCCGGTGTGACCTGCCTGTTTGGTGATGGCTTGAGCTGCGGCGACAGCGATCAGCTCTTTCCAATGGGCGGCGTGGGCGCGTTCTACATCCTCAAGCCGAAGCAGAACATGCTCGTGAGCGCCGAGTTCGCCCAAGGGAAGGACGGCAACCGAGGCTTCTATCTCCGCTTCGGTCAGCCGTTCTGACGCCGCGCCGCTGCGCGCCGGCGGCTGCTACTTCTTTTTGCCGGCCTTGCCGCTCTTCGCCTTGGGCGCGGCCGTCTTGCCGCCTGCCTTGCCCGACTTCACGTACTCGTCGTAGTACTCGGTCGCGAGTTCGCGCACCGCACGCCCGATGTTGGCGTAGTCGTACTCGTTGAGGTTGGCAAGCGACACGCGCCCGGACGGGTGCTGGGTACCAAAGCCCTTGCCCGGCAACATCACCACGCCGCTCTTCTGCGCGATGCGGAACAGCAACTCGTTGGGCCTGAAGCGCCCGGCCATCCATTTGCCGAACTCCGGCCCGAACAACTTCGAGGAGATCTTCTCGCCGTCGATGAGGTGGTAGTAGTCGACAGAGTTGGCGTCATCCTCCGCGGGCAGGCCCAGTTCGCGGTACAGCGCCTCCTTGCGGCGGCGCACGATCTGCTTCATGGCGTTCTTGTAGTCGTCACGCTCATCCATGAGGCAGAACAACGAGAACAACACCATCTGCACCTGCACCGGCGTGGACAGGCCCGCGGTGTGATTGAGCGCCACGGTGCGGCTGTCGGCCACCAGGCGGTCGATGAACTTCAGCTTGCGCGGCTCGGTGGTGATCGATGAATAGCGCTCGTCCAGCTCCTTGCGCACGGGTTCTGGCAACCGGGCAATCTTGTCGTCGAGCACGTTGTTTTCGTGCGTGCCCACCACGCCCATGCGCCAACCGGTCGCGCCGAAGTACTTGGAGTACGAATACACCAGGATGGTGTTGTACGGGCACATGGCGAAAAGTGATACGAAGTTGTCGGCAAAGGTGCCGTACACGTCGTCCGTCAGGATGATCAGGTCGGGCCGCTTCTTGACGATGCCCACGATGTGTTCGAGCACCTCGTCAGACAGTCGCACCGACGGCGGGTTGCTCGGGTTGCACAAGAAGAACGCCTTGACCTTCGGGTCGAGCAGCTTGTCGAGCTCCTTTTTCGTGAACTGCCAGTTGTTTTCCGCCGGCGCATCGATCTCGAGCTCGACCAGTTGGTAGTCGTTGAGGTGCGGGATCTCGATGTAAGGCGTGAAGATCGGCATGCCTAGCGCGATGGTGTCGCCCGCCTTGATGAGGTGGTTCTCCTTCAGGCTGTTGAAGAGGTAGGTCATCGCCGCGGTGCCACCCTCGACCGCGTACATGTCGAACTTGCCCACGAAGGGGTGCGTGCCGATCATCTCGCGATGGATGTACTTGCCCACCACGACCTCCGACAAACGCAGGAAGCGGTCGGGCACCGGGTAGTTGCAGGCCAGGATGGCCTCGCACATCTCGTAGAGGAAGTCGCCGGCCGACAGCCCGAGTTGGTCGCGCACGTATGAGACGGCTGCGCCCAGGAACTCCACGCCCTCGACCCCCTTATGGCGGTGCAGGTAGATCGCAAAGCGCTCCTCGATGCCGTCGCGCTGCGGGAAACCGCCGACGTTCTTCATGTACTGGTAGGAACGCTCCGCCTCGGTCATCGCGAACAGGCCGAGCTGGAAGAACCCGTGCCGCGGCAGCGTCGCCAGGAAGTTCGGGTTGCCGCGCCCGGCGTTGAGCATCGAGCGGCTGCTCTCCTTGGCGACCTGGATCAGGGCGTCCTTGAGTTCGAAGGGGCTGAGGGAGCCGAGCTTTTCAACATCGCTGAAGTCCATGGAATTCTCCTCGTTATGTCTGCTGTGTAGAAGGGACTGTGAGAGCCGTGGCGTCAGGCAAACGCCACGATCAGGGGGCCGAGCAGCGTGAGCAGCACGTTGGCCAGCGCATATGTCACGGCGAACGGCACCGTGGGCACGGAGTTGCCGGCCTTGTCGAGCACTTCACCGAAGGCCGGGTTGGCGCTTCGCGAGCCAGACAAGGCGCCGGCAAAGATGGCCGCGTTGTCGTAGCGCAGCACGTAGCGCCCGATCAGCATGGCAATGAGCAAGGGCACGATGGTCACGATCACGCCCACCAGGAAGAGCGTGACGCCCTGGTCGCGCACCGTGGTCACCGCTTGCAGGCCCGACTGCAGGCCCACCACGGCCACGAAGCCGGCCAAACCCAGGTCCTTGAGGATCTGAACGGCCCCGGGCGGCAGGTTGCCGAAGGTCTGCTTGCGTGAACGCCACCAACCGAAGACAAGGCCCGCGAGCAGTGCACCGCCGCCGCTGCCCAAGGTGAGCGGGATGCCGCCGATCTTGGCCGTGAGCAGGCCCACCAGCAGACCGACGACCAGGCCAGCGCCGAGAAAGACGAAGTCGGTCTTGGTACTGGGCACCAGCACCGGGCCGACATGCGCGGCGACTCGCTGCACATCGTTCTCGGCGCCGAAGAGCGTGAGGGTGTCGCCTGCCTTGACCACCTGCTGCGGCGTCATCGGCATCACATGCCCGCCGCGGCGCAGCTCCAGCACGTAGACGCCGTGGCGCACCTCGTGTGCGGTGCTGCGGCGGATTTCGTCGACCGTCTTGCCGTCCAGCTCCTTGCTGGTGACCACGGCTTCGCGGCGCTGCAAGGTGAGCTCCATGCCATCAATGCCATAGACCTCCTTGCCCAGCGACCCGGCGGTGCGCAACACCGCGGCGCGGCGGCCCACGAGCAGCACGACATCACTGGCCGCCAGCACCAGATCAGGCGCCAGTTCGACAAAGCTGCCGCCTCGCTTGACCCGCTCGATGGTGACCGGCGATGCCGGGTCGGCCAGTTCGATCTGGTTCACCGTGCGGCCCTGGGCCGGGCCAGCCTCGAACAGGCGGCCCACCAGATCGGGTGCGGCAGCCTGCTGATCCGGCCCCAGCACTTGCGCGCCAGTCTCCATGGCCGCCTGCGCGGCGATGGCGTCGTCACGGATGCCCCGCCGCATCAGCCATGGCAGCACGTTGACGCACACGAGGATGGCGCCGAACGAGCCGAACACGTAGGTCACCGCGTAGCCGATGGCGACGTTGGCCTGCAGCCGCTGTGTTTCGTCAGCCGTCAGCCCCAGCCGCGTGATGGCATCGCCAGCCGTACCGATGATGGCCGACTGGGTCAGGCCGCCGGCGGCCACGCCCGCCGCCAGCCCCTTGTCGAGCCCGAACAGCTTGGCGCAGACGACGACCGTGAGCAGGCCGGAGGCTGCTAGCACGAAGGCCAGCAGGATCTCCTTGAGCGACTGCTTGCCGAGCGAGCGGAAGAAATCCGGCCCGCTTTCGTAGCCCACTGCGTAGATGAAGAGCGCGAACAGGACCGACTTCACGCCTGAATCGATCTGTACGCCGACCTGGCTGACGATGCATGCGACCAGCAGCGAGCCGGCCACGCCACCGAGCTGGAACTTGCCGAACTTGATCTTGCCGATCAGGTAGCCCAGCGCCAGCGACAAGAACAGTGCGATCTCTGGCGATCGCTTGAATATGTCATGTAGCAATTCCATCGTCTGCCTCCTTGGTTGTCGAGCAATCGGAATGAATCCGAATCCCTTGCGTCAGTGCGCGGTTACGGCGGCCGCCATCGCCACGATCACCGGGCCCATGAGGGGCAGGATCACGTTGGAGATGGCGTAGGTGATCGTGTAGCCCAGCAGGGGCGTGGTGTTGCCGGCGGCACTCTGGATGGCGCTCAAGGCCGGTGTACTGCACTGCTGCCCGGCAATGGCGCCGAGCAACACCGGTGTCTCGATCTTCAGGAAGTAACGCCCGACGATCAGCGAGACGGTGGCGGGCAAGACGGCGATGGCCACTCCCATGAGAGGCAGCGAGATGCCGTAGCGTTGAACCAGCTCCAGCGCCTGGGGCCCCGACGCCAGCCCGACGCAGGCAATGAAGGTGGCCAGGCCCAGGTCCTTGAGCAGATCGAGTGCGTCGTGCGGCAGGCTCAGGCGGCTCGGGTGCTTGGCCTGGTACCAGCCGAACACCAGGCCGGTCAGCAGCGCGCCGCCACCCGTGCCCAGCGACAGCGCAACGCCACCGGCCGAGACGCTGAACATGCCGATCCACACCCCCAACGCGATGCCGAACGACGCCAGCGCGAGGTTGCTCTTGGTCGACTTGAGTGCCACTTCGCCCAGGCTCTTCTGCGCCGCACCCAGCGCTTCGGCCGGCCCGAAGAGGCGCAGCTTGTCGCCCATCTGCAGCTTCAGGTCGGGCAGCACCGGCATGCTCTGGCCGCCGCGCTCCACGCGGGCCACCAGAACACCCTCGGGCGCCAGCGGCGCGCCGCCATTGCCTTGCGGCGTGGCAAGCTGGCGCAACGTCAGCCCGTGCGCCGCCTTGTTGCGCAGCACGAGATCGCTCCCCTCGAGCACCACGCCAAACTCGGCCGCGTCACCGACTTCACGGCCACGGCCGGCGAATACCTGAGCCACGTCCAGGACCGTCTGGCGGTAGCCCACGATCAGCACCCGATCACCGGGGGCGAATACGGTGTCGGGCTTGAGCGGGAGCGCCTGTCCATTGCGGCGAAGGCCCAGAACGCTGCCGCCATGCTTCAGCTCGGCCGTCAGGTCTGCCAAGGCTCTGCCGCCGCCGGTGACCTCGTAGGCGCGGCCCACGAGTTCGGGCACCGCACCCAGGCGGCCGGGGTCGTCGTCCTGCCCACCCATCGATTGCCACAGGCGCTGCGCTTCCTCACGCAGGTTCACGCGCAGGATCAGCGGGAAGATCTGGCTGGTCACCACCACGATGGTGATGAGGCCGAAGATGTAGGTGATCGAGTACGCCGTGACCACATTGGCCTGGAGTTGCTTGAGCTGATCGGGTGGAAGGGCCAGCTTGGAGATGGCATCGGTGGCCGTGCCGACCACGGCAGACTCGGTGGCCGCACCGGCCATCAGGCCCGCTGCGGTGCCGGGATCGAGGCTCATGAAATGCGTGGCGCCGAGTACCAGCGTCAGCACCACCACCACTTCGATCAGGCAAAGCAGGCCAATCCTCAAACCCTTGGCATTGAGGTTGGCAAAGAACTGCGGCCCACCGGCATAACCCAACGCGAATATGAACAGCATGAAGAACGTGTTCTTCACGCTGGCCTCGATCTGGATGTTCAACTGGCCCACGACCAAGGCGGCGATCAAGGTGCCGCAGATGCCGCCCAGCTGAATGGGGCCGAACCTGATCTGCCCGACCGCATAGCCGATGGCAAGCACCAGGAACAAGGTGATCTCCGGGTGCCTTCTTAGGATGTCGATCGCTTCGGCAATCACGGCTGCCTCCTCCTGTATGGTTTGAAGTCTCCCGAGGGCGCGGTGCATTCTTGTCACGAAAGACTCGGCATACAAGCGCTTGGGGCTGCCCTCTGGGGCAGACTTGCAGGCACGGCGCAGCCCTCCCTGCCTCGGGTGCCGGCCGCTAAGATGAATGAATGCCGAATCCGTCGGCCTGGCACGCTCGCCATAGGGCACCCTTCGCCCGTACCCATCGACCAGCCCGCCCATCGACCAAGCCCAAGGCCTGCATGCCCACAGTGAGACCTTCCTTGATCCGCAACTGGGCGTGGGCCGCCCTGGTGGGTTTGCTTGCGGTCGGGCTGCGGGTGATGGCCATGCCCTTCCTGGACGACCGCCTTCCGTTCGTCATCGCCTTCCCGCTGATCGTGCTCGCCTCGGTGATGTGGGGCACGGGGCCGGGCCTGCTGACCGCCGTGCTGTGCGCGATTGCCGCAGCGGTACCCTCGATCCCGCCGGACATCGACGACGATGCTCGCCCGCTAGAGGTCGGCGCCTTCATGCTCGCGTCGATCGTGATCGCCCTGCTCTGCGGCCAGTTCGGGCGGGCACATTCGATCGGCCTGGACGGCTCGGGCGGCACTGCGGCGCGCATCGAGACCCCTCTCACGGCCTGGCTGCGCGCGGTGCTGTGGGGTGCCTTCCTGATCCCGATCACCGCCTTCGTGATCGCCGCGTGGTGGGGCTTCGAGAATGCCGAACGCGAGGCGGCCGCCGCCGCGTCCCATTCGGTCGACCTGGCCTACGAGCACGCCGGGCGCACCCTGGGCACCGCAGCCGAGATCGCGCGGCGAGTCGATGCCATCACCGCCATGCCCGACGCGCTCGCCCGCGAGCAGGAGCGCGGCATCCATCAGCGGCTGGCCGACATCGCCACCGGTCAGGCGTCGGTGGTCAATGTCAACGTGTGGGATCGCACCGGCCGCCCCCTGGCTCGTAGCGACGCCTACCCCGTCAACCGCGAGGCCGCTGTCGCCGACCGGCGCTACTTCCGGGAGCAGCAGGAGACACCGGTTTCATTGGGCATCAGCGAAGTGCTGATTGGCCGCCAGACCGGCGTCGAACTGGTCAATGCGACTGTTCGCAGGTCGTCCGAGCAGGGCGAATTCCGCGGCGTGATTGCCGTGTCGATGAAGCCGGATTACTTCCGCGACTACTACCGGTCCTTGTCGGCCGAAGGGCCTCACTTGGGCGAGTTTGCGCTGGTGCGCCTCGACGGCGAGACAGTCGCACGGTGGCCCAAGGGTGACGAAGGCGCTCCATCGCGCACAGCATCCGACGACCCGGTGCAGCAGCGGCTCAACAACGGCGTCTACGCCGGCACGCTCTGGCTCCCGGCGACCGGCCAGACCGATGCCCGCATCGTCGCCTTCAAGCGGGTCGACGGCTACCCGGTCTACGTGATGGCCGCATTCGACGGGCAGAGCATGCTGGCCGGCTGGATCCGTTTCGTGGGGCTGCTGGCAGCCATCGTGGCGCCCGTCACCGCGGGATTGGTGTACGTGTCGTGGGTTGCGCTTCAGAAGACGCGCCGTGAACAAGGCACCATGCTCGAGTTGCAAGAGCAAAGCCGCCTGCGGGCCAAGGCCGAGAAGAGCATGCTCGAAGCCCAGAAGCTCGAAACCCTGGCGGTGGTGACGGGCGGCGTGGCACACGACTTCAACAACCTGCTGGCCATCGTCAGCACCAGCCTGCACGTGCTCAAGCGCCAGAACCCCGAATTGGCAGACCAGAAGCAGGTGACCGCCATGACGCGCGCCATCCAGACCGGCGTGCGGCTCACCCGCCAGTTGCTGTCGTTCTCACGAAAGCAGGCGCTTCGCCCCGAGCTCGTCAGCCTGCAAAGCTGGCTTCCAGCCATCGAGAGCCTGCTGAAGGTGGCGCTGCCGGCGGGGGTCAACCTCGAGGTGCGCGTGGCGCCCGATACCGACGCCGTCATGGTCGACCCGGGCGAGCTGGAACTGGCCCTCATCAACCTCGTCGTGAACGCCGGTCACGCCATGCCAGGAGGCGGCACCGTGTCGGTGAAGGCCGGCAATGCCGAGAAGCGGCTGCCGGGCCAAGTACGGGCGGTGCTGCTGTCCGTGGTCGACACCGGTGTCGGGATCCCGGCGCACCTGCTGAATCGGGTGATGGAGCCCTTCTTCACGACTCGCCACAAGGGGGCCGGGTCGGGCCTCGGGCTGAGCCAGGTCCATGGCTTTTGCGCACAGGCCGGCGGCATGATGGACATCGAAAGCGAAGAGAGCCGGGGCACCACGGTGTGCATGCGTCTCCCCGCGTCAGACGCACGCGCCACCAACGCCGAAGCCGAGCCACCGCAGAGTGCGGTTCGCCTCACGGGCCGGGTGCTGCTGGTCGAAGACAACGAAGAACTCGCGAGCACCACCGAGGTGCTGCTGCGAACGGCTGGGCTGGACGTGCACCGCGCTGCCAGCGCCGATGCCGCCCTCGCCTACCTGAGCGCGGCTGCTGAACGGCCGGATGTGGTGCTGAGCGACATCGCCATGCCTGGCTCGATCAACGGCATCGGCTTGGCGTTCGAGTTGCGGCGCAGGTCACCCGACCTGCCCGTGCTGCTCACGACGGGTTACGCAGAGCAACTGCACGAAGCGACTGAGGGCGGCTTTCGGGTCCTGCCCAAGCCGACGTCTCCCGAGCAATTGCTGGCTGAGATTCGCTCCGCGCTGCCGCAGTCCGGTACGAGTGCGACGGCCAGGGGATCTCTCCCCGATCAGGCCAGCTGATCACCTCGCCGAACTCGTGTGTATCGGGCGCCGATACCGAACTCCCGGCGAGCCAACTCGCCGAGGAAACCGCCAAGCCACCCACGGTGAGGGTGAATGCAACTGCGGAAAAGATGTGGTGCTTCATGACAGCCTCGGCACGGCGGGTTGGGGTGTGACTCCAATGTGCCCCTGTGCCGTAACGCCGGCTATCGGCCGGCGCTGCAGCCGCCTGTAGGACAGCTGCTCAGCGCTCAGCCCGCGCCCGCTCAGCGCTCCAGCACCTGCACCACATCGCTCTTCAAGACGGAGGCTTTCTTGCCCGCGGCGTCTTCGTAGATGTACATGCCGGTCTTGTCGTCCAGCGAAGGCTTGCCGTAGGCCTCGAGCATGCGGCCGTCCTTGGTGCTGATGATGTACTGGGTGCTCGAGCACGCGACGGTGGTGAGCGCCACGGTGGCAACGGCAGCAAACAGACGGAAGTTCATGGTGTTTTCCTTATGGTGGGAGTGGAACGATTGAGGGGAATTGCTGGGGAAACGACGCGGCCGCATCTGTTTCGGCCATGAGCGGCACCAACTCTGCCACCCGGCGCACGCCGAAGAGGTGGAACACGCGGGAGCGGTCGGCCTTGACGGTGCGCTCGGTCACGCCGAGTTCATGCGCCAGCTGCTTGTTGAGTTTGCCGGCAACCACGCCGTCGAGAACGCTGCGCTCGCGCGGGCTTAGTTCGTTCATGTGCTCCCGTATCGCGGATTGCCAGGCCTGCCGCGCACGTGCCGCAGCCCCACGCTCCAGGGCCGAGGCCACCGCCGAGAGCAGGGCCACGCAGTCAACCGGCTTGGTGAGAAAGTCGCACGCTCCCGCCTTGATCGCCTGCACGCTGGAGCGCACATCAGCCTGCCCGCTCAGGAAGATCACCGGCTTGGCGTACAGCGGGTGCCACCTGAGCGCCTCTTGCAGTGCGAGGCCACTCTGGCCGGGCATGTTCAGGTCGAGCAGCAGGCAACCGGGGCGGGCGTCGGGTGGGCTGAGCAGATAGTCGGCCGGGCTGTCGTAGGTCCGGGCCATGTAGCCCGAAGCACCCAGCAGGCGAGCCAATGCTGCCCGCATCGACGCATCGTCGTCGATCACATGCACCACGGCGCTCTGGGCCTCAGACATGGTGCGCCACCTGGGTACCCGATATCGCGCCGGCAGCCGCTTCGTCCAGGCTCGACTCGCATCCGCCCGCACCGGTCAAAGCGACACCGATCCGCGGCACGCGCACGGTGAGCACCGCGCCCCCGTCCGGCCCCGGCTTGGCCGTGATCACGCCGCGGTGCGCGTCGACGATCGACTTCGCAATCGACAGGCCCAGGCCCAGGCCGTTCTTCTTGGTGGTGTAGAACGAATCGAACATGTGCTGCGCCGCGTGCTCACTCAGGCCGCTGCCGGTGTCGGCCACGCCGACCTCCACCCACGCTCCCGCCGGCTGCGCGGTGACGACCACCTTGCGCGCGCCAGCCGGCTCGCCGGCCATCGCATCCATCGCATTGAGCACGAGGTTCAGCAGCACCTGCTCGATCTGCACCGCGTCGCCCCGAACCATGAGCGGGAGATGCCCCGTGCGCACCTGCAGGTCGACCTGCCGGCGCTGCGCCTCGGCCGACAGCACATGCGCCACGTCGTTCAGCACACTGCGCAGGTCGATGTCGAGCAGTTCGAGTTCGCGGCGCTCCAGCAGCAAACGCAGGCGCCGGATGACCTCGTGGGCACGCAGGTCGTCCGCGCGGATGTCGGCGAGGATCGATCGCAGTTCGGCCAGCGGCGGATCAGGGCGCTGCAAGAGGATCTCTGCCGCGTCGGCGTTGCTGAGGATCGCGCCGAGTGGCTGGTTGATCTCATGCGCGATGGAAGCGCTCAACTGGCCCGCGGCCACAAGGCGCCCGGCGTGGGCCAACTCGGCACCACGCTCCCGCAGTGCTTGCCGCGCCTGGCGCAGCGCGCCATTCAGGCGCACGACATGAACCAACGCCGCCCCGAACAGCAACACGAACACGCCGAGCAACAAGAACAGCGGTGACATCCGCGCCCCCGGGGCCTTGCCCCCTTTGTGGTCGGGCCAGCATATGCCCCCGATCGGGGTGTTTCAATTGCCCCTTCGGGCATGTCGACTCAAATGACGCTGCGGATGGCAGCCTCGACCGCACCGATGAGATCACGCCCCTCGAAGGGCTTGGTCAACACGATGAGCGCGCCCCCATGGCGCGATGCAGCATGCACGTGCTCCCCGTCGAACGCCGTCACGAACACGGCCGGCGTGCGTGGCTCGCTCATCGCCTCGTACCAGTCAGAGCCGAACTGCCCCGGCAGATGCTCGTCGATCACCAGGCAATCGGCGCGGGTGATCTCATCGAGCGTGGCGTCTTCCGCGCGGCCGCAAGCGTGCGTGGCATAGCCTGCCGCGCCAAGCAACCGGCTCATCGCCCGCCGCATGCCCTGGTCGTCGTCGACGATCAAGACGTGCTGCCTCAGAAGCTCACCCATGTGCCCCCGTGTCGCTGCCTGGGCGGCCTGCTGGATCGAGGCCGCCGCGATCACGCCCGAAGGGCGCCCTCGCCCTTCAAATCTAGGCTGCGGGCGGGCCCCTGTGCCTAGGGTTTCGGGAAGCTGGGGGCCGTTATCGGGACAAAGGCAGGGCGGCGCGCCCGCAACCCTGACCGAAGGTCACACGGTTGAGAGAGAGCCGCCGCAGCCTCCCGGCGGGAGCGGCTCCCGATCAGTCACCGGGAGCTCTACTCCTGGTGGATTCGCCACCCCTTGCCGGGGTACTTGCACAGCGGGTAGGTCGCGTCGCTCGACAGTCCCTTGGCGTGGTTCTCCACGCGCATGCGCTTGCAGGGCATGCCACCGGCGGTGTAGCTCTTGAGCACCTCGACCTCGCCGGAGTGCCCGGTCTTGGGGTTGCTCCATTCCGACTTGGCACCTTCGTCGCCCGAATTCAGCAACTTGTCGGCGGTCGACTTCATCAGCTTCACGTCTTCGCTGTTGAAGTAGCTGATGGGCGAGTTCTTCAGGTAACCCAGGCCGCTTTGCGCAGACGCACCCAGCGGCCACGCGAAGCCGAGCGCCAACACGGCGGCCAGGAGCCGCGTGGGGGTGCGCATCACTTCTTGCTGCCCTTGTCGGCGGCGTGCTCGACGCTGAGCACCGCGCCTTCGAGCAGCGTGGCCCGGACTTCGCTGCCGACCTTCACCTTGCTCAGGTCCACGTCGGCCGGGATATCGACCTCGATCGAGCGCTTCGGGCCGCGCAGCGTGGCCTTGCGAGCCTTCTTGTCGAGCGACTGAATCACGGCCAGCACGTCGACCCGGCGGCGCGCTGCCACGGCCGGCATGTTTCCGCTTGCGGCCGACGCTGCCGACGTGGATTCAACCCGCTCGCGGATGCCCGACTTGGTGGAGGTGGGCTCCAGCGCCACTACGGCGGCCACTGCATAGCGAAGCACCAGGTCGTCGCCCACGCGCACGACAGACAGGTTCTTCACATCCGCGGGCACATCGAGCGACACCAGTTCGCCATTCGGCTTGCGCAGGGTGACGATCCGCTGGGTTTGATCCAACTCGACCACCTTGGCGCGCACCTCGACTTCGCCGGCCTTGGCCTGCGTCTTGCCACCATCGGCCGAGCCTTGGGCCACCGCCACGGTGGCCTTCTGAGCCATGGTCGCGCCAGCGGACAACAGCCCAAGACCGCAGATCAATGCACCGAAGACCTGGGTAGCGCGAGGGAACTTGTTCATCAATGGCTCCAAAAGTTTCTGGGGTTGTTTTATCGCCGGCGAAGTTGACACGACGGGTCATGCATCGTCAAGCCCTCGCAGCATGCAGGCGGTGACGCAGACAGAATCGTGAGCGCGCTGCACACTCCACGCTTGCGCGGCACAAGAACCACAGCACCTCGCACCATGCTCGCCTCACTTCGCAAGTTCGCGCTCAGCGTACCGGCCCTCATCGTCTTCGGCCTCGTCGCTTTCTATCTGCTGTTTGCCTGGCTCGGCTTCGAGCCCCTCGTGAGATGGCTGGCGCCGAAGATCGTTCAAGACAAGAGCGGGCATCACCTGAGCATCGAGCGGGCGCGCTTCAACCCCTTCTTGCTGGCGGTCAATCTTGAAGGGATTGCCTTCACCGACCCCGGCGGCAAGCCACTCGTGCGCGTCCAGCACGTGCTGGCGGATTTCGACAGCACCGGCAGCATCTTCAAGCGCGCCTTCGTGTTCGACGAGCTGCGCATCAGCCAGCCCACAGTGACGGTCGAGCTGCAGAAGAACGGGCGGCTCAACTGGCTCGACGTGGCCGATGCGTTCGCCGCCAAGGCCGAGCCCGGGCCACCCAAGCCCTCGGAGCCCACACGCTTGCTGTTGCGCCGGCTGCTGATCGAAGCCGGCCGGATCGACCTGATCGACGAACTGGTCGAGGGCGGTTTCCGTACCCAGATCAACCCGCTCAACCTGGACCTGTCTCACCTGTCCACCCTGCCCGAAGACCGAGGTGAACACAGCCTGACAGCCGTCACCGGCATTGGGGCCAAGGTCAAGTGGAAGGGCGAACTCGGCTTGAACCCCGTGGTGGCGAGTGGAGACGTGTCGCTCGACGACGTGTTCCTGGACCGCCTCTGGCCCTACATGCGGCAACGCCTGCGCATCGCGCCGCCGCAAGGCAAGCTCGCCTCCAAGCTGAGCTACCGCGCCACCTACGAGAACAAGGTGTTCGACTTGAAGCTCGATGGCGTGGATGCCAGCCTGGAAAAGCTGGTGCTGCAAGGCGCCAAGGAGAGCCAGCCTTCCATCGCGCTCGATGCCATCCGACTCAAGGGTGGGCGGCTCGACCTGGGCAAGCGCGAGGCGACGCTCGAAAGCTTTGCCATCGATGGCGGCAAGCTCGCGCTCGAACTCGACGAACAGGGCAACCCGAATGTGATGGCCTGGCTGCCGACATCTGCCGCGGCTGCGCCTGCTGTTGCTTCCGAGCCTCCTGCAGCCACACCGCCCGGCGGTCCGGCCTCATCACCTGCATCGGCCGCACCTGCATCGGCCGCACCTGCATCGCCACCCATACCGCCCCCCTCTCCTGCGCCGGCCGCAAGCGGCGCTGACACCGGGGCACCCTGGCGCTTTGCGGTCAACAACGCCGGCGTCGACAAGCTCGCCGTGCGCGTGGTCACGCGCCAGTTCACCGCCCCACTCACCGCCGAGATCGACCAGGCGCAGATAGGCTTCAAGCTCGAAGGCCAATCGGGCGCCGGCCCGCTGGAATTGAATGTCGATGCGCTGGGCGCGAGCGTCGGCCCGGTGCGGCTGGCAAGCGCAGGCATCGATCCGGCGTGGTTCGAGCTCGGCAGCGTCAAGGTGGAAGACGGGCGCTTCTCGCTTGCCAGGAACGACCTCGCGCTGGGCCGCGTGGCCTTGTCCGGTGGCCGAATCCAACTGGTGCACGACGCCCAAGGCGAACTGCCGCTGGCCAAGGCCATGGGGCGTGCCGGGCCACCGAGCCCACCACCCAAGAAGCCGCTGCACTACAAGGTAGCCAAGTTCGAGCTGAGCGACTTCAACGTCGGTATGACAGACGAATCGATCAAGCCCGCGGCCAGCATGGCGCTGGATGACTTGAGCGCCAGCGCCGAAGGCCTGAGCGACGACCCGAAGGCGATGGTGCCGATGCAGCTCAAGACGAAGCTGCATCACGGCGGCCAGTTCGAGGCGGTGGGCAAGGTCGCACCGGCGGCGCCGGCGGCCGACCTGCAGATCAAGCTCAGCAATCTGGCCTTCACGCCCGCTCAGCCCTATGTGGCGCAGCGGACCCACGTGGTGCTTGCGGGCGGTCAGGCGAGCACGCAGGGGCGCCTGCGCTACCAGGACAGCAAGCTGCGCTACGACGGCAACTTTGCGATCCGCGACCTCCTGCTCAACGAAGAGACGAGCAAGGAGCGCTTCCTCGCATGGAAGTCGTTGTCGAGCAATTCGCTCAGCCTCACACAGGATCGGGTGCGGATCGGCGAACTGCTGCTCGACGGCGTCGACGCCAAGCTCGTGATCTACAAAGACCGCTCCATCAACGTCGCCAAGCTCCTCAAGCCCAGCTCGCCACTGGCCGGGCCGGCGGCGGCGGCAAGCGCGCCCCCCGCCAAGGCTTCGGGGGGGCAGGCGCCGGCGTTCCAGGTCGACATCGATCGCATCAAGGTCGCCAAGGGCAAGATGGACTTTGCCGACCTCTCGCTGGCCCTGCCTTTCGGCGCGCTCATCCACGAACTGAACGGGCATGTGAACGGCCTGTCGAGCAAGCCGGGCGGTGCCGCGCAGGTGGAACTCGACGGTCAGGTCGACAAGTACGGCCTCGCACGCGCGGCCGGGCAGATCAACGTGTTCGACCCGACCGGCTACACCGACCTGCGCGTGGTATTCCGCAACGTCGAGATGACCTCGCTCACGCCCTACTCGGCCACCTTCGCCGGTCGCAAGATCCAGTCGGGCAAGCTCTCGCTCGATCTCGAATACAAGATCAAGGATCGCCAGCTTGACGGCAACAACCAGGTGATCATGGACAAGCTGGTGCTGGGCGACAACGTGGACAGCCCCACTGCCACCAAGCTGCCGCTCGATCTGGCGCTGGCACTCCTGCGCGACTCCGATGGCGTGATCGACCTGGGCCTGCCGGTCTCGGGCAGCCTGGATGACCCGAAGTTCAGCTACGGCGCACTCATCTGGAAGGTAATCGTCAATGTGATCACCAAGGTCGTCACCGCGCCCTTCCGCGCATTGGGCTCCCTGCTCGGCGGCAGCGCAGAGACGATGGACAGCATCGCCTTCGAACCCGGCCGGTCCGCGCTGCTGCCACCAGAGCGCGAGAAGCTCGCCAAACTGCCGCCGGCGCTTGCCAAGCGGCCCGGGTTGGTGGTGACGGTTCGAGGTGCCTACGACCCTAACAAGGACAGCAAGGCCATCAAGGAGCTGCGCCTGCGCCGTGCCATCGCCCAGCAAAGTGGCCGCCAGATGGGTCCCGATGAAGACCCAGGCCCGGTGAGTACCGCTCAGCCCGCCACGCGCGAAGCACTCGAGAAGCTCTACAGCCAACGATTCGGCGCCGACGCTCTCGCCTCGCTTCGACAGCAGCACGCGCAGGCCAACCCTCAGGCCGAGCCGGCCGGTGCGGGCGGCCGCATGCTGTCCAGGTTCAAGTCGATGTTCAAAGAGGACTCCCCTCCGCTGAGCGAGGCCGATGCGGCCCGGCTGCGCGGTGCCGACATCTACTCGCTGATGGCGCAGCGGCTTCTGGAAGCCGATGCGGTAGACGATGCCCAGCTGCGTGCGCTCGGTGCGCAACGCGGGCAGGCGATCCAGGCGGAGTTGGTGACGCGCGGGCTGTCGCCCGCGGTCGTTCGAATCGAAGAGGCGCAGGCCAAGGAGAGCGGCGGCGCCACCATCGACGCCACGCTCGGGCTCGATGCGTCGTCTGCTTCGTCCGCGTCTTCCGGCGCGGCGAGCGCACCGGCTGCTGGCCCGCCCGCCTTGGCACCGCTTGCCGCGTCAGCACCCCGCTGAGTCGGCGTTCCGGAGAACCGCCCCCGGGGGGACACGCACCCTACGCGGCCCCCTCCCGCCCGAGGGGCAGCAGCGATTCAATCTGCGCCACGAAGGCTTCCGGCGGGATCGGCATCGCCAAGTAGGCGTCGAAGCCCGACATGGCGGCGGCGCGTTCTGTCTGCCGCACCTCGGCCGTCATCACCGCGACGATCGGGGTGCGTTCGCACGCAGCATCGAGCTTGAGTTGCTCAAGCATGCCGAAGCCCTCGAGAGCGGGAGCGTGCAGGTCACAGATGATGAGATCTGGCCGCTCACGCCGGGCCGCAATGAGCCCGGCGCGGCCGTCGGTCGCGACCGATACGCGGTGCCCGCTGTGTTCGAGCAGGACTTGCGCGATCTCCAGGTTGGAAGCGTCGTCTTCGATGATCAGGATGCGGGCCATGCGGTGAGGGTCCTCACCGCCATTCAAACAGCAGGCAGCGCGCCGCACACCTGTCAAGGTTCTCAGGTGCGCTGCGCTGCAGCATCCGTGGCCGCGCCTTCAGCTCAGTGGAGCGAACCTTCGGCGCGATACATCATGTCCGTCCACTGCTTGCCCAGGTCCTTGCTGACATTGATCCACTGGTTCCAGAGCTGGTTCACATCGCCAATCGGCGGTGCATCCGCGGCGGCCCTTTCGGCCGATCGGGGTGGGGCTGACACCTTTGCAGCGGAAGGAAGCAGCTTGGCCACGTCACCGCCCAGCGTGTTCGCGGCCTGGTTGAGAAGGGTCATGGTGTTGCTCTGCGTCTCGGCGCAGATCGCTGCAACGCGCTGCCAATACCGCCCCGATGCGTCGAGATCGAAGCGCAACAGCTCAACTTGCAAATCGTACAAATCGGCGGGCTTGCGCGCCTTGGCCACCAGCGCCTGGACTTGCTCGTGCCGCTCGTGCGCCTGGTGTGCGGCTTCCATCTGGCATCGACGCAATTCCTCGGCGCCCTGAAGCAGCACATCCGTCAGGCCGATGAAGGCCTGCAACTGATCCTGCGACAGGCTGAGCGCGTTGTCCGCAGCCTCGCCTGTGGCTGTCGTCGCGGGCCTGCTGCCGCCGGCCTTTCCGTTCTTGCTCGCCATGGCGTGCCTCCTGGTTGGTGGGGTGGACCTTTAGTCGTAGTTCAAACAAACCCGATGCGCAAGGGTTGATTGCTTGCCGCGCGGGATCGCGTCAACTATCTTCGGCCTTGCAGTCCGACCGAAGACGCACGCTCACGCTGTTGGAGACAAACATGACAAGCGGAAGCAACGAACGCCCGCCCTCGATGCCGGGCTCGGATCTGATACTTCTCGCGCTCTTTCAGAGCCGCCTGCGCGAGCGATCGCGTGACCTCGAAGGCGTGATCCAGTCCGATGCGCCCCTGCCCCGCATCCGCCGTGCGGAGGCCGCGCTTGCTGCAGTGCACGAGGCGGAACGGCGCATCGGCCATGGCCGCTATGGCCTGTGCGACACCTGCCACGAGCCCATCGGCTGGGACGAATTGCTGCAGTCGCCCGAACAGACCAGCTGCCGCGGTTGCAGCCAGTTCAGCGGCCTCGATGAAACACTTGAGAACTGAGCGGTCAGCTTGGCCGCGCGCTCAACCTTGCCCCATCAAGTAACGGATCAGCTTCCCGCTGATCGGCGTGGGCCGTTGCAGGATCACGGTGTAGAGGTCGATGCTCATCGCGCAGAGCTTGTCGGCATCGGTGCCAGGCGCCTGCGGGTTCTGCATCATGGCCAGCTCGCTGCCGTAGCGACCGGCCAGCGCGTCGAACACCGGTTTCAGGTCGGCCGACACGTCGGCTTCTGTGGGTGCTGGCTGCGGCGTGAGCATGGCGCTGCGAACGACCTGGCTCAGTGCCGCTGTGTCGGCATCAAGCGTGCTGGCCGCCACGTACTTGCTCAGGTCCACGCCCTGCGACGGTCGCGAATAGAGAAAGCGGGCACACAGGCCGGCGCCGCGCTCGCGCAGTTCGCCCATCTCCTGCACCTTGACGCGCATGTACTCCACCGCCGCCTCGTCCGAGGCTTGTGGCAAGCGCTTCTGCACCAGGTTCGTCACCTCGGTGCTCACGCGATCCGTGATCACCGATCGGCTCTGCCCTTCGAGCAGCCAGCTGCGCATGTCATCGGTAAGGCGCGCGTAGGTCGGCGCGTCATGCTTCTTGATGGCCGCGAAGGCCGCGTTGCGCGAGAGCGAGTCGTCGAGCGTGCTGGCGTCGTAGCGCGCCTGCAATGGCGGCAGCGCGAAATGAAACACCGCTGCGCCGAGCACAGCGAGCACCACCAGCACCATCGCCGCGTGTTGCACGCGGTGCTGCCCGCCGCTGCGCAACACGGCGCCAGCCGACACCGCAATCACCGCCAGCAGGAAGGCCGCCATGGCCCAACCGATCCAACCCATCGCTTCGTTCTCCCAAGGTCCCTTGTACCCAGCTGTCAAAGAAGTGTCACACCCCCGGCACGCGGGGCTGTATTCCTAGGGATGCCCATCGCCGCGGGTATCCGTGACCATACCTGCTTCCGTGGTCGCCCCCGGGCGAGCCGTATCCAGTTCACTGACAGTCACAGGGCTCTCACAGCGTGTCGAGAGGTCTCCCCATGAACCATTTGCAGCCGAACTATTCAACGCCGACCACCGGTTCCTTCGCTTCACCCCTGCCGGGTACGGCCAAGGTTCTGATCGTCGATGACCACGCCCTGGTTCGCCTGGGCATCGTCACCAGCCTGAGCGCGCAGCAGAACCCTCCGCTGCAATTGCTCGAAGCCGCCACGCTGAACGACGCGATGACCCTCTATCGCAACGAGCCCGGCATCACGCTCGTGCTGCTCGATCTCAACATGCCCGATTGCAAGGGCCTGCAGGGCCTAAAGCAGTTCCTCGAAGCGTTCCCGCAAGCGCGAGTGGCGATCGTGAGCGGCACGCAAGACGAGTTCGTGATCGGGCAGGTGCGGGCGCTGGGCGCAGTCGGCTACGTGACCAAGGGCCAGGCCCCCACCGCCATGTGCGACACCGTGATGGGCCTCGTCGCATCAGCGCAAGGCGCCATGCCGACCAGCTTCTCGCGCTTCCCGAGTTCATCACGCTACGACCGCGTGGCGGAGCTCGGGCCGCGTCACCTCGAAATCCTCGAACTCGTGCTGTCGGGCTGCTCCAACCAGGAGATCAGCAACGCGACCGGTCTGTCGCTGGGCACGATCAAGAACTATGTGTCCACCATCCTGCTGGCGCTGGATGTGAAGTCGCGCTCGCACCTGATCAGCCTCTTTAGGTGAATTTCAAGCTCTCGCCCTCAACCGGCGCCGGCTCGTCCGACGACGAATCCGAGGAGGGGCCGGAGCGCCGGCGCGAGCGCACCCGCGCCTCGCAACTCATCCGCCTGTTCAAGAACCTTCGCATCGAGCTCGGCGTGTCCGCCAGCCTCGCGGCCGTGTGCTGGCTGGCGTTCGCGCTGGTCTGGCCGCCCGGCCCGCGCCTGTGGGCCTGGGTGCTGCTGGTGCACGGCTCGCAGGCACTGATGGGCTGGCTGGTATGGCGGTACGCCCAGGCGGGCCGCGCCGCATTCGCTCAGGCACAGCGCTGGCTGCGCCGCTACCTGGCCGCCCTGACACTCTCGGCCGTGTGCTGGGGTGCAGCGCCCTGGTTCCTGTTGAACCCCCTGCCCTTCATCCCCTCGCTCATCCCCGCCCTGCCCCTGGTGATGCTGCTGCTCGGGCTGGCTGCGGCTGGCGCGCAAACCGCCGCTTCGTACCGCACGGCGGTGTTCGCCTGGTTGCTGCCGCTGCTATGCCCCCTGATCGCCTTCCTGGCATACGCCGGCACCCAGAGCAGCCTGCTGGCGTCGGGTCTGGTGCTGGCCTTCCTCGGGGCTTGCGTCTACTTCGCGCTGGCGCGACACCGGTTGCTGATGCGCGAGTTGCAGACCAAGCTCGACAACGACACCCTGGTGCGGGCATTGCGGCAGCAGGTGTTCCTGGTGGAACGCGCCAACCGGGAGAAGAGCCGCTTCCTGGCGTCGGCCAGCCATGACCTGCGCCAGCCCATGCACGCGCTGGGTCTGTTCACCGCGACGCTGGAAAAACGCCTTGCCGCCACCCCGCTGCACCCGCTGGTCAAGAACATGATCCGTGCCATCGACGCGCTGGAGCAGAGCTTCACCTCCATGCTCGATATCTCCAAGCTCGATGCCGGCGTGATCGAGGCCAATATGCAGTCGTTCCCCGTGCGCGACCTGTTCCGCGTGCTGCACATGCACTGCGCGGGCCAAGCCGAGGAACTGGGCCTGGGCCTGCGCTTCAAGCCCGGCGGCAAGATCATCATGAGCGACCCGCACCTGCTCGAACGCGTGCTGGCCAACCTGATTCACAACGCCATCCGCTACACCCAGGAGGGCGGCATCGTGGTCGTGGCACGCAACCGTCAGGGCGCCACCAGCATCGAGGTCTGGGACACCGGCATCGGCATCCACGAGGACGAGTTGCCGCGCGTGTTCGACGAGTTCTACCAGGTCGACAACCCCGGCCGTGACCGCTCGCGCGGGCTGGGTATGGGTCTGGCGATCGTCAAGCGACTGGTGGCGCTGATGGGGCACGAATTGGAGGTGGCATCCCGGCCGGGGCGTGGCACGGTGTTTCGCATCCTCATCAAGGCCACCGAGTTCGAGGAGATGGACAGGCTGCTCGTGCCTGCAGACACAGTGCCTTCACCAATCGACTCCGCGCGCACGTTGCTTCTGATTGACGACGAAGAGAGCATCCGCGTGGGCATGAGCGAGCTGCTCCAAACCTGGGGCTACCAGGTCCTCAGCGCCGCCACCATCCAGGAGGCCTGCACCGAGGTGCGGCGCCACGCCGGCGTGATCGACATCGTGGTCTCCGACCTGCGCCTGGCCAACGACGAGGACGGCATCGATGCCATCGAGCGCGTGCGCGGCGTCTACGGCGCCCCGCTGCCCGCGCTCCTGATCACCGGCGACACCTCGCCCGATGAGGTGAAGCGCGTTCACGACAGCGGCCACCCGGTGCTCTTCAAGCCGGTGCGCACCCGCGAGCTGCATGCGGCGTTACGCGGCGTCCCCTGAGTCGCAGCGCAACCCGCTCATCTCGGGGATCGGGCTGACGCTCCTGCGCCAGCGGCAGATGACTTTCGGCTGATGTAAGCCCGGGCGCCGCTCCATACAGTCCGCCCATCGTGACCTACCCTGTCGCCGAGCGCATCGCATGAACGCCCTCCCCGTCGAAGACTTGCTGGCCTCGCTCGGCGACGGATCCCCCTGCGGTGCCGACCTGTCCTACGACCCGGCCTTCCTGGCGCTCGAAGAAGCCGCACGCCGCAGGGCCGAGCAGCAGTTCGGCGACACCGTCATTCCGGCCGAAGAGCCGGATTGGCGTTCGGTGCACGAACAAGCCCTCGAACTCGCGCGCCGCACGCGCGACCTGCGGGTGGCCGTGCTGCTGGCGCGGGCCGGTGCCCGCCTGGATGGCGCCAGTGCCTTCGCAAGCGGGCTCGCGTTGGTCGCCGGCCTGCTCGAGCACCACTGGGAGCATGTCTACCCCGCGCTCGACGCCGACGACAACAACGACCCCACGATGCGGCTGAACGCGCTGGCGCCGCTCGTCGACGCCGACGGCGGCCTGGCCGACCTGCGCGCGGCCACCATCGGCAGCGCAAGGCCCGCGATCACCGTTCGCCAGATCGAGCTCGCAGCGGGCCGCGCCGATCCCCTGCCCGGCGAAACGCCTCTCTCCGCCGAGGGCGTGCAGCAAGGCTTGCAGGCCGCCGAAGCGCACACCCCCGGACTGCTGGCCACGCTGCAACAGACCTACGCCGACGCCAGGCGCATCGAAGCCGTGCTCAGCAGCAAGGTGCCAGGCCAAGGCCCCGAGCTGCGCCCGCTCATCGCGCTGACGCAGTTGATGTCCAACGCCGCCGTGCAGGCGTCGGGCGGCACCGCCGACACGCTCGCCCCGGCTGACGCGCCTGTGGCCAGCACCACCGCGCGCGCCGCACCCGGCGCCTTGCAAAGCCGCGAAGACGTCATGCGCCTGCTCGATCGCGCCTGCGAATGGCTGGAGCGAAACGAGCCCACCAACCCTGCCCCCTTGCTCATCCGGCGCGCCCAGCGGCTGATGGGCAAGAGCTTTCTCGAAATCATCAGAGACCTGGCGCCTGCCGGCATCGACCAGATCGAAAACATCGCCGGCAACTCAAACCCGTAGTCACTTCTTCATCCAGCGCAGAGGAGTTTCATCATGGCCACCAGCAGTCAGAAGTTCATTGCCCGCAACCGCGCACCACGCGTCCAGATCGAATACGACGTGGAGCTCTACGGCGCCGAGAAGAAGGTGCAACTGCCCTTCGTGATGGGCGTGCTGTCCGACCTGTCTGGCAAACCGACCGAGCCGCTGCCGCCGGTGGCCGAGCGCAAGCTGCTCGACTTCGATGTCGACAACTTCGACAGCCGCATGAAGTCCATGAAGCCGCGCGTGGCCTTCCAGGTGCCCAACACGCTCACCGGCGAAGGCAACCTCTCGGTCGACATCACCTTCGAGAACATGGACGACTTCTCGCCCGCTGCCGTGGCACGCAAGGTCGACTCCCTGAATCAGCTGCTCACCGCGCGCCAGCAGCTCTCCAACCTCATCACCTACATGGATGGCAAAACGGGTGCCGAGGAACTGCTCGCCAAGGTCATCTCCGACCCCGCGCTGCTCAACAGCCTGGCCTCTGCCAAGAAGGCCACCGACGAACCCAAGGCCGAGTAAGCCCACGACAAGAACCCACGGAGAACCGACATGGCAGAAGCACAAGGTCAATCGTCCGCCCTGCAGGGCCTGGAGTTCCAGGGCGGCGACTTCGCGAGCCTCCTGAACAAGGAGTTCAAGCCCAAGAGCGACGAGGCCAAATCGGCCGTCGAGAACGCCGTTCTCACGCTGGCGCAGCAGGCGCTCTCGAACACGCAGGTGATCGGCAGCGACGTCATCGCATCGATCGAAGCCATGATCGCCGAGCTCGACCAGAAGCTCAGCTCGCAGATCAACCAGATCCTGCATCACCCCGATTTCCAGCAGATCGAGAGTGCCTGGCGCGGCCTGCATCACTTGGTGAACAACACCGAGACCGACGAGATGCTGAAGATCCGCGTGATGAACATCAGCAAGAACGAGCTCGGCAAGACGCTCAAGCGCTACAAGGGCACCGCCTGGGACCAGAGCCCGATCTTCAAGAAGGTCTACGAAGAAGAGTTCGGTCAGTTCGGTGGCGAGCCCTTCGGCTGCCTGGTCGGCGACTACTACTTCAACCAGAGCCCGCCCGACGTGGAGCTGCTGGGCGAGATGTCAAAGGTAGCTGCGTCGGCGCACACGCCCTTCATCGCGGCAGCCGACCCGGCTCTCATGCAGATGGGCTCGTGGCAGGAGCTTGCCAACCCGCGTGACCTCACCAAGATCTTCACCACGCCCGAGTACGCCGCCTGGCGTTCGCTGCGCGAATCCGAAGACTCACGCTATGTGGGCCTGGCCATGCCGCGCTTCCTGGCACGCATCCCCTACGGCGCCAAGACCAACCCGGTGGAGGAGTTCAGCTTCGAGGAAGAAACGGCCAACGCCGACCACACCAAGTACACCTGGGCCAACTCGGCGTACGCGATGGCGGTCAACATCAACCGCTCGTTCAAGATGTACGGCTGGTGCTCGCGCATCCGCGGCATCGAATCCGGCGGCGCCGTCGAGGGCCTGCCCACGCACACCTTCCCGACCGACGACGGCGGTGTCGACATGAAGTGCCCGACCGAGATCGCCATCAGCGACCGGCGCGAGGCCGAATTGGCCAAGAACGGTCTGATGCCGCTGGTGCACCGCAAGAACTCCGATTTCGCGGCCTTCATCGGCGCGCAGTCGCTGCAAAAGCCCGCGGAGTACGACGACCCAGATGCCACGGCCAATGCCAACCTCGCCGCACGCCTGCCCTACCTCTTTGCGACCTGCCGCTTCGCGCACTACCTGAAGTGCATCGTGCGAGACAAGGTGGGCTCCTTCAAGGAGCGTGACGACATGTCCAAGTGGCTCAACAGCTGGATCATGAATTACGTGGATGGCGACCCCGCCAACTCGTCTGAAACCACCAAGGCCCAGAAGCCACTGGCCGCCGCCGAGGTGGTGGTCGAAGACATCCCCGGCAACCCCGGCTACTACAGCTCGAAGTTCTTCCTGCGGCCGCACTACCAGCTCGAAGGGCTGACGGTGTCGCTGCGACTGGTTTCCAAACTGCCCTCACAAAAGCAGGCCTGATTGACGTCGATTCCCGCGCACTACGCGTCCCGATACCAGCACATCGCAATTCAGACTAAGGAGATTCCATCATGACGATCGATTGCCATATCAAGTTCGACGGCGTCGAAGGCGAAGCCACCCACAAGGACCACAAGGGTGAGATCGAGGTTCTGTCCTGGAGCTGGGGCGCCACCCAGGCCACGGGCGCTGCCAGCGGCGGTGGCTCGGGCAAGGGCAAGGCGACCGGCGCCGACTTCAACTTCATGCACATCTATGACAAGGCTTCGCCCGTTCTGGCCAAGCAATGCGCCTCCGGCAAGCACTTCAAAGATGCCAAGCTGACCGCCCGCAAATCCGGCGAAGGCCAGAAGGACTTCCTCGTGATCACCCTGAAAGAGGTCTTCATCACGAGCGTGCAGCCCGCAGGATCTTCGGGCGGCGACATCGTGGAGTCGGTGTCCATGTCGTACAAGGACATCGAGTTCGCCTACAAGCCGCAAGACGACAAGGGCGGCCTGGGCGGTGAAGTCAAGTTCGGCTGGAACATCGCGACCACCGAAATCCGCTGAGCGGCCACGCCGAGGCCGACCGCAGCCGCCACTCGGCGCAGCTGTCGGCCCAGGCGGCCCTGCAAACCCCGCTCCTTGCCGCGTGGCGCGGTGCGCATGGCTCCGCGTGGCCGCGCACGACCATCAGAAGGCAAGCGAGCAATGCTCGACCCACCGCTGCGCAATGCAGTCGGCCCATCCCGGAGACCAGGAATGGCCAAGATTTTCAGTTCAACCAACAACTTCAGCTCGCTCCAGAGCCAGGGCGGTGGTAACACCACGGCCCAGCGCGCGGGCATCTGCGCAGCGCTCACCTCGCTGTGGTGCATGCACATGCTCGAAGGCAAGCGCGACCTGTTGACCAAGCCCTCTTATGAACGCGCGCAAGCCCTGCAGGTGCTCTACCGCTGGGACCCGGCCGGGGGCGGCCAGGATTCCGTCAACCTGCTCTCGCGCATTGGCGTGCAGGGCAGCATCGACTTCAACAACACCGGCACCGACGTGGCGCTGACGTACATCGAGGCCCACCCCGGCGTCTACCGCCTCGGCACCGGTGCGCACGCCATCGGCGCGGCGATCGTCAACAACATGTACTACTTCTACGACTGCGACGAGAACGGCGCGGGCGGCCTGTACGGCTTCGACACCGCCGCAGATTGGCGCGCACTGGTCAACCAGCACTACGCGGGAGAGTCGCTGCGGGGCATCTCGACCACGATGTGAACACCGCCCGCCCGCGACCCACCGAAGGAGCACCGCCATGCCTGTGAGCATCCCTGAGCTGACCACATCCACGCCCGGCAGCAGCGACATCTTCCTGCACGTGCAGACCAAGCGGGCCGGCAAAGTCAAGGGCGAGGCCACGTCGCCTGGCCACGAGGACGACATCGTCATCAAGGGCTGGAGCTGGGGTGTAGCGGCCTCGTCGGCGCTCGGTACCGCGCAGGCCACCGGGCGCCGAGCCTACAAGGGCTTGACGGTCGTCAAGCAGATCGACGCATCCACCACAGCGCTGATGGCCGCACTCGCCACCAACGACGAGGTGAAGGAAGCCAAGCTGACCATGCGCAAAGCTGGCGCAGAACAGATCGACTTCTTCCTCGTCACGCTGGAGAAGGCCCGCGTGACGGCCATCGACCACGCGACCGACCCTCAAGGCAACACCTTCGAGACGGTGACCTTGCAGTTCCAGAAGGTCTCGGTGGAGTACCGGCCACAGAGAACCGCCGGCGGGCGCAGCGGCTCGATGACTTTCGACGACGAAATCCTGCCGGCCTGAGCACCATGGCCAGCCCCCAAGACCTTCTCGCGGCGGGCGACCCGCATGCCGCCCTCCAGGCCCTGCAGCAGCAGGTGCGCGACAAGCCCGGCGACGCGAAGCTACGCGTGTTTCTCTTCCAGTTGCTGAGCGTGCTCGGCCAGTGGGAACGCGCGATGGCGCAACTCGACGTCTGCGGCGAACTCGACCACGGCACGCTCGCCATGGTCAACACCTACCGCGAAGCCATCAAGTGCGAAGCGGTTCGCACGGCAGTGTTCACCGGCAAGACGACGCCGGTGGTCTTTGGGCAACCCGCCGCCTGGGTCGCAATGCTGATCGAAGCGCTGGCGCAAGACAGCCAAGGCCACCCTGAGCAAGCGCAGCGCCTGCGGGCCGATGCCTTCGAGCAGGCGCCCACCACCGCCGGCAGCATCAATGGAGACGCCTTCGACTGGATCGCCGACGCCGACTCGCGCCTGGGCCCGGTGCTCGAGGTCGTGCTGAACGGTCGCTACACCTGGGTGCCGTTCAACGCGCTGGCGGCCGTCACCGTCGAGCCGCCCGAGGATCTGCGCGACATGATCTGGGCGCCCGCGCACCTGACCTTCAGCAACGGCGGCGATTCTGTCGCGCTGGTGCCCACCTGCTACCCCGGCACCCGCGAGCACCCCGACGGCAAACTCAAGCTCGCACGCGCGACCGAGTGGCTGCCTTGCGGCCCCGACCAGTACGCCGGACTCGGCCAGCGCGTGCTCTCGACCAGCAGCGCCGAACTCGGCCTGCTCGAAGTGCGCGAGATCAAGCTCGCGGCCGCATGACCAGGTGCGCCGCTGCCGCAGCGAGCGGGTCTTCCCAGGGAACGCACCCGCTCGGCAGGCTGCCGCCATGAACCTGCGCGATCGGCTGCAACCGGCGCTGCTCGATCGGCTCACCGACCTCGCCCCCCACACGCGCGTGGAAGGCGAAGACGCCAGCGTCATGACCAAATCGCAGATCCGCGAGGCGGTGCTGCGCGATCTGTCGTGGCTTCTGAACTCGGTTCAGCCGCTGGGCGAAACGGTGTCGCGCCAGTTCCCGCGTGCGGCGGAGTCGGTCCTGAACTTCGGGCTGCCCGCCATGTCGGGGCAGTTGGCGTCGCGCGTTGACGTGACGCAACTCGAACGCGCCATCAAGCAAGCCATCCTGCGCTTCGAGCCGCGCGTGATGGAGGACTCCCTGCAGGTCAAGGCACTCGAAGCCTCCAGCGTCCTCGACACGCACAACGTGATCGAGTTCGAGATCCGCGGCTTCATGTGGGCGCAGCCCGTGCCGCTCGAATTGCTGTTGCGCACGCAACTCGATCTCGAGGCCGGCCAGGTGGAAGTGCGCGACGCGGCCAGCGGCACGGTCAGCCGCCATGGGCCGCGCTGAGGTGGAGCGTGTGACCAAAGTAGCTGGCCTTTGATACCCCGAAGCACAGAATCGATCCGCAGCACCACGCACGACTCCTCGATGGACCCGAACCTCCTCCGCCACTACAACGACGAGTTGACGCACCTGCGCGAGGTGGGCGCCGAGTTCGCGCAGGAGTTCCCGAAGATCGCGGCGCGCCTCTCGCTCGACGGCCTGGAGGTGACAGACCCCTACGTCGAGCGCCTGCTCGAAGGCTTCGCGTTTCTGGCCGCGCGCATTCAACTCAAGCTCGATGCCGAGCACCCGCGCCTGATCCAGCACCTGCTCGAAACGGTGTACCCGGGGTTCCTGTCCCCCGTGCCTTCGATGATGGTGGCGCGCATGCGCCCCGACCCGCTCGACCCGAACCTGGCGCGCGGCTTCACGCTCAAGCGTGGCAGCGCGCTCACGAGCGAACTCACGCGCGGGCAGAACACGCGCTGCGAGTTCCGTACGGCGCATGAGGTCACGCTCTGGCCGATCGACATCGAGTCGGTGCAGTACTTCACCCACGCGCCCGACCTGCCGCTCACTCACCTGCCAGTGGCGCGCCAGTTGCGCGGTGGCCTGCGAATCAAGTTGAAGCTGCACGGCGGGCTGAAGTTCAAGCAGATCAAGCTCGACCGCCTGCCCTTCTACATCTCGGCCCCCGATGACGTGGCCTTCCGCCTGCACGAGCTGGTGCTGGGCAACACGGCCGGCACCTGGGTCGCTCCGGCCGCAAGCGCTGGCCGCCCGCGCAGCCCCGCCAGCGCGTTCGCTGATGGCGACTCCGTGCAGCCGGTGGGCTTTGCCGACGACCAGGCCCTGCTGCCCGAAACCCTGCGCGGATTCAGCGGGCACCGCCTGCTGCAGGAGATGGCGGCCATGCCACATCGCTTTCTGTTCTTCGAAGTGCAGGACCTGGCGCGCCGCCTGGCCGCTGTCGACGGCGCAGAAGCCGAGATCGTTCTACTTTTCACGCGCGGGGAGGCCGCCCTTGAATCGCTGGTGGACGCCGGCAGCCTCGCGCTCTTTTGTACCCCCGCCGTCAACCTTTTCCCCAAGCGGCTGGATCGCATCCAGCTCGGCCCGGGCCAGTGGGAGCACCACGCGGTGCCCGACCGGACTCGGCCGATGGACTATGAAGTCCACACCCTGGAATCGGTGACGGGTTATGGCATCGCCCAGGTGGCCGAGCAGCGCTTTCTGCCGCTGTATGCGAGCTACCACGACGGGCCGGCCAACCACGCCGCGTACTACACCGTTCGGCGCGAGCCGCGCCTGCTGTCGTCGCGGCAGCGCCAGGAGGGCCCACGGTCTGCCTACGTGGGCCAGGAGGTCTTCGTCTCGCTGGTCGACCCCAGCAGCGCGCCCTACCGCGAAGACATCCGCCAGTTGTCGCTCGCCGCGCTCGTCACCAACCGCGACCTGCCCACCCTGCTGCCGGGCAGCGCCACCACCTGGACGCTCGACGGCGCCGGAACCGCCGGCCGTGTGGAGACGCTGCGCGGCCCGACCCGACCGGTGCAGCGCCTGGCGCGTGGCGACGTGGGCTGGTCCATGGTCAGCCTGTTGACGCTCAACTACCTCAGCATTGCCGGTGAAGACCCCAAGCGCGCCGCCGCGTCGCTGCGCACCCTGCTCGCACTGCACGGGCCGGAGCAAGACGTGGCCTGGAGCAAGCAAGTCGAGAGCGTGCAGTGGGTCGAAGCCAAATCAGTGGTGCGACGCCTGCCCTTCCCCGGGCCGCTGACGTTTGGCTGCGGCGTGGAGGTGACGGCGCTGGTCGATGAACTCGGCTTCCAGGGCTCCAGCGCCTTTCTTCTGGGCCAGGTGCTCGATCGCTTCTTCGCACGCCACGCCACCGTCAACAGCTTTTGCGAGACGGTGCTGCGCTCCGCGGCGCGCGGCGAAATCATGCGATGCAAACCGCGCATTGGTACCCACGCAGTTCTATGAGCCCCCCAGTCGCTTCGCTCCTGCCCCCGAGGGGCGCCACCCATCGGCCCGGGAGACCCGTGCCTTGGGCGTTGCTTGGGGGGCGCTTTGCTTCGCTCGCGCTATCTGAGGTGCACCAGTGAGTTCGTCGGGCGTCACCGGCGGCCTGCGTCAGCTTCATGAACAGCGGCAGCGGCTGTTCAAGCGGTTGGCTGCCGAGCCGTGGGGGCATGACTTTTTCGCGGTGCTGCGGCAGATCGACGCGTTGTCGCCCGACGCGCCGCGCCTGGGTCGTGCGCTGAGGCCGAGCGCCGAGGCCATCCGCCTTGGCCAAGACCCTGAGCTGGATTTCGCGCCGGCGAACCTGATGTCGTTCAAGCCGGGCGGCAAGACGCCACCGCGCCTGGCATCGCGCGCCCTCGGGTTGTTCGGGCCGATGGGGCCGTTGCCACTGCACATGACGGAGTACGCACGCGACCGCATGCGCAACCACGGCGACGCGACCATCGCGCGGTTTGCCGATGTCTTCCATCACCGGGCCCTGTTGCTCTTCTACCGCGCCTGGGCGCAGAGCCAACCTGCGGTGCATGCCGACCGGCCCACTGACGATCAGTTCGCCAAATGGGTCAGCGCGCTGTTCGGTCAGACGCCCATGCCCCTGCGCCAGCGCGACGCGGTGCCAGATGCCGCCAAGCGCCACGCTGCCGGCCACCTGGCGCGGCCCACGCGCAACCCGGAGACGATCTCGAAGGTGCTGCGCCAGTACTTCCAGGTGCCGATCCGCGTCGAGCCGTACGTGGGCCACTGGATGACCTTGCGAGCCGAAGACCGCAGCCGCCTCGGGCGCCCCGGCGCCCGGCGCAGTGCACCGCTGGGTGTCTCGGTGGTGGCGGGCAGCAAGGTGTGGGATCGCCAGTACAAGCTGCGCTTGCACATTGGCCCGCTCACGCTGGCGCAGTACCGGCAGTTCCTGCCCGGTCAGCCCGCGTTGGTGGAGCTGCGCGACTGGATGCGCCAGCTCGTCGGCTTCGACATGCTCTGGGACACGCAACTCGTGCTGCAGGGCCAGGAGGTGCCGCCACTCGGGCTCGACCGCCGCGCCATGCTCGGGCGCACCACCTGGCTGGGGCGCAAGACCCCCCACCCAGACCGAGGCGAGTTGCGACTGCACCCGCACAACATCCGTCACGCCGGCCCACGCCCGGATGACCAGTCCGTATCACCGGGAGTCCACCATGGCTGAAATCAGTCGCGCCGCGCTGTTCGGAAAGCTCAACCCGCTCTCCTACAAGGCCATCGAAGGCGCCACCGTGTTCTGCAAGCTGCGCGGCAACCCGTATGTGGAGCTGCAGCACTGGCTGTTCCAGATCCTGCAGAACCAGGACTCCGACCTGCACCGCATCGCCAAGCACTACGGCATGGATGCGTCCAACCTGGTGGCCGATCTGCAGAACTCGCTGGACCGGCTGCCGCGAGGCGCGTCGTCCGTGACCGACCTGTCCAGCTTCGTCGAAGACGCCGTCGAGCGCGGCTGGGTGTATGGCTCGCTGATGTTCGGTGGCACACAGGTGCGCACCGGATTCCTCATCGTCGGCCTGCTCAAGACCAAGAACCTGCGCAATGTGCTGATGAGCATCAGCAAGCAGTTCGAGCGCATCCAGACCGACGAGCTGACCGAGAACTTCCTGAAGATCGTGGCGGGCTCACCCGAAGACCAGCAGGCCGCCAGCGAAAGCGGTGCCGCGCCCGGCGAGGCGAGTGGCGCCATCGCGCCGGCCGCCATGGGCAAGCAGGAGGCGCTGAAGAAGTTCACCACCGACCTGACCGAGCAGGCGCGCGGCGGCAAGATGGACCCGATCGTCGGGCGCGACGACGAGATCCGCCAGGTCGTGGACATCTTGATGCGCCGCCGCCAGAACAACCCCATCCTCATCGGCGAGGCCGGCGTGGGCAAGACGGCGGTGGTCGAAGGCTTCGCGCAGCGCATCGCACGCGGCGACGTGCCGCCTTCGCTCAAAGAGGTGGAGTTGCGCGTGCTCGACGTCGGCCTGTTGCAGGCCGGCGCCAGCATGAAAGGCGAGTTCGAGCAACGCCTGCGTTCCGTCATCGACGAGGTGCAGGCAAGCCCCAAACCGATCATCCTGTTCATCGACGAAACCCACACCCTGGTGGGCGGCGGTGGCGCGGCGGGCACCGGCGATGCGGCCAACCTGCTCAAGCCGGCGCTCGCGCGTGGCCAGCTGCGCACCATCGGCGCCACCACATTCGCCGAGTACAAGAAGCACATCGAGAAGGACCCGGCGCTCACGCGGCGCTTTCAGAGCATCACGGTCGACGAGCCCGACGAGCCGCGCGCCATTCTGATGATGCGTGGCGTGGCCTCCACGATGGAGAAGCACCACAAGGTGCAGATCCTCGACGAAGCGCTCGAAGCCGCGGTGAAGCTGTCGCACCGCTACATCCCGGGCCGCCAGCTGCCCGACAAATCGGTCAGCCTGCTCGATACCGCCTGCGCGCGCGTGGCGGTAAGCCTGCACGCCACGCCGGCCGAGGTGGACGACTGCTCGCGCCGCATCGAAGCGCTGGAGGTCGAGCGCGGCATCATCGCCCGCGAAGGCGCCATCGGCATTGAAACGGGCAAGCGCGCTGCCTTCGTCGAAGAGCAACTCGGCACCGAGCGTGCACGCCTCGACAAGCTGCAGACCCGCTGGCAGAGCGAGAAGGCGTTGGTCGACAAGCTGCTCGACCTGCGCGCTACGCTGCGCGGGGCGGTCGAACCTGTCGAAGGCACCGGCAGCAAGCTGGAGAAAGGTGCGGCACAGGCGGCGGCCGATGTGCCCAGGCTGTCAGACGCCGAGCGTAGTGCCGCCCTCGACGCGCTGAAGAAGGTGCAAACCGAACTCGCGGCTTTGCAAGGCGAAAGCCCGTTGATCCTGCCCACCGTTGACTACCAGGCCGTGGCCAGCGTCGTGGGCGACTGGACCGGCATCCCCGTGGGCCGCATGGCCGCCAACGAGATCGAGACGGTGCTCAACCTCGCCCGGAACCTGGGCGAGCGCGTGATCGGGCAAGACCACGCGATGGACATGATCGCCAAGCGCATCCAGACCTCGCGCGCGATGCTCGACAACCCGAGCAAACCGATCGGCGTCTTCATGCTCGCCGGCACCTCCGGTGTGGGCAAGACCGAGACCGCGCTCGCGCTGGCCGAAGCGCTCTACGGCGGCGAGCAGAACGTCATCACCATCAACATGAGCGAGTACCAGGAGGCGCACACCGTCTCCACACTCAAGGGCTCGCCGCCCGGCTACGTGGGCTATGGCGAAGGCGGCGTGCTCACCGAGGCCGTGCGCCGCCGGCCCTACAGCGTGGTGCTGCTCGACGAGGTGGAGAAGGCCCACCCCGACGTGCACGAACTCTTCTTCCAGGTGTTCGACAAGGGTTGGATGGAAGACGGCGAAGGCCGCCTCATCGACTTCAAGAACACGATCATCCTGCTGACCAGCAACGCCGGCAGCGAGATGATCATGAACCTGTGCAAGGACCCGGAGCTGATGCCCTCGCCCGATGCCATCTCCAAGGCGCTGCGCGAGCCGCTGCTCAAGGTCTTCCCGGCTGCGCTGCTCGGGCGCATCGTGACGATCCCGTATTACCCGCTGTCCGAGGAGATGATGGGCCGCATCGTCAAGCTGCAACTCAACCGCATCAAGAAGCGCGTCGAGGCCAACCACGACGTGCCCTTCTCGTACGACGACGAGGTGGTCAAGCTCGTGGTGAGCCGCTGCAACGAGGTGGAAAGCGGCGGTCGCGTGATCGACTCGCTGCTCACCAACACCGTGCTGCCGCGCATCAGCCACGAGTACCTCACGCGGCTGGCGAGCGGCAAGCCGATCGGCCAGGTGGCGCTGAGCGTGGCCGAGGGCGAATTCGCGTATGCGTTCGACTGACACAGCCGCCCGCCGCCCCCTGAGCGGCGCCGCACGCCTAGCGCAGCAGCAGATGCTGCAGCGCGCGATCTTCCTGCTGCGCGACAAGAAGCTCGACGCCGCCGAACCCGCACTGCGCGCCGTGCTGCAACGATGGCCCGGCCAACCCGATGCCCTGCACTTCCTGGGCGTGCTTGAACACAGCCGCGGCCACAGCGACGTGGCACTCTCTCTGATCCGCCAGGCGATCGATCACCTGCCGGGGCAGCCGGGCCCACTCAACAACATGGGCAACGTGCTGGTCGAAACCCAGCGCTACGACGAGGCCGTGGACGCCTACCGGCAGAGCCTGGCACTCGATCCCGACAACGTCGACGCGCTCAACAACCTCGCCACCATGCTGCGCAAGCGCGGCGAGCACCCCGAGTCGGAAGCGCTGTGCCGCAAGGCGCTGGCCCTCTCCGGCGACTTTGCACAGGCTTGGTACAACCTTGCGCTCACGCTCCTGGAGCAAGGCCGCATCGACGAAGGCCTGACCGCACACAGCCAGGCCGTGGTGCGCTGGCCGCGCCATCTGCAGGCGCGCAACGCCGTGCCCAAGGCGCTGGCCCGCCTCGGCCGCCTGGACGAGGCGGCCCGCCTGTACCGTGAATGGCTGCAGGCCGACCCCGACAACCCGGTCATCAAGCACCATCTCGCCGCCTGCGAAGCGCAGAACATTCCCGAACGTGCGAGCGACGCCTATGTGGAGCGCACCTTCGACGCCTTCGCGGCGAGCTTCGACGCCAACCTCAGCGCGCTGGGCTACCGCGCACCACAACTTGTGGCGGACCTGCTCGCCACGCTGCTGCCCCCGCCGGAGCGCCAGTTCGACATCCACGACCTTGGCTGCGGCACCGGCCTGTGCGGCCCGATGGTGCGCGAGTGGGCGCGCGACCTGAGCGGCTGCGACCTTTCCCAAGGCATGCTCGCGCGCGCCGAACGGCGTGGCGTGTACGACAGCCTGCACCACGCCGAACTCGTGCGCTACATGCGCTCGCACCCATCGAGCTATGACGCACTCATCTGCGCCGACACGCTCTGCTACTTCGGAGAGCTACATGAAGCCATGCTGGCCGGGGCCAGTGCCATGCGCCCCGGAGGCTTCTACACCTTCACCGTCGAGGCCGCCTCCGCGGACGATCCACGGCCGTACGTGTTGCAAACCAGTGGCCGCTACGCTCATGCGCGCAGCTATGTCGAAGAGTGCCTCGCGCACGCTCAACTCGAGATCCGCCACATCGGTCAGCAGGTATTGCGCATGGAAGGCGGCCAGCCCGTGATGGGTTGGTTGGTGGCATGCGCCAAGCCCCGGAGGGCGGCTTCATGATCGTCTACGTGTCGTCCCGAGAGATGTCCGACGCCGGGATCACGTTTCGCCGCCACACCAGCGTGCGCGCCGACGTCGCCCACGTCACCCTGCCGCGCATTGCCGGCAGCGGCGACCTGATCACCCGCATCACCGAGCCGTTGGCCGGCCACGGGTCCTTGTACCTGCTCGTCATCAACTGCCACGGCGTCAATCAGCCTGACATTGGCAACGTCGGACTCAAGCTCGGGAGCGGCCCCCTTGCCGAAACCGGCCTGCTCACCCGCCCCATGCTGGGCCTCTTCTCGGCACTCACGCCGTGGTTCAGCGAGGGCAATCAAGGCATCGAGATACACGCCTGCCAGATGGCGCGCGGACTCGAAGGCCGGCTCTACTGCCAGGCTTTGGCCAACGCCGCACAAGCGAAGGTATACGCCGCGCTGGATCCCCAGGTGGGCGCCGTCATCGGGGTCCCAGACGACAGCCCCTGGCACTGGCCGGCACGAGCACTGGGTTACTGGGGCCCGGACAGTTGGGGCTACTTCGAAGGTCCCACGCTTTGTTTCGACCCCGGCGCGCTGAACCCACATGACGCGGCAACGGAGCTGGCCGCGCGCGGCGCCTGGCGGCGCGGCACACCTGCGGTCTACACGCCACACGACGTGGACGTCTACGAACTGGACGTACCACTGGCCGAACCGGACGTCGATTGAGACCCACGAGCAGCCAACACGAACCCATGACTTTGGTCGCTTTACGCCTTCACGGCAAAGATCAAACATAGCCCCGCGGTGGCAATGCGCCGCAGCCACCGCAGTCCGAGAGAGCAGAACATGCCGTCTCCCATCTCACTCACCACTCCGCTGCCAGCCACCGACCTGCTCTTCGAATCGATGAGTGCGTCGTCGGGCCTGAGCATGCTCGGTGAGATGCAGCTCAACATGCTGAGCCTGCGGCCCGACCTGAAGCCCGAAGACCTTCTCGGCAAACCCGTCACCGTGACGGTGGAGCTGCGCGACGGGGCCAGGCGCCACGTCAACGGCTATGTCACCCGCTTCGGAATCGGCTCGCACCGTGGGCGGCACTACGGCTACAGCGCCGTGGTCCGGCCGTGGCTTTGGTTCCTCTCGCGCACCACCGATTGCCGAATCTTCCAGGAGATGAGCGTTCCCGACATCGTCAAGAAGGTGTTCGAAGACCACAGCATTGCCGATTTCGAATTCAAGCTCTTTCGCAGCTACCGCACATGGACCTACTGCGTCCAGTACCGGGAGAGCGACTACAACTTCATCGCCCGCCTGCTCGAACACGAGGGCATTTACTGGCACTTCGAACACGCGGACGGCAAGCACAAGCTCGTCCTAGTCGATTCGCAAAGCGCGCACAACGCCGTCGACCACCACGAGACCCTGCCCTTCTACGAAGCCGGCGGAATGGCGCCGCCCGACACCGAGTTCGTCTCGCGCTGGGCCTGCGCCCGCGAGGTGCGCACCGGTAAATCGGTGCTGACGAGCTACGACTTCGAGCGCCCGTCCACCAGCCTTCAGGTCGACAAGGACCACGCCCGCAGCCACGACCTTGCAGACTACGAAGTCTTCGACTACCAGGGCGACTACATTCAGTCGGCCGACGGCAAGCAGATCGCCGAAGACCGCATCGACGAGATGCAGACGCGCTTCGAATCCCTTCGCGGCTCCTCCAACGGACACGGCATCGAGGTGGGCCGACTGCTCAAACTGAGCCACCACCCGCGCGATGACCAGAACGCCGAGTACCTGATCACCTCGCTCGCACTCAACGCTCACATCGCCGGCCACGACTCCGGCGAAGAGAGCGGCGGCGACTTTCAATGCGACTTTGCCTGCATCCCCTCATCCCAACAGTTTCGTCCGCGCCGCCGCACTGCAAAGCCCTTCGTGCAAGGACCGCAGACGGCCGTCGTCGTCGGCCCTTCCGGCGAAGAGATCTACACCGACAAGTACGGCCGCGTGAAGGTGCAGTTCCACTGGGATCGCTACGGCAAGAAAGACGACAAGAGTTCCTGCTGGGTGCGCGTTTCCTCGCCGTGGGCGGGCAAGAACTTCGGCGCCATCCAGATCCCCCGCATCGGGCAAGAGGTGATCGTCGACTTCCTCGAAGGCGACCCCGACCAACCCATCGTCACCGGCCGCGTCTACAACGCCGAGCAGATGCCGCCGTGGGATCTGCCCGCGAATGCCACACAGAGCGGCATCCTCTCCCGGTCTTCAAAGGGCGCGGGCTACGACAACGCGAACGCGATTCGGTTTGAAGACAAGAAGGGTTCGGAGCAACTTTGGCTGCACGCCGAGAAGAACCAGGACATCGAGGTCGAGAACGACGAGACGCACTGGGTCGGGCACGACCGCACCAAGACAGTTGACAACGACGAGACGGTGCATGTGAAACATGACCGCACCGAGACCGTCGACAACAACGAGACGATCACGATTGGGGTGAATCGGACCGAGAGCGTCGGCAGCAACGAGGTGATCTCGATCGGCTCGAACCGCACCGAAGACGTTGGAAGCAACGAGACGATCACGATCGGGGCCAACCGCACGGAATCGGTTGGCGCCAACGAAGAGGTTTCGATCGGTTCAAACCGCACGGTGACCGTAGGCGCCAGCAAGACGGAGACGGTCGCGTTGCAGCGCACGAGAGCTGTGGGTGTGAATGAAAGCGTGGCGATCGGCGCCGCGCAGGAGATCGCCATCGGTGCGGCTCAGGTCGTCGCAGTCGGAGCCGCGCAGACCATCACGGTGGGAGCGAATCAATCGACCACAGTCGGCGTGAACCAGTCCAACAGCATTGGCGCCAAGCAAAGCACCGACGTCGGCGCCGATCGTTCATTGAACGTGGGCGGAGCCCAAAGCACCAGTGTCGCCAAGGCACGCACGACCAGCGTGGGCGAAGACGACGCCCTAAGCGTCGGAAAGAATCTCAAGATCACCGCCGCAGACTCCATCACATTGACCACAGGAAGCGCCAGCATCACGATGAAGAAAGACGGCACGATCACCATCAAGGGCAAGGACATCACGATCGAGGGCTCCGGCAAGATCAACGCCAAGGCCAGCAGCGACATCGTGATGAAGGGTTCGAAGATCCTGCAGAACTGACGAGGCAGACGATGAAACGCGACTCCCGAGCCCTTGAAGAATTGATGCCAGCCGAAGACGAAGCTGTCTCCACCGTGGGGTCTGCCATGTTGGCACCGCTCCTCGCGGCTCGTCCGGCCCACCTGGCGCCGCAGGCCCTACCGGAGGTGGTGATCGGCGAGATCGTCGCGCTGGCCGACGAAGGCCAGACGCCGCTCGTGCAGTATCCCGGCCAACCCGGAACGGCTGCGTTGCGCACTCGCACCGTGCTCGACCTGCATGGCCCCCACGTCGGCAAGCAGGTCGTGCTGGCATTCGAAGGTGGCGACCCTTCGCGCCCCATCGTGATGGGCGTGCTGCGCCAGCCCGGGGACCGGCCGCTGGAAGCTGGCGGTCAGGTAGAGGTGGATGCCGATGGGGCTCGCATGGTCGTCAACGCACGCGAGCAGCTGGTGCTTCAATGCGGCAAGGCGAGCATCACGTTGACGAAAGCGGGCAAGGTGCTGATCCAGGGCGGCTATGTGTCCAGCCGCTCGACCGGGGTCAATCGGGTCAAGGGCGGCTCGGTTCAACTGAACTGACGGCAGGTCCGCCATGGAGTTCACCAACGCCACGCGCATGACCGCCGGCTACAGCGTGGCCACGGAGGCCAGCGGCCGCGATCTGCTGGTCGTCGTGATCAAGGGCAGCTTTGTACTACCCAAGGCTGGAGAGGAGGTGCGTCTGCAGGACGAGCAACTGCCCCTCGTGATGGCCGATACCTTCACCGGTGAGCCCGGCATCACCGCCCCGCTGAATGAAGTGGACTTCGCACCGCGCAAACAGGCCTGCGACGTCTTGCTGCTGGGGAGCGCGCATGCCCCCGCTGGGCGGCAGGTCACACGCCAGCGGGTGAGCCTGCGCATCGGGCCCCTGAAGAAGAGTTTCGACGTCGTTGGCGACAGGGTCTGGCAGGCGGGCGTGACGGGCATTACCGCGTCTCATCCGACACCATTCACCCAGATGCCGATCTCCTACGACGTTGCTTTCGGTGGGGCAGATCGCAACAGCCCTGATGCGAGTGAACACGACGCCTATCTCGCGAACCCGGTCGGGCGCGGGTGGCACAAACACCTCAAGAACGCGTGGGTCGATGGCAAGCCCCTGCCCAACACAGAAGAGACCGGGCAGGCCGTCAAGTTCCCAAGCGACAAGTACATGCCCATGGCTCTGGGGGCCCTAGGGCGCGGCTGGCCGGCGCGCGCCCGCCATGCCGGTACGTATGACGACCGCTGGCTGGCCGACACATTTCCATTCTTGCCGGCTGACTTCGACGAGCGCTACTACCAAACCGCGCCCGAAGACCAGCAGCTGCCACTGCCAACGCAGCCATTGCCCGTCGCGCTCGAAGGGTTCACCGCCGATGGCCTGCGCGAGTTCACGCTCCCTCATTTCGAGGCGCCGGTGCATTTTTTCCCGAAGCGGGGCGAGCGCGAAAGTCGGGTCGCCAGCCTCGACACCATCGTGTTCGAGCCCGACCTGGAGCGCTTCACCATGACATGGCGCGTGGCACGCCCTCTGCGAGCAAGCATCCACGAGATTGCCCAGGTGCTGGTGGGTAAAAAGGGCAAGGAATGGTGGCAGCAACGCGACAAGCTGGCCTTCCCCATCCCGGTCGTGATGGTGCCGATGCACAAGCCGCAACCCAAACCCGCGCCATCTGCCGCATGAGCGCACACCTTCTTGCCATCCAGGGCACCGGGCTCGTCACATCGGTCGGCCTCACGGCCGAGCAGAGCTGCGCGGCTTTCCGCGCGAAGCTGACCAACCCGACCGAAACGCGTTTCGTCGCCTCAGATGGCAGATGGATCATGGCTCACCAGGTCGCCTTGGACAAACCATGGCGAGGCTCCACCAAGCTCGCCAAGATGGCCGCCATGGCCATCGACGAAGCACTGCAAGGGGTACCGCAAGCGCAGTGGGCGCAACTGCCCCTCTTGCTGTGTGTGGCCGAAACCGACAGGCCCGGGCGTGCTCCTGGTCTGGACGACGAGATCATGCAGCTCATCCGTGACGAGCTGGGGGCATCGTTCGGGCCGCAGTCGATGGTGGTGCCGCACGGGCGGGTCGGCGTGGCCGTTGCGCTCTCGCACGCGCGCTCTCTGGTCTCCGGATCCGCGGTGCCTCGTGTCTTGATCGCCGCCGTAGACAGCCTGCTGACCTGGCCCAGCCTCCACCCGCTCGATCAGAAGGGGCGCCTGCTCAGGGAGCACAACGCCAACGGCTTCATGCCCGGCGAAGCGGCCGGCGCGCTGCTGGTGGGTGCAGCCCAAGCCCAGGCCCCGGAGCTGTGGTGCACCGGCATCGGCTTCGGGCGCGAAGAGGCGCATATCGACAGCGGGGAGCCGCTGCGCGCAGAAGGTCTGTCCCAGGCGATCCGCGCCTGCCTTGCGGACGCCTCTTGCGAAATGCACGACATCGACTTCCGCATCACCGACCTGTCAGGAGAGCAGTACTACTTCAAGGAAGCCACGCTCGCCTTGTCGCGCACTTTGAGGCGATTGAAAGACGAGTTCGACATCTGGCACCCCGCTGAATGCACAGGCGAAACCGGTGCGGCGGCGGGCGTCACCGTCATTGCCATGGCCCGAGAGGCATGCCGCAAGGCCTATGCACAGGGGCACAACATCCTGGCGCATTGGTCCAACGACACTGGTCAGCGCGCCGCAGTCACTCTCCAGTACGGGGCTGCAAGATGAGCAACGAGGTCTATGCCAACACCATGGAGATTGCATGCAAGCAGGCGGCGGGCAAGGCGATCTGCGCCTTCCCTGACGTGTGCATGACGCCGCCTCAGACGCCTGCCACACCACCGGGCGTTCCTATTCCCTACCCCAACACCGGGCTCGCTTCAGACACGTCTGACGGCTCGACCAGCGTCAAGATCTCGGGCCAGGAGGTCATGCTCAAGAACAAGAGCTATTTCAAGAAGAGCTCGGGGGACGAAGCAGGTTCAGCACCGATGAAAGGCGTCGTCACCCACAAGATCACTGGCAAGGTCTACTTCAGCATGTGGTCGATGGACGTGAAGTTCGAAGGCGAAAACGTGGTGCGTCACCTCGACATGACCACCCACAACCACGGGTCGACCCCGCCGAACAGTTTGCCCACCGTCTACCAGGATCTGCTCGCGGCGCTTCCACCAGAATGCTCCACGCAGAAGACGGAGTTCGAATCCAAGTGTTCCTCTGCAACGGTCGAAGGCAACAAAGTCAAGAACTGCTCCGACGCCTGCAAGGACGCTCAGAAGTGCATCCTCGTGCCCAAGAGGCTCGACAAGAAGTTCTGCTGCGGTGAGAGCACTGATGACGACGAACGAACCGGTGACCACCTGGTCGAAGTTTCGTCTTTCACGCAGCCAGGCGGGCGCGGGGGCCTCTCGGGGATGGGCGTGACCCAAGCGGTGATTGCCGCCACGGGCGCGCAGATCTCGAGCCCCCTCTCGCAGGCGATCCCGCTCGAAAACACCTTCGATAACTACGACCAGTTCGAAGCGCCCACCGTGTGCGTCGGGAAAGACCACTCCGATCCGCTGCACCACAAGTTGCAAAGCCTGCGTGACAAGGCAAAGCGACGCCGGCGCAATGGCTTGCGCAACCAGCCTCTGGCGAGCTGGGGGCCGGATCCGGCCAAGCACAATTCTTATGCGACGCTCGAAGAATCCATCCAGGACGGCGCCTGGGCGCACCACCAGACCTTCCAGCAATGCCCCAAGGACTGCACCGAGAAGCAATTGGAGGCCTATCACGTCGACGAAGCCGGGATACCAGCAGACACGCCGGTGCGAACGGCGACCGTCCTGAGCTGATCCCCGTACCAAGAGGTTTCCACTTGACCACCATCGCGTTGTCCAGGTTCTGCGAGCTGTTTCCGCCCATCGATGCGTGCGTCGTGAACGAAACGCAGTGTCTTCTGCTGCTGAGCCAGCCTCCCGATCCCATGCTGCTCGAGCGGCGAAGTGCGCTGGTGGTGGTCGATCGATCCACCGCCAGGGCATCGGTGCTGGGCGAGTTCCCAGGCGCGGCCGAACTTGTGCTGTGGTTTCACGGGCGGGACGCCCTCGGCGCAGGCCTGCACGCGCTGATCACCTCCCCCGGCGGCACGTTGTGGCAGCTTCAGCCGGGCGGCGCGGTGACGCAGATAGACGATGCCTTCGGCTCCGAGGGCCCGGACCTTTTTGGCTATCTCGGCTGCTGCGTGCAGCAAGATGGATTCGTCTATGTCGGAGGGATGAGCAACCAGCTCTATCGTTCGCCGTTGAACCAGACTCGCTTCGAGCGCAGTGATGATTCCTTCCTGGATCGAGACATGAACGAGGCCGACGCTGCCATCTACGGCCTTGCCGATCTGGGTGGCAAGTCACTGGTTGCTGTCGGTGGAGGCGGGATGATCCTGTCGATCACGGGCCAGCAGAGCCGGCGGCTCGACAGCGCCACCAACGCCATGCTGAATGCCGTCTGCGCTCTTGATGCCACCACCTTTGTCGCGTGCGGGGCCAGCGGCGTGCTTCTTCAAGGGTCGATCGAGGGCTGGTGCCGCACAGCCGAAGACTCGGAGTTCAGCGGCTACTTCTCCGATGTCAGATTGCAAGGCGATCGTCTGCTCTGGATAGGAACCCAGACCCTCTATGCCTCGCCCGTCACCGAGCGATGGAGCGAGCTGGCTCCGGTTGCAGGAGCGCCAGCCGTCAGCCGTTTCGCGCGTGGCGGCACATCGACATGGGCCATCCATTCGAAGCGCATCGGCTGGTCCGCCGACGCCCGCGAGTGGAGATGGGTGTCTACCGACGACATCGCCGTCGAAGTCACGGCATGACGTCGCGCTTGCGTCATCTTTGAGCGCACTTCGCCACATGGCAGCGTTCCAGCGACCACCCATTGCGGCTGTTGTCTCCCAGCATCTGGAAGACGCTGCGCTGCTGCGATCCGTGCGCGAGGTGCTTGTGAATGGCCCGCACGTGAAACTGCACCAACTCGGTCGCACCGACGAGAGGTTGGCGGCCCATCTCGACGGTCTGGTCAATGCTGGCGACTACGGCGCGAGGCTCAGCCAGGCGGCACTCGAATCACCCGGCATGGGCACGCTCTTTGCGGCCGCAATTCTGGCGGTCGAGCGCCGCGACATGGAACAGATCACGCGCCTGCTGTCGTTGCTGGATTTGGTGCCCGATGCCGACCGCGCGCTGTCTTCGGCGATGGGCTGGGCAAGCCCCGCGCGATTGCGCGGACTCACGACCGCCTTGCTGGCTGCAGACTCGCCCGCCTCTCGCTGGCTCGGTGTGTCCGCATGCGCCTTGCATCGCGTAGACCCCGGCCCCGCGCTGGATGCTGCGATCGAACACCCCGACACCCGATTGCGCTCTCGTGCCCTGCGTGCTGCAGGCGAGCTCGGCCGGGTCGACCTGTTGCCAGCCTGCCTCCGCCATCTCACGGACGAAGCTTCTTCCACCGGCCTTGCCGCCGCCCTGTCCGCGGTCATGCTGAATGACCGCCACCAAGCCGTCGAGTCTTTACGGTCATTCGCGCTGAAGCCCAGCCCTGCACAGCCAGAAGCGCTCAGGCTGGCCCTCTTCACCTCCGATGCCAAAGCCGCGCAGTTGCTGGTTCGACAACTGGCCGCACAGGGAGCAAAGCTGCGCCTGCTCATCACGGCATCTGGCTGGGCCGGCGATGCACACGTGATGCCCTGGCTCCTCAAGCAAATGGAAGACGACGCCCTCGCGCGAGTTGCTGGCGAGGCCTTCAGCTTCATCACCGGCGCCGACCTGGCCTGGCTTGACTTGGAGCGCAAACCACCCGAGACGCCAGCCGCAGGCCCCACCGATGACCTGGACGACGACGACATCGCGCTCGATGAGGACGAAAGCCTCCCTTGGCCGGACCTGTCCAAGCTCAGCGATTGGTGGAAGGCGAATGCCCATCGCTTCCCCACGGGCGCGCGGCTCTTCGCAGGCGCCTCACCCACAACAAACCACTGCCTCCAAGTCCTGAAGGAACACACGCAGCGCAGGCGCATGGCCGCGGCCCTGTACATGAGCCTGCTCAAACCCGGCACCGCGCTCTTCAACTGTGCCGCGCCGGCGCGCCGTCAAGAGCGCCTTCTCGCGCAAATGGAAGCCTGATGCCTGAGCTGCGGTTCATCTTCGCCATCCTCGGCCTCCTTTTCCTGCTGCTCGCCGGCTGGCGCTACCTGCGCGCCGGCAGCCTCGTTCCGCAGGCCAAGACCTGGCTCATCATCGGCATCATCTTCTCGCTGGTAGCCGCCTGGCTGTGGCTCTACCAGTCCGGTATGCACTGAACGAGAATCCTGCGATGGACATGCTGATCAAGCTCTACGCCTTGCCGGCACTTTCGCGATCGCCAGCAGAAGGCCTCGCCATCCGCAAACCGATCGGACCAGAGCACGATCTCCTGCTCGCCTGGATCACCGAGCACTTCGGTGCCGGCTGGGCCAGCGAAGCCCGCGTGGCCTTGTCGAACCAGCCGGTCAGTCTCTTCATCGCCACCCAGTCCGGCGCCTCCATAGGCTTCGCCTGCTACGACGCCACCGCCCGCGGCATGTTCGGTCCCGTTGGCGTCGCACCCAGCGCAAGAAAGGCCGGCATAGGCGCAGCCTTGCTGCTGGCCTGCCTGCACGACATGCGCAGCCAAGGCTATGCCTACGCCGTGGCGGGCTACGTCGGCTCGCAAGACTTCTTCCGCCGCGTCGCCAACGCCACCCCGATCGAAGGCTCCGAGCCCGGGCTCTACCGCGACATGCTGCGCGGCTGAGTGCCGAAGCGCTCTGCCGATCGCGCCTTCGCCTTGGCCGCCTCGACCTCCCGATCACGCGGCTCGGCGGTCGTCACGAGCGAACGGATCAGAATGCGGGCCGCAGCCGCCACGTCTTCCACCGCTCGGTCGAACGCCTCTTCGTTGGCTTTCGATGGCACATTGAACCCACTCAGCTTGCGCACAAACTGCAGCGACGCATCCCGGATCTCCAGCTCGGTCGCCGGCGGCTCGAAGTTGAAGAGTGTCTTGATGTTTCGGCACATAAGGTGAAGCCCCTAGATTGCATGACTTTCGTTGATTGCCAATGGTGCCTTCGGGCCCGATAACTGCAACCCTGTCACGAGACGCTGTCCCCGAGGCTGGTCCATGTCTTCTCCCACCGACCCACCCGAACGCCAACCCGCACGCCCCCCGATCGACACCGAGGCCACTCGGGCCGTGAGTGAAACGAGCAGTGGGCAGTCCAAATTCGATACCTTGCCGACGGCCGAGCGCGCAGTCAACCAAGGCGCGAACGCGCCGCGCCTGGTGGGCCGTTACCGGGTGATCAGCCGCATCGGCCGTGGCGGCATGGCCAGTGTCTACAAGGCACACGACCCGAGCATCGACCGGGCGATCGCGATCAAGTTCCTGCACCCCGAGTTCTGCGAACAAGAGGAGTACCGCGCCCGCTTCCTTCGTGAAGCGCGCGCCGCCGGCAACCTGTCGCACCCCAACATCGTGACGGTGCACGACGTGGGCGAGATCGACAACCGGCCGTACATGGCCATGGAGCTGATCGAAGGCGAGCCGCTCAACGAGTTGATGTCCCGCGTGGGGCCCATGCCCATCGCGGACGTGATCGCCATCGGCATCCAGCTTGGCAAGGCGCTCGACTACGCGCACAGCAAAGGTGTCGTGCACCGCGACATCAAGCCATCGAACATCATGTGCGTCGCGGGTGCGCAGAACGTCAAGGTCACCGACTTCGGCATCGCGCACGTCACGTCGGCATCGGCCGCGCATCAAACGCGCGTGGGCGACGTGCTCGGCACGCCGCAGTACATGTCACCCGAGCAGACCAAGGGCAACAAGGTCGATGGCCGCTCGGATCTGTTCTCGGTGGGCATCATCCTGTACCAGATGCTTGCCGGCCAGGCGCCGTTCAAGTCGGACAGCATCGTGGCGCTGGCCATGATGATTGCCAACGACGAGCCCGTAGCCATCCAGAAGCTGCGGCCCGACATCCCTCAAGACATGCGCCGGATCGTGGAGCGCTGCCTGGCCAAGTCGCCCGACCGCCGTTTCCAGACGGGCCGCGAGTTGGCTGACGCGATGATCCGCCTGCAGCGAGACCTCGAGGAAGAGGCACGCGAGAAGGGCCGCTCCAAGATCATGCCGCTGCGCGTGAAATGGGCGCTGATGATGGGGGCCGTGGTGCTGGTGGTGATGGCGATCACGGGCACGGTGGTCCACAAGCAGCAGACGGCGGCAATGATGAGCCAGGTGATGGACTACGGAGCCTCGCTCAGCCGCTTCATCGCGGCGCAGAACGCGCTGTCTGCGCTGGCCGATGAGTGGGTGCCGGTGGACGTCTCGCTGCAAGAGATCATGAAGACGCGCGACTTCACCGAAGTCACCATCGTAGACCGCGCCGGCATGGTGCGCGCCTCCAGCCAGGCAACGCGCGTCGGGCAGCCGTACAAGCCGTACGCGGGCGAGCAACTCGGCAAGCGCGGCGGCGAGGTCGCCGTCACGCGGTATGTCGACGGTGCGGACACGGTGCTCGGTTTCGAGGCACCCATGACCTTCCAAGGCAAAACGGTGGGCCGTGTGGCGCTCGGCATTGCCGAGAAGCCGCTGGCATACGTGGCGCGGTTGAGCCTCATGCTGATGGTGGTGCTCGTGCTCGTGACCGTGGTGGCGGTGGCGTTGGCCATGTACTTCCTGGCCAACTGGTTCGCACGGCCGATCAAGACGCTCACGCAATCGATGAGCGAGATCGCGCAGGGCCGGCTCGACCACCGAATCGCCGAAGACCGCAAGGACGAGTTCGGCCTGCTCTTCAACGCCTTCGACGGCATGGCGCAGGCGTTGCAGCACCGCTACATGCCTGCAGCACGGCCGCCCGCACCACAAGAGACCCCCGGCCCGCGCCCACCCACGGGCGCGGCCGCCACCAACGCAGCCGGGCCCAAGCCGGGCGACACCCACAAACTGAATCCCTGACACCACCGTGCGCTGGCCCCTCCTGTTTCTCGCATCCGTGGTGGCGCTGCTCGGCGCATGCGCCACGACGCCGTCTGATCCGCCATCGGTCACCCCCGCACCCGCATCGAGCGAAGGTGTCATCGGCCGCAACGAACGCTGGCTGCTCTACATGCCCTCTGCGCATGACACCAATGCGAGCATTGCAACGCGCTTTCTCGGCAACGCCAAGCGCGACTGGGAGGTGGCCGAGGCCAACGGCGGCGCCAAGGCGCGGGTGGGCTACCCGGTCGTGGTGCCGCTCAAGCAGGCCAACCCGACTGGTGTGCGGCGTGATCGCTACCAGACCGTCACCATCCTCTGCTACCACCGCATCGGCAATCCGGTGAGCCGCATGACCGTGTCGAGCGCGGCCTTCGCGGAGCAGCTGGAATGGCTGGCGCGCAATGACTACCGAGTGGTGCGCCTTCAAGACGTGGCCGCGTTCATCGATGGCAAGCAGGCCCTGCCTGCGCGGTCGGTGGTGTTGACCTTCGACGACGGCTACGAGTCGTACTACCGACAGGCCTACCCGCTGCTCAAGAAGTACGGCTATCCGGCCACGGTGTTCCTGTACAGCGATTTTGTCGGCGCCGCCGACGCCCTCACCTGGCCGCAGATGCAGGAGATGATCTCCACCGGCCTCATCGACATCCAGGCCCACTCCAAGACGCACGCCAACCTGATCAACCGCCTGCGCGACGAGAGCGATTCTGCCTACCGGCAGCGAATTGACACCGAAACGCGCTCCCCACGCGACCTGATCGAGCGCCGCCTGAAGCTCGACGTGAAAGACTTCGCCTACCCCTACGGCGATGCCAACGAAATCGTCACCGACTCGCTTGCGCGCAACGGATACCGCATGGGTGTCACAGTGAACCCCGGCGGCACGCCCTTCTTCGCGCACTCGTTCATGCTGCGGCGAACCATGATTTACGGCAACCACGATCTGGATGCCTTCAAGGCCCGCGTGCAAATCAGTCGCCCCTACAGCCTCCCGTAACGCCCACCATGTCGCCCACCACGCAACGCCTTGCCGCCGTGCTGCTGTGCGCCCTGATCGGCGCCTGCAGTTCCACTCGCACCAACACGTCAGCCCCTTTCATGGGCACGGCCGAACCTGAGGGGGTGACTTCATTCGAGAAGAAGCAGGTCGAAGCCGCCACAGCGTTCGAGCAGCATGGCGCGTACTTCGAGGCCGCACAGACCTGGGAGGTGCTCTCGTTGCTCCGCCCCGGGCGATACGACAGCCGCCTCGAAGCCGCGCAGGAGAAGGCCGAAAGCCGCGCGCGCGAGTATTTCGGCCGAGCGCAAGCCGCCCAGAAGCGAGGCGATGCCGCCGAAGCCGAGCGCTATTACCTCGCCGTGATGGCCCTTCAGCCCCAGAACGCCGACGCCGCCAATGCGCTGCGCGGCATTGAACGCTCGCGTACGCGGCAGGAGTACATGCTCAAGCCCGGCCGCATGCAGCAGCCGGCAGAAGCGGCCGCCAAGCGGCCCGCCACGCCCCCCGTGGCGAGCAACCCTCTGGTGATGGAACAGGCTTCGAACTTCGCCAGCGGCGGCGACTTCGACGAGGCCATCGAGCTGCTAAACGGCCAGTTGAAAGCCGAGCCCGCAGACCAGGCCGCGCGCGAGATGCTGGCCGATATCTACTTCAAGAAGGCCCAATCGCTGCAGGCCAAGGATGCAGCGGCGGCGCTCGCCGCCGCCCGAAGCTGCCTGCGCGTCCAGAGCAAGCACGCGGGCTGCAGGGGAATCGTGGCCGCAGCCACACCGACGCCTGCACCTACCGCAGCGGCCCCGGCCAAGGCGCCGACCAAGACGCCTACCCGCACGGGCGCGTTCAGCCCGGCAAAGCCTTGACCTTGTCCTTCAAGCGCAGCGCCTTCTGCTTCTCGAGGCGCGCGGTCTCGTTGGTGGGGTCGATCTCGAGCACCTGATCCCAGGACCGGATGGCGCCGTCGAGGTCCTGGCGGGCCATCGCGGCGTGGGCATTGCGTGAGTGGATGTCGACCAGCCGCTTGGCGGTGGCATCGGCCTTCGCCGCGCCCTGGGGGTGGCCCAGCGTGCCGGCGCGCCGGTAGTCGGCCATCGCCTTCTCGTACATGCCGGCCTTGTACGCCGCTTCGCCACTGCGATAGGCCACTTCGGCCGCGCTGGGTTCAGCCGGCGCGGGTGCAGGCGGCGGCGGTGGCGGCGCGGCGACCACGGGTGCCGCTGCGGCAGGAGGTGGCTCGGCCCGGCGCTCTGCGCGCGGAGGCGGCGCGGCCGACACGGCGGGCGCCTTGCCCGGGATGCGGATCACCTGCCCGGCCGGCACCTGGCGCGGCACCTTGATGTTGTTGTAGCGCGCGAGGATGTGGAAGGCGTAGATGTCGCCGAGGTAGGTGCCAGCAATGCGAGACAAAGTGTCGCCGCTGCGCACGGTGTACGGGAACGACTCACGACCCAGCGCCGCCATCGGGTCTTCGGTCATCTGGCGCGTGAGGTTCTGCGCGAGCTTGTTGTTCGGGTCGAGAGAGAGTGCAGATTGAAGCTCGGTGCGGGCTTGGTCTTCGTTGCCCAGTTCGAGCGACTCGATCGCGCCTTGCGCGATCTTCTGCGCCTGCTGCTGCTGGGCAGCGGTGGGCGGCGGCGGGGGCGGCGGAGCGACAACCGGAGCACTGGCCGCCGGGGCGGGGCCGGTCGCGGCCGTATCGGCGCTGCCGCTTGGCATGTTGCCGCATCCCACGAGCGGGGCAATCGTTGCGGCCGTCAGCACGATGGAAGCGAAAGACGTCACGCCATGGCGGATGGATGCGGTCATGCTTTTGTAACGTGGATGCTGAGACACGGGCGATTGTGCATCCACAAGCCGCCCGTACGTCGAATCTGCGGGGTTAGCATGGGGCTGCCACTTGACGAGGGATGCCCGTGCGCAACGCCAAGCTCGCCCTGCCCGGCGTACTGCTCTGCAGTCTTCTGGGTGTGACCAGCCTCCCGGCCTGGCCGGGTCAGGCGGAGTTGGACGCCTGCCTGAAACAGCTGCGCGCCCAAGCTGCCGCGCAGGGCGGGATCACGCCACAGGTCTTCGATCAGTTCGTCACGCAGATCGACTACGACGCGCGGCTGGCCGAGCCCGGCATCCCGCAGCCGGAGTTCTTCAACCCGACTTGGGAGTACTCCGCCTATCTGGTCGACGACCAGCGCATTGCCGAAGGGCGCGCGGTGATGGCGCGCTGGGCGCCCCAGTTGCAATACATCCAGGCGCAGACCGGCGTGTCGCCCGCCACGGTCGTCGCGTTCTTCGGCGTCGAGACCGACTTCGGCCGCTACCCCGGCAGCTACCCGGTGCTGCAGTCTCTGGCCAACCGCGCCTGCGGGTCGGTCTCTGCCACGCCGGCGGCCAAGGCGAACGCGCGGCGCCAGTTCTACGCGGCGATCGAGGTGCTGCGCCTGGGTGACATCGCCCCCGAGGTCTTCGTCGGCTCCTTCGCGGGCGCCTTTGGGCACACGCAGTTCATCCCCGCCACCTATCTGGAGCATCGCGGTCAGCCCGGCAGGTTGTTCGCGGATGGCGACCAGGACGGCCGCGTCGACACCGTGCGCAGCGTGCCCGATGCGCTGATGATCACGGCCCGCAAGCTCAGTGCCGATGGCTGGCGGGCCGGCCAGCCGTGGGCGCTGTCGGTCACGCTGCCTGCAGATTTCGACCGCTCGCTCGCGCTGCGCGAGCGGGCCTTTGGGGGCACGCTCTACGGCCGCGTGTCGAAACAGCTCTTCGACGCCAACCGCCGCCCGCTGGCCGAGTGGCTGAGGCGTGGCGTGCTGGTCGATTTACCACCCGCGGGTCTCGCGCCCGAGACACCCTTCGTTCTGCTGAGCATGAACGACGACGCGGAGGGGCCATACCTGCTGGCCTCGTCCAACTTCGAAGCGCATTACAAGTACAACCATTCGCTCAACTACGCCTACGCCGTGGGCATGCTGGCCGACTACATCCAGGGCGACATCCCACCCATGTTGCGCTGGGCGAGTGAGCAGCGGGGCTTGTCGCGCCCCGAGATCCGTGAATTGCAATGCCTGCTCTCGGCGCGCTACCCGGAGGTGCGGGCCGATGGCAACCCCGGGTCGAAGACCCGCCAGGCGATCAGCACCGAAGAGGCTCGCCAGGGCTTGAAGCCCACGGGCCGCACCACCGACGTACTGCTCAACCGCTTGCGCGATGCGGCGCCGCCCGATGACGCCTGTCTCGGCGCACGGCCGGCACGCGATTCCTGAATCGCAACGACCGCGCCGCTGCCCAGCGTCGCAATCGGCGCTCCTTGCCGGATGACTTTCGTTCATTGCCTTGCGTCATCGGCGGCCGGATAAAGCAAGCTTGGGCATCCCCTCGTTTGAGGACAGCCCGTCGCGCCCCCTGGAGCTCCCATGAATCTCGTGATTCGCGCCCACACACTCAAGAACGACACCCTGACGCAGGCCATCACCGGGCACTTCGACGAACGCGGCGGCACGATCGGGCGTTCCGACACCAATACGCTCACCCTGCCCGACCCTGAGCGCCACATCTCGCGGTTGCAAGCCGAGGTGTGGTTCAGCAGCGGCGCGTTTTCCATCCGCAACGTGGGGAGCGCCAACGCCATCCTGCTCAACGGGCGCGCCATCAGCCCCGGAGAAAGCGCGGCACTCAACCATGGCGACGAAATCGTCATCGCCGGGTACGGCATGCGCGCCTCGGTGAGCGACAACAACGAACCCGCCACGCAGGCACCCATGGATGCGCGCACGGTGATCCGGGCCTCGGCCTCCGACATCCGCACCAACCCACGGCTGCGCGCCGCGGCGGCCGCTGCAGCGCAAGCCAAGGCGGCCACGCCGATGCCGGCGGCATCGATCTCGGCACCGCCGACACCTGCGGCACCGCCCACCGCCACGCCAGCCAGGGCGTCCGCACCGACGACAGCGCCCCCCGCCGGCAACCCGTTCGCCGATCTCCTGGCCAACGCCGCACCGCCCACCGCCAACGACCCGTTCGCCGGCCTGCTGGGCCCCGTCAGCAAGACCAACCACCCCACCACCACTGCCCACGTGCGCATGCCGTCACCGGGTGCCGCACCTGCGCGCCTGCCCGACGATTTCGATCCCTTTGCCGATCTGCCCGCAGCGGGGGCGTCCGCCGCGTCCGTGGCTTCCGCCAAGGGCCCGCTCGACACCTTCATGCGCGGCGCGCCGTCAGCGTCGCCCGCTTCGGCGCCGGGCGATCCCCTGCCCACGGATCTCGGCCTCGGCGATCTGCTCGGCAAATCGTCGGCTGGTGGCAACCTGGACGAAGCCTTTGGCTTGAGTGCAGCGCCCGCTGCCGGCAGCGACCCGCTCGCCGCGTTTCTCGCGCCCGCCAAACCTGAGGCAGGCGCCGCGCCCGAGAACAAGGACCCGATGGCCATGTTCGATGCGCCCGCCTCGCACCGCCCCCCCGCGCCCGCGCCGGCCGCAGCCTTCAACCACACGCCGGAGATGAAATCCGCGTACGCGCCGCCCGCCGTCAAGGCGCCACCGGAGCCCATGGCGGCGGCCCGCGCTCCCGTCACCGCACCCAAGCCCGAGGCCGCCCCAGCGCCACCGCCAGCCCCACGCCGACCTGTTCCCGCCGCGATGCGCGTGGACGACACGAGTTCGCCCGCCACCGTGCCCGGCATCAAGAGCTCCGAACTCGAGTTCGACTCGGCCCCGGCGCCATTCGATGCACTGCCGCCCGAGGCCGAAGCGCCCGCCACGTCGTCCCGGCCGCTCGCCGCCGGCGAGGTCGACGCGCTCTGGGCCGCCTTCTGCGAAGGCGCCGGCGTGCGCATCAAGCTCCCGCAAGGCCTCACGCCCGAGTTGATGAAGCTGCTGGGGCAGGTGATGCACCACTCGATCGACGGCACCATCAAGCTCGTGGCTGTTCGCGCCGCCGCCAAGCAGGAGTTGCGCGCCGACGTGACCACCATCCAGGCGCGCAATAACAATCCGCTCAAGTTCTCGCCCGATGCCGGGGTGGCGATCGAGCAGTTGCTGCAACCCCCGATGCGCGGCTTCCTGATGGGCCCCGACGCGGTGAACGACGTGATGAACGACCTAGTCGGCCACGCCATCGGCACCATGGCCGGCATGCGCGCTGCGCTGGCGGGCGTGCTCGAACGCTTCGAACCCGCGCGGCTCGAAGGCAAGCTCACCGGCAGCAGCATGCTCGACAGCGTGCTGCCCATGAACCGCCGCGCCAAGCTGTGGGAGCTGTACCTGCAGCACTACAAGCGCATCCGTGACGACGCACAGGACGACTTCCACGATCTCTTCGGCAAGGCCTTCATCAGCGCCTATGAAGAACAGCTGGATCGGCTGGACGAATCCCGCCACCCCATCTGACCCTGAAAGACGCACGCCATGCTCCAGGTTGAGATCGCCACGCGATGCGAGGTCGGTGGGCGCAGCCACAACGAGGACGACATGCGCCACGGCCAGAGCGGGGCGCTCTGGTATGCGGTGCTGTCCGACGGAGCCGGGGGCCACCGCGGGGGTGCCATCGCATCCGACATCGTCGTGCGTGTGACGGCGCTCGGCCTGCAATCGTCCACCGAGCTCAGCCCCGAGCAGCTCACCCAGGTCGTGTGCGAGACCAACGAGACGCTGGTTCAGAGCCAGGACAAGCGCAGCCGCGACCGCATGCATGCGACGCTGGTGGCGTTGTGGATCGACGCCGAGCGCGAAGAAGCCCTCTGGTCGCACGTGGGCGACTCGCGCCTGTACATGCTGCGCCACGGCCGCGTGACCCACATCACCGAAGACGACAGCGTGGTGCAACGCATGCTGAGCGCGGGCTACCTCACGCCCGAAGAAGCTCGCAACCACCCGAGCAAGAACCAGTTGCTCAGCGCCATGGGCACCGAAGAGGGTGTCGAGCCGAATACGCTGCCGCAGCGCGCGCTGATCGCCGACGGCGATGCCTTCCTGCTCTGCTCAGACGGATGGTGGGATCACTTCGACACGCAGACCATCGAGTCGATGCTCGCTACATCGAAGACCCCCGACGAATGGCTGGGCCTGATGGCGAGCGGGATCCAAGCCGCCGCCTTGCCGCGCCAGGACAACTACAGTGCGATCGCCGTGTGGGTGGGTGACCCCAGCGAGGCCACGCAGATGTCCAGCCTGTACGACGAGACCGAACCCGACCGACTTTCAGGGCCTTGAACGATGAACAGACGTGAATGTTGTCGATGGGCCGCAGCCGCGGCGGCCGCCTGGCTGCTCTCGGGCTGCGCAGGCTTCGGCACACCCTTGCAGGTCAACATGGTGGGCGTCGAGCCGATGCAGGGCCAGGGCATGGAAATGCGCCTGGCCGTCAAGCTGCGCGTGCAGAACCCGAACGACACACCCGTCGACTACGACGGCGTCTCCCTGTCGATCGACATGGCCAACACCACCTTCGCCACCGGCGTGAGCGACGCGCAAGGCACCGTGCCCCGCTTCGGCGAGTCGGTCATCACGGTGCCCGTGTCGGTATCGGCGATGGCTGCCATGCGGCGCGTGATGGGCATGGTGGCAAGCAAGGAGAGCGGCCCGGTGGAGTACGCCCTGCGCGGCAGGCTCTCCGGTGGCGCCCTGGGCGGCAGGAGCTTCGAGTCGACAGGCAAGTTCGACTGGTCGGAGTTGATGCGCAGCAAGTGAGGCCGCGAGGCTCGCGCGAGCCATGGCCTCGCGCACGACACCGGCCTCAATGCATGCGCCGCATGCCACGCCGAAGCTGCGCCAGCGGCTTCTTGCCCTTGAGCTGCCGCTCGATGCCGTCGTTGAGCACCTCGCGCAGCGCCACCACCTCGTCGCCATGCCCGTAGACACCCGGGAAGCGCAGGCTCAGCCAGAGCCACAAGGTGCACGAGCGCAACGCCTGCTCCATGCGGTCGAGGCGGCTGTGGCCGTCCACGTCGTCCAGGAACCACGGCCGCCCTGCCCGGCCGGTGCGCGCGTGGCTGCTGCTCCATTGCAGGAACTCCTGCACCTGCGATTCAGTGCGTGAATCGACCGGCGCCTGCGCGTAGGTGAAGCGCTGCCGCAAAGTCAGGCTCGCGGCGCTCTGGTCGAGTTGTTCGGCCAGCTCCAGCATCTGCTCCAGCTCGGCGACTGCAAAGTGAGCGTCGTCGAGCCGCAACTGCTCCATGAACACGCCCAGCACCTCGCGCAGGCGGGTGAGTTGCAGGCGCGACGCAATCGTGTCCACATGCCACCCGTTCGGCGCCACCGGCGCCTTGAAGTCACGCGGCGCCCTCGGCGTCTTGGGCAGCAGCTCCTTGAGCACCTTGGCGGCGCTCGGTTCGGCCTCTTTCAAGACACCGGTGTAGCCCTCTTCATGCATGCCGAAGCGGCCGGCGCGGCCGGCGATCTGGTGCACTTCGGATTCGTCGAGCGTGCGGGTGCCCTGGCCGTCGAACTTGCTCAAGGTGCTGAAGAGCACGCGCCGGATCGGCAGATTCAGGCCCATGCCGATGGCATCGGTGGCCACGAGAATGTGCGACTCGCCCTCGGCAAAGCGCTCGGCCTCGCGGCGCCGCACTTCGGGCGGCAGCGCACCGTAGATCACCGACACCGGGTGCCCGCTGGCCGCGATCTGGTCGCGCAGCATCAGCACGTCACGGCGGCTGAAAGCCACCACCGCGTCGCCCAGTTGCAGGCTGGAGATGGGTACCGGGTGGGCCAGCAACTCCACGTGCTGCTTGCGCTCGAAGTGCCTCACCTCGCAGCGCTCACCGCACAGGCCGAGCAGGTTCTCGATGGCGGGCACCGCGTAGCTCGAGCAGATGATGATGACCTCTTGCGCCGGCACCGCCACGATCGCCTGTGTCCAGGCCCAGCCGCGGTACGGGTCGAAGAGCATCTGCGCCTCGTCGATCACCGCCACCTCGATCGGCTTGCCGGTGGCGACCATCTCGATGGTGCTCGACACCACGCGTGCGGCGTCTGCGGGCACGTTCTCTTCGCCGGTGAGCAAAGAGCACGGCACGCCGCGCGCCGCGAGGCGGTCACGACCTTCTAGCGCCAGCAGGCGCAGCGGCGCGAGATAGGCCCCGTGCCCTGATGCCGCCAAGCGCTCGAACGCCGCATGCGTCTTGCCGCTGTTGGGCGGGCCGACGAAGAGCTTCACGCGGCGCTGCAACTGCCGCGCCTGAGGGAAGGAATCCGGGTAGCCCTGGAAGGCGAGTTCGGTGTGCAGGCCCTCGAGCGTGTCGAGTTCCGTGGCGTGATGCTCCCAGCGATCCTGCGCGCGCGTGCAAGCGGCCAGCAGCTCCTGCGGGTGCGCCGTGGCCTGCGGCAACGCGCACTCCGACTGCAGGCGCGGGAGCAGCGCCTGCAGATGCCGCGGCGTGTAGGCCCGGCTGCGCGCGGCGAGCTTGTTCAGGTGAGCGAGCAAGGTGTCGGCATGCGGGTACGACGGCACGGGCCCGAGCGCCTGCAACAAGGCCGCCTGATCGCCCGTGCGGTAGTAGGCCCAGATCGGGGCCTCATCGACCGGCACCCTGAACAGCACGGGCACCTTCCAGCCCGACTCGTCGAGGTGCAGCGTATCGGTGGCCACGCGCGTCCACGCGCCGGCATCGCGCGAAACGCCCAGCGCGTCGAGCACCGCGCTGCGCTCGAGCATCAGGGGCCGCACTTCGGGGCCGCTGCCGAGTGCATCGAGGTGCTGGAGCGCCGTGTCGATCAGGCCCGGTGCGATCCAGCGGCTGGGGCGCGCACCGGCCACCGCCTTTTGCAGCAGCACGAGGCCCAGCTTGTCGAGGTGATCTTCGAAGCCTGCGCTGCGCTCTGGCACGTAGTCGGCCGGCTTGACGACCTGCGGCAGCAGGTAGGCGGCCTGACGGATCCGGTTGAAGTCTTCCTTGCGGATGTGGGCAGGGATGCGCCGGGCGTGGCGCGGGTTGGGCAGGCTCAGGGTCTCGGAGGGGCTCGTGGCCGCACCGTCTTGCAGTTTCTCGGGCATGCAGGACTGTAAGGGCGTGTCAGCGTGTTCAAGCAGCCGTTCGCGTTTGGCACATCGTGTTTCACGGGGGCTTTTCGCTGGTTGTACCCTGCCCCATTCCCCTGAAATCAGCTCTGAAGTACCTCGCAATGTTCGGTCAGTCCAAACCCGTCGTCCTCGAGTCCTATGGCAGCCGCCGAAAGGGGGGGCGCCCGCCGCGCTGGCTGTTGCTCCTGTTAGGCGGCATGGCGCTCGGTGCCGTGGTGGTCTTGGTGATGCAGGAGCGTTACCTGCCCAAGCGCCTGTCGGCATCCGCATCGGCCGAATTGACCAGTGCCTACGAAAAGGCCGACGCCGAGCGCACGCGCCTGCAGCGCGAACTGGGCGACTCGCAGAAGCAACTCCAGAGCGCGCTTGCCGACAAGAAGCGCCTCACCGGTGAACTGGCCGGTGCCCGCTCCGACAGCGAGGGGCTGCGGCAGGATCTGAGCAGCATCGTGGCTTCACTGCCGCCCGATCCGCGCGGCGGCAGCGTCGAGGTACGCGCCGGCCGATTCACCACCAAAGGCGGCGCCCTTGTCTACGATGTGGTGCTGACACGCGATCGCTCTGGCGGCAAGCCGCTCGCCGGGGTTCTGCAACTCACCGTGTCGGGGCAGTCGGCGCGCGGCCCGGACACCTCGGTGGCGCTCAAGCCCGTGGCGCTGGAACTCGGCAGCCATGAGGTGGTGCGCGGCAGCCAGGCGCTGCCCGACGGCTTCAAGCCACGCGAGACCACGGTGCAGGTGCTCGATCGCGTGGCAGGCAAGCCGCTCGGCATGCGCGTGATGTTGGTCAAGTAGGCGGTGTCCGACACTCGTGGACGCCGCCTGGCGCCTCGGTCGGCATATGGATTGCCCGTTTCCAGCACCGGGGCGCGAGCCCCGCCCCTGAAACCACTGGAAAGGAGTCCGACATGAGACACGGATTGAATCTCGCAGCCGTGGTCGCCCTCGTGGCAGCCGCCGGCCTGAGCATTGCCCAGACCACGACAACCGACCAGCAACCCTCCATGGCCGCGCAGCCCACGAGCCCACCCACGGTCACGACGACTCAGACGCCGCCGATCACGCCCGACACGCAGCCCTCGAGCAGCAACATGGGCACGACCGGCAGCCCGAGTTCGAGCACCACGACCAGCCCGAGCATGAGCACCGACATGCCGGCGCCGCGCGCCGATCGCAACTGATTCGTCCGGTGACTTCGTCAACAAGCCGGGCCTTCGGGCCCGGTTTTCGTTGGTCCGGCCTTGAGCACCAGGGCTACGCCGAGCGACCCGGGCGTGCCACAGCAAACACTGAGCCGAGGGGCCGCGTTTCCGGCAGCACGTAGACGACCGTAGGGCCACGCCTCGCCATTGGCGCGATCACGTCGTCATAGAACGGCGCCGGCAGGTTGATGCAGCCGTAGGAGATGCGGTTGTCCGCCGACGTCGGCGACGCCAACCGCTGCAGACGGCGCTCGCTTGCCTGCGTCGCGCGCACGCGGTGCATCGACACCGCCGCGTTGTAGTCGACCCAGACCACGTCCTCGCCATCGAGATTGATGCCGGGGCGGGCCACGAAGCGCCCGGCGGGCGTGATGCGTTCCTCGGGGCGAACATCGGCCACCTTGCGCGTGCCGATGCCCGGTACCGAATCGTCGCCGCGAGCCAACCCGAGAAGCGCCGGGCTGGCACGTTGCAACGTGCCGGAGGCGTCGTACGCCAGCACGCGGGCCTGGCGCTTGTCGACGATCACGAACGGCCGCTGGCCCGCATCGCCACTTCGCACGGCCCATTGCGCCAGCGCTTCGGCGTCCGTGGTCGGGCCCTGTGGTTGCACGCCAGACAGCATCTGGGTGGTGGCCACAGGCTGGCGGGCGGTCACCCGCTGCACGGTCGTTCCCAGGATGATCTCGACCGATGCAATGGCGATCAACGCCAGCAGCCCGTTCCAGCGCGTTGCAGGCGCAGGATCGGCATCATTTGCAGGGGTCGGCGCGGGCTTGTTGTTCATGCCGGACGCGGGCAATCTGCGCTCCACGCGCCCAGCATGGGCATGCCTGACGAGCTACCAATGCCCCTCCAGAAGTTCGCAGAAATACTGCGCGGGTGGCAGGCCCTGCGCCACGCTGAGGCTGTTGTCCGGCGTGTCGGCATGGTCAGGCCACCACAGGCTGCGGCCTGCAAAGCGCAGCATCACGTCGTCGGCCAGCAGTGCCTGCACCCAGGTCCCGAGATTGGCTACGCCATGAAAGCTGTGCCGGACGCGGCCGGGCAGCAGGCTCGCGGTGGGCGCGGCATCGCCAGGCTCGGCGATCTCGCCCGCGGCCGGAGCGCGCGCCAGCGCGACCTCGAAGTCTTCGAGCGTGGCACCCGCCTGCAAGGTGCCGAGCGCGGCTGCGCTCAGGTGCGCGAACCAGTTCTGCAGCGCCTGGATGCCCGCACTGCTTCCCGGCAAGGCCGGCGCGCTGCGCACGATCACCAGCGGAAAGTAGCGCCCAACCTTGTCGACGCTGGGCATCATCACGCCGTACCACCACTGGGTGTCGACCACCCCAGGTGCCCATGCAAAGCGCCAGATCGGCCCGGTAAGGTAAACCTCGAGCCAGCGTTCGCCGAGCTGGGCGCGGCTTGCTTCGACGCCGCGCGCCAACCAGTCGTCGCACACGTCGACAAATTCTTGCGGAAGGCGCCGGCTCGCAAAGTCGCCGAGCATGGCCATCTTGCCGTACCAGCCGGGGGCTCCCACGCCCGTGCCTTCGAGCAGTTCAAGCAGGGACTGTTCGTTCAGAGTCTTCCCGGGCATGAGAACTGTTCCAGTTCAGGCAAGCGGAACGGGTTGCGAACGCTGCTGGTGGTGACGAGGAAAGCGGCCCGCCGTCCATCCACGTTGAACGTGGCCTTGAAGCGCTCCGGTGCCCCGGCGCCTTCGATCTGCTGACGATCGAACAGCCGCATCAGCGCCCAGGGGCCGTCGTGCACCAGGCCCGACGTGCCGTTGACCGACACCGGCGTGAGCGCCACGCGAACCTGCGAGCTGCCGCGCGGGCCGGGCCACTGAATGCTGCTCGGGATCTGCGGGCCGTGGGCGTACTTCACCACTTGGCCGTCGACATCGAGCGTGAACTGCGTGATGGTGGCATCCATCTCCAGGGGCTTGAAGTCGAGGCGCATGCCCAGTTGCGGGCCGCCGCGGAAGAAGGTGTCGCGGATCACCGCGGCGTGCTGAAACTGCAGCAGCGTGGAACTGTCGGCGCCCATGCTCGCGCCATCGACGCTTCGGAACTTCCAGGGCCGGGTGGTGGTATCGACGAAGTTGGCCAGGTTCTTCTGGAAGAAGGCGTCGAGCAAGCCGCCGGGCGCGAACACGCGGGCGAAGTCTTCCTGGGTGACATCGCGCGTGCTGCCCTTGGCAAACGGGTAGCGCCCGCTGATGGCCTGACGGCAGAACTCACCGATCTCCGAGTTGATGGCGTTGCCCAGGTTGCTGCGCGTGATCGCCAGCGCCGCAGATGTGCCGCTCACCGACAAGGTGGCCAGCATGGAGCGCACTGGCTCCGGCAGGCGTGCGGACTCGGCCTTCACCTTGTTGGGCACATCGGACGGCGGTGGCACGTTTCCGCCCTTCACGGCCGTATCAGCAGCAGTGAGCAAGGTGTAGACCTCGTTGATCAACGCCACCGTGCCGTCTACGGGTGCAGGGATCTTGCCGTCGGGCGAGCTCACGAACTGCCGCAGGCCGACGAACCGGTCGTCGACGATGCTCTCGATCGAATCGCCCGGCGCCACCGGGGGCGCCGTGCTCTTGTTGCCCAGCAGCCGCATCAACTCTTCGCGCGAGCGCTGCAGCGCATCGCGTGCCTTGGTCTCGACCTTGCTCGTCACGTCTTTCGAGTCGCGCAGCGTTGTCTCGCGCGACATGGCCCGCAGCAACGGCACCAGCGGGTTGTCGGGCGCAGAGAGCACACGTGCCATCTGTACCGCCTGGGTCAGGTTGCCAGTGTTGAGCATCTTGATGTCGGCGATGAAGGCCTCCCACACCTTGGCGTACTCGGTGAGATAGAGGCGGCGTACCTCGTCGATGAGCTGCATCTTCACGTCGAGGTCCTTGAGCGCGCTCTGGCGCCGGGCGTCGGTCACGCCGAGCACCCAGCTTTCCTCGTCGGCCAGTTGCGCGGTCACCCGCTCCACTTCGCGCTGGAAGCCCTTGTGATAGCCATCGTGCGTGAACAAGCCGGGCACGCCCTTGGTCAAGGGTTGGCCGCTGGCGCGCGTGAAGACCAGCGCCGCACCCGGTCCGGCCGCCTTGGCGATGGTGAAGTCAGGGAACTCCGCACCCACGCCCTGGCGCACGAGGCGGCGGAACACACGCTCGGTGAGCGGCATGGCCGACAGGCGTGCTCGTGTCTGCGCAACGAGGTTCTTGTCTTCGGGCAAGGGCGAAACGACCGCGCCTTCAGCCAGCAATGCATCCAGGTGCGATTCGAGTTCGGCGCGCTGCTCGGTCGTCACCGAGCGCGGCAGCGTCGTCTCCCAGGCGGCCATGGTGTACAGCTTGAGCGCCGATGCATCGAAGCGCTGCGGGTCGTACAACATGATGTAGGCCTTCAGGGCCTCGTACTGCAGCTCGGGGTTGTCGTTGCCGGTCTTGAGCTGTTCTTCGATGCCCAGCGCAATGCGCGGCAGCACCGAGTCGACCAGCATGCGGCGGTACGCGAGTTGCGAGCTGTTGTCGAGCTTGCGGCCCTGGTACAGCCCGAAGCCGAGCGACATCGGCGGTGAATCGCCGTGTGTCGAGCGAGCGAGATCGCGCGTCGCCTGCAGCGCCGGCAGCAACACCAGCACGTCGGGCGAGTTGCGGTTGGGGGTGCCCTGCACCAGCTTGTTGACATCGCCCACGCTCGCATCGACCTGGGTCACGTAGCGTTCGTTGCCGAGGTAGCTGACACCCCAGGCGATCACGGCACCGATGGCGACCACGCCCACCAGGGCATAGGCACCCAGCGCGAGCAGGCCGCGGCGGCGCTCCCATTTCGAGTCCGTGCCCGCCAGGCCGCTCTCGGCGAACACCACCTCCTTGAGCAGCCGCGAGAGGAAGTAGCTCTTCCCGCTGGCCTGCAGGGGCGGCACCACCGTGCGCTCCAGCCGGTAGGTGCGCGCGATACGCCCCAGCATGCGATCGATGGGCGTGCCCTCTTGCGTGCCGCTCACGAAGTAGACGCCGCGCAGCAGCGGGTGCGCCTCGAATTGCGAGGGCGAGAACACCTGCTCCAGAAAATTCTTGAGCAGGTCGCGCAAGGCCTCGAACTGCTGAGGGAAGCCATAGATGCGCGCACGCCGCTGCAGGTCGCGTTCGAGCTGCAGCTTGCCGATGATGCCGTCGGTGAGCCGCCGCTCCAGTTGGTCGAACTCGTGGCTGAAGGTTCCTAGGTCGGTGTGCTGCTGCTTGTCGAGCTTGAAGGTCATGCCCCAAGGCGTGGCGCGCGTGTCCTTGTCGACATCGCCCAGCGTCTCCATGAAGCCCGACAGCAGATCGCACTTGGTGACCAGCAGGTAGATCGGAAAGCGCATGCCCAGGTGCTGGTGCAGCTCCTGCAAGCGCTGGCGCACCGTGGCCGCATGCAGACTGCGCTCGGCCGCGCTCTGGGTGAGCAGGTCGGCCACCGAGATCGTCACCAGCACGCCGTTGAGCGGCTGGCGCGGGCGGCTGCGCTTGAGCAGGCCGAGGAAGCCTTCCCACGCCTTGCTGTCGATGCCCTTGTTGCTGTCTTGCGTGGTGTAACGGCCGGCGGTGTCGATGAGCACCGCCTGGTCGGTGAACCACCAATCGCAGTTGCGCGTGCCACCCACGCCACGCACCGAATGCTGGCCAGAGGAGCCCGCCAGCGGAAAGTTCAGCCCCGAGTTGATGAGCGCCGTGGTCTTGCCCGAGCCCGGCGCGCCGATGATCACGTACCAGGGCAGCTCGTACAGATACCGCTTGCCCAGGCGCGACGACAAGCCGCTCCACAGCCCTGCAAGGCCGGCGCGGGGCTGTTCGAACTGGGCCGTTTTGAGCGTCTGCAGCGCCTGCGTGAACCGCTCGTTCAGCGTCTTGATCTCGCCGTCGGCCGGGTCGGCGGCAGCGGCCGCCGGCCTGAGCAACTGGTCGACGACCTTCGCGTTCTTCTTGCGCGACGCCCACAGCTTGTAGAGGTTGCGCAAGACGATCAGTACCACCAGCAGGCCGATGCACACCACCCGCGCCGTCACCGTTTCGAGCGGGCGGTAGTCGCCCACGGCGATCAGCGGGCCGACGATCCAGATCAGCAGCGCGACCGCCGCCAGCCCGAGCGCCAGAAGCAGCCACGGGTTGAAGATGAATCCGAGGAGCTTCTTGATCATGGGTCAGCTTGCGGGCGCCGGCGTCGGACGGGCGATGAAGAGCGTGATCTCCACCCGTCGGTTGAGCGCGCGGTTCGCCACCGAGTCGTTGGGCGCAACGGGTTCGCCATCGGCGCGGCCCTCGGCCCGCACGCGCTCGGGCGGCAGGCCGTTGCGCAGCAGGATCTGCCGCACCGTGTTGGCACGCGCCTCCGAGAGGTGCCAGTTGGACGGGAAACTCGCCGTGCGGATGCGCACGTTGTCCGTGTGCCCCGTCACGACCACCGCCCCGGGCAACGGCTTCAACGCTTCGGCGATGCGCTTCATCAGCGCCTCGCGCTCGGGGCTGAGCGTGGCGCTGGCAGGGGCGAAAAGACCGTCACCACGAATTATGACCACGCTGCGGTCGACCTCATCACGCACCGCCACCTGCTCCGCCTTGATGTCCGAGATCAGCAGTTGCGCCAGGCGCGGTGCGGGCGCGGGCAGCTTGACCGGTGGCGTGGGCGGGGGCAGCCGCAGCTCTTGAATGCGCGAGTACACCGGGTCGGAATCGCCGCTGAGCTTGAACGCCAGGCCGCTGTAGATCAGCACCATCAGCAGGCCGACCACGGCCGCCGTCACCCACAAGGGCAACCATGTGAGCATGGAGCGTCGCGATGGCTTCTCGCCCACCCAGTTCTGAGCCAGCGCCGGCGCGTAGGGCCCGCGCTCCTTCTGCAATATCTGCGCGAGGCGCTCGCGCACGGCTTCGAGCTGTGCCTTGCCGCCATCGACCACGCGGTAGCGGCCCTGGAAATCGAAGCACAGTGCCGCGTAGATCAACTCCAGCAGGTCTCTGTTGGCCGCCGGGTTCTCGGCCAGCTTGGCCATCAACTGGAACACCTTCTCGCCACCGCCGGTCTCGTTGTGGAACATGGCCAGCAGGCTGTGCCTCCCCCATTGCCCCGAAGCGCCCCACGGCATGGTGGCCGCGACTTCGTCGAGCAGGGTGCAAAGGATGTAGCGCGCGGCGAGCACCCGCTCAGGCGCAATGCCCTTGGCTCGCGCGCCGGCTTCGAACTCGCGGATGCCTTGCGCCATCGACTCGCGCAAGGCTGCGGGGTCGTTCAGGTGCGTGGTCGCGCGCACCTGCGGCACCAGGGCCAGCAAGGGGTTGGCCAAGGCCACGAGCGGGTTCAGGCCGCTCTCGCTGGGGCCGATGTCGGCGGCGACATCCGCCCCGGCCGCCGCACCGCTGCGCACCGTGGTCGTCGTGGCCGCGTTGCCTGCCGCACTCGAACGCCCACCTGGCGAGGGCATGATGAACGTGCGGCCGGTGTCGATGTCGGCAAACGGGTCGTCCGGGTTGGAGCTGCTCATGGGCGTGTCTCGGCAATCAGGGCGGGCTGGCGATGCTGCCTACTTGCGGATGGCCCAGAGCTCCAGCTCCAGCCCTGGGAAGTCCCCCGAGATGTGCATGGCCACGCTGCCGTTCTGCTCGATGGGCTTCCACAACTCGGACGTGCTGCGATCGAGTTCGAAGTAAAAGTAGCCCGCATGGAAAGGCAATTGCCGCGGCGCCACGGGCAGCGAGCGCAGGCCGATGCCCGGCAGCTGCAGGTTGACCAGATCGCGAATCTTGTCGACCGGCCCGACCTTGGTGTGCGCCGGGAACCGCTGGCGCAACTGCTCACCCGGTACCTGCGCATTCACGGCCAGAACGAAGGTGCCGCTGCGAGCCAATTCGAGATCGGTGACGACCGCCGTGCGCACGCCGTACTTGCGGTCGACCAGATCGATCTGGATGGCGTTTTGCTCCAGCACGGCCGTCAGCATGCGGCGCAGTTCATCGAACACAGGCGTGAAAGTGCGCAGAAGATCGTCGTGCTTGTATGGCGGGAACTCCGGCGGCCTGCGCTTGTTGCTCGCCAGCGTGGCGAGGTCCCCGGCGAGGCGCAGGCAGTCGCCATGCAGTTCGCGCGGGTGGGCGCTGGGCGTGGCGGCATGCTGGCTGAAGACCGGCTCGTTGCGGTTGAGCGTTTGCAGCATCAGGAAGTCGGCCAGCTCCGACACGCCATGGCTCAGTTGCCCCATGCGGCCGGCCAGCGCCTGCGCGCGCTGCAGGATCAACCCGTGCAGCAGGGACGCGCTGGCGGAGAGCTGCGCGGAGGCGTCGATGGCCACCTGCGGCGGGATGTACCCACGCTCCAGCGTCACCTGCCCGTCGCTGCGCCGCTCGGCCACCAGGGCCACGCCGAGTAGCGCGAAGGCTTCGGTGGCTTCTTTCGCGCGCACCAGGCGCAGGCGAAGGCGGCCGGTCTGGATGGTGGTGGGTTCATCGGACGCGTCGGTGTTGTCGCGCACCTCTTCTTCGAGCGCGCTGTAGCGGGCAAGCTCGCTGCCCTCGCCCGCGGCCGCTACGCCATCGAATGCCACCTCGTTCAATCCTTCGCGTTGCAAGGGCACCGCAAGGTAGATGATCTCGCCCTTTACATCGGCCGAGACCTCCAGCGGAGCGGGAAGCGGATCGAGTTGCGGCATGCTGAAGGGCGTGCCGTCGGGCAGCATGCCGCTCGCGCGCGAGATGCCGAGCTTGCCGAGCGCAAGCAGGCCTTCGTCGAGCTCCAGCTCCGAGAAGCCCCACGCGAAGGGGCTCATGCAGCGCGCCCGTGCATCGACCAACCGTTCGAGGTAGCGCGTCTCTTGCTGAAAGTGATGGGGCTGCAAGAACATGCCCGAAGACCACACGACTTTGGCGCGCCAGCTCATGTTGTTGGATGTGGGATGGGGGTGTGTCGGCTGTCGGGCAACGGGGGCAGCAGGCCTGCGCTCAGGGAGACGAGCGTGTCGCCTGCACCGCGATGTCGCCCAGGTCGATGCGGATCTCGTTCTTCTTGCCCACGACGATCGGCACGATCGAGCGCCAGCGCGCGCGCTCGATCTCGCGGTAGCCCCCCATCACGCCGATGTAGCGGGTATCGGGCGACAGCACCTTGTTGACCGAACGCGACTCGCCGGGGCGCAGCACGAACTCATCGCGCCCGAGCAACTCGGCGCCAAGCACCGCCTGCTCCTTCTCGAACAGCGAGACGAAATCGGCCTGTTCGAAGAGCGTGGGCGACTTGAGTTCGAACACGCGCACCATGACCGGCGAGGCACGCTTGCGCGAATCGGGGTTCACCTGGGGCGACGCCACGACCACTGCATTGATCGATGCAGGGCTCTTGCCGAGACCCAGCATGCCGCAACCGCCGAGCGCGGCGAGGCCAGCCGACAGGCCGGCAAACGCAAGCGCGCGCCGGGTTCCGAACAAGGGTTGGGTGGTGGCTTGCATGGGTGTGTCGGTTCAACGCCCGAAGGGCTGGATACAACGCCCACACAGGGGCTGGAGGCACGGTCGAAGTCCGGCTCCAGAATAGCGGCGCGGCCTGCGCGCGCAGCGTGACTAAGGTAATCGCCGCTTGCGCGCACGCGCGGCAGGCGCCGCGTCGTCGGCCTTGATGGCCGCCGCGAACGAGCGCAACGTGGCACCCGAGCCAGAATCGCGCCGCCGCACCAGCAGCGTCTCGACCATGGCCGGCCGCGTACCGAGCGGCTGCACCTGCAAATCAGCCTGGCGGCGATAGCCTTCGACCGCGCTGCGTGGCAACACCGTCACGCCGATGCCGGCACCCACGCAACCGAGCGCCCCTTCAAGCGTGCCGAACTCCAGGCGCCGAAACGGCAGCCAGCCTTGCGCCGCGAAGTGCGCCTCCAGGCGCTGGCGGTATGAGCACCCCTGGCGGAACATGATCGCTGTGAGACCCCCGTCGCGCAGCCGCTCGTCAATGCGCTGGCCGCCACGCGCCGACACCAGAACCAGCTCTTCGCGAAAGACGGCCTCGCCCACCAGGTCAGGATGGTCGACGGGCCCGGCGACCAGAGCCGCATCGAGCCGATGGGCGAGCACGTGATCCAGCAGCTCGGCCGTGGGGCCGGTACGCACGTCGAGTTGCACGTCGGGGTGGTCGCGGTGAAAGCGGCTCAGGACAGCCGGCAAGCGAACCGCCGCGGTCGTCTCCATCGAGCCCAGGCGCAGGCTGCCCTGCGCGCGGCCATCGTCAAGCACGGCCGCCCTCGCCTCCGCGGCCAGGTCGCTCAGGCGGCGCACGTATCCCAGCAGGCGCGTGCCGGCGTCGGTGAGCAGCATGCCGCGACTGTGGCGGGTGAAGAGCGCGACACCCAGGTCGGACTCCAGTTGCTTGAGCCGCGCGGTGACGTTCGACTGCACGGTGTGGAGTTCCGTCGCTGCGCCACTCACCGAGCCCTGGCGTGCCACGGCGGCGAATGTCTGGAGCGCGATCGGGTCCATGCAGCCATCTCTCAAATGAAACGCTGGCATCTTAACAATTCACTTTTAAAGATTCACTCGCCGCACTACCCTTTCGGCGATGAACACCTCGCATCGACTCAAGACCGCGTTGACCGACGCTCTCGCGGTGGACCACCCCGTCCTGCTGGCGGCCATGGATCTCGTCGCAGATGCCCGCCTTGTCCAGGCCGTTGGCGAGGCAGGCGGCTACGGCTTTCTGGGCGGCGGCTACGGCGACGAAGCCTGGCTGCGCCGGGAACTGGCGGCGCTGCGGCCTTGGGCAGACGCGACCGGCCGCCCCTTCGGCCTGGGTTTCATCACCTGGAGCCTGGCGAAGCAACCGCACTTGCTCGACATCGCACTCGAATCCCGGCCCAGCGCCGTGTGGCTCTCCTTCGGCGACGTCTCGCCCTTTGCCGGGCGCATCAAGTCAAGTGGCGCCAAGCTCGTGTGCCAGGTACAGACCGAGGCCATGGCGCGCGCCGCCCTCGACCACGGCGCCGACATCCTGGTCGCACAAGGCAGCGAGGCCGGTGGCCACGGCGTGAGCCGCGGCACCCTGGCCCTGGTCCCCGCGCTGGTCGACATGGCCGGGCCGCAGGTGCCTGTGGTGGCCGCCGGCGGCATTGCCGATGGACGCGGCCTGGCGGCCTCACTGATGCTGGGCGCGGCGGGCGTGGCGCTCGGCACGCGCCTGTACGCCACCGAAGAAGCGGCTGGCTTTGCCACTGCCAAGCAGCGCATCGTGCAGGCCAGCGGCGACGACAGCCAGCGCGGCATCGTGTTCGACCTGTCGCGCCGCAACGTGTGGCCGGCCCCGTACACGGGCAGATGCCTGGCCAACGACCACCTGCGCCAATGGAGCGGCCGCGAGCTGGAGCTTCTGCGGGATCAGGCTGCGGTGGCCGAGCGGTACACCGCCGCCCGCGCCGCTGGTGACTTCGACACCGCTGCGGTGATCGCCGGTGAAGCCGCCGGGCTGATCCATGATGTGCCCAGCGTGGCCGAGTTGATGAGGCGCCTGATCGCCGATGCGGCCGAGCGCCTGCGCGGCGCCCCCTCACTCATCGCCTGAGCGCCTCTCGAATTGAAATGATCCGCAACCAGGAGCCCCCATGCCCTTTGTGAACATCCAGATCACGCGCGAAGGCGCCACCGCCGAGCAAAAGGCCGAGCTGATCGCCGGCGTGACCGACCTGCTGCAGCGTGTGCTGAACAAGAACCCGGCCACCACCTTCGTCATCATCGACGAGGTCGACACCGACAACTGGGGCATCGGCGGCAAGCCCGTGACCGAGCTGCGGCGTCAGGCGAAGGCGGCCCAGAACAAGTCCTGACCGGCGCCGACTGCGAGTTGGCCTCCATTCCTACAGACCGAGCGGGCCGGTCGGCCGCAGCATCGCGGGATGATCCTCCGACTACGCCCGGCCTTGATCGTGTCCATGCTGGGCACAGCAGTCGGCTTGGCGCTCCTCGGTACCTACATCGCCTACCTGTTCCAGGTGGCGCCGGACGCGCGCGACCTTCGCTCGATCGAACAGGTGCGCCGCTCGGTGCTGCTGACCGCAGACGGCGAGGTGCTCACGACCTTCGGGCGCACCCAGCAGGAGCGCATCACGCTCGATCAGGTGTCGCCGCACCTCATCCCAGCGCTTCTTGCGACCGAGGACCGGCGCTTCTACGACCACCCAGGGGTAGATGTGCGCCGACTGATCGGTGCCGCATGGCAGAGCGCCAACGGAGATCTCCAAGGCGGCTCAACCATCACCCAGCAACTCGCGCGCAATCTCTTCCCTGAAGAGATCGGCCGCAGCCGCTCTCTGCACCGCAAGCTGAAGGAGATCGTGACCGCCTTGCGCATTGAGCAGCAGTACAGCAAGCGGCAGATCCTGGAGCTCTATCTCAACACCGCGCCCTTTCTCTACAACGCAGTGGGCATCGAGATGGCCGCGCGCACCTACTGGGACAAGCCGTCAGCCGAACTCACCGCGCTCGAATGCGCCACGCTCGTGGGCATGTTGAAGGGAACCTACTACTACAACCCGGTGCTGCACCCCGATCGCGCCCGCCAGCGCCGCAATCTGGTGCTGGCTCAGATGGTCAAGCGCAATGCGCTCACGCCGGCGCTGTACGAGCACCTGTCGCAGCAGCCGATCCGTCTGAGTTTCAACCGGCCGACCGAGACCCTCGGCCTGGCACCGCACTTCGTCGTGCACGTGCGCAAATGGCTGCTCGAGTGGGCCGAAACCCACGATGTCGACATCTACGCCGACGGCCTGCAGATCGAGACCACGCTCGACAGCCAGCTGCAGCGCGCCGCGCAGGCTTCGGTCGAGGAGCAGATGGCGGCTCTGCAGAACGTAGCCGACGTGGAATGGAGCACGCCCAGCCTGGCCGCCACCTCGGGAGGCCTCGAGAGCTACGCCCAGCGCCGCCAGCGCGCCGACCCGTTCGCGCATTTCTGGCGGCAGCGCGCCGACCTGCTGGCCACCGCGGTGCGAGAGTCACCCGAGTTCCGCCGTGCGGTGGAAGGCGGCGCAAGCCAGACCGAGGTGTGGCGAGATCTCAGCGCCAATGCCGCGTGGATCGCCCGTCTGAAGGCGCGCAAGACCCGCCTGGAGGCCGGCTTCGTCGCCATGGACCCGACGAACGGCGAAGTCAAGGCCTGGGTGGGGAGCCGCGATTTCACCGCCGACCAGTACGACCATGTGGCGCAGGCCGAGCGTCAACCCGGCTCGACCTTCAAGCCCTTCGTGTACGGCGCAGCGCTGGAGCGCGGCCTGAGCCCCGATCGCAGCTATGTGGACGAGACGCTCGAGTTCCGCGCCGGCGGTGGCACGGTCTGGCGGCCGACCGACATGTCAGGTTCCAGCGGTGAGGCGATGAGCCTGCGCGAAGGGCTGATCCACTCCAAGAACACCATCACCGCCCAGGTGATGCGAGACGTGGGCCCGTCCGGCGTGGTGGCCCTCGCCCGCGCCGCCGGGGTCGACCAGAGCGAGCTGGCGCCGGTGCCCTCGCTTGCACTGGGCACCAGCGCGGTCACGCTGCTGGAGATGGTCAATGGCTACGCCACCATCGCCAAGGAAGGCGAGCGGCGCGCTCCCTTGTTCGTGAAGCGCATACGCGATCGCCAGGGGCGGGTGATCGCAGAGTTCGGCTCGTCGCCCAAGCGCGCCATGTCGGCCGACACCGCACTCGAGCTGATCGACATGATGCGTGGCGTGGTGAACCGCGGCACCGGCACCATGGTCAAGACGCGCTTCGGCATCGCGAGCGACGTGGCGGGCAAGACCGGCACCACGCAGAACAACACCGACGGCTGGTTCATCCTGATGCACCCGCAGCTCGTGGCGGGCGCTTGGGTCGGCTTCAACGACCCCCGGGTCACGATGCGCAGCAACTATTGGGGCCAGGGCGGCCACAACGCCATCCTGCTGGTCGGTTCGTTCTTCCAGGACGCGCTCAAGACCGGACTCGTCGACCCCAAGGCCGCCTTCGCCAACACCCATCGCGTTCCCGCTGCCGTGGCAAGCCGCGAGGAAGGCGCCGAGCTCATGCGCCTCGAAGTTGCCGCACAGCCTGTCGATGACGCTGCCCAGGCTCTCACCCAAGAGCCCGCCCCACCCGACCCGCAGGCACTGGAAACCGACCGCCTGCTCAGCAACCTGAGCGATCGCGCCGGCAGCTTTGCGCGCCGGTCAGCGGCAAGCCTGGACGCACGCGCGGAGCAGGTGCTGAGCGTCGATGCTCAGTCCCTGGTCTCCGATGAGGTGAACTGAGTGCTGGCAGAACATTCTGTTGATGGCCCAGTTCTGAGTGGCCGTGATCGACAACTCTCGCCTGCATAGGGCCCGTTCACACCAGTTGAGCACCCGCGCCGGGCCAGGGCGAGGTGCTCATCTAGTGCGAACAGGCCCGAATGCAAAGCGGCCGCCGCCCCGGTTCTCGGGAGCGGCGGCCGCTTTGGGATGGCTCTGATCTGAGAACCCCGTTTTACTGACCCTCTTCCAAAGCCGGCGTGGGTGCTTCATGCAGGGCCGAGTACTCCTTCAGACGGTTGTAGAGCGTCTTCAGGCTGATCCCCAGCGTGGCGGCGGTTTTCTCCTTGTGCCGCCCCATGTGCTCCAGGGTGGCCAGCGTCACCTTGCGTTCGATGTCGGCCAGCGCTGTGCCCACGCGGAAGGTCAAGGCCGGCGCACCGCTGTAAGCCACGTCGCCGCTGCTCGACGCAACCGGCACCAGAGGCGGCGGCGCGTCGCCAGAGACGGGAAGGCAGGCGTCCTCGATGAGGGAGTCGCTTGCCATCACATAGGCGCGGTACACCACGTTGCGCAGTTCGCGGACATTGCCCGGCCATCCGTAGGCCGCCAGCCGCTGCAGCACCGGGGGTGCAAACTGCTTGCGCGCGCCTTCGCGCTGCGCGATCTGGTTCAGGAAGTGCTGGGCCAGCAACTCCACGTCTTCGGAGCGCTCGCGCAGCGGCGAAAGCATGATCGGGAACACGTTCAGACGGTAGAACAGGTCTTCACGCAGACGGCCCGTGGCCACCGCACGCAGCGGATCACGGTTGCTCGCCGTCAGCAGGCGCACATCGGTCTGCTGGACCGTGGTGGAGCCCACGCGCATGAAGGTGCCGGTTTCGAGCACGCGCAGCAGCTTGACCTGCAGGTCGAGCGGCATTTCGGTGATCTCGTCGAGGAACAAGGTGCCACCGCTCGCGCGCTCGAAGAAGCCCTGATGCTGCCGATCGGCACCCGTGAAGCTGCCCTTCTCGTGGCCGAAGATCTCGCTCTCCATGAGCTGTGGCGAGATCGCGCCGCAGTTCACGGCCAGGAAGGGCCGGCCCCGGCGGCGGCTCATGTCGTGCACGGTGCGCGCGACCACCTCCTTGCCGGTGCCGCTTTCGCCGGTGATGAACACCGTGGCATTCGTGCAGGCCACCCGCACGATTTGCTGGTAAACCTGTCGCATGGCTGCAGAGCGCCCCCACAGGCCGCCGAAGTGGCCTTCGGTGTCGACCTTGCTCTCCAGCCCTTCGGTCTTGTCCTGCAGCGGGCACGGCTTGCTCACGCGTGCGAGAACCGACTGGAGTTGCTTGAAGTTGAGCGGCTTGACCAGGTAGTCGGTCGCACCCCGCCGCAGCGCCTGGATGGATGTCTCGAGGCTGGCATGGCCCGTGATCAGCACGACCTCGGTGTGAGCCATCTCGCGGGTGGTTTCCAGCAGCTCGAGGCCGTTGCCGTCGGGCAGCACCAGATCGAGCAGCACCAGGTCAGGGACCTGAAGCGCCATCTGCCGCCGCGCATCACGCAACGAGCCCGCTGTAGCCACGGTAAATCCTTCCGCCGAGATCAGTTCGGCCAAAGGCTCGGCCGAGTCGAGATCGTCTTCAATGACTAAGACGTGTGGCATTCCGATTGCTCCTGTGTGATGCATCCGTCGAAACGGCCGGCGCCGAGCACCTGCCCCTTTCGTCTCCTTGTCCCGCAGCTTTGGTTTTGGCTGCGAAAGATTTTTCTGAGATCGATCCCGCTGAATCGATGTGCGAATCTTGCCGCGAGTGACGTGGAATCCGCGTCAGCACGAGCCTATATGTATGTCGGAATCCGCTTACAAGGCTCACGCCGCCGCATGCACTTTTCACAGGTGATTGGGTAAGACTTTCCAAATCAACCGGAGATACCTCATGAAACAACAGCACGACCTCGGTACACCTCCGTTGCACGAGCGAACCGACCACGAGGGCTCCGGCATCCACGATCAGTTCGAACTCGACTTCAGCGACAGCGAACATTCGCAGCCGAAGCGCCCCGAGCCGCACCCCGATCGTCGCCCGCCGCAGCGGCAGCGGCACGATCACGCGAGCTAGTCGCCAAGCGATCGAACACCAAGCCACACGCCTGCGCGCGGCCCACGCCGCAGGCATGCCGATTGCCGCAAATGCTGCAGCAAATCGGCAAGATTGCCCGGGGAAATGCCCCCCGCGCTTGGGAAAGCGCGCGAAAACACAGGGCACGGGCATTGCATTGAAGACACCCAACTGAATCGAATTGGGAGTACCTCTTCAATGGGAACCATGCAACTGCAAAACTCGCTGCGACAGCAACATGGCCTGTCGCCCCGTCTGCAGCATGCGGTACGTTTGCTGCAACTGCCCTCGATGGAGTTCGCGCAAGAGGTTCAGGCCGTACTCGACCGCAACCCCTTCCTCGACACCGCCGACGATGAACTCGCCGACGAGGCCGAAGACTCGCTCGAAGCCGCCGACGACGACGCACCGGCCGATCCCATCGACAGCGCCCCCGCGCCGCTCGAAGACGACGAACGCGACACCTGGCTCGCCACCAGCACCGCCGAGGGGGCGTCGTCCACCGGGGACGGCGAAGACTCGCCGATGGAGCGCGTGGCTGCCGAGATGCTTCTTTCCGACCACTTGCGCCGCCAGTTGCGCGTGCTGCCCCTCCCCGAGCGCGACATGCTATTGGCCGAGGCGATCGTCGAGTCGCTCGATGACGACGGATACCTGCGCCTGGAAAGCCTCGACGAGCTGATCGGCGTCACCGCCCTCACCCCACCGGCAAACAGCGAAGAGCTGCAGATCGCGCTGCGCCGCGTGCAGTCGCTCGAACCCGCCGGGGTCGGTGCGCGCAACATCGTGGAGTGCCTGCTGCTGCAGATCGACACCATCGAATGCGAAGAAGAGCGCGAGGTGGCGCGCCAGATCATCACCAACCACCTCGAAGGCTTGGCCACCAAGGACACCAGTACTCTCGCTCGCGCACTGCGCAAGCCGGTGGATGCCGTGGCCGCGGCCAGCGCTCGCATCCGCCGGCTCGACCCTCGGCCCGGCTGGCGCTTCGGCAGCGCCGGCATCCGCTACCTCACGCCCGATGTGATCGTGAAGAAGGTGCGCGGCGCCTGGACGGTGTCGCTCAACCCGGCCATCGTGCCCAAGGTGCGCCTGCACAAGGTGTATGCAGAGATGTTCCAGCGCCAGCAGCAGGCCGCCCACCCGGAGATGGCCGACCAGCTGCGAGAGGCGCGCTGGACGCTGCGCAACGTGGAGCAGCGCTTCGCCACCATCCTCGGCGTGGCCCAGGCGATCGTGAAGCACCAGACGCAGTTCTTCGACCACGGCCCGCTGGCGATGAAGCCCATGGGCCTGAAGGAAATCGCCCAGGAGGTCGGGGTGCATGAATCCACCGTCTCGCGCGTGACCAACAGCAAGTACATGGCGACGCCGCTGGGCGTGTTCGAACTCAAGTACTTCTTCTCGCGGGCGATGGCCACGCCGAGCGGAAACGCGTTCTCGGGCACTGCGATACGCGAATTGGTCAAAGAGATGCTGGAGAAAGAGCGCCCCGGCGATCCCCTGTCGGACGTGGAGATCTCGCGCCTCCTGGCCCAACAGGGCTTCACTGTGGCGCGGCGAACCGTGACCAAGTACCGCCATCTGCTGCGCGTGGAGGCCGTCGAGCGCCGGCGCGCCATCGCAGGCGGATGAGACACCGTCGCGCCCCGGATAGCATGGGGCCCGGTTTCCGCGTCCCTTTCGACGCGCCAGCGCCACCACGATGACCCCAAAAAACGCGCCACACGATCACGTCGCCCGCCCTCGAGCCGGCACCCCCCTGCCCCCTCTCACGCTCGCCGGCTTCGTCGCGGCGGCCGTCGTGGTGCTGCTGATCTCGGTCGTCTCTTTCCAGTCGCTCACCTCGCGCACGGAAAGCGCCGAACTGGTGTCGCACACCTTCAGGGTGGTCGAGCAGTTGCAGTCCCTGTCGGCCAGCGCCAAAGATGCCGAGACCGGCCAGCGTGGCTTCTTGCTGACAGGTGAAGAAAGCTACCTGGGCCCCTTCACCAAGGCCAAGGCCACGGTGCCGGGCCAACTCGCCAACCTGAAGCAGCTGCTGGCCGACAACCCGGTGCAGAGCGAACGGCTCGGCAAGATCGAGCTGCTGGTGGACGAGAAGCTGCGCGAGCTCGATCAGACCATCCGCTTGCGGCGCGCGGGCGACATCGCCCAGGCCATGGCGGTCGTGGCCAGCGATCGCGGCAAAGCGGCCATGGACGCCATCGTCGAAGGCGTGGCCGAGGTCATGCGCGATGAACAGGTCTTGCTCAACGAGCGGCAAAGCGACTGGCGCGAGTCGGTCAACGCGTCGTACGGCCTGACCTGGGGCGGCGCGGCCCTGTTGTTGGCCTTGATCGCTGCCGGCGCGGTACTCGCCGCGCGCGATCACAAATCGCGCGAGATCCAGATCTGGCTGCGCACGAGCCAGGCCGGCCTGGGTGCGCGCATCCAGGGCGAACAACGCCTCGAAGTGCTGGGCGAGCGCGTATTGAACTTTCTTGCGCTGCAGATGGGCGCAAGCGTCGGTGCCGTCTATGTGGCAGACGAAGAGAAGAACTTCCGCCGCACGGCGGGCTATGCCGTCGACCCGGCTCTCAACCCCCTGGTGCGCCCCGGCGACGGCCTGCTCGGCCAGGCCGCCAAGGAGAACCGCACGCTGCAAGTGACCAACATCCCTTCGGGATACCTGAGCGTGGCGTCCGGGCTCGGCCACGCGCAGCCGCGCGAACTGCTGATTGCCCCGGCCAGCATCGACGGCGAGGTGCACGCCGTCATCGAGCTGGGCTTCCTGAACCCCGTGGGCGATGCCGAACGCGAGCTGCTCGACCGCGCATCCCAGACCCTGGGCATCGCCGTGCGCTCCGCCAAAGACCGCAGCCGCCTCGAAGCGCTGCTCGAAGAGACGCAGCGCCAGGCCGAGGAACTGCAGGCCCAGCAAGAAGAACTACGCGTCAGCAATGAAGAGCTCGAAGAGCAGGAGCGCGTTCTCAAGGCCTCGCAGGCTCAGCTCGAAGCCCAGCAGACGGAACTCGAAGAAGCCAACGCCCGCCTCGAAGCGCAGACGCAGAACCTGGAGAACCAGACCGAAGAACTCTCGCAGGCCCAGGCGGTGCTGACCGACAAGGCGACCGAACTCGAACGCGTCAACCGCTACAAGACGGAGTTCCTGGCCAACATGAGCCACGAGTTGCGCACGCCGCTCAACTCCACCTTGATCCTGGCCAAGCTGCTGGCGGACAACGCCCAAGGCAACCTGAACGAGGAGCAGGTCAAGTTCGCGCAGACCATCTCCGACGCCGGCAACGACCTGCTCACGCTCATCAACGACATTCTCGACCTCTCGAAGATCGAGGCCGGCAAGTTCGAGGTGAGCACCGAGCCGATCGCGATTGCGCCCATGCTCGAAAGCCTGGCCTCGACGATGGGCCCGATGGCCCAGCAGAAGGGGCTGACCCTGAGCGCCACCGTGCAGGCAGGCACACCCGAACGCATCGTGAGCGACGGCCAGCGCCTGGGCCAGATCCTGAAGAACCTGGTGTCCAACGCGATCAAGTTCACCGCCACCGGCAAGGTCACCTTGCATGCCTATCAGGACACCCCGGAGACAGTCTCCATCGCCGTGCGCGATACCGGCATCGGTATCGCCACGCACCAGCAGGAGCTCATCTTCGAAGCCTTCCGCCAGGCCGACGGCAGCACGCACCGCAAGTACGGCGGCACTGGGCTGGGCTTGTCGATCTCGCGCGATCTAGCGCGATTGCTGGGAGGCGACATCACGCTGCAAAGCGCGCCCGGGGAAGGCAGCACGTTCGTCGTCACGCTGCCCGTGGCCTGGACCGCAGACGCCGCCCAGGTGGTGGCGCCGCGCCCCACGCAGGCGCCAAGACCTGTGCCGGTCCCGCCCGCCGAGCGGCCGGCCGCGCCCCAGCGCCTCTTCAAGACAACCGACCCAGCCTACAAGCCCACCCTCACGCCCATTGCCATCGAGGACGACCGCGCAAGCCGTGACCCGGGCCGCCGCCTCGTCCTGGTGGTCGAAGACGACACGCGCTTTGCGACCATCCTTCGAGATCTCGTGCGCGAGATGCAGTTCCAGTGCGTCGTCACGCATACCGCGAGCGAGGGGCTGGCCGCCGCGCACATCTACAAGCCGAACGCGATCCTGCTTGACGTGAACCTGCCCGATCACTCTGGCCTGGGGGTGCTCGACCAACTCAAGCACGACCCGCTCACGCGGCACATCCCGGTGCACATCCTCTCGGTGGCCGACTACACCCAGGAGGCGCTGGAGCGCGGTGCGGTTGGCTATGACCTGAAGCCGGTAAAGCGCGCACAGGTGATGAAGGCGCTGGAGCGGCTGGAGTCGAAGTTCTCGCAACGCATGCGCAGCGTGCTGGTCGTGGAAGACGACGCCCGCCAGCGCGAGAGCATCCGGCAACTGCTGCAAAGCAACGACGTCAGCATCACCGGCGTCGAAACCGGCCATGAGGCGCTCGCGCTCCTCAAGGAAGCCACCTTCGACTGCATGATCATGGACCTGAACCTGCCCGACCTGAGCGGCTACGAGCTGCTCGAGCGCATGGCCGCGCAAGAGGACACAGCGTTCCCGCCGGTGATCGTGTACACCGGCCGCTCGCTCACGTCGCAAGAAGAGCAGCAGCTGCGGCGCTTCTCGAAGTCGATCATCGTGAAGGACGCACGCTCGCCCGAGCGGCTGCTTGACGAGGTGACGCTCTTCCTGCACCAGGTTGAATCGAGCCTGCCGGAAGAGCTGCAACGCATGCTGCAGACCACGCGCGGGCGCGACAGCGCGCTCGAAGGCCGGCGAATCCTGGTCGTTGAAGACGATGTGCGCAACATCTTCGCGCTCACCAGCGTGCTCGAACCCAAGGGTGCCAAGGTTGACCTGGCCCGCAACGGCCTGGAGGCACTGGCCGCGCTGGAACGCAGCCGCGGCGAATCGGAGCACCCGATCGACCTCGTGCTGATGGACATCATGATGCCGGAGATGGACGGCCTGACCGCGATGCGGGAGATCCGCAAGCAGGCGCACTGGAACAAGCTGCCCATCATCGCGCTCACCGCCAAGGCCATGCGTGACGACCAGGAGCGCTGTCTGGCCGCAGGGGCCAACGACTACATCGCCAAGCCGCTGGACGTGGAAAAGCTCATGTCGCTGGTGCGTGTCTGGATGCCCAAGTAAGGGAGCGTGGGCGTGCCGCACCGCAATTTCGACATCGAGCTGCGACTGCTCGTCGACGCCATCTACCTGAAGTACCACTACGACTTCCGGGGCTACGCCACGGCCTCGTTGAAGCGCCGCCTGACCACGGCCATGACCCGCTTCGCCTGCCAGACGCTCTCGCAGTTGCAAGACAAACTGCTGCACGATCCGTCGACCTTCCCGGCCTTGCTCGACTACCTCACCGTGCAGGTGAGCGAGATGTTCCGCGACCCGAGCTACTTCAAGGCCCTGCGCGACGACGTGGTGCCGCTGCTGCGCACCTACCCCTCGCTGAAGGTCTGGGTGGCGGGCTGCAGTGCCGGCGAAGAGGTGTACTCGCTGGCCATCTTGCTGCGCGAAGAAGGCCTGCTCGATCGCACCCTGATCTACGCCACCGACATCAATGCCCAGGCCCTCAAGAAGGCCGAGGCGGGCGTGTACGACCTCGAGCGCATCGTGCAGTTCACCCGCAACCACCAGAAGTCCGGCGCGCGGTCGTCGCTCTCGGAGCACTACACCGCGGCCTACGGGCGCGCGGTGTTCGACAAGACGCTGCGCAAGCACATCGTGTTCTCGGATCACAGCCTGGCCACCGACAGTGTGTTCGCCGAGATGCACCTGGTGTCGTGCCGCAACGTCCTGATCTACTTCGACCGCACCCTGCAGGACCGCGCCATCGGCCTCTTCCGCGACACCCTGGTGCGCAAGGGCTTCCTCGGCCTGGGCTCGAAGGAGTCGCTGCGCTTCTCGGCGCACCGCGATGCGTTCGACGACTTCGCCGATGCCGAACGCATCTACCAGCGCAGGAACTCGCCATGACCGCCCCCTCGGTCGACGCCATCGTGATCGGCACCTCGGCGGGGGGCGTGGAAGCGCTCTCGACGCTGCTGCCAGCCCTTCCGGCCGGCCTGAGTGCTGCCGTCTTCGTGGTATTGCACCTGCCGCGCGAGCGCCGCAGCCTGCTGGTCGAGATCTTCACGCCGCGCTGCGCGCTCACGGTGCGTGAGGCGACCGACAAGGAGCCTGCACTGCCCGGCCACGTGTACTTCGCACCGTCCGATTACCACCTGCTCGTCGACACCGGCCCGACCCTCGCGCTCTCGGTGGACGAGCCGGTGCACTACTCGCGGCCTTCCATCGATGTGCTGTTCGAATCCGCCGCCGACGTGTACCGCGAGCGGCTGATGGGCATCGTGCTCACCGGCGCCAACCAGGACGGCGCCCTGGGCCTGGCGCGCATCGGACAATTCGGTGGCCGCACCGTGGTTCAGCAACCCGACACGGCCTACGCCTCGCTGATGCCGGAATCGGCGCTGAAGCACGGCCCTGTGGACCACATCCTGCCGCTCGACGGCATTGCCGACCTGCTACGAACATTGAACTCAGGAGCTCGTCCGTGAATACATCGCCTGGCACCCCGAGCCCGCCCGAGCGCATCAAGGTCAAGTGCCTGCTGGTCGACGACCTGACCGAGAACCTCTCGGCGCTGTCCGCCCTGCTGCGCCACGACGATGTGGAGCTCCTGCTGGCGCAGTCCGGCCCCGAGGCGCTCGAACTGCTGCTGGTGCACGACGTGGCACTGGCGCTGGTCGACGTGCAGATGCCCGACATGGACGGCTTTCAGCTCGCCGAAATCATGCGCAGCGTGGAGCGCACGCGCGACGTGCCGTTGATCTTCGTGACCGCCGGTGGCACAGACTCCAAGCGCCAGTTCCGAGGCTACGACAGCGGTGCGGTCGACTTCCTCTACAAGCCCATCGAACCGCACATCCTCAAGAGCAAGGCCGAGGTGTTCTTCAAGCTCTACCGCCAGAAGCTGCAGCTCGCACGCGACCTGCAGGAGCGCACCAACGCCTTGCGCATGAACGAGATGTTCAACGCGGTGCTCGGCCACGACCTGCGCGGGCCACTCAGTGCCATCCAGCTCTCGGCCAAGATCCTGGAGAAGCGCGACGAAGAATCGCTGCAGAAGATGGGCGGCCGCCTGATGCGAAGCGCCGCATGGATGAGCCGCATGATCGAGGACATGCTCGACCTGACGCGGGCCCGCCTGGGCCAGGGCATCCCGATCAACCGGCGTGACACCAGCTTCGAGACGGTGATCCAGGGCGTGATCCAGGAGCACGAGGTCATCTTCCCGGAGAGCCGCATCGAGTACACCCAAAGCGGCAGCCTGCTGGGCTGGTGGGACGAGGACCGCCTCGTGCAGGTGGCGTCCAACCTGATCGGCAATGCCCTGCACCACGGCGCAGCCGAGGGCACGATCGACGTGATGCTCGACGGCAGCGCCAACGACTCCGTGGTGCTGGTCGTGCAGAACAAGGGCCACATTGCGCCTGAACTCCTGCCGCACATCTTCGACCCCTTCCGCAGTGGCCGCCAGGCCGGTGCACGCACCAAGGGCCTGGGGCTGGGCCTGTACATCGTGCAGCAGGTGGTGCAGGCCCACGGCGGCCAGATTGACGTGCACTCGCAGCCCGGCCAGGTGACCCGGTTCACCGTCAGCCTGCCGCGCAAGGCGGAGTGAACGGCGATGGCGGCTGAGGTGCCTCAGGCCGCATCGAACGCGCTCCGGCTGCCGGGGTTCATCCAGCGCGGCATCGATCGCCGTGCACACGCGTTTCTGGCGGCGCCTCGGGGGCCGTCCATCGCCTTCGACTCGCCACCGGGCGCCGCCGCTTTCATGGGGCCCGATTCGATCTCCTGGCGCATTTTCAAGAGCCCGCTGTCGCTCTTTGTCGGTGGCGTGACAGCGGTGTTGCTCGAACTCGCGGAGCCTCGCGTGCGAGAAGGCGTCTGGCGACACACGAGCTTCAGAGAGCGCCCTCTCGAGCGCATCCAGCGAACCGCCTACGCAGCGATGGTGAGCGTGTACGGCACTCGCCAGCAGGCTGAAACCCTGATCGCCCGAGTGACCCGATTGCATGGCCTCGTCCGCGGTCAGACCCCCGACGGCGAGCCCTATGACGCCCTCGACCCCGACCTTCTCGACTGGGTGCAGGCCACGGCAAGCTACGGCTTCGTGCGAGCGTTCGACGCTTACGTGCACCCGCTGTCGCCCCATCAGCTCGATGCCTTCTATGCCGAAGGCCAGGCATCGGCGCGCCTGTACGGCGCCACGTCGGCTCCGACCACCCAGGCCCAGGCCGAGACCCTGCTCATGCAGATGGGGCCGCGGCTCGTGGCCTCGCCGATCGTGCACGAGTTCCTCGAGATCATGCTGCGCGTACCCGCGCTGCCCGCCGCCGCGCAGCCCTTGCAGCGCCTGCTCGTGAGGGCAGCCGTCAACTTGCTGCCCGGCTGGGTGCGCGAGCGCCTGGAGCTGGACACGCAATGGTCACTGGGCGCGACCGGGCGCCGCGTTGTGATCACGGCCGCGCGCCTGGCCGATCGCGTGCTGCTGGTGGACAGCCCGGCCGTGCAGGCCTGCCGGCGACTGGGGTTGCCCGACGACTACCTGTACCGCCGGCCATCGGCCTGATGCCACGACCCCACCCGCACCGCACCCCACGCGTTACTCCGCCGGTTCGTGCCGGCGCCAGCCGCCTTCGGGCTGGCTGAGGCGATCGGCCACGATGCGCAGCACCTGCGGGTTCCAGGGCAGCCCGATGTGGCTGCTGTCGACCTCCACGTTCTCCGCCTCGTGGCTGCCGTCGAGCATGCAGGTTTCCCAAGCCACCACGCCATCGGTGCGGCTGAAGATCGACGTCGTCGGGACCGGTGGCGACGTCCGCAGGCGTTGCGCCAGGTGGTCGTCGATGAAGGGCTCGCTGCCATTGACGAGGCGGTACAGCCAGCTCACGTTCGTCTCCTTGCCGGTGCCGGCGAAGGGCGTGCCGAGTGTGAGCACCTGGCGCACCAGCGGGGCGCGCATCTTGGCGATCTCGCGCGCGTAGATGCCGCCCAGGCTCCAGCCGATGAGGCTCACTCTGCGACCATGCAACGCCGCCACGCCGCGCACATGCTCGGCCAGGTTGGCTAGCCATTCGTCGATGTCGCCGTGCGGGCCGGTGTTGAAGCCTTCTTCCCAGTCGTAGACGGCATAGCCCAGCGTCTCGCAGCAACTGCGCAGCGGCAGCAGCGAGCGCCTGTCGGAGGCAAGGCCGGGGAAGATGATGACCGGGTGACCGTCGCCTTCAGGCAGCACGCCGTGGTCCATGAAGCGCATGCCGGCGTACTCGAAGGCAGCCCGAAAGGGCTCCATGCTCAACAAGCCCAGTGAAGGCGCCATCGAAGAGGGCCGGGGCGTCGGGAAGGCCTGTGTGCTGGTCATCGCAATCCTCCGAGGGTTGGGGTTGCGTGGCATCTTCTCGGCGTCTGCTGCATTGCACAATTTCTGGTCGCCGCATTAGCTTGTGCGGGATCGCCTACGTGCATCTGCGTAACGACCTGCCCAAGCAGCACCGCGCGCCGGACGGCAGCGCGCCCGGCGACGAAACAAGACGCCTGATGGTCAGCGGCCGACCGCCTTGCGCAGCTCAGCCTTGCTCATCGACGACCGGCCCTTCACACCGCGCTGGCGCGCCTCGTTGTAGAGCTGGTCGTACGTACGGCCCTGGGCGCCGCTGTGCGACCGCTGGCCACCGCGCTCGCCGGACGAAATGTCGTCGACCGAACTGCGGCTGGCCTCACGCGCCTCACCGTTGCGGGCGCGCTCCTTGTTGACGGTGCGTGCGGCAATCTCTTCGGCGAGTTTCTCGCCCTTGCCACTGGCCTTCTGGCTGGCCTTGATGTGCTCGTACTGACGTTCGCGCTTGGCGCTCCATTCGTTCTGAGGCATGGCGGTACTCCTTTCATGCGTCGACATGGGGCGTACATCGTCCTGCGATCCGCACAAAGGCGCTGTAGGACGTCTGCGCACCCACGCGTCGGCGCCTCGCGACGCCGCATGCGCGTCAACGGTATCGGTTGACGTCCTGCTCGGAGACGGCACCCGCCTGGTTGCCCCAGGCGCTGCGAATGTGGCTGAGCACGGCGGCCACCTCGGCGCTGGTCAAGGTGGGGCCGAATGGCGGCATGCCGTGCGGCCGCGGGTTGCCTGCCGTGGATGGCGCGTAGCCGCCCTCGATCACCACGCGCACCAGGTTCGTCGGCAGTGCCATGGTGACCGCGCGGTTCCCCGCCAGCGCAGGGAAGGCACCGACCACGCCTTCGCCCTGCTTGCCGTGGCATTGGGAGCATTGATCTTGATAGATCGCAGCGCCATCCACACCGCTCGGCGCAGCCTGTCGTTGGGCCTGCTGCGCCACCGGCACGCTCGGCAAGGACTTGAGATACACCGCCATCGCGTGCAGATCGGCATTGCTCAAATGCTGCGTGCTGCGACCGACCACCTCGGCCATCGGCCCGAGCACCGAGGCGCGCTTGCTCGCACCGGTCTTCAGAAGGCTCACGATCTCGTCCAGCGGCCATTCGGACAGCCCCGCCTCGTGCGGGTCGCTCAGCGAAGGCGCGTACCAGTTCTGCATCGGGATGAGCCCGCCGCCCAGGTCGAGCGGGCCCATGGTCGCGCCGAACACGTTGCGGCTGGCATGGCATGCGTTGCAGTGGCCGAGGCCCTGCACCAGGTAGGCACCGCGTTCGAGCTCACCACCTTGCTCGCTGCCGGATCCGCCGTCGTGCGGCCGGAAGTACAGCGCACGCCACACCCCAAGTGCCACCTGGGTGCTGAACGGGAAGCCCAGGTCGTGCGCCCGATTGGGCTGCACCACCGGCGGCAGACTGCGCAGGTAGGTGTAGATGGCGTCCGAATCTGCTCGGGCAACGAGCGTGTAGTTCGTATACGGAAACACCGGGTACAACAGCCTCCCGTCGCGCGATCGGCCGTTGTGCATGGCGCGCCAGAACTCGTCGGCCGACCATCCGCCAATGCCGGTGGCCACATCAGGCGTCAGGTTCGATGCGTAGACCGCGCCGAACGGCGTTTCGATGCCCCGGCCGCCCGCATAGGGCGGCCCTCCCCGCTCCGTGTGGCAACCCGCGCAATTGCCGGCCGTGGCCAGGTACGCGCCGCGTTGAAGCAACTCGGGCGTGACCGCCAGGGTCGCGTTGGTCATTGGCGACTCACCACGCAGATTGAGCCCCACGACCACGGCGCTCGCCGCGACGAGCACCACCACTGCCACGGCAACGAGGCGCCTCATCGCGCAGCGCCAGTCACGTCACCGCAATCCATGGGCATGGGGCCGGGCATGGTGGTCGCGGGCTTGGCAGTCGCTGGCAGGGGCTGCGCTGCCAGCCATTTCGCAACGGCACTCGCGTCGTCGGCCGCGAGTTGGCGAACGATGTGGGCCATGCAGTCGGGCTCCTTCGCACGACGCGCACCCGTCTTCCAGGAACCGAGTTGCGCAACGAGGTAGTCGCGAGGCAGCCCGAGCAGCCCGGGGATGTCGGGCGCAACGCCGGTGAGCGATGAGCCGTGGCACTGCACGCACGCCGGGATGCCACGGGCCGAGTCGCCGTGCAGCGCGAGCGCTTCGCCGCGGCGCAGTGCATCGTTCGCAACGCCAACAGCCTGCACGGCGGGGTACGGCAGATCGAGGCTTGCGAAGTACACAGCCATCTCCTGGAGGTAGGCGTCACTCAGCGGCTCGATCAGGCGCGACATGGTCGGATAGTGGCGTCGGCCATCGCGAAAGTTGAGTAGTTGGTGATACAGGTAACCCGCCGGCTTGCCGGCAATGCGCGGGTAGTACCCATCACGTGCCGCCCGCCCCTCCGGCCCGTGGCAACCGGTGCAGGCCAGCACGCGCTGCGCCATGCCTTCACCAGCTGACTCAGGTGGCGATGCCCATGCCGCACCCGTCAGCAGGCCGCACACCACCAGGCACCAACGCAATCGGCGTTTCATCAGGCAGCCACCAATCGAAGCAATGTGATCTCGGACGGCGCGCCCAGGCGCTTCGGCGGCCCCCAGTAGCCGGTACCGCGGCTGGTGTAGACCCACAGCTTCTCCAGCCGATGCAGCCCGGCCGTGAAAGGCTGTTGCAGCGGCACGAAGAAGTTCCAGGGGAAGAACTGCCCGCCATGCGTGTGCCCGGACAACTGCAACTGGAAGCCCGCACGTTCAGCCGCCTCGGCGCTGCGAGGCTGATGCGCCAGCAGCACGCGCGTCGCATCGAGCGGCGCGCCCGCCACGGCAGCTTGCGGGTCGCTGCGGTGCGCGAGATCGAAGTGGTGCGCGCTGTAGTCCGCCACGCCCGCCACCACGAGCGGCGCGGAGCCGTGTTGCAGCACGGCGTGCTCGTTCAGCAGCACCCGCACACCCAGGCGGCGCAACTCGGCGATCCACGCGTGCGCACCCGAGTAGTACTCGTGATTCCCCGTCACGAAGAAGGTGCCATGCCTCGATTGCAGGTCCGCGAGCGGGGCCACATGCTGCGACAACTCGCGCACGCTGCCGTCCACGAGATCGCCCGTCACGGCGACCATGTCGGCGTGCAGACCGTTGACGGTGTCGACGATGGCCTGCAGGTACGGGCCCTTGATCGTCGGGCCGACGTGGATGTCACTGATCTGCGCAATGGTGAACCCCTGCAGCGACGCGCTCAGGCCCTCGATCGGGACATCCACGGAGACCACGCGAGCGCGACGCCGCGCATTCACGAAGCCCCACGCTGTGACCAGCCCCGCCACCAGCGGTACCGCTCGCGCGGACCACTGGGCGTATGCAGCCGTCGATGCGCCAAGCAGCGTTGTGGCCAAGAGCGCGAGATCTCGAACCAGCGTCAACACGAACAGCGACGAGAACATGCCCATGAAGATGAGCCCCGCCCATGCCAGAGCATCTGACATGGTGCGATTGCGAACACGCCGCGCCAGCAATCCCATGGGCATCAGCGCGGCCGATGCGAGCAGCACCGAGCTCACCGCCCAGGCCGCCCACGCGAACCCCAGCGCCGGCACCAAGCGCCAGCCGATGTAGAGGTGCAGCGCGGTCGACAGAACGAACAGGGCCTTCACCGGCATGAACACGCTCCACGCAAATCAAGAAGCCCGATAGATGCGCCCGACTGGCCGCCATTCAACGTGGCACGGGCACAAAAAAGCCCCAGCGAGTGGGGCTTCTTGCAGAGCTGGTTGGCGGAGTCGGAGGGATTCGAACCCTCGATGCAGGTTTTGCCCACATACTCCCTTAGCAGGGGAGCACCTTCGGCCACTCGGTCACGACTCCAGCACAAGTGCGGCATTCTAAGCCAGAACTTCGGCGTTTCAGGCCGCCGACTGCTCCAGGTCGAACGCCTTGTGGAGTGCGCGCACGGCCAACTCCATGTACTTCTCGTCGATCACGACGCTGGTCTTGATCTCGCTCGTGGTGATCATCTGGATGTTGATGCCTTCTTCGCTCAGGCAACGGAACATCTTGCTGGCCACGCCGACGTGCGAGCGCATGCCGATGCCGACGATGCTGACCTTGCAGATCTTCGGGTCACCCGACAACTCCACCGCGCCCGTCTGCGGCAGAACCTTGTTCTTCAGCAGGTCCATGGTGCGCGCGTAATCATTGCGGTGCACCGTGAACGAGAAGTCGGTCTTGCCGTCGTGCGACACGTTCTGGATGATCACGTCGACGTCGATGTTGGCCTCGGCCACCGGGCCCAGGATCTGGAACGCGATGCCAGGCTTGTCGGGCACGCCCAGAACGGAGATCTTGGCTTCGTCGCGATTGAACGCGATGCCTGCAACAACGGCTTGTTCCATCTTTTCGTCTTCCTCAAATGTGATCAGGGTGCCCGACTTGGCCTCTTCGGCGAGGTCGATGTCCCAGGGCGTGAAGCTCGACAGCACGCGCAGCGGAACGCGGTACTTGCCGGCAAACTCGACCGAGCGGATCTGCAGCACCTTGGAGCCCAGGCTGGCCATCTCGAGCATCTCTTCGAAGCTCACAGTGCTCAGGCGGCGCGCCTCGGGCACGATGCGCGGGTCGGTCGTGTAGACGCCGTCCACATCGGTGTAGATCAAGCACTCGTGGGCCTTCATCGCCGCAGCCACCGCCACCGCCGAGGTATCAGAGCCGCCCCGGCCGAGCGTGGTGATATGGCCCTTGTCATCGATCCCCTGGAACCCGGTGATCACGACCACCTTGCCGGCGGCGAGATCAGCGCGCACACGCTTGTCGTCGATGCTCTGAATGCGCGCCTTGGTATACGACGAGTCGGTGGCGATGGGCACCTGCCAGCCGGTGTAGCTGACGGCTTCCAGCCCCTCGGCCTGGAGCGCAATAGAGAGCAGGCCCACCGACACCTGCTCGCCGGTCGAGGCGATCATGTCGAGTTCGCGCTGAATGCCGTCTCCGGCCAGTTCGGGCGAGAGTTCCTTGGCCAGACCCAGCAGGCGGTTGGTTTCGCCGCTCATGGCGGACGGCACCACGACCATCTGGTGGCCCGCGCGGGCCCACTTGGCCACGCGCTTGGCGACATTTCGAATGCGCTCCGTGGAGCCCATGGAGGTGCCGCCGTATTTATGAACGATGAGTGCCATGAAAAACTGGTTTCGCGGGGATCAAGGAATGAATCTGCTCCGTGCGGAGCAACCGCGCATTTTAGCTGCTGTGCCAGCTCAAGCCAATCTGGGCCTGCACTGGGAGCGCCATCACCCGAGCATCAATGCCCAGGCCCGGCACGAAGACGAGTTGCCCGCCGCTGTAAACGAGCGGCCCCTGTCGCTGCCATGAGGGCACCTCGCCTGCCTGGAACTGCTTCTTCAGGCTGCGTGCGGGCCGGCCGACGCCCGCCTGAAACTGCTCGCCGCCAGCCCGTTCACGCAACTCCAGATGCGCCAACCATGCGAGGGGCACGCCACCCTCCTTGACCCGTTCTGCCACCAGCACGCCGCCCCAGCCTGGCAACGGATAGCGGCCGGCGCGCCGGATGCTGAGCACTGCCTCGCGATCCGCCGCGGGTGAAGAACCTGCCGGCACACCGTCGTAGCGGAGTCGGCCTCGATGGCAGCGCAGCGTCCCCTCGCCTGCTGACCACTGTGCGGTGCCGCCGGATGGAACCTCGTCCAACAGGCGCAATGCCAGGCTCGCCGGAGCGGGCTTGCCGAGTTGATCCCTCAACCAACTGCGCAAGGCGTTGGACTGCCGAACACGGCTCAAGGCGCGCCACAGGTCGATTCGAAGCCCACGGGTGTCAGCCACGGCTTGCAGGTCAATGCGCGCCAGGTCCTCGAGACACTCCGCGGCGTCGGCGGCCCAGCCAGAAGCCAACGCCAGACTCGCATCGACACCAGGGAACGCGGCCTTCAATTGCGGCCACACCTCTAGCCGCAAACGATTGCGCGCGAACCGCGGGTCGGCGTTGCTGTCATCTTCGACATAACGCAACCGGTGATGGCGCACGTAAGCCTCGATCGCTTCGCGCGGTTGGTTGAGCCACGGCCGAAGCCAGGTGATGCCATCGCGCTCGAACCGACTCGGCATGCCAGCCTGCCCGGCCATGCCTGCACCACGCAGCGCCTGCAGAACAAAGGTTTCGGCCTGGTCGCGCTGGTGATGTGCCAGAAGCACTGCTTGCGCGCCCGACTCCTTGGCCATTAATGCCAACGCGCGGTAGCGGCCATCTCGCGCCCACGCTTCGACGCTTTCTCCGCGCGCGGGCCGGCCCGCCAGACGATGAGACAACAAGCGCACCGGCAAGCCCTTTCGCCGCCAGCGCTCGCACTGCCGCTGCGCGTGCGCGAGCCACGCATCTGCGTGAGGGCTCAGCCCGTGGTGGATATGCAGCGCGGCGACCTGCGCGCCCTGCTGCGCAGCTGCAAGCGCGGTCGCGTGCAGCAACGCCGTCGAATCGCGGCCGCCGCTATAGGCCACCGCGATGCTTGGTGAGGGATCAGCGTTCGCTGGTGTCGGTGAAGCGGCCATAGGACTGCAGCCGTTCATAACGCCGCTGCAGCAGTTCCTTGGTCGAAAGGTCGCTCACCTGGCGCAGCGCGTCATTGAGCGCCCGCTTGAGGTAGGCCGACATTTGCTTGTGGTCGCGGTGCGCGCCACCGACGGGCTCGTTGACGATCTTGTCGATCAGGCCCAACGCCTTCAAGCGGTGTGCGGTGATGCCAAGAGCCTCCGCCGCATCGGGCGCCCGCTCGGCCGTCCGCCACAGGATCGATGCGCAGCCTTCCGGCGTGATGACCGAGTACACCGAGTACTGCAGCATCAGCACCTGGTCGCCCACGCTGATCGCCAACGCCCCACCCGAACCGCCTTCACCGATGATGGTGACGATGATCGGAACCTCGAGCTGCGCCATCTCGTAGATGTTGCGGCCGATGGCTTCGGATTGGCCACGCTCTTCCGCGCCGATGCCCGGGTAGGCCCCAGGCGTATCGACAAGCGTGAACACCGGCAAACCGAACTTCTCGGCCAGCTTCATCAGCCGCAGGGCCTTGCGATAGCCCTCGGGGCGTGACATGCCGAAATTGCGCGCCGCGCGCTCCTTGGTGTCACGGCCCTTCTGGTGGCCAATCACCATGCAGGCCTGGCCGTTGAAACGGGCCAAGCCGCCGACGATGGACTGGTCATCGGCAAAGTGACGATCGCCGCGCAGCTCCTGGAAGTCGGTGAAGACCTCGTTGATGTAGTCCATCGCATACGGTCGCTGCGTGTGGCGCGAGATCTGCGTGACTTGCCAAGGCGTCAGGTTCGAATAGATGTCCTTGACGAGCTGGTGGCTCTTCTTGCTGAGACGATCGATCTCTTCGGAGATGTCGACAGCCGATTCGCTTTGCACGTAGCGCAGCTCTTCGATCTTGGTTTCTAGTTCGGCAATGGGTTGCTCGAACTCGAGGAAATGTCGTTTGCTCATCCGGCTGTAATCCTGGGTTGAGAGAGACGCGTTGCGCGTCTTCAATGAGGCGATGGAGGCGCTCAGTACGCGACAGGCAGGGGGTCGAGGCTGCGCCAAATGTACCATGTGGCCACTGAGCGAAACGGGGCCCAGGCGTCGGCCACTTCACGCGCCTCAGCCCTCGAAACGGGCTCGCCGCTGAAGTAATTCACGCTGATTCCCTTGATGAGCCCGATGTCGTCGAGCGGCAGCACATTGGGCCGCATCAGGTGGAAGATCAGGAACATCTCGGCCGTCCAACGGCCGATGCCACGGATTGCCACCAGCTCTTCGATGATGGCTTCGTCGTCCATCTGCTGCCACTGGCGCACATGGACAGCGCCCGATTCGAAATGCTGCGCCAGGTCCAGCAGGTACTCCACCTTGCGTGCCGACAGCCCGGCCTCGCGAAGGCGCGGCGGCTCCATCCCGACCACCGAGGCTGGCATCACGCGCGCAGGCTGCCCACCCACGAGTGCAGCGAACCGATCCCACACGGCCTGCGCCGCGCGCACCGAGATCTGTTGGCCGACGATGGATCGAGCCAGTGTCGTGAAGGCGTCGCCGCGGCTCTCCAGCCGGCCTTCGCCAAGCGGAATGAGCTTGCGCATCACACGATCGCGCTTGGAGAGGTGCTTGCACGCCTCGTCCCAGTAATCAGGAGTCGACAATCGCACCGGTCAAACCTTCGTCCAGGTCGTGCCCTGCGGCGAGTCCTGCAGTTCGATGCCTTCGCTGAGCAGCTCCTTGCGGATCTGGTCTGCCAGGGCGAAATCGCGCGCCTTCTTGGCGGCGGCACGCGCGTCGATCCGAGCCTGAATGGCCGACTCGTCGACCCCACCACCGCCCTGCAAGTAAACACGGGGGTTTTGCTGCAGCACGTTCAGTGTGGCACCCAGTGACTTGAGCAGCCCCGCCAGCTCGGGCGACTTGGTGCGATTGATTTCACCAGCAAGTTCAAACAGCACCGCAACCGCTTCGGGCGTGCCGAAATCCTCGTTCATCGCATCGTGAAAGCGCGCCGCCGAGGGGTGCGACCAATCGATCGGGGCGGCATCCGCCTCCACATCGGCCAGCGCCGTGTACAAGCGTCGCAGGCCGTTGCGCGCGTCGTCGAGATTCACATCGCTGAAGTTGAACGGGCTGCGGTAGTGCGTGCGCAGCATGAAGAATCGAATCGTTTCGCCGTCGTAGCGCTCGAGAACTGCGCGAATGGTGAAGAAGTTGCCGAGCGACTTCGACATCTTCACGTGGTCGACATTCAGCAAGCCGTTGTGCGCCCACACCTTGGCTGGCGGCACACCATTGGCGCCCTCGCTCTGCGCAATCTCGTTCTCGTGATGCGGGAACTGCAGGTCGGCCCCGCCGCCGTGCAGGTCGAACTGCTCGCCCAGGATCGCGCAGCCCATCGCCGAGCACTCGATGTGCCAGCCGGGGCGCCCTGCACCGTAGGGAGAGTCGTATTTGGCGTCCTCCGGCTCTTCGGGCTTGGCGGCCTTCCAGAGAACGAAGTCGAGTGGGTCCTGCTTGCCGCCGAGAACGGCGACGCGCTCCCCCGCACGCAACTCATCGATCGACTTGCCTGAGAGCTGGCCGTAGTTCGGGAACTTGCGCACCGCGAAGTTCACATCGCCGTTGTCCGAGCGATAGGCCAGGCCCTTGGATTCGAGCTGACCGATCATCGACAGCATCTGCGGCACGTACTCGGTCGCTCGTGGCTCGTGTGTCGGTCGAGCGATGCCGAGCGCGCCAAGATCGTCGTGCATCGCGTTGATCATTTCGTCGGTCAGGTCGCGCAGAGAGATCTTGCGCTCGAGCGCCCGGCGGATGATCTTGTCATCGATGTCCGTCACGTTGCGCACATAACTCACCTTGTAGCCCAGCGCGCGCAACCAACCGTAGATCACATCGAACGCCACCATCATCCGTGCGTGCCCGACGTGGCAGTAGTCGTAGATGGTGATGCCGCACACGTACATGCGAACATGGTTCGGCTCGATGGGAACGAACACCTCGGTCTTTCGGGTCAAGGTGTTGAAGATGCGCAATGTCATCGGTGATGGACTGGAGGGGGCGCTCAGCAACTGGCGGCCGAACTGTTGAACCGGGATGGCGATCGGTGAGACGGCCAGCGTACTTTGGTGTCGCACTCGTGCATGGAACGTCGACCCAAAGAGCGCCCCTTGACAGGGGCTGCGATACAATTTTGCGAGTATAGCGGCCCGCCCTCTTGCCACTCAGGGCATTCTCCGCACCCTGCGCCTGAGTCACAAGCGCTTGCAACCCACTTCAGGAAGCCGATGGTCTGCACACGTGCTCCGTTGCTCGCATTGATCGTCGCGGGCCTGCTACTCGCCTCGCAAACGGTGCGTGCCGACGACCATGCAGACGTCGAACGCCTCATCGGCGCCGGCCAATGGACCGACGCAGTTCAGAGGGCCGATCAGTTCCTTGCATCGCATCCCGGCGACGCTCGCATGCGATTCTCGAAGGCGCTCGCGCTCACGGAGCAAGGCCGCCTGGTCGAGGCTTCATCGATTTACGTGAAGCTGACCCAGGATTTCCCAGAGCGCCCGGAGCCGTACAACAACCTCGCAGTGCTCTACAGCAAGCAAGGTCAGTACGATCAGGCTCGTCGCACACTCGAATCGGCGATCCGCGCAAACCCCGGGTATGCGCCTGCATATGAGAATCTCGGAGATGTCTACGCCAAACTCGCGGCCCAGGCTTACTCGAGATCCGTGCAGCTCGATGCATCGAACACCGCCACGCTTGGCCCCAAGCTCGCGCTGATTCGGGAGTTGCTGGCACCGGCCGCGCGTACGCCTGACGGCGACAGCCCCAAGGCCAACACTGCATCACGCCGCTAGCTCAAACCAACAACAATCAACGAAATTCCAGAAGGAGCGATTTCATGAAGAAAATGACCCACGGATTGGCTCTCTTTGCTGCGGCCTGCATCGGCCTCGCAGCGAGCGCTTCCGCCCACGCCCAGAAGGTGAAGCTCGCCACGTCGGAGGGAGACATCGTCGTCGAACTCAACGCAGCCAAGGCGCCGAAGTCCGTCGACAATTTCGTGCAGTACGTCAAGGCAGGCCACTACGACGGCACCGTGTTCCACCGCGTGATCAACAATTTCATGATCCAAGGCGGGGGCATGACAGCCGATCTCAAAGAGAAGCCCACGCGTGCACCCATTCCCTTGGAAGCCCGCAACGGCCTCAACAACGACCGCGGCACCATCGCCATGGCGCGCACACCCGACCCGAACTCCGCCACTTCGCAGTTCTTCATCAACGTGAAGGACAACGACTTCCTCAACGCCGCCCGCTCCCCCGATGGGAATGGCTACGCCGTCTTCGGCAAGGTCATCTCAGGGATGGACGTGGTCGACAAGATCCGCGCCGTGCCGACCGGCCCTGGCGACGTTCCCCGCACCCCTGTGACCATCAAGAAGGCCACCCTGGAGAAATGACATGACCAAGACCGTAGAACTGCAAACCAACAAGGGCAACATCCGCATCGAACTCGATGACGCCAAGGCGCCCGCGACCGTCGCGAACTTTCTCGCCTACGTCGAGAAGGGCCACTACAACGGCACGGTGTTCCACCGCGTCATCAAGGGCTTCATGATCCAGGGCGGCGGCTTCGAGCCGGGCATGAGCCAGAAGCCGACCGACGCGCCGATCCAGAACGAAGCCAACAACGGCTTGAAGAACGATCACTACACGGTTGCCATGGCGCGCACCAATGCGCCGCATTCGGCGAGCGCGCAGTTCTTCATCAACGCCACCGACAACGACTTCCTGAATTTCAAGTCGGAATCGCCCAATGGCTGGGGCTATGCCGTCTTCGGCAAGGTCGTGTCGGGCGCCGACGTGGTGGACGCAATCGAAGGCGTGAAGACGGGCAACCGTGGCGGACACGGTGACGTTCCCGTCGAAGACGTGGTGATCACGCAGGCATTGGTCGTCTGAGAGAACGCGCATGAAGTCTGAAGTCCTTGCGCCGCCCCAGTGGCGGAACATCGACTTCATCTCCGATCTTCACCTCGGGAGCGACACGCCTCGCACCTTCGATGCCTGGTCCGAGTACCTGCTCGGCACCGCGGCCGATGCCGTTTTCCTGCTGGGTGACTTGTTCGAGGTGTGGGTCGGTGACGATGCGCGCTTCGACGGGTTCGAGGCTCGCTGCACCGACGTGCTCGCTCGGGCATCCCGATTGCGCCCCATGTTCTTCATGGTCGGCAACCGCGACTTCCTCGTCGGGGCAGACATGCTCGACGCCTGCGGCATGACGGCCCTTGCCGACCCTTGCCTTCTGACCGCATTCGGCCAGGGGTGGTTGCTCAGCCACGGTGACGAACTGTGCATCGACGACGTCGAATACCAGAAGTTCCGCCGCGTGGTCCGCGACCCGGCGTGGCAGGCAAGCTTCATCGCTCAACCACTCGACGCTCGCCAGCGGTACGCGCGCGAGGTTCGCTCGCAAAGCGAGATACGCAAGAAGGGCATGCCTGAGCCGTCCGACTGGGCGGATGTCGACGCCGGCACCGCCGCCGAGTGGCTGAGCCGTGCCGGCAGCTCGACCTTGATCCACGGCCACACGCACCGCCCCGCCACCGAAACCATCGGACCCGGGGTCGTGCGCCACGTCTTGTCCGACTGGGACCTCGATCACCCGCCTCACCGCGCCGAGGTCCTACGACTCTGCGCAGAGGGCGTTCTTAGGCTGCCGCTGAACGCCGCGCTCGCCTGAAGCGCGTGGTGCTGCAAGCCTGGCGCCGCTGGCGCGATCAACGCACTCTGACGCGCCGCCCCATACCCGGCGCCTTATGGGGCGCCACTTTGGCGCGCTTTCCGTTCCTGGACCGGCTCTCTGCGACCGATGCCTACACCCTGCGCGAGTTGAGCACCCTCTTTCTCGCGCGCAAGCAATTCAATGGCGCGCAAGGGTTCGAGATCACCGACGATATGGCGGTAGCCATTGCTGCGCAGGCCTGCCTGCCCGTGCTCAATATGGGCCTCGACTGGTACGACAGCTTTGTTGGCATCGTGGTCCATGCCAACGAGGTAGTGGCCAGTCGAGAGGTCATGGACGAGGATGGCGTCGTGCATCACTACGACGAAGCCTTATCGGGTGAAGCCATGGAGGGCGGTCCTGTCACCCTCTCATGGCACGACGTGGCCGAGGCCGGGACCAGCGCCGAGTGGGGCTACAACGTCGTCATCCATGAGTTTGCTCACGTACTGGACATGCGCGATGGAGAGGCCGACGGCGTCCCGCCCCTTCCCACTCGCGCGGCCCGAGCCGAATGGATAGAGACCTTCACGACCGCGTACGACGCGTTCTGCGCATACGTGGATGCGGGCGTGGACACCTGGCTCGACCCCTACGGCGCCGAAGCGCCGAGCGAGTTCTTCGCAGTGGCATGCGAGGCGTTCTTCGTCTCGCCGCAGGATCTGCTGGACGATCACCCGGGTGTCTACGCGCTGCTGGCTCGGTTCTTCAGGCAGGACCCGGCGCAACGGGCATGAAAAACGGGGCCACGAAGGCCCCGTCTTTGCCGGCGACAGCGATCAAGCCGCCGTGGCTGGCTCGGACTTGGGCTTGTCGCTCTTGCCCGCAGGCTGAATGTCGAGCACGGTCTTGCCGTCGTCATCGATGTCGACCGCCAAACGCCCACCGTCGACCAGGCGACCAAACAGCAATTCATCAGCCAGCGCGCGCCGGATCGTGTCCTGGATGAGGCGTTGCATGGGTCGCGCACCCATGAGCGGATCGAAGCCCTTCTTGGCAAGGTGCTTGCGCAAGGCGTCGCTGAAGGTCACCTCGACCTTCTTCTCGGCCAGTTGGCTTTCGAGCTGCAGCAGGAACTTGTCGACCACACGGAGGATGATTTCCTCGTCGAGCGCTCGGAAACTCACCGTGGCATCCAGCCGGTTACGGAACTCCGGCGTGAACAGTCGCTTGATATCGGCCATCTCGTCGCCCTGCTCTCGCGAGTTGGTGAAGCCGATGGTCGCCTTGTTCATGGTTTCTGCGCCCGCGTTGGTCGTCATGACCAGGATGACGTTGCGGAAGTCTGCCTTGCGACCGTTGTTGTCGGTCAGCGAACCATGGTCCATCACCTGCAAAAGCACGTTGAAGACATCCGGGTGGGCCTTCTCGATCTCGTCGAGCAGCAGGACCGCATGCGGCTTCTTGGTAACAGCCTCTGTGAGCAAGCCGCCTTGGTCGAACCCGACGTAACCCGGGGGCGCGCCAATCAGGCGGCTCACCGCGTGGCGCTCCATGTACTCGCTCATGTCGAAGCGAATCAACTCGATTCCAAGAACGAACGCCAACTGCTTGGCCACTTCGGTCTTGCCCACGCCGGTCGGGCCGCTGAACAGGAACGAGCCGATCGGCTTGTCTGGCTTGCCCAGGCCCGATCGCGCCATCTTGATTGCGCCAGCCAGCGCCTCGATCGCAGGCTCCTGACCGAACACGACGCTGTTCAGATCGCGCTCCAGGGTCTTGAGCTTCGAGCGGTCATCGCTCGATACGCTGGTCGGCGGGATGCGTGCGATCTTCGCCACGATCTCTTCGACTTCGTTGCGCGTGATGGTCTTCTTCTGCTTGCTCTTGGGCAGGATGCGCTGGGCAGCACCAGCCTCGTCGATCACGTCGATCGCCTTGTCGGGCAGGTGGCGGTCATTTATGTACTTGGCGGAGAGCTCGGCGGCAGCCTGAAGCGCCCCAACTGCGTACTTGACGCTGTGATGCTCTTCGAAGCGCGACTTCAACCCCTTCAAGATTTCGATGGTCTGCTCGACCGAAGGTTCGACCACGTCAACCTTCTGGAACCGGCGTGACAGGGCCGCATCCTTCTCGAAGATGCCCCGGTACTCGGTAAAGGTCGTGGCGCCGATGCACTTCATCTGGCCCGAGCTGAGCGCTGGCTTGAGCAGATTGCTCGCGTCCAGCGTCCCCCCCGACGCCGCGCCGGCACCGATCAAGGTGTGGATCTCGTCGATGAACAGAACAGCGTTCGGCTGATCCTTCAGATGCTTGAGCACGCTCTTCAGGCGCTGCTCGAAGTCACCCCGGTACTTGGTGCCGGCCAGCAGCGCGCCCATGTCGAGGGCGTAGACCTGGGCGTCCGACAGGATCTCCGGCACATCGTTCTGAGTGATGCGCCATGCCAGGCCTTCGGCGATCGCCGTCTTCCCGACGCCTGCTTCGCCGACCAGCAGGGGGTTGTTCTTGCGGCGCCGGCACAGGATCTGAATGACTCGCTCGACCTCGAGTTCGCGGCCGATGAGCGGGTCGATCTTGCCCTCGCGGGCCATCTGGTTGAGGTTCTGCGTGAACTGGTCTAGCGGCGACCCCTTTGACTCACCCTCTTCCTTCTCGCCTTCTCCGCTGGTGCCCTCGTTGGACTTGGGCTGCTCCGGAGGATCAGACTTCTTGATGCCATGGGCGATGAAGTTCACCACATCGAGGCGAGTCACACCTTGTTGGTGCAGGTAATAGACGGCGTGGGAATCCTTCTCGCCGAAGATGGCGACCAGCACGTTCGCGCCGGTCACTTCTTTCTTGCCGCTGCCTGTGGACTGCACGTGCATGATCGCGCGCTGAATCACCCGCTGAAAACCCAGCGTCGGCTGCGTGTCGACCTCTTCGGACCCACCCACTGTGGGTGTGTTCTCCTTGATGAATTGGGCGAGGCTTTTGCGCAACTCATCGATATTGGCGGCGCACGCTCGCAGCACCTCTGCCGCAGACGGGTTGTCGAGCAGCGCCATCAACAGGTGCTCGACGGTGATGAATTCGTGGCGCTGCTGGCGCGCCTCGACGAACGCCATGTGCAGGCTGACCTCAAGCTCTTGCGCAATCATGCGGCCTCCATAATGCATTGAAGCGGGTGTCCGCCGCGACGTGCGGCGGTAAGTACCAGTTCGACCTTCGTGGCCGCGACATCCTTGGTGTAGACACCGCAAACGCCCCGACCTTCCTTGTGTACCTTGAGCATGATCTGCGTCGCAGTCTCCAAGTCGCGCTTGAAGTACTCCTGGAGCACCATCACAACGAACTCCATCGGCGTGAAGTCGTCATTGAGCAGCACGACCTGAAACATTCGCGGCGGCGCCGTCTTGGCCGCCTTTCGCTCGGCAACGACCGCCCCCTGCCCGCGATCAGGCGCAGGCCCTTTCGGCGGAGTTGGTGACTTCGGTGTGTCGTCGGGCATGGATTCATTCTATCGAGTTGGTTTTCCGCGATCAGTGTCTCGGATATTGAGTCAGATGTGATCACTGCAAGAGGCGAACTGCGGCACGGGTAACGCATTTTTCAAGCCATTTCGGCCCCGGCAATACATCCCTAACCCACTCCTTGACAGCCAAAAAATCGGGAATGAGAATCGCGCCGACTTAAGGGAGGGTGCCCGTTATGGCTATCGGAACGGTGAAATGGTTCAACGATGCAAAGGGATTTGGCTTCATTGAGCCCGAAGGCGGGGGCGACGACGTGTTCGCCCATTTCTCGGCCATCCAGATGGACGGCTTTCGCACATTGAAGCAAGGCGGCCGCGTGAGCTATGAACTCGTGCAGGGCCCTAAAGGCCAACTGGCCCAGAACATCTGCCCGCAGGAGTCCGGTCCACTCGCGATGATCGCGGCAGCCGCGGCCAGCCAAGCGGGAAGCAGCGCCACGCTCTGAAGCGCTGCCCCAATGAAAAGGCCCACCATTGGTGGGCCTTTCGTTTTCCCGCACCGGGCGCCCGGCATGGGCACCCGCGCCGAACGCGCTCACATGTTCTCGATCATCACCTGACCGAAACCAGAGCAGGACACTTGCGTCGCGCCGTCCATCAGTCGAGCGAAGTCATAGGTGACCTTCTTGCTCGCGATGGCCTTCTCGAGCGAACTGATGATCAGATCGGCCGCGGCCGTCCAGCCCATGTGGCGAAGCATCATCTCGGCGGACAGGATCTCGCTGCCAGGGTTCACATAGTCCTTGCCGGCGTACTTGGGCGCCGTGCCGTGCGTGGCCTCGAAGCAGGCTACCGAATCTGACAGGTTGGCACCCGGGGCGATACCGATGCCGCCGACTTGCGCTGCCAAAGCGTCCGAGATGTAGTCACCATTCAGATTCAGCGTGGCCACGACCGAATATTCGGCTGGACGCAGCAAGATCTGCTGGAGGAAGGCATCGGCGATCGAATCCTTGACGATGATGTCCTTGCCAGACTTGGGGTTCTTGAACTTGCACCACGGGCCACCGTCGATCAGCTCGGCGCCGAACTCCTTCTGCGCCAGGGCGTAGGCCCAATCACGGAAGCCACCCTCGGTGTACTTCATGATGTTGCCCTTGTGCACGATCGTGACGCTGGGCTTGTCGTTGTCGATTGCGTACTGGAGCGCCTTGCGCACCAAGCGCTCGGTGCCCTCGATCGAAACCGGTTTGATACCGATACCTGAGCTCTCAGGGAAGCGGATCTTCTTGACGCCCATGTCTTCCAGCAGGAACTTGATGACCTTCTTGGCCTTGTCAGACTTTGCTTCGTACTCGATACCGGCGTAGATGTCTTCGGAGTTCTCGCGGAAGATGACCATGTTGGTCTTCTCCGGTTCCTTGAGCGGCGACGGGACGCCCTTGAAGTACTGCACCGGACGCAGGCAAACGTACAGGTCGAGCTCTTGGCGCAACGCCACGTTCAGCGAACGGATGCCACCGCCCACCGGCGTGGTCAGGGGCCCCTTGATCGACACCACATACTCGCGGAGCGCTTCGAGGGTCTCTTCGGGCAGCCACACATCGGGGCCGTAGACCTTGGTCGACTTCTCTCCAGCGTAGACCTCCATCCAGTGAATCTTCTTCTTGCCGCCGTAAGCCTTCGCCACCGCGGCATCAACCACCTTGATCATCACCGGAGTGATGTCGAGACCCGTGCCGTCGCCTTCGATGAAAGGAATGATCGGCTCGTCGGGAACCTTGAGCGAAAAGTCGGAATTGACGCTGATCTTCTGCCCAGATTGGGGAACCTTGATGTGCTTGTACATAGGAGTGACTCCGCGCTGCGAGGGGTGATCAAAGATTCTATGCCAGGGTATCTGTCAACCGCCTGACGGCACGCACCGTTGGCCGATAGGCGCACATGGATGCCCATAATCGTCACCCACCCCACTCGACCGGAAATCATCACTCATGAACACGCGCGCCTGGTTCGCCGTCATCGCGCTGCTGCTTGCCGGCGCCGCAATCGCTCAGGAACCGCAGAACTTGCCCACCATCCGTCTGAGTGCAGGCATTCACAACATTCAGGCCCAGGTCGCACAGACACCCGACCAGCGAGCCACGGGTCTGATGTACAGAGCTTCGATGCCGACCAATGAAGGGATGTTGTTCGTCTTCGAGGACAAGGCTGTCCAGTGCTTCTGGATGAAGAACACCCTCCTGCCGCTGTCAACGGCATTCATCGCCGACAACGGCACGGTGGTCAATATTGAAGACATGAAGCCACAGACGCTTGACTCCCACTGCTCCAAGAAGCCGGTGCGCTTTGTTCTGGAAATGAACCAAGGCTGGTTCGACAAGCGAGGCATCAAGCCCGGGTCGAAGCTTGAGGGCCGGCCCTTCACCCAGTAGGCCCCACCGCCACCAGAAAAAAGGCCGGTCAAAGACCGGCCTTCTCTTTGCGGAAAGGACTTTCGCTCAGGCGAAGTTCTTTGCCGCGAACTCCCAGTTTGCAAGCGACGTAAGGAACGTCTCGACGAACTTCGGGCGAAGATTGCGGTAATCGATGTAGTACGCGTGCTCCCATACGTCGATCGTCAGCAAGGCCTTGTCGGCCGTGGTGAGCGGCGTGCCTGCCGCGCCGGTGTTGACGATGTCGACGCTGCCGTCGGGCTTCTTCACAAGCCAGGTCCAGCCCGAGCCGAAGTTGCCCACCGCACTCTTGGTGAAGGCTTCCTTGAACGCGGCAAAGCTGCCGAACTTGGCGTTGATGGCGTCGGCCAGCGCGCCGGTGGGTTCGCCACCGCCCTGCGGCTTCATGCTGCTCCAGAAGAACGTGTGGTTCCAGATCTGGGCGGCGTTGTTGTAGATGCCACCCGAAGACTTCTTGATGATGTCTTCGAGGCTCATGCTCTCGAACTCGGTGCCCTTCTGAAGGTTGTTCAGGTTCACCACATAGGCGTTGTGATGCTTGCCATAGTGGTACTCGAGCGTCTCCTTGCTGAGGTGGGGTGCGAGTGCATCTTGTGCATACGGCAGTGGCGGCAGGGTATGTTCCATGTGATGTCCTTTCTTGGTGGCTGAGAGCTGATTCATTGTAGGCAGCTTGCTCGAAGATGCCGCCGGCGCTTCGAATCTCAGTGCTCTGCCCGCGGTTTCAAAGCCACCCCTGAAATCGTTGCGCTGACCTGGCCATCCGCCAGCTCAGCGCGAACCCTTTGGCCAGCCGAGAGGCCCTCTGCATGCGTGATGGGGCTGCCCTCCTCGTCCGTGAGCCAGGCATAGCCTCGTGACAGAACCCTGCGAGGGTCGAGCGCGGTCAGGCGTGCCTCCAGAGAGGAAAGCCGGTGATGCCGCGCAGCCAGCGTCACAGCCAGCGCCCGGCCCAAGCGCGCGTGGGCCGCCGACACGGATTGCACCTGGCGCGGTACACGCTGTCGCACGCAGGCGTTCATGCGCTGCTGCAGCAGTGCAAGCCGCTGGTCGAGCCGGCGTATGCCGTCAGCTGGCCGCATCAGCCGGAGTTGGGCGCGATCCATGCGCTGCTGCTGCGTGTCGATCACGCGGTACATGCACGCTGTCATCACCGACGCCACTGCAGCCAGCAAGGCCCGCCCGTCCGCCTGCGTGGGGGACACGATCTCCGCGGCTGCGGTCGGCGTGGGCGCTCGTACATCGGCTGCAAAGTCGGCCAGCGTCATATCGGTCTCGTGCCCCACGCCGCAAAGGACCGGAAGGTCGCTGGCCGCAATGGCGCGCACCACACGCTCGTCATTGAAGGCCCACAAGTCCTCCAGCGAGCCACCGCCGCGGCACACGAGAAGCACATCGACCTCGGCTCGCTTGTTCGCCACCTCGAGCGCACGGACCAGGCTCGGCGGCGCGTCGGCCCCCTGCACCAGGCTCGGATAGACGACGACCTCGACGTGCGGCGCGCGGCGCTTCAGCGCCGTCAGCACATCGTGCAACGCTGCGGCACCGAGCGAGGTGACAACTCCCACACGCCGTGGAAGGCGCGGCAACTCGCGCTTGCGCACGGCGTCGAACAAGCCCTCGGCCTCCAGGAGCGCCTTGAGTCTCAGAAACTGCTCGAACAAGGCCCCAGCGCCAGCGCGCTGCATTGACTCGATCACGAACTGCAGCTCGCCTCGGGGTTCGTACACAGCGAGCCGGCCCCGCACCTCGACAAGTTGGCCATCGGCGGGCTCGAAGTCGATCAGGCTCGCCGCGCGGCGAAACATCGCACAGCGCAGCAGGCCCGCCTTGCCGTCAGCGTCCTTCAGGCTCAGGTAGCAATGGCCGCTGGACGCCCGCGAAAACCCTGAGATCTCGCCGCGGATGGTGCATGCCGTGAACCGCGCAGCGAGTGCATCCGAGACGGCGTGGAGCAATGCCGCCACACCCCACACGGCGCGCTCCGCTCGGGGCTGCGCACCTTCAATCACGCGCAAACCCAGTACTGGCGCGGGCCGAGAACTCCACAAGCCCGGCATTCAAGGCTTTGCGTGGCATTTTCGCTGTCACGGCGCTTTCACAATCACGCAAACTATTGATTTTCAAAGGATTTTTCTTGCTCAAGATTTGGGCAACTTGTCGCGACGCCTGAGTTTTCGCGGCTCTCGGTGCTTCACAGTCCAGTTGCCCACAAAGTTGTCCACAGTTGCAGTGGATGGGTGTCGGCGCATCAGCAAGTTGCGGAATATGACCGCGAAACGCGGTGACAACATCAAACCAATCGCTGCGTGGGAGCCCTGACCTTGGGGCCATAATCGCCCGTCCCGAATGGGTCAAAACTTCAAGAGGACCGGATTGTTTTCGATCATACAAGCCGCTGGTTGGCCCATCTGGCCGCTACTTCTGTGCTCCGTCGTCGCCCTGACGATCATCATCGAACGCCTCTCCAGCCTGCGCGCTGCGCGAGTCGCTCCACCCAAACTGCTCGATGAAGTCGTGTCGGTCACGCGCGCCCACCTGCCCGGAGCAGACGTGGTGAACAAACTCGCCGAGAACTCCATTCTTGGCACCGTGCTCGCCAGCGGATTGCGCAGCGTGATCGCCGATCCGCGACTTACTGAACCGGTGCTGCGCAATGCCTTCGAGTCGGCCGGCCGCGCCGCGGTTCACAAGATGGAGCGGTACATGAACACGCTGGGCACCATCGCGTCGGCGGCTCCTCTGCTGGGCCTGCTCGGCACGGTGGTCGGCATGATCGAGATCTTCGGCTCGCAGGCCCCTACGGGCGGCAGCAACCCCGCCATGTTGGCCCACGGGATCTCCATCGCGCTTTACAACACTGCCTTCGGCCTGATGATCGCGATCCCATCGTTGATGTTCTACCGCTACTTCCGCGGCAAGATCGAGGCTTACACGCTCGAGATGGAGCAGGCTTCTGAGCGCATGGTGCCGCACCTGATGCGCTTCGCCGTTCCGGTCAAGAAGGCGGCAGCCTGACAGCGAGCCGGGAGAACGTCATGGCGATGAATTTTCGCAAGCACCACCCGGAAGAGCCCGAGATCAACCTGATCGCGTTCATCGACGTGCTCCTGGTCGTGCTCATCTTCCTGATGCTCTCGACGACCTACTCCAAGTTCACCGAACTGCAGGTGGTGCTGCCCGTCGCCGACGCAGAAAAGCCGCGCGACAACCCACGCGAGATCATCGTCGCCGTCTCTGGCGACGGCCGGTACGCCATCAATCGCAAGGCCCTCGACGGGCGCAGCGTCGAGCTGCTCGCCGCCGAGCTGGCGGTTGCATCCGAGGGCAATAAGGATGCGGTCGTGATCATCTCGGCGGACGCGACCTCGGCTCACCAGTCGGTCGTCACCGTCATGGACGCCGCACGGCGCGCGGGGTTGGCGAAGCTGACCTTCGCGACACAAGCCGGCCAAGGCCGGGACCAGTGACGCCCATCGCGGCCATGCGCCCGAGCCTTTGAGCGTCGGGGCATGTCCGTTCAATCCAAACTGCAGCAGAGCTGGCTGAGTCGCGGGTGGCTGGCCTGGTGCCTCTTGCCCATGACGGCCCTCTATGCCGCACTCACATCTGCGCGCAAACGCGCCTACTCCTGGGGGTGGCCGCGTGCCGAGCGTCTGCCGGTGCCCGTGCTCGTGGTCGGCAACCTGATCGCGGGCGGGGCAGGCAAGACACCAACCACCCTGGCGCTTGTCAATCTGCTGCGAGACCGAGGCTACCGGCCTGGCATCGTGTCGCGGGGCTACGGGCGAGACTCCGCCGAGGTCGCCTTGGTCGAGCCGAGCATGCCGGCCACGGATGCAGGCGATGAGCCGCTGTTGTTGCGCCTGCGCTCGCAGGTGCCCGTCGCCGTGGGCGCCGATCGCATCGCCGCCGGCCAGGCACTTCTTGCAAGACACCCTGGCGTCGACATCCTCCTGAGCGACGATGGCCTGCAGCACCTGCGCCTGGCACGAGACGCGCAAGTCATCGTCTTCGACGAGCGGGGTGCAGGAAATTGCTGGTTGTTGCCATCGGGGCCACTTCGAGAACCCATGCCCGCGAAGCTCCCGCCCCGAAGCGTCGTGCTCTACAACGCCACCGCCGCCAGCACACCCCTACCGGGCCACCTGGCACAGCGGCGCTTGTCGGGCTACGCGAGTCTGCAGGCTTGGTGGGCTGGCGACGCGCCGCAAACCGCGGATCGCCTTGGCCTGAAAGGCTTGCGCCCGCTCGCCGCAGCGGGATTGGCCCGGCCAGAGCGCTTCTTCGCGATGTTGCGGGCGCAGGGTCTGGTCGTCGACGAGCTTCCCCTGCCCGACCATCACGATTACGCAACCCTTCCCTGGCCAGCCGGCACCGCCGACGTGATCGTCACCGAGAAGGATGCCGTGAAGCTTCGGCCCGAACGCGTGGGTGACACGCGGGTCTGGGTGGCAACGCTAGACTTTGAACTGAGCGCGGAGTTTGCAGCCGAACTGCTGCAGTACCTGCCCCTGCCAGCCAGAACCTGAAGGACCTGACCATGGACACTCGACTGCTCGACCTGCTGGTATGCCCTGTTTGCAAAGGCCCGCTGGAGCACCTGCGCCCGCCGATCCAGGCCAGTCAAGAGCTGGTGTGCAAGGCGGATCGGCTGGCCTACCCCGTGCGCGACGGCATCCCGATCATGCTCGAATCCGAAGCGCGTTCGCTCGACGCGCCGTCCACGGCACCCGAGGCCGCGGCGTGAGCTACACCGTGCTGGTACCGGCGCGTCTGCAATCGACCCGCCTGCCGCGCAAGATCCTCGCCGTGATCGGTGGTGTACCCATGGTGGTGCGGGTTGCCCGCCGCGCGGCGCAATCCAAGGCGACGCGCGTCGTGGTCGCGGCAGATGATCAACTGATCGTCAGCGCGTGTCAGGCACACGGCGTCGACTGTGTTCTGACCAAGCCGGAACACCCCACCGGGAGCGATCGGCTCGCCGAAGCCTGTGCGCTGCTCGGCCTTGACGGCGACGATGCCATCGTCAACGTCCAGGGCGACGAACCTTTGATTGACCCAGCACTTATCGACGCCTGCGCCGAGATGCTGGCGAGCCGGCCCGATTGCGTCATGAGCACGGCCGCGCACGCCATCGACGACGTGGCCGAGCTCACCAACCCGAACGTCGTGAAAGTGGTGCTCGACGGTGCGGGCCGGGCCCTGTACTTCTCGCGGGCGCCAATTCCGTGGTGGCGCGATGGCCACGCACAAGGCATCACGCAGTTGCCGCCCAGCCCGCCGCTGCGCCACATCGGGCTTTACGGCTACCGCGCCGGCTTCCTGCGCCGCTTTCCGGCCCTGCCCGCCTGCCCACTGGAATCGATCGAGTCGCTGGAGCAACTTCGCGTCTTGTGGCATGGCGAGCGCATCAGCGTGCACGTGAGTCCGGTACGCCCCGGCCCGGGCGTCGACACGGCGGAAGACCTGGAGCGCGTGCGTCGGCTTCTCTCCTAGGCCCGTAAGTTTTCCGCGGGGGCACGCATGATATTCTCGACCGCAGCTGCGCCCGCGACCACTCTGCACGCGCAACGCATGACATCACAAGTAGAGGACACACAATGAGACTGATCCTGCTGGGCGCGCCTGGCGCAGGCAAAGGCACCCAAGCGGCATTCATCTGCCAGAAGTTCGGCATCCCGCAGATCTCTACCGGCGACATGCTCCGTGCCGCCGTGAAGGCTGGCACCCCATTGGGTCTGGCCGCCAAGCAGGTCATGGATTCGGGCGGCCTCGTGGGTGACGACATCATCATCGGGATGGTGAAAGAGCGCATCGCGCAATCGGATTGCGCCAACGGCTTCCTGTTCGACGGTTTCCCCCGCACCATCCCACAAGCCGACGCCATGAAGGCCGCCGGCGTGAAGCTCGACTACGTGCTCGAGATCGACGTACCCGACGAAGTCGTGCGCGAGCGCGTCACGGGTCGCCGCGTCCATGGGGGTTCGGGCCGCGTCTACCACGTGAAGTTCAACCCACCCAAGCAAGAAGGCAAGGACGATGTGACCGGCGAGCCGCTGGACCAACGTGCCGACGACACGCTGGAGAAGGTCAACACGCGCCTGGAGAAGTACCACGCGGAGACCGAGCCGCTGGTGGGCTACTACACCGAACTGGCCAACAGCGGCGACAGCAACGCTCCCCGATATCGCAAGATCAGCGGACTCGGGCAGCTCGACGAGATCACCGCACGCGCACTGGACGCCTTGCGCTGACACCCAAACCGCGCCCGGTCGAAGCCGCTCCTCGAGCGGCTTTTTTCATTCAGAATCGTCCAGCAACCCTCATCGCATCAGGAGCAGCCCATGGACATCGCAGGCAAGGTTTTCATCGTCACAGGCGGCGCGTCGGGCCTGGGTGAAGGAACAGCGCGCATGCTCGCGTCGAACGGCGGCAAGGTGCTGATCGCCGACCTTCAGGAAGACCGCGGTACGGCAATCGCCAAGGATCTGGGGGGCCAGTTCGTGAAGTGTGACGTGAGCCAGGAGGCCGATGGCCAGGCGGCCGTGTCTGCCGCCGCGGGCATGGGCAAGCTGATGGGGCTCGTCAACTGCGCAGGCATTGCACCCGCAATCAAGACCGTCGGCAAGGAAGGCGCCCACCCGTTGGCGCTCTTCAGCAAGGTCGTCACCGTCAATCTGATCGGCAGCTTCAACATGATCCGGCTCGCCGCCGAAGCCATGAGCCGCAACGAGCCTGAGCCCACTGGCGAGCGTGGCGTGCTCATCTCGACAGCCAGCGTGGCCGCCTACGACGGCCAGATCGGCCAGGCCGCCTATTCGGCGTCAAAGGGGGGTGTGGTCGGGATGACACTCCCGATTGCCCGCGATCTTGCTCGCAATGGCATTCGCAACATGACGATCGCCCCAGGCATCTTCGGTACGCCGATGCTGTTCTCGATGCCTCAAGAGGTGCAGGATTCGCTCGCTGCGGGCGTGCCGTTTCCGAGCCGCCTCGGAACCCCCGAGGACTACGCCAAGCTCGTGCACCAGATCATTACCAACGACATGCTCAACGGCGAAGTGATCCGGTTGGATGGGGCGATCCGACTGGCGCCTCGCTAGCAGCGAGGCTGGCCGACCACCAGAGAGATCGGAGCGGCCCGCGAGTCGCGCTCAGCGACCCGCGGGTGCCGCCGTCACTTGCGACGAGCCAGCAGGCTCCACAAGCGCGCGAGATCGGCCGTGCCGTCGGCACCGCCCACCGTCTTGAACGCCGCCTGCGCTTTGGCAGCGTCTCCGGCATTCAGCAGTGCAATGCCGAGGTGCAACTTGGCGTCGTCGGTACGCTTGAGGCCACCCTTGGCGATCCCCTGTTCCATGAGTGCGGCACCCTTCTTCGGGTCGCCAAGGAACGCCTGGCTGAAACCGACATCGACCAGATCGTTGCCACTCTTCGCGGCGCTCGCCTCGGCTTGCTTGGCGGCCAGGCCTTGCTTCTCTTCGTCCGCCCGCTTGGCCACGAGATCCTTCAAACGACGATGGCGGTCCGCCTCGGCCGGGGTGCCAGCACCCAGTACACCCGCGGCAAACCCCTTGTCGACCACTTGCTTGCCTTCGCCAGACAGCCCCGCCTGGACCGCCAACTGCGCCATCTCCATGTAGTCATTGGCGCTGCGCATGCTGCCTGACGCGAGCATCAGGCGATAGGTGTCGAGCGTGAGGCGGTCACTGAAGTTCGGCTTGCGCTGCACCCGGGTCAGCAGATCGGCCCAGTACTCCTTCTTCGGGTAGTACATGACCAGGCGCTCCATGGCGAGCACATGGGCGTTGTTGTCGTTCGCGCGCTGCGCCGAGTTCAGCAGCAGCATCAGCCGGTCTTCCGGGGTCGCCCGCCCTGCCCGATCGTCACCGTGCACTTCGGTCACCAATTCCTTGGTAGCGCCTGCGTAGTCACCACCCAGGTACTGCGACTGGATGACCAGCGTACGAATCTGGCCGTTCGAGCCGCCCTCGGCCAGATAGCGCTTGCCCCAGGTTGCCGACTTGGCGTAGTCCTTGGCGCGATAGTAGGAGCCGGACAGCGACTCCATCATGCGCAGTTGCTCTGCCGCCGGGAGCTTCCCGGTGGCCTTCAGGGACTCGAACGACTTGGCTGCTGTGTCCACGTCGCCCGCGCCCGACGCCGCGGCGATGCGCATGCGCTCGACCATGTAGGTTTCGTTCGCGGTCTTGTTGCCTACGGCATCCGCCTCTCGAACCTTGGCGAGCGCCTCCTTGTACTTCTGAGACTTGATCAGCTCCTGGGCGGCCTGGAGTGGCCTGCCCACGTCGGGGCGCAGCGCCTCCTGGGCGCCCAGCCCCCCTGTGGCGAGCAGCACAGAGGCCGCCACGGCCAGGTTGAGTGCGTGTCTCTTCATGGATTGCCTGTGCGTCACTTGATGAATTGCTCGTTGCCAACAATGCCCAGCTTGGTCACGCCCAGGCGCTGCGCGCTGGCCATCACCGAGGCGACCGATTTGTATTCGACCAGCTTGTTCGGGCGCAGATGCACCTCGGGCTGATCGGGCAAGGCCGCCGTGGCCGCCAGGCGCGATTCGAGTGCAGCGTGATCAGGCACGGTTTCACCGTTCCAGAACACGGTGCCGTCGAAATCGACGTCGATCGTCACCACCACAGGCGGTGCGGTCGGTGGCGGCGGATTTCCGCTCGGCATGTTGAGATTGACCGAGTGCAACTGGATCGGGATCGTGATGATCAGCATGATCAGCAACACCAGCATCACGTCGATCAGTGGCGTGGTGTTCATCTCGACCATCACATCCGGATCGCCACTGCTGCTTCCGGAGCCTACATTCATTCCCATGTGGGCTCCTTCGTCAGCCGCGCGGCGGCGGTTCGGTCACGAAACTGATCTTCTGGATGCCAGCGCGCTGGCATGCGAAGACCACGCGGCCCACGGACTCGTAGCGCGACTTCTCGTCGCCACGGATGTGGATCTCGGGCTGCGGCACGAGAACCGCCACCTTCTTCAGCCGGTCGACCAGCGCGTTGTTGTCTGCCACCGGCATGGCGTTCCAGAACACGTCGCCGTCTTTCGTGACGGAGATCTCGATGTTCTCAGGCTTGGTCTGCCGAACGATGTTGGTTTCCTTGGGCAAGGAAACCGCAGCGTTCTGGACCACGACCGGCACGGTGATCAGGAAGATGATCAGCAGCACCAGCATCACGTCGACGAGCGGCGTGGTGTTGATCGATGCCACCACGTCATCATCGTCGCCGTCTGCGGCTCCGACATTCATGGCCATGGATTGCTCCTAGTGTGTCGGGGCAGCAATCAGCGTGCCGCAGAGCGGCTGCCCAGCAGCACGCCGTGCAGGTCGGCGCCAAAGCTGCGCACGGACTCCATGGCCACCTTGTTGCGGCGAACCAGCCAGTTGTAGCCGAGCACGGCCGGCACAGCCACGGCCAGGCCGATGGCGGTCATGATCAGCGACTCGCCCACGGGGCCCGCCACTTTGTCGATCGAGGCCTGGCCGGCGATGCCGATAGCCGTCAGCGCGTTCAAGATGCCCCACACCGTGCCAAAGAGGCCCACGAAGGGAGCCGTGGACCCGACGGTCGCAAGCACGGCCAAACCATCTTGCAAGCGGCTTTGCACGTTGTCGATCGCGCGCTGCACGCTCATGCCGATCCAGGTGTTGCGGTCGATGTTGGCGGTGAGTTCACCCGCGTGGTCCTTGCCCGCCTCCACGCCGCTTTCTGCGATGAAGTGGAACGCACTGCCGGCCTTGAGTGTCTTGATGCCATCGGAAAGGCTGGCCGACTTGAAGAACGACGCACGCGCCTGCTTGGCTTCGCCGCTCAACTTGACGCTCTCGTAGAGCTTTGTGACCAGGATGTACCAGCTCGCCGCGCTCATGATGACCAGGATGATCAGCGTGCCACGCGCAACCACGTCGCCCTGCGCCCACAGGTGCTTCAGGTCATAGGGGTTCTCCACCGCTTCTTTGCTGACGGTTGCAGCGGGAGCTGCAGCAACGGCCGGTGCCGGTGCCGCTTCGGTGGTCGCGGCAACGGGCGCCTCGGGGGCGGACGCCGGAGCCTGCGCATGCGCAGCGGTGAATGCCAGCGATGCCATCACCACCAGTCCGGCGGCAAACGAGTTGATGTTCTTGATGATTGACATGGTTGTTCCGATCTACTTGTAGGAAGAAGGATAGAAGCGAGGCCACCCTGTTGGAATGCCTCTACGTAGAGCTGGTCGGCTCAAAGATTACTCAAGCTTGTAGCCAAAGGGCACCTGCACGACCACATCCTGGGCTTGCCCTTGACACTTGTACTCGCTGACGATGCGCATGCTGTTGCGCGCAAAGACGGTGTGCGTGGAGCGGATGGTCTTGATGTCCTTGATCTCGCCCGAGGTGGTGAGCGTGAATTGAACGACCGCTTCACCACGCTCCAGCCCCAGGCGAACGGCATCACGCGGATAGCCGGCTTCACCCATCTTGGTGGCGTAGTTGGAGCACACAACCGAGGCCGACACCACGGCGGGCGCGGCGGGGGCAGGTGCAGCAGCCGGCGGAGCCACCGGCGTCATGGTCGTCGGCGCAGGGGGGGGCGTCGGGACGGCCGTGATGGTGGGCGCTACCGGTGGCGGCGCAGCCACCACCACTTCGGGCGGCGGGATGTAAGGCGGCGGCGGTGCCTCTAGCTTGGGAGGCGGCGGCACGACCACTTCAGGCGGCGGCGGAGGCTTGACGGTCTCCTCGATCACCTTGGTCTCGATGGGGGCGCGCACTACTTCCACCACCTTGCGAGCCAGGCCCGACATGAGCCCATAGACAAGCAATGCGTGAAAGAGCACGACGAACACGATGCCTGAGAGATGGCGTCGTGGGTCTCTTTGTTGTTTTGAAAAATCCATACCCTGGGATCTCCAGTCACAAATCGATGGCTGACGGTAGCACGCAGACCTGCCGCTCGTGGCAGCTGGACAGCGTTTGGCCGGGTCGTTGATTATCCAATCGCGCGAAGGTATTGCGCGGGGAAAGCCGTAGCCTTGAAGGCGTTAACGCGAGAGCGCAGCGGGTTGACGCGCGGCCTCGGAAAGCACTTCGAATCCGTCAAGAAAGCAGCGAGAAGGCCTTGCGGCCTTCTCGCTGCGTCATGCTGGAAACCAGCCGATCAGAACAGGCTGAAGTTGTACGTACCGCGCAGGTAGTAAGTGCGGCCGGTCGGATCCGAGAAACGCGGATCGTAGCCAGCTTGGAACACTTGCACCTGGTTGGAGAACGGCGGGTCCTGGTTCGTCACGTTGAGCACGCCGAACGTCAGCAGCAAGCCCTTGGTCGGAGTCCACGACGTGTTCAGGTCGTACGTGTTGTACGCGCTCACGGTGTTCGACGGATCCTGGTCGACGTAATGCGACTTGTAGTGAGCCACAACGCCCACGCCGAACGCGCCGAGGTTCCAGTTCACACCGATGTTGTGCTGCAGGCGGAAGATCGGGGCAATACCGGCCCAGCGACCCACGTTCTGCTGCCAGGGGCTCGACTCGCCTGCTTCCTGGAACTCGTACTCCGTCACATACGTGCCGTTGAACCAGAAGCCGAACATGCCGACATCACCGGCGTTGTAGCGGTAGCTCGCGGACAGGTCGAAGCCGTTGGTGTTCAGGCCACCGAGGTTCGACGTGCGGGTGTCGATGTAGCCGCAGGTGGTGGGATCCGGGCAGGACGAACCGTCGGTAGACAGGTCACCACTCGGGTTGCGGAAGTACAGGTTCCCGTACGCGACCGGATCAGCCAGCACCGTGCCATCGGCGATGTTGCCGATCTGCTGGCGGATCTTGATCCACCAGAAGTCAAGCGCAATGCTCGAATCCTTGACGGGCTCGAAAACGATACCCAACGTGGCGTTCTTGGCCTTCTCAGGCTTCAGGTTGGTGTTGCCGCCGAGCAGCTGCTGGAACTGCACATTGCAGTTCTGGGCCGCCGACTTGCCAGCGATGGGCACACCGCCCGGGCAGTTGATCGGGTCGTTGAACTGACCGGTGTTGGTGTACGTCTGCGCTGCGTAGAGCTCATACAGCGAGGGTGCACGGAAACCCGTCGAGTACGAACCGCGGAACAGCACCTGATCGATCGGCTGGTAGCGGAACGAGACCTTCGGATTGATCGTGTCGCCGAAATCGCTGTAGTTGTCGTAGCGCAGAGCGCCAGTGATCTCGAGCGTCTTGAGCAGCGGGATGTTGATTTCACCGAACGTAGCGTAGACGTCACGTGAACCTTCATTCAAGGTGTTCGGGTCGAAGCCCGTGCTGGCAATCACCTTGGTGGCGAAGTCGACATTACCGGCGTTCGTGAACTTCTCTTTCCGGAACTCAGCGCCAATGGCCAGCGCCGCGGGGCGGCCGGCACCAAACCAGTCACCGAGTTCGGTGCTCGCCACGCCGTCAACCGTATGGACGGTACCCTTCGCCGTCTGCAGGATGCCGTCGAGGCCAGCACCTGCGAGGAGCGCGGTGCCGGCTGCGTCCTGCGGTCCGAACGGGTTGATCACGCCATCGCGAACGCCGGCGGTGATCGTCGGGCCATCGCTATAGCCCGCAAGACCGTTCTCGTACTTGTTCTCGTTGAACATGTAGGCCGCACGGTAGTCCCAGCTGCCGAGCGTACCTTCGGCCGAGAAGACGAGGCGCTTCTGGTCGTTCGTATCGATGTTCGTGCGTTGGCCATGGACCATGTCGCGCCAGCGAACATTCACATAGCCCGTTTGCATACCTGCCGGAAGGGTGGGAACACCGGCTGCATTGTTCGGGCCACCATAGTTCGGGTCGACGCCAATCGTCGGGAAGTAAGGATTGGGCGTGCCATCCGGACGGGTCGGATTCATGCGAAGACCGCCATACGGCACCGGTGCGATCTTGCTGATGACTTCGCTGTGGCTGCCGAAGTACTCCAGGCCCAAGGTCAGCGCATCGCTCACTTTGAGCATGCCCTTCAGCATGCCCGAATAGCGCTCCGACTCAGGGATGTAGTTCACGAAGGATGCCGTGGTGATCTGGCAGCCCGTGTTCGTGGCATCAGGAATCAGGTTGGGCGAGTTGCAACCAGGTGCTGTGGGGTTGTAGCTGTTGCCGGCCTGGAAGTAGTTGGCCGGGAATGTCGTCGGCGACAGGCCACCAGGTTCACGCGTGTTCCAGGGTCGCTGGGTCCCGGTGATCTCGTTCTGCTTCTCGTAGTCGAAGAAGCCGAAGACATTGAAGCCTTGCGTGTTCAGGTCACCAAAGCCTGCACCGATGTTGAAGTTCTTGGTTTCGCCGCCTTCATCTTCGGGCTTCTTGTAGCCTGCGCTCAGCGAAACGCCCGTGAAGTCCTTCTTGGTGATGAAGTTGATCACACCGCCGATGGCGTCGGTACCGTAAAGCGCGGATGCGCCATCACGCAGCACTTCGACGCGGTCGAGTGCAGCCATCGGGATCATGTTCAAGTCGGGAGCCGAGCTGTCGAGCGCGTTGTTCGCGATCCGACGACCGTTCAACAGGATCAGCGTCTTGTTGGCGCCGATACCGCGCAAGTCGGCAAACGATGCGCCGCCGGTGCCCGCACCGACCGATTGGCTGGTGCCAGTGCTCGTCTGCACGGCAGCGATGGAAGCCATGATCTGCTCGACCGACGTCACGCCCTGCTTGCGCAGGTCGTCGCCCTTGATCACGGTCACGGGGACCGATGTTTCAGCATCGATCCGCTTGATCGCCGATCCCGTGATCTCAACGCGGTCCATTTGCTGCTGGGCGTGGCCAGGCAGCGAAGCGATCGCAAGACTTCCTCCGAACGCGAGCATCAAGCCGCGACAGACCTTCGTCTTTCTAAACATTTGATCTCCTGAAACACTGAAAGGTTGATTGATAAAACCCACTCTCACTGCCTGGCGCGTATCGGCTTTTTGAACCGATCGCGCCCGATCCATGAGGACGTGTAAAAAGATTGTCACTGAACCGACATGGTGCACGTCGAGGGTATTTCCCTGTCAGACACACCACTCGTGTCCAGCGCCAGCAGGTCCCCTTGCAGAATTCGCGCCAGCAGGCTCAGTACACCTCGTTTGCCCACGGTGGATGTGCAAAACACCCGGGAATGCGCGGGTGCGCGCCCGCTGGATCTAGGGGAATCACTCTCGGATTTCGTGCCATCGCGCGTTGGCTGGCGGCAACATTCCAGCAATACGGCGTGCTCGGACGAGGCGCGCTCCCGAGTAATCCACTCGGGCAAGCGAAGGACATCGTTCTGTCTCTTGATCACCGCGTCGGCCACCGCTTCTCGCAGCGGCGGCTCGGGCGATCACAGCGCCGCTGTCGGCGTCTCGATTCTCGGAACGGCCGCGAGCAACGTGCGGGTGTAAGCCGACTGCGGGCGATTCAACACATCACCACAGGGCCCCTCCTCCTCGACGCGGCCCCGCTGCATCACCACCACGCGATCGGCGATGTACTCCACGACGCCGATGTTGTGGGTGATGAAAAGGTAGGACATGCCCAATTCGCGTTGCAACTCGAGCAGCAAGTTGAGGATCTGGGCCTGCACCGACACGTCCAGCGCTGAGGTGGGTTCGTCACAGACGATGAGGCTTGGCTTGAGGGCCAGAGCGCGTGCAATGGCAATGCGTTGGCGCTGTCCACCCGAGAACTCGTGCGGGTAGCGCTGCAGAGCATCGCGGCGCAAACCTACGCGATCGACGAGCATCTCGAGCTCGGTGCGCCGCTGCTGGGCATGCATCTCAGGGCGCAGGGCCAGCAGGCCCTCCTCCAGCAGGTCAAACACCCGCATGCGCGGGTTCAAGGACGCGAACGGGTCCTGGAAGATGATCTGAATGGCGCTGCGGGCGTTGCGCAGGGCATCGCCTTGCAGGGTGAACAGATCCTGGCCGCGAAACATCGCCTTGCCTTCGATCACCGCCTGCTGGCGAAGCAACTGCACGATGGCCTTGCCGGTCGTGGTCTTGCCGCAACCCGACTCCCCCACCAGCGCCAATGTCTCGCCCGCAGCGATGGTGAACGAGACGTCGTTGACCGCGTTGAAGTACGTGTGCGTGCGCTGCAAGACACCTTTACGGATCGGGAATCGCACCGACAGGTTCTGCACGTCGAGCAAGGTGTCGCCGATCAGCGGCGGCTTTGGGGCCTCCGCAGCCGCCTCGGGCACGCTGATTCCCGCTGGCGTGGCCCCGTCGCGGTAGAGCAGGCAGCGCACAACGTGTTCGCTGGCGGTGTGGATCAGTTCGGGCTGGGTGGCATGGCACTCGGGCATCACGCGGTCGCAGCGCGGGGCGAAGCGGCAACCGGCGAAGTCTTGCCACAGCGGCGGCACCGTGCCCGCGATGGCAGCGAGCGTGCCGCCTCGCTTGCTCGAATCGGGCAATGCGTTCAGCAGAAGGCGCGCATATGGGTGCTGCGGTGCACGGAAGAATTCATCCGCGGTCGCCACCTCGATGATCTGGCCGGCGTACATCAATGCCACGCGGTCGGCCATGCCCGACACCACGGCCAAGTCATGCGTGATCAGCAGCAGGCCCATGCCCTGCTCTTTCTGCAGGTGCTTGAGCAGGTCGAGGATCTGCTTCTGGATCGTCACGTCCAGCGCGGTGGTCGGTTCGTCGGCCACGAGAAAGTCGGGCTCCGCAGCGAGCGCGATGGCGATCATCACGCGCTGCTTCTGTCCACCGCTGAGGCGGAATGGGTACTCGTCGATTCGGCGTTCCGGCTCGGGGATCCCGACCCTCCCAAGCCACTCGATCGCCTTGGCGCGTGCGGCCGCACCTCTTAGATCGGTATGCGCCTCGATTGCCTCGACGATCTGGTCGCCAACGCGCATGACTGGGTTCAGGCTGGTCGATGGCTCCTGAAACACCATCGAGATTCGCCCCCCCCGCAATCCACGCATGCCCGACTCGGGCAACGCCAACACATCCTCACCTTCGAGCAGGTAGCTGCCCTGCGTGATGCGGCCGTTCTCCGGCAGCAAGCGCATCAGCGCAAGCGCCGTCATGCTCTTACCGCACCCCGATTCGCCCACGAGAGCAAAGGTCTCCCCGCGCGCGATAGATAGTTTCAGCCCGTCGATGGCCTTGATCAGGCCCGAGTCCGAATCGAGCGCCACCTTGAGATCGTCAATTGACAGCATGGCTTCCTCGTGGCGACTCAAGACGCGGCGCCCGGGTGGGCCGCAGGTGCCTTGATCAGGCGGGGACGGAAGTTGCGCGCTCGCGGGTCGAAAGCATCGCGTACTCCATCGGCGAAGAGGTTGGCCGCCAGCACCAACGTCACCATGAAGGCAAAGGCCGCCGCGAATTGCCACCACACCGTGGGGTCGCGGCTCATCTCGCTGCGTGCCAGATTGATCATCCCGCCAAAGCTGCTGGTCGCTGGATCCACGCCCACGCCCACATAGGTCAGCACGGCTTCGTACAGGATGAGGTCCGAAAAGCTCAACACCGCTGTGATCAACACCAGGTGCATGACGTTGGGGAAGATGTGCCGCGCCATGATGCGCGAGTGGCTCACGCCGAAGGCGGTGGCAGCCTGCACGTAGTCCAGCTCACGAAGCTTGAGGGTCTCGGCGCGCACCAGTCGGCACAGGGTGGCCCAACCAGTCAGGCCCAGCACCGCGCACAGCAGCAGCACCTTGAGGTCTGATCGCTCAGCCCCAGTTTCGAACAGCTCGGGGTGCTTGTCGAGGAACACCTGCACCATCAACACGCAGGCAGCAATCAACAGGACGTTGGGCACCGCGGTGAGCGTGGTGTAGATGTACTGGATCACGTCGTCAACCCAGCCCTTGAAGTAGCCGGCCAGGATGCCCAGGACCACTGCGAACGGCAGTGTGGCGAGCGTCGACAACGCGCCGATCACGAAGGCCGTTCGAATGCTCTTGAGCGACAGGTAGAGCACGTCGTTGCCGGTGCGGTCGGTGCCAAACACGTGGTAGTGATTCATCAAGGCACCAATCACACCGCCGACCAGACACAGCACGAACAAGGTGGCCGATGTAGCGCGCAACGGATAGTGGGTGCGATCGGAGGCGATGTCGCGCAGCGCTCCGCAAAAGCTGCCGTGCGAAGGGCGCAGCACCAGAGCCGCGCCGACCAGCAGCACGCCGAACAAGGCGAACCCGCCCACGAGTCCCGAGGCCGCACGCCGCGTCACATCGCCGGCCCATTCAGTTTCAGGTTCCTTCAGATGCGCGCCGCCAAACTTGAGGCGCGGGAATTCGCGTGTCGTGGTGCCGTTGACGCTCACTGATTCCTTGGTGATCCCGACGTAGCCGAGCGGGCGCGAATAGGTGACCTCTCGCATCTCAACCTGGCGCGACATCACCAGATCGAGCAGCGAGATGGTTCGAGTGTCGTAGTAGACGGCGCCGTTGTTCACCGTCGACTCCAGCACGCGCCTGAAGTGCACGCTGTCGAGCGCGGTGATGAGACTGAAGATCGCCAGGACTACGCCCGCGCTCAGTGCCGCCGGATCGTGCATCACCTTCTTCCAGGTGGCCTGCAGGTTGGGTTGGCGAACCACGCGCCACACGTAGAACAGGATGGCCACGAAGATCGCGTACAGCGCGATGTCGGTCCAGAGAAAAACGAACTTGAAGCCCATGTGTCGGATCTCTCAGGCGAGACGGACCCGGGGATCGACCCAGGTGTAGATGATGTCGATGAGCAGGTTGCTCGCGATGTAGAGCACTGCGCCGAGGAAGACCATCGATCTCACGATCGCGAAGTCTTGCCCCGTGATGGCTTCGATGACGAACGTGCCAAGACCTGGAATGCCGAAGAAGCTTTCGAACACAAGACTGCCCAGGAAAACGTAAGGCAGGTAGGCGCCGGCGCTGGTGACGATCGGAATCAGCGCGTTGCGCAGCACGTGGCGGATCAGGACGAGGTGTTCAGCCACGCCCTTGGCGCGCGCGGTGCGAACGTAGTCCTTGCCGATCTCCTCGAGCAGCATGGCGCGGTATAGACGAGCCTCGGTGCCCAGGCGCGCGAGCAACGAGAGCACCACCGGCAGCAGCAGGAACTTCACCGCATCGAGCCCCCCGGCGTAGCCCGAGATGGGGACGAGCTTGAGTACCCGCGCAAAGAAGTACTGCCCGACGATGATGTAGAAAAGGCTTGAAATGGAGAGCATCAGCACGCACAGCACGACACCCCAGAAATCGATGCGTGTATGCCGGAAGAACACGAGCAGCAACGCGAAGGCCGTGCTCACGATGATCTGCAAAATGAAGACCGGCACCGCCAGTTGCAGGCTCACCCCCATGCGCACCTTGATCTCGTGGCCGATGTCCACCGCGCTTCGTGAGTCTGAGCGGCCGAAATTCAGCGCCATCAGCGAGACTGACCGCTCCCAGACGATGGTATCGGTGAGCTTGGACGAGCCCTGCTGCTTGTCGTTCCAGTACAGCGGCTTGTCGTAGCCACGTTCAGCCTTCCACTTCGTGATCTGTTCTTGCGTGACGCGCTTGCCGCCGATGTTCAGGCGTGCCATGTCGTCCGGCGTGTTGACCGTGAAGAAGAGGAAGAAGGTAAAGAGATTGACGCCGATCAGGATCAGCAGGGCATAGCCCAGGCGGCGAAGAAGGTAGCTGATCATGCGTGTGTCGCACCGGTTTTCAGGTCAGGCGCCAAGACCGGCTTGGCCGTGCGTTGCTCGCGTGCCCTGTATCCCCGGCGCGCCACCCACGCGAGTAGAAGCAGCAGCGGCAATGCAGCCAGCACAGGCCACCAGATGGGTGCGTTCCATTGCGCCTGCCGCTGGGCGCGAAGCTTCGGGTCGACACGGTAGTACTTAGCCTGGTCACGCACCACGATGCTCGGCTTGCCGTTGTGCACCCACGACTGGAATGCCACGCCCACGTAGGGGAAGTAGCCCCAGGCCCAGACGGCGTCTTCCTGCGAGATGGCAACCATGCGGTCGATCAGCTTCTGGCGCTCGGGGCCGTCGTCCATCGTCTGCATCTGGCGGTAGAGGCCGTCGTACTCGGCGTTCTCGTAATTGGCGGTGTTCTCGCCCTCGTGCTTGGCCTTGCTGTTGGGGCCGTAGAGCAGGAAGAGGAAATTCTCAGGGTCGGGATAGTCGGCGAGCCAGCCCCACCAGAAGATTTGCTGCTTGCCCTTGAGTACCTTGTCCTGAAACTGGTTGTAGTCGGTCGCGCGTATCTCCAACTGCACACCGAGCTTGGCGAATTGACGCACCATCCAATCGAGTTCGGCTTTGATCTCGGGCGTTGGCGTGCGCTGGTAGTCGTAGTTGAGCACCAGGGGGCGGCCCGTGACGGCGTCGCGCCCCTCGGGGTAACCGGCCTCGGCGATCAGCTTCTTGGCGTCTTCGATGGGGCGCCGAACGATCTGCCCATCGACGACCTTGTGCGTGATCGGGTTCATGCCGGCCAGCGTGCCGTGCCTCGATCCAAAAACGCCCGGCGGCATCACGCTTTCGGCCGCGACGCCACCCTTGCTTCGGAAAATGCGCCCGTAGCCCTCCTCCCAGTCGATGGCGATGGAAAGAGCCTGGCGCAGCTTGCGGTTCTTGATCTGCTGCTCGGGTGTTCCACCCTTGCCCACCACGGGGTCGAGCCAGTTGAAGCCCAGGTACCAGTTGTTGATGTCCGTCGTCACAGGGAAGTTGAAGCCGCGCTCCTCGTAGGCGCGCTTGACCTCGTCGGAGTCCTCCATGTCGACGCGAAAGTCGATTCCCCATTCCGGGCGTTCGATCTCCGGCACATCGAGGTAGCCCTGCTTGAACTTCTCCTTGCGCGGCACCTTCTCCTTCTCGATCGTGGAAACAATGGTGTCGACGAACGGCATCATCTTTCCGCAGTCGTCGAGCAATCCCAGCTCTTTGTCTCCCGGCATGCCCTCGCAGGGGTACGGTTCGCCCCGGTAGTTGGGGTTTCGCTTCATGACGTGACGGCGATCCTGCACGTACTCGGTCATCATGAACGGGCCGGTACCGATCGGCCACTGGTTCATCGACAAGCTGTTGCCTGCCATGCCGGGGCGCGCATAGAACGCGTCGGCCTCCCACGGAACTGGCGAGGTAAAGGTCATCGCCAGCCAGTATTTCCACTGCGGATACTTTCCCTTCAGGCGGATGCGCAGCGTGTACTTGTCGACCGTGCTCACGCCTTCCAGGGGCCATTTGCGGAAATCCAGAAACGGCTTGTCCGGTGCCGATTCCGGTAGGCCGGCGCGCAGCTTGGCGTCTTCAGCGCGAATCAGCTTGCCGTACTCCTTCAAGCCGATAACGTACTCGGAGAAGGTGGCGAATGCGGGCGTCTCGATGCGCGGCGTAGCGTGGCGCTTGAAGGCGTACACATAGTCATCGGCCACCAGTTCGCGCGTTCCGGAGTACTCGAACTCGAACGGAGAACGCTTGTCGCCGAGTTGTTCTCGGGTCAGTTGGTGGTAGCGGTAGTTGCCCTGTGCGTCCTTGGCAAAGGCCGGATGCGGCGCGTACAGGATCCCCGGTTTGATGCGGATGTCGTAGACGCTTTCAGCGATCCGATCGACGGGAGCATCCTGCGGCAAACGCTCGCCTGCGCTGTCGAGGTAATACGGCTGCACGACTTCCTGTGCCGCCTTGGGGATCAACTGGTAAGGCCGCTTCAGGTAGTGGTAGGAGTACAGCGGCTCGTAAATCGAGTAGGTGTACGGAGTTTCCGGATTGCTGTACGACGCCGTGGGATCGAGGTAGCGCGGAGACCGCTCGTCGAATGAATTGAAGAGCGTGTTCTTCGACTCTTCACCCGCCGGGTAGGGGCTGTTGTTGCATGCCGCCAAAGCTGCAACGCAACCCGTCATTGCGACAACGCGCAGCCATACCCTCAGTCGACGCGTGGTTGCGCCCATTCAATCTGTCTCCAGCTCCTGCATCCGCACCGCGCGGATAGGCGATGCGAAGACAACAAACAAAAGCGCCTGCGTCAGCAACCGGCTTGTGCCCGGTGCCGCACGAGGCGAGCGCCGCGGATTCTATGCGCGCCCTTTCACAGGCGCCTCAGGGTATTCAGCCCGAGTTTTAGAGAGGGCTACCAGCCGATCAGCACATCCCGTGCCTGAACGAGCAGCGTCACCTTCGAACCCACGGGAAGCGTGACTTTTGTCGGAACATGACCGAACGGCAGCCCCGTGAGGATGGGCGTCTTGGTGACCGAGCGCAGGTGCTCGATCACTGTCTTGAGCGAGTAACCGCGATCGAGCGGCGACTTGCGGTACTCGGTGAAGGCACCCAGCACGATCGCCTTCTGCGCATCGAGCACACCCGCCTGGTGGAGTTGCAGCAGGCTGCGCTCGATTCGGTAGGGGTGCTCGTTCACGTCTTCCAGGAAGAGGATGCCGCCCTTCACCTTGGGCCAGTGGCGGGTGCCGAGCATGGTGCCCAGCACGCACAGGTTGCCGCCCCACAGCACGCCCTTGGCCTCCAGCCCGTCGAAGCCTGCCTCCGTGCGGAAGCCAACGGCTTCGAGCTCGCCGGTCATGGCCTCGGCAAAGCACGCGGAGGTGACGTCATCCACCGCCTCGCGGCCGAAGTCGTCGCAGGCCAAGGGGCCAGCCCAACTGCGCTGGCCGGTGTGCGCCAGCAAGCCGAGGTGAAGTGCCGTTACGTCGCTGTAGCCGACCCAGCGCGTCCCGTGCTCGGCGCTGCGCCCGAGCAGCTTCCAGTCGATGCGATCGAGCAGGCGGGTGATGCCGTAGCCGCCGCGCGAAGCCAGCGCGACACCGGGCGCGGCCCGGGCCACGCGGTGGATGGCCTCGAGGCGGGTGTCGTCGTCGCCGCCAAAGCGCTGATGGCGCGCCAGCGCCGATTCGTCGAGTTGCACCTCGAAACCCAGGCCGCTCAGCCGCTTGGCCGCCAGCCGCAGCGGCGCGGCCTTCGGCAGCACGCCGGCCGGAGTGAACAAGGTCAGCGTAGGAGCGGCGTGCTCATGGGCGTGATCGTGATCGTGGCCACAGTCAGGGCATTCACGGGGGTGGTGATGATGTCGGCTCAATTTCGAGAACCTCTCCGGTCGGGATGGCGGGCGGCTCCAGGCCGCCGGGCTCGGTGTTGGCGCCGGCGCGGCGCTGGCGATACAACTCGCGCCGCTCGGCGAAGAACTCACGCAGCACCTTGCCGCAATCGTCGGCCAGAAGGCCGCCTTCGATCTGCGTGTGATGGTTGAGTTTGGGCTGCCCGAAGAGATCGACCACCGAACCCGCCGCACCGGTCTTGGGGTCGGTGGCGCCGAACACCACGCGCTTGAAGCGCGCGTGCATCAGCGCCATGGCGCACATGGCGCAAGGTTCGAGCGTCACGTAGAGCTCGCACTCGGGCAGGCGGTAGTTCGACGACAAGGTGGCCGCGTGGCGCAAGGCCACGATCTCGGCGTGCGCCGTCGGGTCGTGCTCGGTGATCGGCCGGTTGTAGCCGGTGGCGATCACCTGCCCATTGCGCATGATCACGGCGCCGACCGGCACCTCGCCCACGAGCCAGGCGTTGTGCGCCTGGTCGAGCGCGATACGCATCGCGTGTTCGTCAGCAGGCGTGAAGCTCATTGCTCGGGCTCCGCCTTGCGCGCACCTTGTTCGAGTGCCTTGTTGACGTCGCGCAGCACCTGCTCTTGCAACTGGCGCGATTGTTCGCGGGGCGTGTTGCCCTGCGGTGCCGCCGCTTCACTGGCAGCCGAAGACACGACGGGCGCCTCGCTCGCGGACTTGAGCTGTCGCGTGGCGAGCATGCCCACGATCGCCAGCACCACGAGCAGCGAAACGACACTGAACAGGATTCTCATGGGGAGTGGTCGGCGGGCAAGCGCACCAGACGTTCGGGGCCAAACGGAGCGTTGACTGTAACTTCGCGCCCCGCCCCGGGCGGCTACCGCTGCGCAGCGGGTCTCAACCGTCTGTCGGTTGAGACACATCGTTTAAATCGCGTTAGCTCGGCTCGGCCGGGTCGTCCCGGGTTTCGACCGCCCGGTTGATCATCAGCGCGGCCAGCGTGCACGCCGCGCCCGAGAGCAGATAGACGCTCACGTAGCCCAACCCGAAGTGCGCTGACAGCCCGAGAGCCACCAGCGGCGCAAAGGCGGCGCCGATCAACCATGCCAAGTCGGACGTGAGCGCGGCCCCCACGTAACGGTACTTCGAGCTGAAGTTCGATGTGACTGTGCCGGCCGCCTGGCCGTACGAGAGCCCGAGCAGCACGAAGCCCACGAGAATGAAGACGTCTTGCCCGAGCTCACCGCCGTCAAGCAGCGTGGGGGCGAACCCGCTGAACACCGCGATCATGATCGCCAGCGCGGCGAGCGTTCGCCGGCGACCGCCCACGCGATCGGCAATCCAGCCCGAAGCGATGATGCCTACCGCGGCCAGCAGGCCACCGATGATCTGGATCACCAGGAAGCCCGTGATCGACTGCTTGGAGAACAGCATGATCCAGGAGAGCGGAAACACCGTCACCACGTGGAAGAGCGCATAGCTCGCGAGCGCCGCGAACGCGCCGATCACGATGTTGGAGCCCTGCTCGCGCACCACCGCCACCACGCTGGTGGGTTGGAGTTCACGCTGGCTGAGTGCCTGTTCGTACTCATGCGTGACCACCAGTCGCAGCCGAGCAAAGAGTGCCACCACGTTGATGGCAAAGGCGACAAAGAACGGGTAACGCCAGCCCCAGCTGAGGAAATCCTCATGGGTCAGGTTGGCATACAGAAAGGCGAAAAGGCCCGAGGCCAGCACGAAACCGACCGGTGCGCCCAGCTGGCCGAGCATGGCGTACCAACCGCGGCGGCGGCTCGGCGCGTTCATGGCCAGCAGCGACGGCAACCCATCCCAGGAGCCGCCAAGCGCCAGCCCCTGGCCAATGCGAAACAGCGACAGCAGCACGATGGCGGCAAAGCCGGCCGTCTGGTAACCGGGCAGGAAACCCATGCCCACCGTGCAGGTACCCAGCAGGAAGAGCGCGACCGTCAGTTTGGTCCCACGCCCCCAACGGCGCTGGATGAGCATCGAGATCGCCGTGCCCACCGGTCGTGCGATGAAGGCGAACGAGAAGACGACGAACGACCACAGGGTGCCGCTGAGCGGGTCGGTGAACGGGAAGAACAGCGGCGGGAAGACCAGCACGCAGGCAATGCCGAAGACGAAGAAGTCGAAGTACTCCGACGCGCGGCCGATGACGACCCCCACCGCGATGTCGCTCGGGGCGACTTCCGTGGAGTGATGCTTGCCTCGCGACTGCGGGGTGCTGGAGGGATCGGCGTGAGGGGGGGCAATGCTCGACATCTGGGCAGGGTCTTGGATCGTGCGCAAGGCCGTCAGGGTGTCACCAACCGGAGTTTGAGCCAATTGGACAAAACGTCCAATCGCCAAATGCGCCCAACAGGATTAAATTTTGCGGCGATCGCCATGGGGGCCATGCTGCCCCTCCGTGCCAGCGCTCTCGTCAACTCGTATGCACCACTTCAAAAAACTCCGTGGCTTTGCCCTGCTTTGCCTGATCGGCTTGCTCGCCGGCTGCAACACCGTGGTGCTCAACCCTTCTGGCGACATTGCCGCTCAACAGGGCAAGCTGGTCGTGGTGTCGACCTTGCTGATGCTGGTCATCATCGTGCCGGTGATCGCGCTCACGCTGTTCTTCGCCTGGAAGTACCGCGCGTCGAACACCCAGGCTGACTACCAGCCTGATTGGGACCACTCCACCCAGCTGGAGCTCGTGATCTGGTCCGCGCCGCTGATCATCATCATCGCGCTCGGTGCCATCACCTGGTTGAGCACGCACACGCTGGACCCCTTCCGCAAGCTGTCGCGGCTCGACGCCCAACGGCCGATCCCGGCCGACGTCAAGCCGCTGGTGATCGAGGTCGTCGCACTCGACTGGAAGTGGCTCTTCCTCTATCCCGAGCAAGGCATTGCCACCGTGAACGAAGTGGCCGCGCCGGTGGACCAGCCGATCCAGTTCAAGATCACGGCCAGCTCGGTGATGAACTCGTTCTACGTCCCGGCGCTGGCCGGCATGATCTATGCCATGCCTGGCATGGAAACCAAGCTCCACGCGGTCATCAACAAGGCCGGCGCGTATGAAGGCTTCTCCAGCAACTACAGCGGCGCAGGCTTCTCCGGGATGCGTTTCACTTTTCATGGTCTGGGCAACCAGGAGTTCCAGGCCTGGGTCGCTCGCAACAAGGCCGAGGGCAAGGCGTTGTCTCGCACCGACTACCTCGAGCTCGAGCGACCGAGCGAGCGCGAACCCGTGCGCCGCTACGCCCAGGTCGACCCGACCCTGTACGGCGCCATCCTCAACCGCTGCGTCGAGGCCGGCAAGATGTGCATGAACGAGATGATGGCCATCGACGCCCAAGGGGGCCTCGGCCGCACCGGCCAGGCCACGCTGGTGACGGCATCACGCTTTCGCGCCGCCGACGACGGCCGCCCCGCGCCCACTGGCGGCAACTGGACCTACGTGCAGGCCCTGCTCTGCACCAGCGACAACCCGGCCGGCGAGCCGCAGCTCGAACTGACGGCAACCCGCCTGCAGTGACCGGCACCCTCGCCCACTCCCCACGCATCACGAGACGCCCTTTCAGGCAGCGCCAGGATCCACGATGACCAACCACCCCGAAACGACCAGCCTGCTGCTTGGCCGCCTGAGCTGGGAAGCCATTCCGCTGCATGAGCCCATCTTGCTGGCGACATTCGCCGCCGTCGTGCTGGGCGGCGTGGCGATCCTGGGCGCACTCACCTACTTCAAGCTGTGGGGCATGCTGTGGCGCGACTGGTTCACCAGCATCGACCACAAGAAGATCGGGATCATGTACATGATCCTGGGCATCGTGATGCTGCTGCGCGGCTTTGCCGACGCGCTGATGATGCGGCTGCAACAGGCCGTCGCCTTCGGTGACAACCTGGGCTACCTGCCGCCGCACCACTACGACCAGATCTTCACGGCACACGGCGTGATCATGATCTTCTTCGTGGCCATGCCGCTGGTCACGGGGCTGATGAACTACATCGTGCCGCTGCAGATTGGCGCGCGCGACGTGGCCTTCCCCTTCCTCAACAACTTCAGCTTCTGGATGACGGCCAGCGGCGCGGCGCTGGTGATGTGCTCGCTGTTCGTCGGCGAGTTCGCCAAGACCGGATGGCTGGCCTACCCGCCGCTCTCGGGCATCGCGTACAGCCCCGACGTGGGGGTCGATTACTACATATGGTCCCTGCAGGTGGCGGGGGTAGGCACCTTGTTATCGGGCGTGAACCTCATCGCCACCATCGTCAAGATGCGCGCGCCCGGCATGAGCCTGATGAAGATGCCCGTCTTCACCTGGACCTCGCTGTGCACCAACGTGCTGATCGTCGCTGCCTTCCCGGTGCTGACGGCCGTGCTCGCGTTCCTGTCCATGGACCGCTACCTCGGCACGAACTTCTTCACGAACGAGTTGGGCGGCAACCCGATGATGTACGTGAACCTGATCTGGATCTGGGGCCACCCCGAGGTCTACATCCTGGTGCTGCCGGTGTTCGGCATCTTCTCGGAAGTGGTGTCCACCTTCTCGGGCAAGCGCCTATTCGGCTACGCGTCCATGGTCTACGCCACGGTGGTGATCACGATCCTGTCGTACCTCGTGTGGCTGCACCACTTCTTCACCATGGGCAGCGGCGCCAGCGTGAACTCGTTCTTCGGGATCACGACCATGATCATCTCGATCCCCACGGGCGCGAAGATCTTCAACTGGCTCTTCACCATGTACCGCGGCCGCATCCGCTTCGAGGTGCCGATGCTGTGGACCGTGGGCTTCATGGTCACCTTCGTGATCGGCGGCATGACGGGCGTGCTGCTGGCCGTTCCGCCGGCCGACTTCGTGCTGCACAACAGCCTGTTCCTCATTGCGCACTTCCACAACGTGATCATCGGCGGCGTGCTGTTCGGGCTGATGGCCGGCATCACCTTCTGGTTCCCGAAGGCCTTCGGCTACAAGCTCGATCCGTTCTGGGGCAAGTGCTCGTTCTGGTTCTGGCAGATCGGCTTCTTCTTCGCCTTCATGCCGTTGTACGTGCTCGGCCTGATGGGCGTGACGCGCCGGGTCAGCCACTTCGAAGACACCTCGCTACAGATCTGGTTCCAGATCGCTGCCTTCGGTGCCGTGCTGATCGCGATCGGCATTGCAAGCTTCCTGATCCAGTTGGTGGTGAGCTACCGGCGCCGCGAATCGCTGCGCGACCACACCGGCGACCCGTGGGGGGGCCGCACGCTGGAGTGGTCGACCTCATCGCCCCCGCCCGACTACAACTTCGCCTTCACGCCGCGCGTGCATGACAACGACGCCTGGTGGGACATGAAGCAGCGCGGCTACGAACGCCCGACGCAAGGCTTCCGCCCCATCCACATGCCCAAGAACACGGCAGCCGGCTTCGTGCTCGCCATGTTGAGCGCAGCGCTCGGCTTCACGCTGATCTGGCACATGTGGATCCCGGCGATCGCCGTCTTCGCGGCGCTGATCGTGGCCACCATCGTCCACACCTTCAACTACAAGCGCGACTACTACATCCCGGTCACCCAGGTCGAAAGCACCGAGGGCCTGCGCACCGCACTGCTGGCACGCCATGTCTGAACTCACAGCCACCCCCACCGGCAACGACGTCGGCACCTCGCCCGGCTCCGGCCGCGGCCCGTCGATGCCGATGCCCGACTTCCACGACGGCGGCGATCACCACCCCGAGAACGGCACGCTGCTGGGCTTCTGGCTCTACCTGATGAGCGATTGCCTCATCTTCGCCTGCCTGTTCGCGGTGTACGGCGTGCTGGGCCGCAACTACGCGGCCGGTCCCTCGGGCGCCGATCTGTTCGACCTGCCGCTGGTGGCTGTCAACACCTCGCTGCTACTGCTCTCGTCGATCACCTACGGCTTCGTGATGATCGAGGCGCAGCGCAACCGCCTCAAGGCCGTGATTGGCTGGCTGATCGTGACCGGCCTGCTGGGCGCGGGCTTCGTCGGCATCGAGCTGTACGAGTTCCATCACCTTATCGCAGAGGGAGCCACGCCGCAGCGCAGCGCGTTCCTGTCGTCATTCTTCGCCTTGGTCGGCACGCACGGGCTGCACGTCACCTTCGGCATCGTGTGGCTGGTGACACTCGTGGCGCAACTCGGCAAGCACGGCCTAATCCGCGAGAACCGCCGCCGCCTGATGTGCCTGTCGATGTTCTGGCATTTCCTGGACGTCGTCTGGATCGGCGTCTTCACCTTCGTCTACCTGATGGGGTCCTTGTCGTGAGCCACACCAACGATTCTTCGGCTTCTGCACCTCACGGCCACGGTGACCACGAACATGGCCACGGCCATGGCGACGATCACGACGAGATCGAGCACGTCACCTTCAAGGGCTACGCCACCGGCTTCGTGCTGGCGGTCATCCTCACAGCCATCCCGTTCTGGCTGGTCATGGGCAAGGTGTTCGAGAACACCAACACCACGGCGCTGGTGATCCTGGGCTTCGCAGCGGTGCAGATCGTGGTGCACATGGTGTACTTCCTGCACATGAACGCGAAGGCGCAGGGCGGCTGGATCATGCTGGCGCTGATCTTCACCGTGGTGCTGGTCGTCATCACGCTGAGCGGCTCGCTGTGGGTGATGTACCACCTCAACACCAACATGATGCCGGTGCACCAGATGCCTGGCATGTCCTGACGCGCACATGACCCGAAGCCGGCCGCGCTCCCGGCTCTTCTTCGTGGCACTCAGCGCTGCAGGCATCGCGCTGTTTGCGCTCTTCATCGCCCTCGGCTGGTGGCAACTCGAGCGGCGCACCTGGAAGCTCGCGCTGATCGACCGGGTGGATCAACGTGTTCATGCAGCGCCCGTGGCCGCCCCGGCCATGGTGAACTGGCCAGCGGTCACGACAGCAGCAGACGAGTACCGCCGAGTGCACATCTCGGGGGAATGGATCATCGGCCGGAGCACCTGGGTGCAGGCCACCACCGATCTGGGCAGCGGCTACTGGCTCCTGACGCCGCTGCGCACCCCGGAGGGCGGCACGGTGCTCATCAACCGCGGCTTCGTGCCGAAAGTCGGGCGCGAGGTGGCCAGCACTGGCGAACGCGTCGACGTCACCGGGCTGCTGCGCCTGAGCGAAGGCGAAGGCCGCTTCCCGCGCCGCAACGACCCGGCCGCCGACCGTTGGTACTCGCGCGACCTGTCCGCCATCGCCGCCGCGCGCGGGCTGGGGCCGGTGGCGCCGTTCTTCATCGATGCCGATCGCGTGGCAGATGCCACGCCAGCCGACCCTGTGGGCGGCCTCACGGTCATCGCCTTCCACAACAATCACCTGGTTTACGCTCTGACGTGGTTTGGCCTGGCCGTCATGGTGCTGGCCGCGGGTGTGTTCGTGGCGCGCACCGAACGGCGCAGCCGCAACAGCGACCCGACCTCTCCCACCCATGCCCCCAGCGACTGACCCGATCATCGAACCGCGCCTTCGCGAACGCTCCCACACCGCGGAGGTGGACGCCGGGCGGCGCAACATGCAGCAGTTGATCCAGCTGCGCTGGATGGCGGTCGTCGGGCAGGTGTTCACGATCGTGGTGGCGCGGTTCGCTCTCGGCATTGCGCTGCCGCTCCCCGAGATGGCGGGGGCGCTGAGCGTTTTGGTGCTTTTCAACCTCTTCAGCGTCTGGCGGCTGGGCCGTGCGCGGGTGGTCTCCGAGACCGAGCTTTTCGTCGCCATGTTGATCGACGTGGCCACGCTCACAGTTCAGCTCTATCTGAGCGGCGGCGTCACCAACCCCTTCATCTTTCTCTTCCTGCTGCAGGTGGCGCTCGGTGCGTTGCTGCTGCAACCTGCGTTCACGTGGGCGCTGGTGGGGATCACCGGCGCGTGTTTTCTGGGGCTCGCGGTCTTGTATCGCCCGCTGGCCATTCCGCTCGAGCACGGCAGCGGCCTCGCAAGCCCCTTCTTGCTCGGTTTGCTTATCTGCTTCTGCCTGATCGCAGCGCTGCTGGCGGTCTTCATGACACGCATCATGTTCAACCTGCGCGCACGCGATGCCCGACTGGCGCACTTGCGGCAGCGCGCGGCCGAAGAGGAGCACATCGTTCGCATGGGCCTGCTCGCCTCGGGTGCGGCGCACGAGTTGGGCACACCACTCGCCACGCTGGCGGTGATCCTCGGCGACTGGCGGCGCCTGCCCCACTTCAGCTCCGACCCCGAGCTTTCGCTTGAGGTGGCCGAGATGCAGACGCAACTCGAACGCTGCAAAGCCATCGTCAGCGGAATTCTCATGTCGGCCGGCGAGGCGCGCGGGGAATCATCCGAAGAAACGACGCTGCATACCTTCATGGACGCGCTCGTCACCGAGTGGCAACGCACCCGCCCGGTGGCCGACCTGCACTACGAGAACCTGGTCGAGCAAGACCTGGCCATCGTCTCCGATTCGGCCATGAAGCAAATGATCTTCAACGTGCTCGACAACGCACTGGAAGCGTCGAACAAGTGGCTGCGGCTCGAGGTGTCGCGTGACAAAGACTCGCTGCTGCTCACTGTCGTCGACAACGGCCCCGGTTTTCCTGCCCAGATGCTGGAAAAGCTCGGCAAGCCCTATCAATCGAGCAAGGGCCGCCCCGGTGGTGGACTCGGCCTCTTCCTGGTGGTGAACGTGGCCCGCACGCTGGGCGGCCAGGTCGTCGCCGAGAATCGGGCGGGTGGCGGTGCGCAGGTGCGTATCTCCGTGCCGCTCTCAGCCGTTGCCCTGGAGGACAAGATCACCGATGGAGACTGAGCGCCACCTGCTGCTCGTCGAAGACGACGAAGCCTTTGCACGCACGCTGGGCCGCTCGTTCGAGCGCCGCGGCTACACCGTGACCGTAGCGCGCACGCTGCCGCAGGTGCTCGATCTGCTGGATGCAATCGCGCCCACGCATGCCGTGGTCGACCTCAAGATCAGCGGCGAGGCCTCGGGCCTGGCCTGCGTGCAGGCGATCAAGGCGCACACGCCTGCCGCCGTGATCGTGGTGCTGACAGGCTACGCCAGCATCGCGACCGCCGTCGAGGCCATCAAGCTGGGGGCGTGCCACTACCTGGCCAAGCCCTCGAACACCGACGACATCGAAGCCGCGTTCGGCCGCGCCTCGGGCAGCACCGACGTCGAGCTCACGCCACGCGCCACATCCATCAAGACGCTCGAGTGGGAGCGCATCCACGAGACCCTGGCCGACACGGGTTTCAACATCTCCGAGACCGCCCGCCGCCTGGGCATGCACCGCCGCACGCTGGCACGCAAGCTGGAGAAGCAGCGAGTCAAGTAGTGCACGGAATCCCGCTGGCGCGCACCCGCCAGCCTGCCGCGATCGGCGGCGCGCCACACTTACAATCCCGCCCCATGTCTCGCACACGGCTTCTCCGGCTCTGGGCCTGGGCCGTGCTGGCCTGGGTCGCGCAGTTGTGCGCGCCCGTGGCCCATGCCGTGACCATGGCGTCGCCCTCGGGTGGCATGCCTGGCTGGTGCGGCCAACCCAGTGCCGCAGCCACACTGGCGATCGCGCAGTTGCCTCCCGAACTGCGCGAAGCAGTGACCGGCGGCGATGACAACCCGGCGGCCGCCGATCACCTCGCAAGCTGCGCGCAGCTTTGCGTTGCCGGTGCGAGCGCCGCACCCCCACCTCGTGGCGCCGAGGCCGCGGCACTGCGCGCTGCCTTGCAAGAGCCGCCCGCTCCGGCGGCGCAACCCGCCCGTGTCGTCCGGCGCGCGGCCCCCCCGCCCGCCCACGGGCCGCCCCCAGCGCACTGACCTTCGCCCACGCTGGAGGCGCGTGCCCTTGCACGCACTGACCAGCGCCGACGTCGCGTCCGCCACGGCCTCCCCACGCGCCCTGGCAACGCTTGCTGCACTTCTCCGCGCCCGCGTACGTACGCGCCTGGCTGCGGATTCCCTTCGAATCGACCCATGAACCGCTACCCCATCGCCCTGCTGTCCGCCCTCCAGGTGGCGCCGCTTTCGATCGCCCTGGCGCAAACCGCCGCCCAGCCCACGCAGATGCCTGCCGTCGTCGTCACCGGCAAGACTGCCGAAGAGACCAAACAGAAGCTCGAAGCCGAACAGGCGCTCAACCCCGGCGGCGTGAGCGTCTTCGACGCGAAGGAGCTGTACCAGCGCAGCACCGCCAATCTCGCCGACATGCTTCGCTACGTGCCCGGCATGCTGGCAGAGAGCGCCACCGGTTCCGATGGCGTGTTCATCTCGGCACGCGGCTCCAATCTCGATGCGGTCGACTATGACGGCAACGGCATCAAGCTGCTGCAAGACGGCCTGCCCGTGACGGCGGCCGACGGCAATAACCACAACCGCTTCGTCGACCCGCTGAGCGCCGGCTACGCCGTTGTTGCGCGCGGCGCCAACGCCATGAGCTTCGGGGCCGCCACGCTCGGCGGCGCCATCAACTTCATCACACCCACCGCGCGCGAGCGTTCGCCGTTCGAGGTGTCACTCAATGGCGGCAGCTTCGGGCAAATCCAGGGGCGCTTCAGCGCCGGCCTCGTTGCCGAAGAGTTCGACGGGCTGCTCACCGTCGAGGCCAAGCGCCGCGAGGGCTACCGCGCGCACAGCGAGCAGGAGCGCCAGGGCCTCTACGCCAATGCAGGGTGGCAGTCCGGCGCGGCCAGCTCGCGTTTCTATGCCACCTATGTGAAGAACGATGAGCAACTCCCCGGTGCGCTCACCCGCGAGCAGTGGCAGAGCGACCCCCGGCAGGCGAATGCGGCCAACGTGACGGGCGACTATCGATGGAATGTCGAGACCTGGCGCCTGGCGAACAAGACCAGCTGGGAACTCGGTGTGGGCAGCAGCCTCAGCGTCGGCGTCTCGTTCGAGGAGCAGAAGCTCTTCCACCCGATCGTCTACGCGCCACCCTTTTTCAGCTTGCTGATCGACAACCGCCAACGCAACGCCGGTCTCGCATTGCGCTACGACACACGGTTCGGCAACCACGACCTGCTGGCCGGCATCGACTATGGCCGCACGTGGGTCGACGGCGGCAACTACAACTACGGCACGGTCGCGCCCGCGGGCATGTGGGCCGGCACCGACAACGATGCCGACAGCATCTCCGCGTTCGCCGTCGATCGCTGGACCTTCACACCCGACTGGACAGCCGTGTTCGGTGCCCAGGCCGTCCGCGGCGGCCGCACCACACGCAGCATCGACCCCGCCACAGGCATGCAGACCGACGGCACCGACGCCACCTATGACAGCATCAACCCTCGCGCCGGCCTCATCTACCAGGTCGCGCCGCAGGCCCAGCTCTACACCAACCTGAGCCGCACGTATGAAGCGCCCACGCTGTACCAGCTCGACGATCTGGCCAACGACAGGCCGCTCGATGCAATGCACGGCACCGTTTTCGAGATCGGCACGCGCGGGGAGCACTTCGCCGGGGCAGCGCGCCTGCACTGGGACGTCTCGCTTTTTTACGGCAAGCTCAGGAACGAGATCCTCTCGCGCGACAACCCCAACGCACCGGGCACCACCACCTCCACCAACGTCGACAGCACCGTCCACGCAGGGCTGGAGGCACTTGTCGGCGCCAGCATCACCGCCGGGGAGGGCCGCATCGAACCGCTGCTGAACCTGACGCTGAACCACTTTCGCTTCGACAGCGACGCGATCTACGGCAACAACAAGCTCCCCGCCGCGCCCGACTACTCGGCGCGCGCCGAGATCCTGTACCGCCACGCCAGCGGCTTCTTCGCCGGCCCCACCTTCGACTGGCAAGGCAGCCGCTATGCCGACTTCGCCAACACCTATGAAGTCGACAGCTACGCGCTGTGGGGCTTGCGGGCCGGCTATTCGCAAAAGAGCTGGGAGCTCTACGCCGAGGCGCGCAACCTGTCCAACAAGAACTACGTTGCACGCACCAGCGTGAGGGACGTGGCGCTCCCGGATGCCGCCGTGCTGTCGCCGGGCGAGCCCCGCTCGCTGTACGTCGGCGCGCGCTACCAGTTCTGAGGGATCGCGGGCAGCCGCGGGTCAATTCGCGCCTACGCTGCCCGTCACCGGAAGCACGATGCCGCTGATATAGCTCGCGCAGCAGGGTGCGGCGAGAAACACATACGCGGGCGACAACTCCTCGGGTTGCGCCACGCGCTTCATGTCGGTCTTCTTGCCGAAGTCCTTGACGCTTCGGGCCGGCCGGTCGGCCGGGTTCAGCGGCGTCCACACCGGCCCCGGGGCCACGGCATTCACGCGGATTCCGCGCGGCATCAGGTTCTGCGCGAGCGACTTCGTGAAGGCATGAATCGCGCCCTTGGTCGTCGAGTAATCAAGCAACTCGGCACTGCCACGCAGACCGACCACCGAGCCCGTGTTGATGATGCTGCCACCCTCCTTGAGGTGCGGCACCGCCGCCCTGGCCATGTGGAAGTAGCCGTACACGTTCGTGCGCATGGTCTCGTCGAATCGCTCGTCCGAGATGTCGAGCAACGAGCCGGCATGCTCCTGGAACGCGGCGTTGTTGACGAGGATGTCGAGCCGCCCGTACGCCGCCACCACCTGCTCCACGGCAGACTGGCAGAAGGCGGAGTCCTTCACGTCGCCCGGGATCAACAGGCAACGCCCGCCCTCGCGCTCCACGCAGCTCGCGGTGTGTGCGGCGTCTTCGTCCTCGCTCAGGTAGACGATGGCGACGTCCGCACCTTCGCGGGCGTACAGCACCGCGACAGCGCGGCCGATGCCCGAATCGCCACCGGTGATGAGCGCCACCATGCCTTTCAGCTTGGCGCTGCCGAGGTAACCGGGCGCGAGGAATTGCGGTTGCAGCGCGAGATCGGCTTCGCGCCCGGGTTTGGCCAGGTGCTGTGCGGGCAGCTTGCGCGGGTGCGTGCGCGCGCCCGCCTGGACGCCCCGGCGCTCTGCCGTGCCGGCACCCTTGCCGGCAGGCGCCTCGCCGGCCTTGCCCGTGCGCCGATCCTTCTGATCTTGCAGGGTTTGCATCTCGCGATGGCGCGCCGCGGTGGCGTCGGCTCGCCGGGCGTCACCCGAGCGCGACCGGGTTGCCTCGGCGCGGCTGGGTGCGTCTGCGCGTCGTGCGGCAGCACGGGTTGCTTGCTTGGCCATGTCACGTCTCCTCGGCCCCGCGTGGGGCTCATCGAGGGTGGGCAAGTGGCATACCCAAGGCCTGACCTTCGCCCTGCACGTCGCCTTGTGCGATCAGGTGGCGCTCAACGGCCAGCGGGCCAGTACCGTATGCCGGCCCTCGCCGATCGCGCTCACGGTCAGCACGAACTCGTCGGCCAGCCATTCAATCGGCTCCACCGGCATCTCGGGGATGTCGCGGTTGGCATACATGAGGGTGACATGCGGCGTGAAGCCGCGCCGCCCCGGCGACTCCAGGCCGTGCAGCCGCAAGGCCTGTGCAAGATCGCGTTGAAAACCCATCACGGCCGCCAAACCATCGGCTTCATCGCCCAGCAGGACGACCGGTCTCGGCCCCCTGTGTGTCTCGAAGCTGGCCACCCGATCGAATCGCACCTTCAGCGGTGCCGCCTGCAACGACTGCGCAGCACGCCGTGCCGAGGCGATCACTTCAAACGGATGGCCCACATGGTCGCCCAGAAAGCACAGCGTGACATGCAGCCGCTCCGGTGGGATCAGCTTGCCTCGATGACCCATCACGGCAGCCCACTGCGCCGACAGGGCTTTGATCCGCGCGATGGCACCGGTGTCCGGCCGCAGGGCAAAGAACAGCCTGCGCGTGGGGCGAAGCGGCAAGAGAAGGTCTCGCAGCGGCCCTGCAGTCATCGCCATGCCCCCCGTGCCGACACGCGGTCAACGCCTTGAAAGCGTCACGGCCGCCCCGCACTCACTCCCACTCGATGGTGGCGGGCGGCTTGGAGCTCACGTCGTAGGTCACGCGGTTGATGCCGCGCACCTCATTGATGATACGGCCCGACACCTTCTTGAGCAGCGCATACGGCAGCTCCGCCCAGTCGGCCGTCATGAAGTCGCTGGTCTGCACCGCGCGCAGGGCCACCACGTAGTCGTAGGTGCGGCCATCGCCCATCACCCCCACGCTCTTGACCGGCAGGAACACGGTAAAGGCTTGGCTGGTGAGGTCGTACCAGGTCTTGCCGGTGGCCTCGTCGCGGAAGTTGCGCAGTTCTTCGATGAAGATCGCATCGGCCCGGCGCAGCAGGTCGGCGTAGTCCTTTTTCACCTCGCCGAGGATACGCACGCCCAGGCCGGGGCCGGGGAACGGGTGGCGGTACACCATCTCGGGCGGCAGCCCCAGGGCCACGCCCAGTTCGCGCACCTCGTCCTTGAACAGGTCGCGCAGCGGCTCAAGCAGCTTGAGCCCCAGTTGCTCCGGCAAGCCGCCCACGTTGTGGTGGCTCTTGATCGTGACGGCCTTCTTGCTCTTGGCGCCACCGGATTCGATGACGTCGGGGTAGATCGTGCCCTGTGCCAGGAAGGTGGCACCCTTGTGGCCGGCGCCGCTGGCCTTGAGCTTCGCGGCCTCTTGCTTGAAGACGGTGACGAACTCGCCGCCGATGATCTTGCGCTTGGCTTCGGGGTCGCTCACGCCAGCCAGCTTGCCCAGGAACAGCTCGCTCGCATCGACACGGATCACCTTGGCGTGCAGCTTGCCTTCAAACATGTCCATCACCATGTCGCCTTCGTTCAGGCGCAAGAGGCCATGGTCGACGAACACACAGGTGAGCTGGTCGCCGATCGCACGGTGGATCAGGGCAGCGGCCACGCTCGAATCGACGCCGCCGGACAGGCCGAGGATGACTTCCTCGTCGCCCACCTGTTGGCGGATCTTCTCGACCGCCTCGGCGATGTGATCCTTCATGATCCAGTCGGCCTGCGCGCCGCAAACACCGAGCACGAAGCGCTCGATGATCGCCCGCCCCTGCTGCGTGTGCGTGACCTCGGGGTGGAACTGCACGCCGTAGAAGCGGCGCTCCTCGTCGGCCATGCCGGCGATCGGGCAGCTGTCGGTGGAAGCCATCAGCTTGAACCCGGGCGGCAGCTCGGTGACCTTGTCACCGTGGCTCATCCACACGTTGAGCATGCCGTGGCCTTCGGGCGTGGTGAAGTCGGCAATGTCCTTGAAGAGCGCCGTGTGGCCGCGCGCACGCACGGCAGCGAAACCGAACTCGCGCTTGTGGCCGCCCTCGACCTTGCCGCCGAGCTGGTGCGCCATGGTCTGCATGCCGTAGCAGATGCCGAGCACCGGCACGCCCAGCTCGAACACCGCCTGCGGCGCCTTGTCGGTGGTGTCTTCGTACACGCTCGCGTGGCTGCCGGACAGGATCACGCCCTTCAAGTGGCCGTCCTTCGCGTACTCGCGAACCCAGTCATCGCTCACGTCGCAAGGGTGCACCTCGCTGAGCACGTGAGCTTCGCGCACGCGCCGCGCGATGAGTTGTGTGACCTGGGAGCCGAAATCGAGGATAAGGATCTTGTCGTGCATGGTGGTGGCCCAGAGGTGAGGCTCAGGCGTTCGGGGCGGTCGCCAACTCGACCGGTCGACGCGAGAAGTGCCACAGCGCAACCGCCGTGGACGACGCCAGGAGCATGGCGCAGAAGAAGAACGGTGCCCCGACGCGCCAGTCGCTCGGCGGCAGGTGTGATACAAAACCGAGCAACGAGGTGCCGATGACCGGGCCGATCACATACATCAGGCTGGTGAGCGATGCCACCGCGCCCATCGTGCGGCCTTGCGTGGAGGCATCCGCCGCGTTCGAGACCAGTGACTGGATCGACGCCTGCACCGTGAAGCCCAGCAGGTTCAGCACCATCACGGCATACATCATCCAACCCTGATTCGACAGGCCCCAGAGCACATAGCAGACCGCGGCGGACATGAGCCCCATGGTCGCGAGACGCCTCGCGCCGAAGGCCGCGAGCAGGCGCTTCAGCAGGACGCCTTGCACCAGCACCGAGATCACGCCCACGGCAAAGAGCGACCAGCCGTTCTCCATCGGGCCCCAGGCAAACCGGAAGCCGGTGTACAGAACCCAGGTGGAGCGCAAGATGGAATCGGTCAATGCGCCGAAGGCAATCACCAGCACGAGCAGGCCCACGCCTTCGAGCCGGGTCAGTTGCATGAGCGAACGGATGGGATTGAGCGCACCCCAGGTCACCGGCTTGCGGTTCTCGACCGGCAGTGACTCCGGCAGCACGAAGTAGCCATAGACGAGGTTCAGCAAGGCCAACCCGCCCGACGCATAGAACGGCAGGTGGATGTCGATGGCGCCGAGCAATCCGCCCAGAACCGGGCCGAGGATGAATCCGACTCCGAACATCGCGCCCATGAGGCCAAAGCGGCGTGCGCGGTCTTCTGGCGCGGTGATGTCAGCCACGTAGGCATTGGCCACGCTCACATTGGCCTGCAACGCACCGCTGACCACCCGAATGGAAACAAGCTGCCAGAGGGTCGAAGCGAGCGCGGTCCCGAAATAACTGAACGCGAAGCCGCAAAAGCCCAGCAACAGCACCGGCCGCCGCCCGTATCGATCGGACAACGCCCCCAGCAACGGCGCACAGAAGAAGTTCGCGACCCCGAAGGTGAACATGATCGCGCCGAACCAGAACGCCTGCTCGCTGCGATCGGTCGTGAACCGCCCGACTAGTTCGGGCAGCACGGGGATGATCAGCCCGATCGACACCATGTCGATCAGCACCGTGAGAAGGATGAAGCGCATCGCCGCGGGGCGAACCGCAGCCGGCTGAGTCTGATTCAAGGATGTGTCGCTCACGCGGGATTCACTTCAGGGCAACAGAGACGAGCAGCGGACATCGGAGCGAACCGGGCCGAGCGCCGGGCCGCTCCCAAGCCGGCCCGATCCCCTCGGGGGATCGGCCGACGTACCCGTCGGCCGAGGGGGTCCATCTACTCCATGCGGTAGTTGGGCGCTTCCTTGGTGATCTGCACGTCGTGCACGTGGCTCTCACGAATGCCGGCCGACGTGATCTCGACGAACTCGGCCTGGTTTCGCATATCGTCGACGCTCGCGCAGCCGCAGTAGCCCATCGACGCACGGATGCCACCCGCCATCTGGAAGATGATGCTCACCAGCGACCCCTTGTACGGCACGCGGCCCTCGATGCCTTCGGGAACCAGCTTGTCGGCATTGGGGTTGGCGCCGGTGTTGTCCTGGAAGTAGCGGTCGGCCGAGCCCTGCTGCATGGCACCGATCGAGCCCATGCCGCGATAGCTCTTGTAGCTGCGCCCCTGGAACAGCACGATCTCGCCCGGCGCCTCTTCGGTGCCGGCGAACATGCCGCCCATCATCACGGTGTTGGCGCCGGCCGCGATGGCCTTGGCGATATCGCCGGAATAGCGGATGCCGCCATCTGCAATCAACGGCACACCCGTACCCGCCAAGGCCTTGGCCACGTTGTCGATGGCCGTGATCTGCGGCACACCAACGCCCGCCACGATGCGCGTGGTACAGATGGAGCCCGGGCCGATGCCGACCTTCACGCCATCGGCGCCGGCCTCGGCCAGGGCCAGGGCTGCGGCACCCGTCGCGATATTGCCGCCGATCACGTCGACCTGCGGATAGTTCTGCTTGACCCAGCGCACGCGCTCGATCACACCGGCGCTGTGGCCGTGTGCGGTATCGACCACCAATGCGTCCACGCCCGCCTTCACCAGCAGCTCAACGCGTTCTTCGGTGCCTTCACCCACACCGACTGCCGCGCCAACGCGAAGCTTGCCTTGCGCGTCGCGTGCCGCGTTGGGGAAGTTGGTCTGCTTGGTGATGTCCTTGACCGTGAAGAGACCGCGCAGCTCGAACGCCTCGTTGACCACGAGCACTCGCTCGAGCTTGTGCTTGTGCATCAGCGCCTTGGCCTCGGCGAGGGAGGTACCTTCGCGCACCGTGATGAGGCGTTCGCGGGGCGTCATGATTTCGCGAACCGGGATGTCCATGCGCGTCTCGAAGCGCAGGTCGCGGCCGGTCACGATGCCGACCACCTTGCCCTCTTCCACCACCGGGAAGCCGGAGATGCCGTGCTGGCGCGAGAGGTTGATGACGTCACGCACCGGCACGCCGGGCGAGATGGTGATGGGGTCGCGAAGCAGGCCCGACTCGTAGCGCTTCACCCGGGCAACCTCTGCAGCTTGCTGCTTGGGCGAGAGGTTCTTGTGCACGATCCCGATGCCGCCTTCTTGCGCGATGGCGATCGCCAGGCGGGCCTCTGTCACTGTGTCCATTGCAGCGGACACCAGCGGCAGGTTCAGGCGGATGTTGCGGGAGAACTGAGTGGAGAGCGTGGTGTCGCGCGGCAACACCTGAGAGAAAGCCGGCACCAACAACACATCGTCGAAGGTGAGCGCTTTGCCGAGTAGGCGCATGAGAAAGCTCCTGACGCAAAAGCGAATTATACGGACGCCCGCCCACCCCTTCAGCCGGCACCACGGCGGCAGCCAAATCACCGGCTTAGGCGCAGGTCTGGCAATAGTTCACGGAATGCGCAAGAGCATGCACAAAGGTGTGCCTAAAGCCGCGCCAAGCCCCGCCTGGAACCAGCGTAACCGGATGTGCGCGACTACACTTTCGCGCCATGACACTCGCCCGCTTTCACACCTCGGCCAGGCTCGCCGCCCTCGCACTTGGAGCCCTCGTGACGCTCAGTCTGAGCAGCCCTGCGTTCGCTCAGTGGAAGTGGAAAGACAAGAGCGGGCACATCCAGTACAGCGACATCCCGCCGCCGCAATCGGTGAGCGATGCCGACATCCTGCAGCGCCCGAGCGGCAGCGTGTCCCGCAAGCCTGCGCCGACCTTCGCACCGACTGGCGCCGAAGCCGCCGGATCGGCAGCGTCTGCCGCACTGCCCCCGGCTGCGGGCGGCGCCAAGAGCGGGGTCGACCCCGAACTGGAAGCCAAGCGCCGCAAGGCCGCCGACGAGGAGGCCGCCAAGCGCAGCGCAGAAGAAGAGAAGATGAAAGCCGCTCGCGCCGACAACTGCCAGCGCGCCAAGGCGCAGCTGCGCTCCATCGACGACGGTATGCGCATGGCCCGCGTCAACGAAAAGGGCGAACGCGAATACCTTGACGACAACGCCCGCGCGGCCGAAGCCAAGCGCGCGCGCGACGTCATGGCCAGCGACTGCAAATAGCGCTCTGCCGCCTCAGCGCCTGACCTTGGTCGCGCGCTGGCTCTGGTGGCGCTGACGGCGCGCTTCTTTTGGATCGACGCGCAGCCCGCGATACACCTCCACGCGATCGCGATCTCGCAGTTCATCGGTGGGCGAGCGCAACTTGCCCCACACACCCAGCCCCAGACCTTCGAGCGAGAGTTCGGGCAGCGCCTGGCGCAACGCGTCGCCAACCGTGCTGCCCTGAAGCAGCTTCAGAGTCGCGTGGCGCGTGGCCCCGGCCTCGGGGCTGTAGACCACCTCCACAGTCAGCTCAGCGGCTGCCATAGACCTCTTCGGCGCGTTTGACGAACGAATCCACGAAGGTGTTCGCAATGCGGTCGAACACCGGGCTCACCAGCAACTCCAGGGGTGTGTTGCTGAAGGCGTAGCGCATCTCGAATTCGATCTTGCACGCGGGCGTGTCGCCAGCCAGTTGCAGAGGCACGAACTTCCAGGTGCCCTCCAGCGCGGAGAACGGGCCATCGACCAGCGAGACCAGCACGCTGCTGTCTTGCACATGGGTGTTGCGTGTCGTGAAGGCGTGCTTCAGCCCACCGTAGGCAAGGTGCAACCGAGCCGTCATTCCCGACTCGTCTTGCGACAGGACTTCAGCCTTCGCGCACCACGGCAAGAACTTGGGGTAGTCGGGCACCGCCGTCACCAGCGCGTACATCTCGGCGGCCGAGTAAGAGAGCAGAACGGATTTCTTGACGTGCTTCATACAATGGCCGGATTGTATTGAGCGCCTTCAGCCTCATCTTGACCCCATGTCGATTGCAGAAAACCGCCGCGCACGCTTTGACTACCACATAGAAGAACGCTACGAAGCGGGCATGGTGCTGCAAGGCTGGGAGATCAAGGCGATCCGCGCCGGCCAGGTGCAACTCACCGATGGCTATGTGGTGATCCGTGATGGCGAACTCCACCTCATCGGCTGCCGCATCAATGCGCTGCGCAGCGCCTCCACCCACGTCAGCCCCGAAGCCGACCGCACCAAGAAGCTCTTGATGCACAAGGAAGAGATCAAGCGCCTGATCGGCAAGGTGGAGCAAAAGGGCTTCACCCTGGTCCCGCTTGACCTCCACTACAAAGGCGGTCGTGTGAAAGCAGAGATCGCTCTCGCCAAGGGCAAGGCCGAGCACGACAAGCGCAACACCGAGAAGAAGCGCGACTGGGATCGGGAAAAGGGACGGCTGATGAGACATAAAGTCTCATCAGGCCCGAAGGGCTGACTCGCGCGAGCGAGACGTTCGCGCCCTGGTTCCGACTACGACCCGAGCGCCTGCAAGGCCTGCTGGCAGTCCGCGATCAGATCCGCGGCCGATTCCAGTCCCGTCGAGAACCGAACCAGAACACCCCTGTACGCCGATTGCTCCCGCATCCCGGCCACGTTGTAGGGGACGGCCAAGGTCATCGGCCCGGCCCATGAATAGCCGAGCCTGATCAACTGCAACGCGTCGAGAAACGCATGCACCTGCTCCGGCTTGTAGCGTTCATTGAAGACGACCGAAAACAGCCCGGCAGCGCGTGTGCACAGCGCCTGCCAACATTCGTGGCCCGGCGACCCCGGTAGCGCGGGGTGCAGGACCTGCGTGATCTCGCGCCGCTGCGACCACCATGCCGCCAAGGTGCGCGCGGAAGTGTCTTGTGCGTCGTAGCGCAACTGGATCGACGGCAACGACCTGAGCACCAACTCGACGTCGTTCGCCCCCACGCCCCAGCCCATGCGCATGTGACAGAACTTCAGCTTGAGGTGCAGCGCTTCGTCGCGCGTGGTGACCGAGCCCATCAGCACGTCACCGCCGCCCGAGGCGTATTTGGTCAGGGCCTGGACTGATATGTCGACGCCGAGCGCTTCACCGCCTGGCGCGAGGTCAAACGCGTTGAACGCCAGTCCCGCGCCCCATGTGTTGTCGAGCGCCGTCAGAAGGCCGTGCTCGCGCGCCACCTTCACGAGCGCCGGCACATCGGGGAACTCCATCGTCACCGAACCTGCCGCCTCGATCCATATCAAGCGCGTCTGCGGCGTGATCAAGACCGCCAGGCCACGCGCATCCATCGGGTCGTAAAAGCGGTGCGTGATACCCCAGGCCGCCAGCTCGTTGCGCGCCAGTTCCTTGCTGGGCCCGTAAGCGTTCTCAGGGATCAGGACTTCGTCGCCTTGCTTCAGCAGGGCCATGTCCACCAGCGTGATGCTGGCCAGCCCGCTTGGCACCAGCAGTGTCTGCAGACCGCCTTCGAGCGTGCTGATGCGCTCTTCAAGCGTGAAAGTCGTCGGCGTGCCGTGCAAACCGTAGGTGTAGCCAGCCTTGGAGCGCCAATTGCGCGCCTGTAGCGCCGCCACGTTGGGGAAGAAGACCGTCGATGCCTTGTGCACCGCAGGAGCCATGGCGCCAAAGCCGGCCGGCGGCACGTAGGGGTGGTGGATCAGCCCCGTGCTCTTGCCGTCTGGCCGCTTCCCTTGCGTCATATCGGTTGGGCCACCAGGTCGTGTCCCTGCGTACCGACGATGCGCGCACGGGTGAACTCGCCCACCTTCAAGGTCTTGGAGGCCTTCTCCGGCGGCAGCAGATGGACGTTGCCGTCGATCTCAGGCGCATCGGCGTAGCTGCGCCCCACCCCGCCCTTACGCCCCATGGCCGGGGCGGAATCGATGAGCACCTGCATGGTGGCGCCGACGCGCTTGCGCAGTTTGGCGGCCGACACCTCTTCCGCCACCTCCATGAACCGGGCACGCCGTTCTTCGCGCAACTCGGGAGCTACCGGGTCGGCCAGCGCGTTCGCGGTCGCGCCTTCGACAGGCGAATACGCAAAGCACCCGGCGCGATCGATCTGCGCTTCCCGCATGAACCCCAACAGGTGATCGAACTCCGCCTCGGTCTCGCCCGGGAAGCCCGCGATGAACGTACTGCGCACCACCAACTCGGGGCAGATCTCACGCCAGCGCTGCAGGCGATCGAGATTCTTCTCGCCGTTGGCCGGGCGCTTCATGCGTTTGAGCACATCGGGGTGCGAGTGCTGGAAAGGCACGTCGAGGTACGGAAGGATCAAGCCTTCGGCCATCAGCGGCAGGATCTCGTCCACATGCGGGTAGGGGTAGACATAGTGCAGACGAACCCAGGCGCCATGCTGTGAGGCCAGTGCGCCCAGCTTCTCGCACAGGTCGAGCATGCGCGTCTTGACGGGTTTGCCGTCCCAGAAACCGGTGCGGTACTTCACGTCCACACCGTAGGCGCTGGTGTCCTGGCTGATGACGAGCAACTCCTTGACGCCGGATTCGAACAGGCGTTGCGCCTCGCCCAGCACGTCCCCGATCGGCCGCGAGACCAGGTCGCCGCGCATGCTGGGGATGATGCAGAAGCTGCAGCGATGGTTGCAGCCTTCGCTGATCTTCAGGTAGGCATAGTGGCGAGGCGTGAGCTTCACGCCTTGCGCCGGCACCAGATCCACAAACGGGTCGTGAGGCTTTGGCACGTGCGTGTGCACCGCATCCATCACCTCGTTCGTGGCGTGCGGGCCCGTTACGGCAAGCACGCTCGGGTGCATCTGGCGCACGAGGTTTCCGCCGCTCTCGCCGACCTTCGCGCCCAGGCAGCCAGTGACGATCACCTTGCCGTTCTCGGCCAGCGCCTCGCCGATGGTGTCGAGGCTCTCCTTCACCGCATCGTCGATGAAGCCGCAGGTGTTGACGATCACCAGGTCGGCGCCGGCAAATGTCTTCGAGGTGTCGTAGCCCTCGGCGCGCAGTTGCGTGAGGATGAGTTCGGAATCGGTCAGCGCCTTGGGGCAGCCCAAAGAGACGAAACCGATCTTGGGCGCGGCGGGCGCCAGTGTGTCTTGCGTCATCCTGGGATTTTCCCTCAAAAGGCCGGATCCCGATTCCTGGCCCGAGGGCGCCTCAGGCCAGCAGCTTGTAGAGGTAGGAGCGCGAAATGCCGAGTTGCTCGGCTGCACGCTTCTTGTTGCCTCCGCATTCGCCGAGAACCCGCTGGGCGGCGGCCCGCTCGTGGTCCTTTAGTCGCGCGGCGCCGGCCGGCGCAGCTGCGGCCGAACCGCCCGTCGCACGGGGCACGGCCCGCGATTCACTGCGCGCAGCATCGTTGCGCGTAAAGGCCTCCAGCGTCAGCAGCTCAGGAGACGAAAACACCAGCGCCTCTTCGATGCGGTGGCGCAGTTGCCTCAGGTTGCCGGGCCACGGCTGGTCGGCCAGGTAGCGGGCCACGCCGAGGTCGATCCGGGGCGTAGGCAAGCCGTTGCGCTGACAGAATCCCTTGACGAAATGGGCCAGCAGCGCCGGGATGTCTTCCAGCCGCTGGCGCAGCGGCGGCACCCGCAGCGTCACGCCGCTGATGCGGTAAAACAAATCGTGACGGAAGGCTCCGCCTGCGATGAGCACGTCGATGTCTCGGTGCGTGGCGGAGACGAGCCGGAACGTCATGCGTTTGCCCGCATGGCTGCCGAGGCGCTCGACCACGCGCTCTTCGAGCACGCGCAGCAGCTTGATCTGCACGTCCATCGGGATGTCACCCACCTCGTCGAGAAAAAGCGTGCCGTCGTTGGCCATCTCGAACTTGCCGGCACGACCCTGCTTCGCGCTGCCGGTGAAAGCGCCCGCGGTGTGGCCGAAGAGCTCCGATTCGATCAGGCTGGCCGGCAGTGCGGCGAGGTTGAGGCTCACCATCTCGTGCGCGCCGCGGCCGAGCTTGTGGATGGCTCGCGCCACCAGCTCCTTGCCGGTGCCGCTCTCGCCGAGGATCAGCACCGGCACGTCGAGCCGGGCCACGGTCGCCACCTCGTGCCGCAGGCGCTGCATGGCCTGGCTGTCGCCCACCAACTCGGCGGTGGCCTCGCGCGTCTCGCGCAGGCCGTCGAGCTCGCGGCGATAGAACTCGAGCTGCGAGCGCAACTGGTTCATCTCGGCCGCCATCTTTTTCACGGCCTCGGCATCACGGAACATCACCTGCCCCACCGCACCGACGATCTCGCCGTTGCGGCGGATCGGCCGGCGGTTGACCACCCGCGTCACGCTCTCGCCAAAGTTCTGCGGCTTGCCGATTTCGGCCTTGCCCGACTCGATCACCGCACGCAGCCGCGAGTTCGGGATCGCCTCTTCGGCCGACATGCCGATGCCACCACCGCGCGGCAGCCCGAGGAACTTCTCGTGCACCGGGCTGATGTAGCGGATGGTGCCGGTGTGGTCGGCCACCGTGATGCCCTGGTAGGGGTCGTTGAGGATCTGCTCCAGGATGTCGAAGGCGAAGGGCACGGCGACCACGAAGTCGAGCAGCGTGCTGCCTTCGGTGCCCACCGGGCGCACGATCGCGATCTCGGTCCCGGCCGCGCGCACGGCCACGCCCACCACCGGCCCCTCGGGGAGCTGGGCCTCGAACAGGCCGCGCTCAGGAGCATGCTGCAGCGCCGTCGAGAGGGCTTGCTGCGCCTGCAAATCGGCGGCCAAGCCCAACGCCGCGATCACCTCGCCTCCGCGTCGGGCGAGCAAGCCGATCACATCGTGAGCCGCAGAGAGTTGTCGTTCTGACATACACAAGACGTACCGAAGAAGACAAACAGTGTAGTCATCGACAACAAATACCGGAGTTTGGGCCGTGAAATCCTTGGCACGGTCGATGCACTGTCATGGCGCATGAACACCGCGCCCCTGCCCTCCGCCGGCCCGTACTTCGGCATCGACGTGCCCTTCATGGAACACATCGGCCTTGTGCCACTGTCACTCGACGAGACCAGCTGCAAGACGCGACTCGCCTGGACCCCGAGGCTCGTGAACAGCCGCGGCGACATCCACGGCGGCACCCTGATGAGTGCTTTCGATTTCACGCTCAGCGCCGCCGCGCGCGCCCACGACCCGCTGCGCTACGGCGCGATCACTGTCGACCTGACCACGCACTTTCTCGAAGCCTCGCGCTGCGAGCTGACGGTGATCGGCCGCTGTTCCAAGCGCGGCAAGTCGATGGCCTTCTGCGACGGCGAGATCGTGAAGCCCGACGGCACGGTCGTCGCCGTGGCACGCGGTGTCTTCAAGCTCGTACTGCGCGAATCCTCGACGCCCTAGCTTCGCCGTGACACCGCGATGACATCGGTTGTTCGACCCAACACCTACCGTTCGGGCTGGGGTCTCGAAGCCCCGCCCAGACCAGAACCTGGAGACATGCATTGAAGAAGCTGCTGATCGCCAACCGAGGTGAGATCGCACTGCGCGTCATGCGCGCTGCCCGAGACCTCGGCATCGCCACCGTGGCGGTGTATTCGCAAGACGATGCGAACTCGCGCCACCGCCTGCTCGCCGACGAAGCGCACGCGCTCAACGCCAGCGGCCCGGCCGCCTACATCGACATCGCGGCCGTCATCGGGGCGGCCCAGGCCACCAGTTGCGACGCAGTCCACCCCGGCTACGGCTTCCTGAGCGAGCGCGCCGACTTCGCCCAGGCCTGCGCTGAGGCCGGCATCACCTTCGTCGGCCCGAGCGTCGAGCAGCTCGCTCTCTTCGGCGACAAGGGGCGCGCGCTCAAGCTCGCCATCGAGTGCCAGGTGCCGGTGATGCCCTCCACGCCGGGCGACGCCTCGCTCGACACGATCACGCGCTTCTTCGATGAACAAGGCGAGGCCGGCATCGTCATCAAGGCCGTGGGCGGCGGCGGCGGCCGCGGCATGCGCGTGGTGCGCCAGCGCGACGACATCGCCGAGGCCTACGCCCGCTGCCGCTCCGAGGCGGCGAGCGCCTTCGGCGTGGATGCCGTCTACGCGGAGCGGCTGGTCGCCCGCGCCCGCCACATCGAAGTGCAGATCGCCGGCGATGGGCAGCAGGTCATCGCACTCGGCGAGCGCGACTGCACGCTGCAGCGCCGCTTCCAGAAGCTGATCGAGATCGCGCCCAGCCCGGTGCTGAAGCCCGAGCTGCGCGAACGCATCCTCGCCGCCGCGCGCAAACTCGCCCAGAAGGTCAACTACAAGAGCCTCGGCACCTTCGAGTTCCTGGTCGAAGAGACGGCCAGCGGCGAGCAGAAGAGCTTCGTCTTCATCGAAGCCAACCCGCGCCTGCAGGTCGAGCACACCATCACCGAGCAGGTGACGGGCGTGGATCTCGTGGCCTTGCAACTCGGCCTCGCCGCCGGGCGCGACCTGCAGGCGCTCGGCCTCGACCCGACCTGGCCCCCAGCCGTGCGCGGATTTGCCATCCAGGCGCGCATCAACGCCGAGTCGATGGACGCGCAAGGACTTGCCCGCCCCGCCCAGGGCCGCCTCGAACGCTTCGACCCGCCCACCGGCCCGGACGTGCGCGTCGACACCCACGGCTACACCGGCTACGCGCCCTCGCCCAACTTCGACACGCTGCTGGCCAAGCTGATCGTCACCAGCACCACGCCGCGCTTCGGCGACGCGGTGCGCCGCTTGCAGCGCGCGCTGGGCGAGTTCCGCATCGTCGGCGTGCCGAGCAACCTCGATCTGCTGCGCGCGCTGGCCGCGCGGGAGGACTTCGCCGCGCAAGACGTGCACACCCGCCACTTCGAGGCCATCGTTCCGGCGCTCGTGGCGGCGGCTGCAGAGATCGCCGCCACCGAGCATGCGCGCGACGCCTTGCTCGGCGATTCGGTCCGCCACGCTGTACCCCCGGCCCCGCGTGCCGCCGACCTCGACGAGACGGTGGGCGAAGGTGCCGTCGCCGTGCGCACGCCGCTCGCCGGCCGCGTGGTCGAGCTGTCGGTGCAGGTCGACGACCTCGTGCAGCCCGGCCAGACCATCGCCGTGCTCGATGCCATGAAGATGGAGCACACCATCTCGGCCGAGCAGGGTGGCCGAGTCATCGACCTGCGCCTCACGGTGGGCGAGCAGGCCCAGGAGAACCAGATCCTGATCGTGCTCGAACCCACCGATGGCGATGCGGCCGCACAGAGCGCCGCGCAGTCACACGACCTGGATGCCATCCGCCCCGACCTGCAGCGCGTGCTCGACCGCCATGCCTTCCTCTACGACGAGAACCGCCCCGACGCCGTGGCGCGCCGCCACCAGCGCGGCCAGCGCACCGCCCGCGAGAACGTGGCCGACCTCTGCGATGCCGGCACCTTCGTCGAGTACGGCGGCCTGGCCATCGCCGCGCAGGCGAGCCGACGCAGCCTGTCTGACCTGATCGCCAACACGCCGGCCGATGGCCTCGTCACCGGCATCGGCAACGTCAACGGCACGATCGTCGACAAGGGCCGCGCGCGCAGCGCCGTGATGGCCTACGACGCGACCGTGCTCGCCGGCACCCAAGGCAAGCGCAACCACGTGAAGACAGACCGCATCGTCGAGGTGGCGCTGCGCGACCAGCTGCCTTTGGTGCTGTTCGCCGAAGGCGGCGGCGGGCGGCCGGGCGATGTCGACATCCCGTCGATCTCGGGTCTGATCCAACCCTCCTTCGCGGCGTTTGCCGAGCTGAGTGGCGAGGTGCCGGTGGTGGGCATCGTCTCGGGCCGCTGCTTCGCAGGCAATGCCGCTTTCGTCGGCTGCTGCGACGTGATCATCTCGGACAAGAGTGCCAACATCGGCATGGCCGGCCCGGCCATGATCGAAGGCGGCGGCCTCGGCGTCTTCCGCCCTGAAGACGTGGGCCCGGCCTCGGTGCAGTACGCCAATGGCGTGATCGACATCCTGGTCGACAACGAAGCGCAGGCCGTGCACGCGGCCAAGCACTACCTGTCGATGTTCCAGGGCCCGGTGAGCGAGTGGACGGCCCCCGACGTGCGCGCCCTGCGCCACGTGGTGCCGGAGAACCGGCTGCGCGTCTACGACACCCGACGCGCCATCGAAGGCATCGCCGACGTGGGCAGCGTGCTGATGCTGCGCGGCGGCTTCGGTGCCGGCATCCACACCGCGCTCGCGCGCATCGAGGGCCAGCCGGTGGGCATCCTCGCCAACAACCCGCACCACCTGGGCGGCGCCATCGATGCCGACGCGGCCGACAAGGCCGCGCGCTTCATGCAGTTGTGCGACGCGCATGCGCTGCCCATCGTCTCGCTGATCGACACCCCGGGGTTCATGGTCGGCCCCGAGTGCGAAGCCCAAGCCCAGGTGCGGCACGTCTCGCGCATGTTCCTCGTGGCGGCCAAGCTGCGGGTGGCGCTCCTGGCGGTGGCGCTGCGCAAGGGCTACGGCCTGGGTGCGATGGCGATGGCAGGCGGCGGCTTCCGATCGGCCAACTTCAGCATCTCGTGGCCCACCGGCGAGTTCGGGCCGATGGGGCTGGAAGGCGCGGTCCGCCTCGGCTTCAAGAAAGAGCTCGAAGCCCTGCCCGATGGCCCCGAGCGCCGCGCGCTCTACGACAAGCTGGTCGGCGAGGCCTACCAACGCGGCCACGCGCTGAGCGTGGGCCACGCGGCCGAGGTCGACGCCGTGATCGACCCGGCACAGACGCGCCAGTGGATCGCGCAAGGCATCGCCGCCAGCGCCCTGCGCGCGCAGCGGCCACGCCGCGGCTTCGTGGACGCGTGGTGAAGGAGCACCGATGACCGACGTCACCCAACTCGCCCTGCACGGCCTGCGCGTGCTCGAGGTCGGCACCGGGCCCGCGCTCGCCTACGCCGGCAAGCTCTTCGCCGACTTCGGCGCCGAGGTCATCAAGGCCGAAGCGCCCGAAGGCGATGCCTGGCGAAGGATGCCGCCGCTCGTCGGTGGTGAAAGCGCCCTCTTCGCCTGGCTGAACACCAACAAGCGCAGCGTGATCGCGAGCGACAGCGCTCGCCTCGGCGAGCTCGCCCGTGGCTGCGATGTGGTGCTCGACGCACGCGCCCTCACCGAAGGCGTGGGCGTGCTCGCCCGACCGGTGTGGGCCGCAGCGGCCGGCGACCACACGCCGATCGCGATCGACATCACCTGGTTCGGCGAGAGCGGCCCCTACGCGCACTTCAGCGGCAGCGAAGCCACCTGCCGCGCGCTCTCGGGTGCCGCCCACGCCAGCGGCCCGCGCGCAGGGCCGCCCCACCTGCCGCACGACGTGCAGACCGGCATCGTCGGTGGCCTCATCGCCTTCTCTGCCGCGCTGGGCGCCCTGCTCGGCACGGCCACCGGGAGCCGCCGCTACGCCATCAGCCTGCACGAGGCCGCCTTCGGGACGGTGGAGATGGAAGCTGGCATCCAGCAGGACAAGCGCCACCCCGGCCGCCTGGGCGTGAACCGCTTCTGCAGCACGCACCCGACCGGCATCTTCGAAACGGCCGATGGCTGGCTCGGCATCTTCACCCACACGCTGCCGCAGTGGATCTCGCTGTGCGAGACGCTCGGCCGCCCCGAGTGGGCGCGCGACCCGCGCTTCGCCAGCGGGCCGCTGCGCATGGCCGCCGCCGACGAAATCGACGCCTGGCTGGTCGACGCGCTGCGCACGCGCACCGCGCGGGCCTGGTTCGACCTGCTTGGTGCGCAAAAGCATCCCGCCGTGTTCGTTCCGACGATGGAGGAGTTGCTGAAGCAGTCGGTGCACCGCGAACGTGACGCCTTCGTGCCCGTCGCCATCGGCGATCACCAGGTCGAAGGCCCGGTGGTGCCGTTGCGGCTCGGCGCGGCCGGCCCGCTGCTCGGTGGCCGGGCACCCGCGCTCGGCGAACACGACGCGCAGTACCGCAGCGCCCCACAGCCGCAACGCCGGCTCACGCCGGCCGCGAAGGATCGCCTGCCGCTCGAAGGCAAGCGCATCGTCGACCTCACCATGGGCTGGGCCGGCCCGCTGGCCTCGCGCACCGCGGCCGACCTGGGCGCCGAGGTCATCAAGGTGGAGAGCTGCGGCTACCCCGACTGGTGGCGCGGCACGCACTTCACCGAAGAGTTCTACCGCGATCGCCTGTACGAGAAAAACTCGAACTTCAACCTGATGAACCGCAACAAGCTCGGCATCACGCTGGACTTGACCCGCCCAGAGGGCAAGGCCCTGCTGCTGCAGCTGGTGGCCGGCGCCGATGCGGTGGTCGAGAACTACTCGGCCGAGGTGCTGCCCAAGCTGGGGCTGGACTACGACGCGCTGAAGAAGGTCAACGAGCGGCTGGTGATGGTGTCGATGCCGGCCTTCGGATTGCACAACGCCTGGAGCGACGTGCGTGCCTACGGCGGCACGCTCGAGCAGGCGAGCGGCCTGCCGCTCTACACCGGCCATCCGAACGGCCCGCCAGCCATGACTTCCTACGCCTACGGCGACCCGACCGGCGGTTTCAACGCCGGTGCGGCCCTGCTGCTCGCGCTGTGGGAGCAGCAACGCACCGGCCTCGGGCGCCACCTGAACCTCTCGCAGGTGGAGGCCATGCTGACGATGACCGCGCCCTTCATGCTGGAGCAATCGGCATCGGGCCGCGTATCGCCCCGCCAGGACAACCGGCACCCACTGCACGCGCCACACGGCGTGTACCTCTGCGCCGGCACCGATGCGTGGTTGCTTATCGATGTGGGTGACGATGCCATGTGGCGCGCACTGTGCCGCGCCATGGGCCGCGCCGACCTCGCCGCCGACTCCCGGCTGGCCTCGGTGGCGGGCCGACGCGCGCAACACGACCTGCTCGACGAGGCGATCACTGCCTGGACGCGCTCCCGTAGCGCCACCGACGCCATGCACACGCTGCAGCACGCAGGCGTGAGCGCCGGTGTCGTCAAGCCCATGGCCGACGTGCTGCACGACCCGCACCTGCGCTCGCGCGGCTTCTTCCAGCCCGTGGAGCGCGCATTCGTCGGCGAGTACCTCGCCACCTCGAGCTACTTCCGCCCCGACACGCAGGCCATGCCGCTGCGCCGCGTTTCACCCACTCTCGGCGAGCACAGCCGTGAGGTGCTCGGTCGCGTGCTGGGCTTGAGCGCCGACCGGATCAACGAACTTGAACAACAGGGCATCACGGGCACTGCCGCACGACCCAAGCTGGGCAGCCCGAAGCCCGCCATTCCCCATCCCACCACCGAGAAGGAACCGAGATGAGACAAGCCCCTTCGATCACCCGCCGTGCCGCTGCCATCGCGATGCCGCTTGCACTGGGTGCCCTCGCCTACGTGCCGGCATTCGCGCAAGACACCTGGCCGAGCAAGCCCATCAAGATCATCGTGCCTTTCCCAGCCGGTTCGTTCACCGACACGGTGGCCCGCGTCGTCTCCGACCACATGGCCAAGGCACTCAACCAGACGGTGATCGTGGACAACAAGGCCGGTGCCAACGGCGTGCTGGGCCTGTCTGAAGCCGCGCGGCTGCCGGGCGATGGCTACACCTTCGTCATCACCAACTCCAGCAGCATCACGATCAACCCGCAGATCTACAAGAAGGTCTCGTACAAAACGAGCGACTTCACGCCCGTCACGATGGTGCTCGACGCGCCCTTCATCATCGTCGCCAACCCCGACTGGGCTCAGAAGAACAACGTGCAGTCGCTGAAGGACGTTGTGAGCTACTCGCAGCGCAACGCCGGCAAGCTGAGCTATGGCTCCGCCGGCCCCGGCAACATCGGCCACCTGTCGATGGCGATGCTCTCCAACAAGACGGAGATCAAGACCACGCACATCCCCTACAAGAGCGCCGCCGCTGCGCAGATGGCCACAATGAGCGGAGAGATCGACCTGCTCTTCGACACCTGGGCCGCGCTGCCGCACATCAAGGCCGGCAAGCTCAAGCCATTGGCCGTGACAGCCTCGAAGCGCATGGCGCAGATCCCCGAGGTGCCCACCGTGGGAGAGGCGGGCTACCCCGACACCGTGGTCACCTTCTGGACCGGCATGTTCGCTCCCGCGGGCACACCACCGCAAATCGTGCAGAAGGTGCACGCCGTCGCACAGGCGGTTCTGAAAGACGAGAAGGCCCGCGCCGTGATCAGCGCCAACGGTGATCCGGTGATGTCAGACCCGGCGACCTTCGCCAAGCGCATCGAGCGCGAGGTTGCGACCTGGGGCGCCGTGATTCAGCGCGAGGCGATCTCGTTGGAGTGAGTGACCGAGCGATCGAAGTGGTGCCCTGGTTTCCCAACCGGGGCACCAGGCAATCAGCGCTTGTTCTGCCCGAATCCGGGCATACCGGGGAACAGCGTCTCGGCCTGCTTGGCCATCTGTTCCTGCATCTGCGCGAACATGTTGCGCGACTGTTCGAGGTAGTTGCCCATCAGGCCCTGCACAGCCGGGGCTTGACCGTTCAGGAACTGCGACCAGAGTTCGGGGTTCATCATGGCGGGGTCGAGCAGCCCCTTGGACTGTTCGGCCAGACGCGTCTGGATGTCGGTGAAGGTCTGGAGGTTCTTCTCGAGATACGAACCCATCATCCCTTGCATGGCGTGGCCGTAAAAGCGGATGATCTGCGCCAGCATCTGGGACGAGAACATCGGCACTCCGCCGGTCTCTTCTTCAAGAATGATCTGCAGAAGGATGCTGCGCGTGAGGTCGTCGCTGGTCTTGGCATCGCGCACGATGAAGTCCTGCCCCTCGAGAACCATCTTCTTCACGTCGGCCAGCGTGATGTAGCTGCTGGTTTGCGTGTCGTACAGGCGGCGGTTGGGGTACTTCTTGAGGACGCGCTGGCCGCTGCTCTCGGTACTGCCCTCGTCGGAACTCGCGGCGCGGCGGGTTTGTGCCATTCAAAAGCTCCAAAAAAATAGGCGTTCAAAAACGATTCTAGAAGCCCGCCCCTGCGGGCCGCGAAGGGTTTTCCCGCCTGCGGTATCAGTTGTCCGCAGCGGCCGGCGATTCGGGATCGAAAGGCGGAACACCCAGGCGTTGAGCATCTCGCTCCAGTTCAGCCGCGAGCCTCGATACGCGCTTGCTCAGCCCTTGCCAATTGCGGATGCACTCGTTCACGGGGTCCATCGGGTAGTAAACCTTGTTGCCCTTCTCCTTGGCGGCAGAGAGCGCAAAGCGCACGAGGTCATTGAGCTCGAACGCGTAGTCGGCCATGCGCGAATGGGTCTCATCGACGTGAGTGTCGATCAGTTGTTGGCGGCGCGGCGTCATCTCCATGGGGTCTCCCGAGGGCAAGGGCAGATGCAGATCGAAAGTAGCAGCAACAACCGCGCCGCCAAAGAAAAAGAGCTTGCTCCTTACGGAACAAGCTCTTGATCGCTGACGTGCAAAACATGTTTGGTGGGCGGTGAGAGGGTCGAACTCCCGACATCCTCCACGTCAAAGAGGCGCTCTACCACTGAGCTAACCGCCCGAGCCCGCGACTATAGCACGCCTCACGAGCGGGTTCACTATTTCCGCCGTGCGCTTCGCACGCCGTCGATACGCGCCACCGCCAGCAGCACCTGGGCGACTCGGGCGGAGTCGGCCACCTCCACAGTGAACGTCATCCAGGCCGTGCCGCCCCGCATGTCCTTCACGGTTTGTGTGTTGACGCCAGTCACGTTCATCTTTTCCTTGGCGAACACCTCGGTGATGTCGCGCAGGAGCCCCGGCCGGTCTGCGGCCTCGACGAGCACGTCCACCGGGTACAGCGCCGACCTGTCCTTGCTGGCCGCGCCCCAGGCCACCGCAATCACCCGCTCCGGTGTGCGGCGCGCCATCTGGGTGAAGTTGATGCAATCGGCGCGATGGATGGCCACACCCTTGCCCCGCGTCACATACCCGCCGATCGCGTCGGGCGGTGCGGGCCGGCAGCATCTCGCCAGGCTGGTCAGCAACGACTCCACCCCCACCACCAGCACGCCGCCTTTCGGTGCCGTCTCGGCGCGCGAGCGGCGAAGGGGGATGAGTTCTTCCTCTGGCACCGGCGGCTCGGCCGGGCGCAGCATCACCTCGATGTTGCGTAGCGAGAACTCGTCCTTGCCCACGACCTCGAACAGTGCGTCGGCGTTGCGAAAGCCCAGCCGCGACGCCAGATCGTCGAGCTTCAGCGCCGTCTTGCCTTCGCGCTGCAGCAGCTTCTCCACCGCCTCACGCCCGCGCGCGATGGTGTGCTGCTGCGCCAGCGCGTTGAACCAAGCCCGCACCTTGGCCTTCGAGCGCGGGCTCTGCAAATAGCCGAGCTCAGGGTTTAGCCAGTCGAGCGAGGGTCCACCCTCCTTCACCGTGGTGATCTCGACGGTCTGCCCGCTCTGAAGCGCCGTGTTCAGCGGCACCATGGCCCCATCGACCTTGGCGCCCCGGCAGCGATGGCCGAGCGTGGTGTGCAGGTTGTACGCAAAGTCGATCGGCGTGGCGCCGCTCGGAAGCTCGATCACCGCAGCCTGCGGCGTGAACACATAGATCCGGTCATCGAATACGGCACCGGGCGCCTCCTCGGGCGGTGTACTGGCGGCCTCGCCCTGCGCGAAGTCGCGCTCCCAGGCGAGCAACTGGCGAAGCACCGCCTTGCGGGCCTCGGCCACCTGCGCGTCGAAGTCGCCACTGGCGCTCACCCCGGCGTACCCCTTGGCGCCGGCTTCCTTGTAGGCCCAGTGCGCGGCGACGCCGTGTTCGGCGTGCTCGTGCATGGCCCGCGTGCGGATCTGCACTTCGACAGGCCGGTCCTGGGCGTCGCGCACCACGGTGTGCAAAGACTGGTACCCGTTGGGCTTGGGGCGGGCGATGTAGTCATCGAACTCGCCGGGCACCTGAGGCCACAATTCGTGCACCCGGCTGAGCACGGAGTAGCACTCCGACACATCGCCCACGATCACGCGCACGGCACGTACGTCGAACACGTGCTCGATATCGATGCCCTTGCCGCGCATCTTCTTCCAGATGCTGTACAGGTGCTTCGGCCTGCCCTGCACTTCGGCGCGCAGGCCCACGCGCGCAAGGTCGTCACCGAGTTGCCGACGAAAGGCCTCGATCCCTTGCTCGCGCTCCACGCGCTTCTCGTCGAGCAAGCGTGCGACATTCTTGTACTGCTCGGGCTCCAGGAAACGGAAGGCCAGGTCCTCCAACTCCCACTTGATCTGCCAGATGCCCAGGCGGTTGGCGAGTGGCGCGAACACCTGCATCGACTCGCGTGCGATCGAGGGTGGGCAAGGCTGCTTGCTGGACGCAAAGAATCGCAGCGTCTGCAGCCTCGACGCCAGGCGAAGCAGCACCACGCGCAGGTCGCGCGAGAACGCCAGCAGCATCTTGCGCACACGCTCGGTCTGCTCTGCGCGCTTCTGGTCATGGACCTCGGCCTCGCGCGCGGCGCGCTGGATCTGAACCAGCTTGCGCGTATGTGCCACGAGCCCGGCGTACGAGGGCCCGAAAGCCTTGTTGACGACTTCGTCAGGCTTGCTGAGGTAGTCGCCGGCGTAGACCAGGTAGGCAGCCGCCCCCATCGACGGCGCCGCACCGATACCGAGAAGGATGCTGGCCACGCCTTCCGCATGCGCCCAGGCGTCTTCACCGGTATCGAGCACCTGGCCGACCAGCAACGGCTCGGCGAAGGCGCGCGCGCGGCTCAACTGCGAGAACTCGGCTTCGCGCGACTCTTCAGGCGCCACGTCGGCAAGTTGGACGATGGCGGCCGCCGAGGCTCGGCTGTCCAGCGGTCCCGTCTTCATGCGCGCAGCAGGAACTCCCGCACCACAGCGATCTGCTCGACCGAATTGAGCATGGGAGCATGGCCGACACCATCGAACTGGCGCAACTCGGCCCGAGGCCCGCGCGCGGTCATGGCCTGCGCCGTCTCGCGGGTGAGCAGGTCTGACTCGGCACCACGCAGGAGCAAAGTTGCGCAGCGAAGGCTGTCGTACATGCTCCACATGATGACTTCGCCCGCCCTGGCCGCTTCGGGCGTGATGGCTCGAAACGGCACGGCGATGCGCGGGTCGTAGTGCGGGACGAACCCATCGCCGTCCGGCTTGATCATCGGCCGCGTCAGCGCCAGCCATTGCTCTCGCGTGTGCGGGCCGAAGCCTTTCGAGATGTCCCAGAGTGCGTCGGCCGCTTCGTCCAGTGACTTCCAGCGCGCAGGCATGCCGAGATAGGTTCCGATGCGCGCCAGCGACGAAGGCTCGATCGTCGGGCCCACGTCGTTCAACACCAGGCGCCGCACGGGGGAGTTCTTCAGGGCCGCAAGACCCAGCCCGATCAGCCCGCCCATCGAGGTTCCCACCCAGTCCACAGTCGCCGCGTTCAGGCGCGCCAGCAGCGTGACCATGTCGGGCACATACGCTGGCAGCTGGTAGCCGTTCGGGTCGCTCAACCAATCGGACTGGCCGCGCCCGACCACGTCGGGGCAGACCACGCGGTAGTGGTCCTGCATGGCCTGCGCCAACGCGTCGAAGTCGCGCCCCTGGCGCGACAGGCCATGCGCGCACACCAGCACGCGCGGGTTGGCAGGGTCACCCCACTCCCAGTACGCCATGCGGTGCAGGCCTTGCGCGTCGAGGCATTGCACATGGTTCAGGCGTGGTTCGTGCATGGACTTCTTTCGCTTTGATAATGCACTGTATCAATCTGGAGGTCCGACCATGCTCAAAGGGAAAACTGCGCTCGTCACTGGCTCCACCAGCGGTATCGGCCACGGCATTGCGCTGTGCCTGGCGCGCCAGGGCGCCAATGTGATCCTCAACGGTTTCGGTGAGTTCGAGCCGGCGAAGGCCGAAGTGGCGGCACTCGGCGTGAAGGCCGGCTACCACGGCGCCGACATGAGCAAGCCGGCCGAGATCGAGGCCATGATGACCTATGCCCAGGCCGAGTTCGGCGGTGTCGACATCCTGGTCAACAACGCCGGCATTCAGCATGTGGCGAATGTCGAGGACTTCCCGGCCGCCAAATGGGACGCGATCATCGCGATCAACCTGAGTTCGGCTTTCCACACCACGCGCCTGGCGATCCCTGGCATGCGCCAGAAGAACTGGGGGCGCATCATCAATGTCGCGTCCGCTCACGGGCTCGTGGCCTCGGCGCAGAAATCAGCGTACGTGGCAGCCAAGCACGGCATCGTCGGCTTCACGAAATCGATTGCCCTGGAAACGGCCACTACCGGCATCACATCCAACGCCATCTGCCCGGGCTGGGTGCTCACGCCGCTGGTGCAAAAGCAGATCGACGATCGCGCAGCGCGTGAAGGCATCACCGTTGACAAGGCAAAGGTCGATCTGTTGAGCGAGAAGCAGCCATCGCTCGAGTTCGTCACCCCCGAGCAACTGGGCGAGCTGGCCGTGTTCCTGTGCTCGCCGGCCGCGGCGAACGTGCGCGGCGTGGCCTGGAATGTCGACGGAGGCTGGGTCGCCCAGTAGCGCTTGCCGCGCCCCTTACTTGTTGAGCTGCACGGTGCCGTTCACATTGACGGTCACGACGCCCTTGCCAAGTTCAACCGGCAGGCTCTCGGCTCCGTCCGATGCCTTTGCGGCCATGCGCACCATCGGCGCTGCGGCATATGCATGCGGCTCGTTGGCGTTGATCGACACCTCGCGCAGCGTATAGCCGCTGAAGCCGAACTCCTTCGCGTACTCGGCCGCCTTGGCCCGGTAGCGTGCGATCGCCTGAGCCGCCACCTCGCTCTCGACCTTTTCGCGTTGCTGGCGTGACAGATCAGTCCCGACCCGGGCAATGGTCATGGTGGTGATCCGCCCGGTGAGTTTGGCGATACCAGGCACATCGCGCCCCTCGATGCCGAGTTGCGCCGTGCCTTGCCAACCGGTGATGCCGCCCTTGGGCGCGTAGCGCGGCACGAGCGAGAAGTTGCCCGTCTGCACGTCGATCTCGCCCGGTTTTGCGGCCTTCTTGGCCTCGGCCAAGGCGGCATCGAGCGCCTGCTTCAGGCCGGATTGGACGGCCGCGGCGTCCGTGCCCTCGCGGGTCGTCGAGAGGGTGACGCTGAGCAGGTCTTTCGTCACCTCGACGCTTGCGCTGGCCGACAGCCCGACCACGTTCTGCGGCGCCGGGTCAGCCGCCATGGCCGAAGCGGACGCCATCAACATCGCAGCAGCCTTCTTGAATCCGTGCTTCATTCGACTTCTCCTTTTGAAAGCGGACCGCAAGCCTAACGGCCATCGGACGGCCGCGTCAGATATGCGGGCATGGGTTTGGAGCGTCGCCGCTTGGCATCCGTCGCACGACGTCATAGATTTGTAACAAGTGGTCAGGCATGCCGAAATCGCCTGGCGAACCTGCGCACAATCGCCGCTGTTACAAATGACCGAGAGGCAATCGATGACGCCTACCACCAACGCCCGCCCCGACCGCATCGTCGTCGTCGACGACGACGCCCGCATCCGCGACCTGCTGCGCCGGTATCTCACGCAAGAAGGCTTCGAGGTGCTGCTCGCCGAGGACTCGAAGGCGCTCAACCGCGTCCTGACCCGAGAAACGGTCGACCTGATCGTGCTCGACCTCATGCTCCCCGGTGAAGACGGCCTGTCGATCTGCCGGCGCCTGCGCGCGGCGAACGATGTCACGCCGATCATCATGCTCACGGCCAAGGTGGAAGACGTCGACCGCATCGTCGGCCTCGAGGTCGGCGCCGACGACTACCTGCCCAAGCCATTCAACCCGCGCGAACTGCTCGCCCGCATCCACGCCGTGCTGCGCCGCCGCCCGGCCATGGAAGCCCCGGGCGCGCCTGCCAAGGACGCGCAAACCGTGACCTTCGGCCCCTTCGAATTCGACCTGGCCCTGCGCCGCCTCTCGAAGGACGGCGAACAGATCGCGCTCACCACCGGCGAGTTCTCGATGCTCAAGGCGCTGGTGCGTCACCCGCGCCAACCGCTCTCGCGCGACAAGCTCGCCCAGCTGGCACGCGGCCGGGAGTTCGAGCCCTTCGACCGCAGCCTCGACGTGCAGATCTCGCGCCTGCGCAAGATGATCGAGCCCGATCCGGCTCAGCCGCGCTACATCCAGACGGTATGGGGCGTGGGCTACGTGTTCGTACCCGATGGCGCGGCCTGATCCAAAACAGCAGCGCCAGGGCCCCAGATCGGGGCCTTTTTTTGCGCCGACCGTGCCGGATCCGATCCCGACACCCGTGCCGCGCAAAGGCGCGCTTGCTCTCAGCCTGTTCTGGCGCACGTTCTTCCTGCTGGCCGTGCTGCTCGTGGGGGGCGTGTTCGCCTGGGTGCAAACCTTTCGTGCGCTCGAGTTCGAGCCGCGCGCCGTGCAGTCGGCGCAGCAGATCGCAAGCCTCGTGAATCTCGCCCGTGCGGCGATGAAGTACGTGGACGACATCAACCGCGTCACACTGGTCAAGACGATGTCGAACCAGGAGGCGGTGAAGGTGCTGCCCCGCGAGCCAGGCGACAAGTGGGAGCCTTTCGAATCCGACCGCTTCTCGCGCGCGATCTCGGACGAGATCCACTCGCGCCTCGGCGTCGACACCGTGGTCGCGTCGGCCGTGAATGGCGTGCCCGGCCTGTGGGTGGGCTTTTCCATCGAGAACGACGCCTACTGGCTGCAGGCCGACCCGACCCGCGTGCGCCCCATGGCCGGCAGCAGCTGGTTGCTGTGGGTCACCATTGCGCTGCTGGCCACGGTGCTCGGCTCGGCGGCCATTGCGCGCCTGATCAACCAGCCATTGCGCGACCTGTCGTTCGCCGCCAGCCGCATCCGCGACGGCGAGTACGAATCGCAGCTCGACGAGAACACGCTCACCAGCGAGATCCGGCAGGTCAACATGGGCTTCAACCGAATGGCACGCGAGTTGGCCAAGGTGGAGGAAGACCGAGCCGTGATGCTGGCCGGCATCTCGCACGACCTGCGCACGCCGCTTGCACGCCTGCGGCTCGAAGCCGAGATGAGCGTGCAGGACGACGAAGCCAAGAAGAACATGGCGCTCGACATCGACCAGCTCGACGCCATCATCGACAAGTTCATGGACTACGCCCGCCCCGGCGAAACGAGGCTGGTTCCGGTACACGTGAGCAGCCTGGTCGAGAGAGAGATGCAGGGCTTTCGCGACCCGTCGCAGATCCGCATCAGCTCGCGGGTGGCGATCGACACCAAGGTCATGGCCGACGAGGTCGAGCTGGGGCGCGTGTTCCAGAACCTGTTCGAGAACGCCCGCCGCTATGGCCGCTCCACCGACACCGGCATTGCGCGGGTGCAGGTGAGCTACGCGCGCACCGGGCCGTGGGTGATCTTGAGCGTGCGCGACAACGGCCCCGGCGTGGCGCCCGAGAAGCTCAAGCAACTCACCACGCCCTTCTTCCGCGGCGACGCGGCCCGCACCGCTGCCACCGGTGCCGGCCTGGGCCTGGCAATCGTGGAGAAAGCCGTCGCCCGCATGGGCGGCAGCTTCGAATTGGCCAATGCGATGGACGGCGGACTCGTGGCGCACGTGCGCCTCAAGAAGGCACCTTGAGCTGAGTGGCATGGGCGCGCGTCTTTGACTCGCACCGGCCTATAGCCGCTCAGCCTAGGGTATCGAAGGCCCGCTCACGCCTTCACCAGCAAACAGACGGCTCGCGCTTCGATCGATTCAAGGCGCCCCACCGGCCCCATGTTCTCGGCCGTCTTGGCCTTCACATTCACCTGCTCGATCGGGATACCCAGCGCAATGCCGATGCGCTGGCGCATGGCCGCAATGTGCGGTGCCATCTTGGGCGCCTGCGCAATGATCGTGCTGTCGACATTGCCGATGATCCAGCCGGCGGCCTTCACGCGCCGCCCGGCTTCGGTCAGCAGCGCGAGCGAGTCGGCGCCCTGGAACTGCGGATCGGTATCCGGGAAGTGACGGCCGATGTCGCCCAAGGCCGCAGCGCCGAACAAGGCGTCGGTGATGGCATGGCACAAGGCATCGGCGTCGGAGTGCCCCTTCAGGCCATGGGTATGAGGGATCTCGACGCCACCCAGGATCAGCTTGCGGCCGGTGATGAGCGCATGGGTGTCCCAGCCTTCGCCGATGCGCCAACGCGGCACTTGGGGTTTGAGCGTCATGGTGTGCGTGTCCTCAACAGGCGTTCGGCCAGCGCGAAATCGGCTGGCCAGGTGATCTTGAAGTTCTCCATCGAGCACGGCACGAGCAGCGGCGCGTGACCCAGCGCCTCGATGGCGCTGGCCTCGTCCGTGATGGCATCGCCAGCGCGCGCGAGCGCCTCTTGCAGCAAGCCGATGCGGAACATCTGCGGCGTCTGCGCCTGCCATTTGCGGGCGCGGTCGACCGTTGAGCTCACCCGGCCATCGGTCTCGGCCTTCAGGGTGTCGGCCAACGGCAGCGCGAGCAACCCGCCGACGGCGTCATTCACGCAGGCATCGATCAGCGCATCGACCCAGCCCGGCTGGATCAGGCAGCGCGCGGCGTCGTGCACCAGGACCCAATCGTCGTCTCGTGCACCGCGCGCACGCAGTTCGGCCAGGCCGTTGTTCACCGATTGCGCGCGGCTTGCACCGCCCACATGCGCAAGCCAGGCACTCGACGGTGTCACGCAGCGTGTGAATTGGACATCCTGCGGGCCCAACACCACCAGTGTCTGGCGCAATCGCTGCACCTTCGAGAGTGCCTCCAACGTGTGCTGAACCATCGGTTTGCCGGCAACCAGCGCGTACTGCTTGGGCCCGCCCGCTCCCGCACGCTCACCCACACCGGCACAAGGGACCAGGGCATAGAAGTCGGCGGGAGTTGGGTGCATCGTCAGGCAGTCAAAGAGGGGCGAATTCTATAATTCGCGTCTTCATCGCCCCGGGGGACCGCCCAACCGGGGCGTCTTTGTTTTGTCGCACGCTCCCGCGTCAGCCCGCATGCAGTTGCCCTCGCTCGCCCCCGGTAAACGCTACACCCTGCCCCGCCCCATCGGCTCGGCCGACGCCTTGCTGCTGGCGCGCTTCGCTTTGGCACAAAAGGGCGAGGGGCGCATCACGGCCATCGTGACCGCCGAGCCTGCGGACACGCAGCGGCTTGAAGGCGAGTTGCAGTTCTTCGCGCCCGAGTTGCGCGTGGCCGTCTTCCCCGATTGGGAGACGCTGCCCTACGACACCTTTTCCCCGCACCAGGATCTGATCTCCGAGCGGCTGGCCACGCTCTGGCGCATTCAGCAGGGCGAGGTCGACGTCGTGCTCATGCCCGCATCGACAGCGCTCGTGCGGCTCGCTCCGCCGAGCTTCCTGGCGGGGTACACCTTTCACTTCAAGCAGAAGGCCAAGCTCGACGAAGCAGCGCTCAAGGCGCAACTCACCTTGGCTGGCTACACGCATGTGAGCCAGGTGGTGTCGCCCGGTGAGTACGCCGTGCGTGGCGGGTTGATCGATCTCTTTCCGATGGGCTCACTGGTGCCCTATCGCGTGGACCTGTTCGGCGACGAGGTCGACAGCATCCGCACCTTCGACCCCGACAGCCAGCGCAGCCTGTACCCCGTCCCCGAGGTGCGGCTGTTGCCTGGCCGCGAGTTCCCGATGGACGAGGAATCGCGCGCCGCCTTCCGTGCCCGCTGGCGCGAGAAGATGGAAGGCGACCCGACCAAGGTGCGGCTGTACAAGGACATCGGCAACGGCATCGCGACCGCCGGCATCGAGTTCTACCTGCCGCTGTTCTTCGACAGCACGGCCACGATCTTCGAGTACCTCGGCGCCAACGCGGCCGTCGCCCTGCACGGCGAGATCGACGAATCGCTCAAGCGCTTCTGGGCCGACACCCGCGAGCGCCACCGCTTCCTTCAGCACGACAAGGAGCGGCCGATCCTGCCGCCCGAAGACATCTTCCTGCGCTCGGAAGACTTCTTCACGCTGGCCAACGCGCATGCCGTGCTCGCCGTGCGCGGCAAGGAGCCGGTGGAGTGGGCCCGGCCACTGCCCGACCTGAGTGTGGATCGCGGGGCGCCCGAGCCGCTCAACCGCCTTCAAGCGCACCTCAGCGCCACGCCGCACCGCGTGCTGGTCGTGGCCGAGAGCCAGGGCCGCCGCGAAAGCCTGTTGGAGCTGCTCCGCGACAACCGAATCGAGCCGCCTTCGGTCGCGAGCCTGGCCGAGTTCGAGGCCGGTGACGAGCCCTATGCGATCGCCGTGGCTCCGATGGCCGAGGGCTTCTTCTGGCACGAACCCGAGGCTGGCCGAGCCATCCAGTTCATCACCGAGACCGAGCTCTTCGCCACCAGCCCGACCGCGCGGCGCAAGCGCAAGCAGGAGCAGGTCAGCGACGTCAACTCGCTGATCAAGGACCTTTCGGAGCTGAAGGTCGGCGACCCGGTGGTGCATACCAACCACGGCATCGGCCGCTACGTGGGCCTGATCAACATCGACCTGGGGAATGACGAAGGGGGCCCCAGCGAGTTCCTGCACCTGGAGTACGCAGACAAGGCGACGCTCTACGTGCCGGTCGCGCAGCTTCACCTGATCAGCCGCTACACCGGCGTGAGCGCCGAAGAGGCACCGCTGCACAAGCTCGGCTCCGGCCAGTGGGACAAGGCCAAGCGCCGTGCCGCCGAACAGGTGCGCGACACCGCCGCCGAGCTGCTCAACCTCTACGCGCGCCGCGCGGCGCGCGAGGGTTTCGCGTTCCGCTTCACGCCGCACGACTACGAAGCCTTCGCCGCCAGCTTCGGCTTCGAAGAGACGCCCGACCAGAAAGCGGCGATCCACGCGGTCATCCAGGACATGATCAGCCCCAAGCCCATGGACCGCCTGGTCTGCGGTGACGTGGGCTTCGGCAAGACCGAGGTTGCCCTGCGAGCCGCGTTCGTGGCGGTCACCGGTGGCAAGCAGGTGGCCATCCTGGCACCGACCACGCTGCTGGCCGAGCAGCACTACCAGAACATCGCCGACCGCTTTGGCAAGTGGCCGGTGAAGGTGGCCGAGCTGTCGCGCTTCCGCTCCGCCAAGGAGATCAAGGCCGCGCTCGAAGGCATCGAGGACGGCACCATCGACATCGTGGTCGGCACACACAAGCTGATCAGCCAGACGGTCAAGTTCAAGCGCCTGGGCCTGCTCGTGATCGACGAGGAGCATCGCTTCGGCGTGCGCCACAAGGAGGCCATCAAGGCCATGCGGGCCGAGGTCGACGTGCTCACCCTGACCGCCACGCCGATCCCGCGCACCCTGGGCATGGCACTCGAAGGGCTGCGCGACCTGAGCGTGATCGCCACCGCGCCGCAACGCCGCCTGGCCATCAAGACCTTCGTTCGCACTGAAGGCACGAGCGTGATCCGCGAGGCCGTGCTGCGCGAGTTGAAGCGCGGCGGGCAGGTCTACTTCCTGCACAACGAGGTCGAAACCATCGAGAACCGGCGCCAGAAGCTGCAGGAGCTGCTGCCCGAAGCGCGCATCGCCGTGGCCCATGGCCAGATGCCCGAGCGCCAGCTCGAATCGGTGATGCGCGATTTCGTGGCCCAGCGTCACAACGTGCTGCTGTGCTCGACCATCATCGAAACCGGCATCGACGTGCCGAGCGCCAACACCATCGTCATGAGCCGTGCCGACAAGTTCGGCCTCGCACAGTTGCACCAGTTGCGCGGCCGTGTCGGTCGATCGCACCACCAGGCCTACGCCTACCTTTTGGTGCCCGATGTCGAGGGCCTCACCAAACAGGCTGCGCAGCGGCTCGAAGCCATCCAGAACATGGAAGAGCTGGGTTCGGGCTTCTATCTCGCCATGCACGACCTGGAGATCCGCGGCGCCGGCGAGGTGCTGGGCGAGAACCAGAGCGGCAACATGATGGAAGTGGGCTTCCAGCTCTACAACGACATGCTCTCCGAGGCCGTGCGCTCGCTCAAGGCAGGCAAGGAGCCGGATCTGCTCTCGCCGCTTTCTGCCACCACCGAGATCAACCTGCACGCACCCGCGCTTCTGCCCGACGACTACTGCGGCGACGTGCACACGCGCCTGTCGCTCTACAAGCGCCTGGCAACGGCCGACAAGGCGGAGCAGATCGACGCCATGCTCGAGGAGATCACCGACCGCTTCGGCAAACTCCCAGCGCAGGGCCAAACGTTGTTCGACGTGCACCGCCTGCGCGTGCTCGCCAAGCCGTATGGGGTGACCAAGATCGACGCCGCGCCGGCGTTGATGGTGATTAGCTTTCGCCCCAACCCGCCAGTGGATGCGATGCGCATCATCGAACTCGTACAGAAGAACCGCCACATCAAGCTCGCAGGCAACGAGAAGCTGCGCATCGAGCGCGAGACCAAAGACCCGAAAGACCGTGCGCAGCTCATCCGCGATGTACTGCGCTCGCTCGGCACCCCTACCGCAACCCAAGTCGCCTGACCATGTCTGCCACTGAATTCGCCCCGGGCCTCGTCATCCAGCGTGTCACGCCGCCGCTGCACCTTGCAGACTTCAAGCTCATCGCGTTCGACATGGATTCGACGCTGATCAACATCGAGTGCATCGACGAGATCGCCGATGCGGCCGGCAAGAAGGCCGAGGTGGCGGCGATCACCGAGGCTGCGATGCGAGGCGAGATCACCGACTTCAAGGACAGCCTGCGCCGCCGCGTTGCGCTTCTCAAGGGCGTGGATGCCAGCTTCCTGGAACAGGTATGGGCCGAGCGCCTGCGGCTGAACCCGGGCGCCGAGGCGCTGCTCGCAGCCGTGCATGCCGCCGGGCTGCAAAGCCTGCTGGTCTCGGGTGGCTTCACTTTCTTTGCCGACCGCGTGCGTGAGCGATTGCAGATCCACGTCGCCCGTTCCAATGTGCTGGGCATCGACGATGGGCTGCTCACGGGCGAGGTCGTCGGCGATATCGTCGACGGCGAAGAAAAGAAGCGGCAACTTTTGCTCGCCTGCGAGCGAGCCGGCTGCACGTCAGCCCAGGCGATTGCGGTGGGCGACGGCGCAAACGATCTCCCGATGATGGCCGCAGCCGGGCTGTCGGTGGCGTATCACGCCAAGCCGAAAGTGCGCGAACAGGCCATGGTGGCGATCAATACCGGCGGGCTCGACCGCCTGCTCGAACTGCAGCGCTGACGGTGGCCGGCCGCGGCCGCGTCAGCTGACTGAGCCTGCCGAGAAACGCGCGTCGGCGCCAGTGGCGAGCGCCGTCTCGATCATCAGGTGCAGGCCACCCACGAGTTCGGGCAAGGCAAGCACCGCAAGATCGGGGACATGCACGAAACCGCCGCGCGTGCCCCGCAACGCGGGCCGCGTTGCCAGCGCGTGCATGAGCCCATAGAAGACGTGGTTGCACACAAAAGTGCCAGCTGTCTGTGAGAGCTCCACCGGCACGCCGTGCCGCCGCAGCGCTTGCAGCATCGACTTCACCGGCAGGCTGCTGAAATACGCCGCCGGCCCCTGCGCCACGACCGGTGTGTCCACGGGCCGGGCACCTTGGTTGTCGGCCAGGCTGGCGTCGTTGATGTTGATGGCCACGCGCTCAATGGACAGCGCCGCGCGGCCACTTGCCAGACCCAGGCAGATGACCATCGACGGGCGGTGCTGCGGCAACAGGTCGAGCAAGGCGTTCAGTGAACGATCGAACACCGTGGGCAACTGCGCTGCCACCACGCGATGTCCCGCAATCTGCCGTCCATGCAGCGCCTGCGCGGCCAACCAACTCGGGTTGACCGATGCGCCGCCGAAGGCGTCGAAACCCGTGAGCAGGACAGTCGGCCCGCTCAAGCCATGTGCAACCACGATGCGCTCGACAGATCAGGCTGCCTCAGTGGGCATCACAACGATGCCATCTTCGTCGGCATAGAGCCAATCGCCTGGTCGCACCCACACGCCCTGGATCTGGACCGCCACGTCACGCTGGCCCTCGTTGCGCTTCTCGGTGGGCAGCGGCATCAGGCCAAGCGCACGGATGCCGAGATCGCAGACAGCCAGTTCGGCACTGTCGCGCACGCAGCCATCGACCACGATGCCCGCCCAACCGTTCTTGGCACCTGCCGCGCCCAGATTGCCGCCGACAAGCGCTCGCCGCAGGGATGAGCCGCCGTCGACCACGAGCACGCGGCCCTGCCCCGGCGTGTCGAGCGCGGCTTTCACCAGGGAGTTGTCCTCGAAGCACTTGATCGTGACCACTGGCCCCGCGAACTTGAGGCGCTTGCCGTAGTCCTTGAACACAGGCGGCAGCACACGGAAGGCGCCGTCGGTATCGTTCTTGTGTGCGTCGCAAAGATCGCAGGTGGCGAAATCAGGCGTGGAGCTCATGAGTCGGTCGCTTTCCGAAAGAGTGGGAGTTGATCAAGGCTTCCCTTGAGTTTGCCACCCGATCTGCCGCCGCCTCACCCCCCGCCAGGCCGCGATCAGTTGCTGGCCACCTGAAGGCCGGAAGCCTCCCACTCGGGCAAGCCCCCACGGAACCAATACACCTGCTTGAAGCCGGCCGCGATCGCGGCCTTGCTGGCCTTGTATGACTTCCAGCACTCGGCACCGTTGCACGAGAAGATGGTGGGCGTGTCCTTGTCGAGCTTGGAGAGGTCGCGGAAGTCGTCCTTGGCGGGGTCGAACGCGACGTCCTTCAAGCTCTTCTCGTGATACGGGATGAAAACCGCCTTCGGGATGTGCTTGGTCTTGTATTCCTTCTCCGAGCGCGTATCGACGATCACCGCGCCCGAGGCCACGAGCTTGCTCACGTCCTGAGCAGCCACCACCGTGGCGCCAGGCAATCCCTTTGGTGTGAAGTAACCGAGTTCAGCCACGGCCTTGTAGAGCGACGGCTCGGCCCGTTCGGTCACCGGCTTCAGGCCCGTCGGGTTCGACGCGCTGGCGAACCACTGCGCCAATCGCTCGCGTGACTGGGCCGGCATGTCCTTCTTGACCACCACCGACAGGCCACCGGGCACCGGGATGGACTTGGCCACCGCATGCATCGTCTGTCCTTGCGACTTGCTCCAGTCGTCCCACTCGCTCTGGCGCACCACCGTGGCGTCGAACACGCCCAGGTTCACGGCAACCAGCCCAGCGCTCGGCCACCGCGCGAACTCGACCGACAGGTTCTTCATCGACAGGCCTGCAGCGTTAAGCATGCCGCGCGCCACGTAGGTGTAGATCGAGTCCTGCTGCGGCAGGTACATGCGGGTGCCGTCCAGCGTCTCGACTTTGACGCGCTCGCGCCGCGTGACGAGCACGTACTGCTCGATCGGCAACGTGGAGCCGAGCAGTTCATAACCGCGCGACAACGCAGATGCCGCCACCTGTGCAGGCGCGATATAGATGTCGACCTCTCCGGTGCGGGTGGCCCGCATCACGTCGGTCATGTCTTCATTGATCACAACCTTGGTCGGCTGCCGTGTCACCTTGGTCAGCGCCGATTCGGCGACCGAGGTCATCACGGTGAGCGATTCCTTGCGCGATGTGGGCTCCACCGCGATCATCGCGAGGAGTTGTTGTGCGCTTGCGAGCCCCGAGAACACGAGGCCGGCCGCAGCGAATGCAAGACGCAGTGAAGACTGTGAATACATGATTACTCCCAATGGCGTAGTTTTGTTTTGCCAACGACGATGCGCGTAGCGCGAACCCATGCAAATGGATCTATTGCATTGTCGGCACGCCCTAGCCAACTCTGGATGACCCAGTCATCGCAAAGTTGTAAGCAACAGAATCAAAGTGGCGCGAAGGCAACCGTTATGCTTCTCGCCCGATACACCCAGGCTCTAACGCGTTAGAGCTTTTGTCTCACCCACTCACTTGGAGCGATAGCCCGCCATGTCTTTGCCCACCGATGTTCGCCGCCGCCAATTGCTTGCCACCAGTGCGAGCGCACTCGTGGCCGTGCCACTCGCAGGCTGTGCCACCGGCACGGGAGCACCTGCTGCACCGGCCCCCGCCACGCCTCCGGCCGCGGGCGCCCCCAAGACACTGCCGGCCTACGCCGCCTGGAAAGAGGCTGACGCGCTCATCATCCATTCGAGCAACACCCTCGAGACCAAGCGCAGCGCGATCGGCTCCAGCATCATCACCCCGGCGGAACGCCTCTACGTCCGCAACAACCTGCCCTCGCCGCCTGACAGCATCGTGGCCGACCGCGATGCCTGGCAGGTCGAGTTCGACGGCGTGGCCAACCCCGGCACTCTAACGATCGGTCAACTCAAGGCCATCGACTTCACCACCGTGGCCACCGTGCTCCAGTGCAGCGGCAACGGCCGCGGCTTCTTCCCGCACAAGCCGAGCGGCACGCCCTGGAAAGTGGGCGCCGCAGGGTGCGTGCTGTGGGCCGGTGTGCCACTGGCCACGGTGATCGAACGCCTGGGTGGCGCCAAGAGCGGCATGCTCTATATCACCGGCACCGGTGGCGAGAAGCTGCCGGACGGCATCGACCCGCTGAGCGTGGTGGTCGAGCGCTCGGTGCCGATGGCAGCGTTGAAGGACGCCATGCTCGCCTGGGAAATGAACGGCGCACCGCTGTCCATCGCCCACGGTGGCCCGCTTCGCCTGGTGTTTCCGGGCTACCAGGGTGTCAACAACATCAAGTACGTGAAGCGCGTCTCGCTCACGCCGGTGGAAAGCAAGGCCAAGATCATGGCCCATGGCTACCGCATGACGCCGCTCGGCGGCAAGGCCGATCCGTCGCAGCCTTCGGTACTGCTGCAAACGGTCAAGTCGTGGATCAACACGCCATCGGGCGAGGCCGGCGGCAAGGTCAAGGCAGGCGCGAACCAGATCGTGGGCGTGGCGTTCAGCGGCGGCTCGCCCATCAAGCGCGTTGAAGTCTCTGTCGACGGCGGCAAGACCTGGCGTGACGCCAAGCTCGTCGGCCCGGATCTGGGCCCGTTCGCCTGGCGCCAGTTCGCAATCGGTGCCAACCTGGCAGCCGGCCAGCATGTGCTTGCCAGTCGCGCGACCGACGCAGCCGGCAACGTGCAGCCGCAACAGCGCGAAGAGAACCTCTCCGGCTACGGCAACAACAGCTGGTCCGACCACGCTGTGACGGTCGTGGCGGCGTGAAACTCTCGCAAGCCCTGCTTCTGGCCGGGCTTGCGGTGTCGGGCTCGGCCGCCCAGGCCGACGACGCTGCAGCCGGCCGCAAGCTGTTCATGAGCGGCACCGCGCCCAGTTGCGCGGTCTGCCACACCTTGCGCGACGCCGGTTCGAGCGGCGAGATCGGCCCGCCGCTCGATGAGATCAAGCCCGACGCCGAACGTGTGGCCAATGCCGTGCGCAACGGTCTGGGCGTGATGCCGGCGTTCCGTGACAAGCTGTCGCCGACCGACATCGCCTTGCTCGCGCGCTACGTGGCAGGCGCCACGGGCGCCGCACGCTGATCAAGCGCCGCCCTGCGCGTTCAATTTATCGAGCGCCGCAGCACGCATCGCACTCAGCGTGCTTCGCGTGGTGCTCACGTCCGCATCGAGCCTGAGGTGCAGCAAGGCCGGTTGCTGTGAAGCAAGTGCCTCGGCAAACGCCGGTTCGAACTGTTCGGTGCTGTCCACGCGAGTCGCGCGCCAGCCGTATGCATGCGCGAGCGCTGCGAAATCAGGGTTGAATAAGTCACTCCCGCTCACGCGGCCGGGGTACTCCCGTTCCTGGTGCATGCGAATGGTGCCGTAGGTGCCGTTGTCGACCACCACACTGATCAGGCGCTTGGCTCCGTAGCCCGTGGCAGTCGCAAGCTCTTGCCCGGTCATCAGGAAGTCGCCGTCACCCGCGATGTTGACCACGGTGCGCTCGGGGTACAGAAGCGCTGCCGCCACGGCCGCCGGCACGCCATAGCCCATGGCGCCCGACGTGGGCGCGAGTTGCGTGCGGCCATGGTGCTGCAGGCCGAAGTAACGGCAGTAGCGGTGCAACCATCCGGCGTAGTTGCCGGCCCCGTTGGTGTAGACCGTGTCTTCAGGCGCGAGGCGCTGGATGGTCTTGATGACGACCGCCATGTCGAGCGGCTCCACCGCTTGCGCCACATGGTTGGCTTCGTAGTCTGCATGAGCCTGTGCGGTCCAGTCGGCCCAGGGCAGCTCGGGGGGAGCCGCCAGCCCTTCGAGCGCCTTCGCGGCGCTGGCCATCGACGATTGCAGCAGCAGGTCGGCGGCATAGACGCGGCCCAGCTCTTCCGGCCCGGCATGGATGTGGATCAGCTTCTGAGCGGGGCGCGGCGCCTGCAGCAAGGTGTAGCCGCTGGTCGTCATCTCGCCCAGGCGCGGGCCGATGGCAAGCACGAGGTCGGCGCTTCTGACGCGCTCGGCAAGCTTGGGATTGATGGCGATGCCGACGTCGCCCGCGTACTGCGGGTGGCGGTTGTCGAAGACGTCCTGAAAGCGGAAGGCGCAGCCGACGGGCAGCTTCCAGTTCTCGGCAAAGCGCTGCATGGCCGCGCAGGCTGCGGCATCCCAACCGCCGCCCCCCACGATCACGAACGGCCTTTGCGCGGCCAGCAGCAGCGAGCGAACGTCGCGCAGACCGCCAGGCGCCGGCCAGGCGTGCGCGGGCTCGGCGCGCCGCAAGACGGGTGACGCGGTCACGCGTGTGAGCATGTCCTCGGGCAGCACCAGCACCACGGGCCCGGGCCGGCCCTGCATGGCCGTGTGAAAGGCGCGAGACACGTACTCGGGCAAGCGATCGGCGTCGTGCACCTCGCCCACCCATTTGGCAAAACCGAGCGTGCCGGGGCCGAACACCTGGCGGTAGTCAAGTTCCTGGAACGCTTCGCGGTCGCGCTGGTCACTCGCGACCTGGCCGATGAATAGAACCATCGGCGTGCTGTCCTGGAAAGCCGTGTGCAGCCCGATGCTCGCGTTCGTCGCACCCGGCCCGCGGGTCACAAAACACACCCCGGGCCGCCCGGTCAGCTTGCCCTGCGCTTCGGCCATGAAGGCCGCGCCGCCCTCCTGTCGGCAGGCGATGAAACGGATGCGATCGCGATGCTCGTGAAAGCCGTCGAGCACGGCAAGGTAGCTTTCGCCGGGTACGCCGAACGCCGTGTCGACGCCCTGTGCGATCAGGGCCTCCACGAGGGCATGACCGGCCATGCGCCGGGCGGATCGTTCGAGGGCACTGCTCATTCGGAAGACTTTAGCGCAGCGCCTCTCGCGGCAAGGTGAGATGGAGGCCGCATGCCACGGGGAACAGCGCTCGGCCCCGTGCGCTCGAACTCAGGCGGCCAACTTGCGCGTCATCCGCAGCTGCGCCACGCCAGCCCCCACCAGCGAGGCCGATGCCACGCCGAGCGCAAGCGTTAGCGCCGCCCCATAGAACACACCTTGTGCCGACCCGTGGTCGAGCAGCGCACCGAACACTGGGGCCGCGACGGCAAAGCCCAGATCCAGCCCCGAGTACACCGTGCCGTACACGCGGCCCGTGGCCCCCGGGGGTGCGGCTTGCTTGATGAGCATGTCGCGCGACGGGCCGGCGAGCCCTGCACCAAAGCCCGAGATCGCCGCCACACCCGCCGCGAGCAACCCCGGCAGCACACCGGTGGCCACCAGGCACAACAGGACGGCCGCCCCCATCAGGCAGCTACCGATGATGCGTTCGAGCCGTTCGGCCCTGGACGCCAGAAACCCACCCACCACCATGCCCACGGCGCCGAAGAGCATGTAGCCCGTGACGACGAAGGCGGTGATGGATAGCGGCAGCTCCGCGTACATCTGATGCAGGGCCGGGCTGGCGAAGCTCTGCATAGCGCTCAACGCGCAGGTCGACCAGAAGAAGAACGAGAAGCACAGCCACACCGACGGCAGGCGCAAGAAGGCGAGCGGGTGTTCCGGTGCGGTCTGCCCGGCCTTCGCCGCGGGCGCAGCGTGACCCCAGCTGCCGGCCTTGTCGTCGATGGCGTCGCGGTTGAACCACAGCACCACGATCACGAACAGCGCCCACGCCCCCATTGAGGCAGAAGCGATGCGCCAGGAACCAGTGGCCGAGGTCAGCCCGATCAGGAACACCGGCGCCGCCGCCCAACCCAGGTTGCCGGTGATGCCGTGCACCGAGAACGCATGGCCCAGGCGCGGCTGCGACACACGCTTGTTGAGGATGGTGAAGTCCACTGGGTGGAAGGGCGAGTTGCCCAGGCCCGCCAAGGCCGCCGCGGCCATCAAGCCGGCGTACCCCTGCGCGGTGGCCGTGGCCAGCGCCGCCAGTACGAAGCAGCTCAGCGCCGCGAACAGCACCGGCCGCGCGCCGACGCGGTCGACCAGAAAGCCGGCCAGCGCCTGCCCCACGCCGGATATCACGAAGAAGGTCGTCACCAGGAGCCCCAGCTCCGAGTAGGTGAAGCCGAAGTCCTTGATGAACACCGGGAACAGCGGCGCCAGCAGCATGTGGAAGAAGTGCGAGGTGCCATGAGCCAGGCCGATGAGGCCGATGGTCTTGGCGTCTTGCCGGAGCGGAACGGATGCGGTGGCAGCAGTCATGGGGGAAGGCACGGTCGAGCGGCAGATTCGAGAAGCCGCACTCTAGTCGTGCAGCATTCGGCCGAGTTACGATAGTTTGACAATATCTATCGAGTTCTTGCCATGACCACCGCCGCTCCGCCTCGGCGCCACACCAGCGTCCCCCCTGTCGACCCGACCCGCTACGTGCCCACGCTCGACAACCCGGTGCGGGCCAAGGCGCGCCACCTGGCGGCCGACACCCACATCGACCCCCACAGCCACGCCTGGGGCCAGCTCGCGTTCTCGGTGACCGGTGTCATGCGGATGACGGCGGCGAACAGCACTTACATCGTGCCGCCTTCGCGGGCGGTGTGGATCCCGCCCGAGGTGGAGCATGTGGTGACCGTGGTCGAAGACGCCGACCTGCGCACGCTCTACCTGTACCAGGACCACAAGCACTGCGGGCCGGAGTACAACGCCACCGCCCTGCCCGATGCATCCCCAGCGGAATCGCCGTGGCGCGCATGCCGTGTGCTCGAGGTATCGATCCTGCTGCGCGAGCTGGTCGTCCACATGCCCGATTCACCCGGCGTGCGGCTGCCCACCGAGCGCGAGCGCCACCTGAGCGAGTTGATCCTCGACGAGCTGCGCCGTGCGCAGCCGGTGCCTATCGGTGTCGACCTGCCCCAGGACAAGCGCCTTCGGGCCCTGTGCGAAGCCGTGCTCGACGACCCGACGCGCTGGTCGACGCTCGAGACCTGCGCACGCGGCTCCGGGGCGAGCCCGCGCACGGTGGCGCGCCTGTTCCGCAGCGAGCTGGGCACGACCTTCCTGCAGTGGCGCCAACAGGTGCTGCTTGCCAAGGCCCTGTCGATGGCAGCCCGCAAGGTGCCCATGGCCGTAATCTCGGCAGAACTCGGCTACGCCAGCCCGAGCGCCTTCACGGCCATGGTGCGGCGCTCGGTGGGCGTGCCACCGAGCGTGTTCTTCAGCTGAACCTGGTCGAGCCGCTTCAGTAGAAGTAGCGGTAGATGCCGCCCTGAAAGTAGCTCGTTCCGACCAGCGCCCCCGGCGTGCCGAAGCTGCCCGGGTCGACGGCGAGACTGCTGAGCTGGGTCAGGCCAGTCCATATCTTCACTGCCGGCGCCAGGCCGGTCTTGTGGATGAGCGTCACCGAGTTGAGCCCCAGGCCATTGACGATGCCGATCTCGGCCACTGCCAGCCAGTCGCCCTTGACCGTCAGGTCATCCATCAACTGGTTCACGGTGGTCTGGTAGATCAGCACCGGCACGCCCGCCGTCCCGTTGCTGTTCACGCGGATGCGGAAGAGGTTCTGGCCACCCACGAAGTACACGTAGTCGCCATCGACCGTGAGGCCGTTGTTCATCAGGTACAGCGGCGAGGCAGGCAGCCATTCGCTGATGCTGTGGTCGAGCGTTGCGGTGTTCGTGATCTTCAGCTTGACGATCGCCGGCTTGGTGCCGAGCGGGCCCGACGGCGTCATCAGGATCGTCTTGCTGTCGAGCATGGTCATGCCGTTGTACCAAGTGGGGCTCGCGAACTGCTTGGTCTTGATCTCGGCCTGCGCGCCCGTGCCGGGCTTCAGTCGGATGAGGTGCGCCTTCTTGGGGGGCACGACCTGGCTCAGGACCGAATCGCCAGCCCACACCGTGCACACCGCGTAGAGGTAGGTGCCGTCGGTCGTCATGCCCGAGTAGAAGCAGGTGTCGCCGTTGAACTGCGGCGCCATCAGCCTGCACTGCGTGAACCCCGAACTCGGTTCGATCTGGCAGCCAGGGCTATTGTCGGCCGTGCGCTTGATTTCGTGGATACCGTCGTTGCCGGCGACGAAGTAGCGGCCGTTCGGCATGAACACACCGTTTTCCGTCGATTTGAGCGTCGACGACGACACGATCTGCTCCGCATGAGCGGCGTTGGACATCAAGGCGCCGCTGGCCACAAGGGCGCATGCAGACCACAGCAGTCTGGACATGAAATGTTGCACGGTGAGTCTCCTGGTTTGGTTATGAGGAGCCTGCAGCGTAGGCAGCCCACCGCGCACGCTGAATACCGAAAACGGGTTAAGCGCGCTGAGTCAGCAAGCCGATACAACCCCCAGGTGGATTCACCGAATGACGCACGCGCGACGGCTGACCACACTTGTCGACTCATGAATCCGCGCGTCTCTCCACCCCACAACTCGTTGCCTCTCGCCACTGCGGTGGAGCCGCCACATGCGCGCGAGTTGGCGTGGTTGGAGCTGTTCGACGAGATCTACACGCTGCTCGAGGCCGAAGGCTCGCGCGCCATGCTGGGCCTGGCGGACCCGGCGCACCCGCTGCTGTCGCGCTGCGCACGCTTGATCGGCGCACGGGCCATCCACATCGGCACCCGGGCGCCGAGCTGGGCTACTCGCCCGCAGTGGCTTGTGGATCGCTCCACAAACGGCGGCGCGCTCTGGGCGCATAGCAAATCAACCGAGGGGTTCTCTGCGCGCCAGGAGGGCGACTTCAAGCGCCTGTGCACCCAGATCCACAAGGCGCTCGACATCCAGGCGTCATTCGCCGCGTCGCACGAGCGCATCGCCGCCATGCACGCCGCGATCGACGCGCTGCCGGTTGCGCTGGCCTTGATCGACGACCAGCGACACGTGCTCTTGCTCAACCGACGCGCGCGTGACTGGTGCGCTCAAGGCGAGCGGTTCGTCATCCACGAACGGAGGCTGGGGCTGGCTGCAGCTCACCACGCCGCTTTCGAATCGGCACTGGCAGACCTCAGTACACACCAGCACCTGCACCTGGATGGCATCGACATCCGCCTAAGCAGGCTCGCCGCCGGCGACTGGCCGCTTGCGATGCTCGATCAACAGCGAGCGACGGCGCCGCGCCGCGTACTCGTGTCAGCTCACGAGCGCACCAACCCAGCCGACTTGAGCGCCATCGCACCACCCCCAGCGCCCCTCGCCGAGCGCCTGCGCCATCTGCACGCGCTCACGCCCAAAGAGCATCTGCTCGCCTGGAATCTGGCGCGCGGCATGTCGCTGAAGCAGTACGCCCAGCTGTCCGGCCGCTCCGTCGAGACCGTGCGCGCGCAACTCAAGGCCGTCTTTCGCAAGCTCGGTGTGGCAGATCAAAAGGGAATCGGCGAAACGGTGTATGAGCTGATGCAATCCGTCGCGTGGCGATCCATGGGCGAACGCCTGGCCGCCCAGGCTGTCGAGCAGCTAGCCGCCGACCAGGTGCAGGCTGCTCGCCTCGCGCCCGCAAGGCGGCCGCAATGACGCGAACGCCCCTCGCACTCAGCCCTGCCTTCGATCCCGAGACAGCCCACGAGGAGGGAGCCACTCGCGATACCACGCGGCCGGTCGCGTCGACCGACGCCTTGATGGACGCGATCTACCGTTCGGCCGTGAGGCCTGACCCCCACTGGCGGCTGCAAACCCACCTGCTCGCGCAGTTTCGCGAAGACCGCAGCCGCGACGACACGCCACACACCCGCGCCATCCTTCGCCACATCCAGCGCGCCCTGCGCCTTGGCGCTGCGCGCGCCGCCATGGCGCACCAGGAGCAGCAGGCGCAGGCCGTCATCGACGCCGTCGCTCCGCCCGTGGTGGTGTTCGACGAAGCCCTGCGGGTGATCGGGTTGAACCACGAAGCCGAGGCTCTGCTTTCAACGCCAGCATCGCCGCTGCGCATCGAACAGGGGCGACTGCACTGCCTCGAGCCGCGGCGCCTGACAGAGATGCTCAAGCAGGCCGATGAGCAATCCTGTGCCAGCGCGCGGTTCGACGCAGCAACCCACGGCGCACAGACCGATTCCGCTGCCAGCCTGCTGGCGTACCTGTACAAGAACCCGACTGTCGGTTCAGGGCCGCAGGCCTACTCGCTGGTGCTCATCGCCCGCCAGCGCCACGTGCGCGACTCTATCCACTCGCTGGGCCTGCGCGTGGGACTCACCCCGCGCGAGGCCGAAGTCATCGAGTTGTCGCTGCAAGGCATGAGCCTCGAGACGATCGCCGCGCGCGAGCAGATCTCGCTGCACACGGTTCGCCAGCACATCAAGAACATCTACGACAAGACCGGCGTGCATAACCAGAACGCCCTCTTCGCGCTCGTGTTGCAGAACATCGTGCTCGCCCAGGCCGGCAGCAGCCACAACGCCAAGCTCCTGCCGCACATCACCGGGCTGGCCCACTCGCGCCTGCTGCAGCTACCCGATGGGCGGCAACTCAGCTACGCCGAATACGGAGCGCCGCAGGGCTTGCCTGTGCTGTACTTTCACGCCCTGAATGCCTCACGCCTCGAACTGCTGATGCATGCCGACCGCTTGCGCGATCTTGGCGTGCGCCTGATCGCCTGCGACCGCCCGGGCTACGGCCACAGCAGCTTCGTCGAGCGGCATGACTATCGGGAATACACCGACGATGTGCGGGTGCTGCTCGACACCTTGGGCATCGAACGCGCCGTGCTGCTCAGCGCGTCGGCCGGCACCGCGCACGCCTTGCACGCGGCGTGGGCCATGCCAGACCGTGTGCATAGCGTTCACTGCACGGCGGTGGTCCCGCCGATCGACTACATCCTCGCGTCCGACGCGCCCTCCACGTTGAACGGGCTGATGAACCAGTTCTTTCGCGTCGTGCCCAGTCTGATGCGGCCGGCGATGGAACTCGCGCTGTTCGGGCAGACGGTGGAGTCGCTGCTCGCGATGATGAGTTCGGGCCGCAACCGCCACACCTTCAGCCTCGGCGACACCGACCTCGCCTTCATCAAGGATCCGCGCAACCTGCCCTACTTCACCACCTCGATGATCGAGTCGCTTCGCCAGGGCGCACGCACGTGGGCGATGGAGAGCGCGATGGTCAATCGCAAGTGGTCGATCGACCCGGCGCATGTGCAGGTGCCGGTTCACTTGTGGCACGGCTGCAATGACGGCCTCGTGCCCCACGAGATGGTCAGCCTGTTCGCGCGCGACCTGCCGCGCCCCAACCTGCGCCTGCTCGACCACGACACGCACCTGCTGGTGTTCAACAACATCGATCGCATCGTCGGCGAGATGCGCTCACAAACGACAAGGCCACCGCAGCAAGAAGCCGCGGTGGCCTGAGAGCTCTCGACCGGCGCACGCGGCGCCGCGTCATGCGAACCGCCTTACTTGTAGTAGCCGACAGCGCACACCTGGTCGCCCACCTTGGTCACGTAGCTGATCTTCGTGACCGGGTCCTTGCTGCCCGGCTTCGGCCATTGGTATTCGATCTCGTTGATCTCGCCTTCCTTGGCGGAGTCGTACAGGCGCATGCCCAGTGGCTCGCCGTCCTGCGCCTTGATCGACTTCATGCTTTTGCCGTTGAGTTGCGGGTGCGCGGTGAAATTGCCGTCGGGGCCGCCGCAGAACGGGTACAGGTCGCGGTCGCGGAACCCGTTCTCGCCAGTGGCGATCTGGTTGAGCGTCTTGGCCTTGTCGGTCTTCAGCGACGTAGCCACCTTCTGCAGCATGGCCTTGGCCTCGGCAGCCGAACCCTGGGTTGCCGCACCCGCCGGGGTAGCCCAGACAGCGACAGCGGCGACGATGGCAGTCAAGATTCCAATAATCTTCTTCATGGTTATCCTCCTTCAGTGATGAAAATATTGCCGAATAGATTAACGGCAACAGCAATCCTCCACTCTCGACATATTCGAGAGCGAGGTTATGTATCGCTTGCCGCGCGTGTGGCAATCGATGCATTCAGTACGACTGGTTTTGTTGGGCGTACGACGGGGCTATCGCCTCCGTGGCACGAGCCTCACCTTCTCAGGTTTGGCGAGAGATCAGCAATATCGACGAGACATGTGACAAACCTCGTGTGAACGAGCACGCAATACTCTTGTTGCAGTACAGGAATAGGATGTTAGCGGGCACTTTTCGCACGCCAGATCAGTTTTTCACATCGATACATCTGAGGGGAAAGAGATACTCTGCCGCGACATGACCGTGGTTTTTCTGACGGCCAGCGCGCAGCAGGGATCGGCGCACCGCATCAGCCGCTGGCCAAGGGCTGCTGGCGCGGTGCGGCAGCCCACTCCGATGTTTCGGCAGCACGCATCCCGCACATGGGGGAAAGCGCGCCACCCCTTGGAGGGGCACCCCCACATATCAATGCCCATTTCCAACGAATGGTTGCACGCGTCACGCTGCAGCCGCCGGGCCGCCCGCCTAGACTTTCGCCACCAATGCCGTTCGATGCGTTGGAGGGAGAAGACAACATGCTGAGCTCACTCTTCGGCGACCTCAGAAGCATCCGCGGCGCAGCGCAGCCTTCTTCGGAAGACCCACCGGACCAGGGGTTCGCCGCCACCACGCTGCTGGAAAGTGTCGCCACCGAGGTGAACGACCGCGGCCAGATGGTCGACAGCCACCTGAGCGACCTGGTCGTCACGGGCTCGCCCGCGCAGGCCATGCGCGAGCACTTCAATGCCACGCGCGCCGACCTCGAGACCGCGAGCCGCATGATTGCCCTGTACGACCCCACCGGGGTCTGGGCAGCCGCTGTCATCAAGGCTTTGTCCGACGCCAGCGGCCGCCCGATCGAGCGACTGCACCTGCGCGAACAAGGCACGCTGCGCACGCTGGCCATGATCTCGCGCACGACTCTCGAACGCCGCAACGAAGACTCGCTGCGCATCTACCACGCCGAAGTGCGCGCGCCCGGCAACGACAACGCTGCCATCCCGCTGGCGTTGATGGAGCGCAGCCACATGACGGCCGTGATCGTCGGCGCCATGCAGCCGCACGCCATCGACGAGATGCTCGACACCTTGCAGCAGGCGGTGAGCCAGCCGAACTGGCGTTGCCCCACCCTGCTCTTCATGCTGCCCCCCAACGCGGTATGGATCGCCAACAAGATCGGCATGATCGAGTGGCCCGCACGTCTCAAGGTGCAAGTGCTCAACGAGGCCCTCACGAGTGCGTCGGCCGTCTGGAACTCGTTGCTGGGCATGTGGAACCGCGTCAAGAAAGACCCGGTCCTCGCACCGCAACAGGCGCCCGCGGCCACCGGGCTCGAGGGCTTCCAGATCAAGGTGGCAGACCTCGCGGCCGCCGCAGCGCGCCCCGCCGCGCTCGACAACCCGGTGATCAGCGCGCAGCCGCCCACGCAGCCGGTGCGCCGCCCGGCGCTCGACGCCGATACAGCTACTCAAGCGCTGGACACGCTCGCCAGTCTGGATGGCGTCTTCGCCTGCGCCGTCGTCGACGGCAGCACGGGGCTGATCCTCGCCAAACGTTCACTGCCCGATCAATCCATCGCGCTCGGCCTTGCCGCCGCGGCCAGCACCCAGGTCATGCGCGCCCACCAGCAGGCCGCACGCGACATGGGGCTCACCAAGGACATCGACGAGGTGATGACAAGCGCCGGCCCGCGTCACCACGTGATGCGGATGCTCTCGCGCCACCCGGGCCTGTTCGTGTTCGCGGTTCTCGACAAACACCGCACCAACCTGGCCCTGGCTCGCTACAAACTCATGGAAGCCGAGCAGAGCCTCGTGTAGCCACGCCGTGCCTCATGGCTTGGTGTGCCGCACCGATGCGCTGCGCAGCGTGCGGGTACCATGACTGCCCCGTGCCCCCGGGGCCTGCCATACACCCAGCCATGAGCCAAGTGCAGTACGACTTCCCCTTGCAAGATGCCAGCGGTGCCACCTGCACCGCGCATGCCTGGGCCAAGGTGCCCGAGCCCCTCACCCCCGCCCAACGCCAGGACTGGAAGGCCCGAGCCAAGGAGCTGCTGGCCCGTCACAACGCCGTGCTGGTCGCGCACTACTACGTCGATGGCGACCTGCAAGACCTGGCGCTCGAAACCGGCGGCTGCGTCTCCGATTCACTCGAGATGGCCCGGTTCGGCCGTGATCACGGGGCCAAGACCCTGGTGGTGGCGGGTGTGCGCTTCATGGGCGAAAGCGCCAAGATCCTGAGCCCCGAGAAGCGCGTGCTGATGCCCGATCTCGACGCCACCTGCTCGCTCGACCTCGGCTGCCCGGCCGAAGACTTTGCGGCCTTCTGCGACGCCCACCCCGACCGCAAGGTCGTCGTCTACGCCAACACCAGCGCGGCAGTGAAGGCCCGGGCCGACTGGATGGTGACGAGCTCCTGCGCGCTGTCCATCGTCAAGCACCTCAAGGACCAGGGCGAAAAGATCCTCTGGGCCCCCGACCGCCACCTCGGCCGCTACATCCAGGAGCAGACGGGCGCCGACATGCTGATGTGGAACGGCGCCTGCATCGTCCACGATGAGTTCAAGGGCCTGGAGCTTGATCTGCTCAAGGCCCAGCACCCCGGCGCCAAGGTGCTGGTGCATCCCGAGTCGCCCAAGAGCGTGGTGGAACAGGCCGACGTGGTGGGCTCCACCTCGCAAATGCTCAATGCGGTGGTCAGCATGGACGCGCAGACCTTCATCGTCGCCACCGACAACGGCATCCTGCACCGCATGCGCCAGATGGCGCCGGGCAAGACGCTGATCGAGGCGCCCACCGCCGGCAACAGCGCCACCTGCAAGAGCTGTGCGCACTGCCCGTGGATGGCGATGAACGCGCTGCAAGGCGTGGTGGCCTGCCTGGAGCAAGGTGTGGGCGAGATCCATGTCGATGAACCCGTGCGCTCTCAGGCGCTGGGTTGCATCGACCGAATGCTCGATTTCGTCAAGCGCAACCCCACCGCGACTCAGAAACCCGGCTTCGTGCCCAACGTCGGCGCAGCCTGATTACTCTTCTCACACATGTTTGACTACAACGAGACACTGGAACAGGCGCGCACCCGCAACATCCGCGACGCCCTGATGGAAGACATGGGCCGCAACGACTGGACGGCCCAGCTCGTGCCGGCGACGCAGCGCGTAAAGGCCCGCGTGCTGGTGCGCGAAGAGGCCGTGCTGTGTGGTCGCGACTGGTTCGACGGCTGCGTTCTGGCCATGGACCCGCAGGCGCGCATCGACTGGCATGCAGGCGAAGGCGACAAGATGGCCGCCGACACGCTGGTCTGCCACATCGAATCCAACGCCCGTGCCCTGCTCACCGCCGAGCGGCCGGCGCTCAACTTCCTGCAACTGCTGTCGGCCACAGCCACTGCAACGCGCCGCCACGTGGATGCAATCGGGGGCGCCTCGCCCAACCCGCGAGGCTGCGCCGTGCTCGACACGCGCAAGACCCTCCCCGGGCTGCGCCAGGCGCAGAAGTACGCCGTGAGAGCCGGCGGCGGGCAGAACCAGCGCATCGCGCTGTGGGACGGCATCCTGATCAAGGAGAACCACATCGCCGCAGCCGGCGGCGTGGCCCAGGCCCTGCGCAACGCACAAGCGCTTCAGTCGGGCGTGGACATCCAGATCGAAGTCGAAGACCTTGCGCAACTGCGCGAAGCCCTCGACGCGGGCGCGACGAGCGTGCTGCTCGACAACTTCACCGAGCCGTTCATGCGGGAGGCCGTTGCGCTCAACGCGGGCCGCGCCCTGCTCGAAGTCTCGGGCAACGTGCAGCTCGGTCAGATGCGCGAGATCGCCGCCACCGGCGTCGACCGCATCTCCATCGGCCGCCTCACGAAAGACGTGAAGGCGACTGATTACTCGATGCGCGTGCTCGAACGACTCTGAGCACCCGAGGCGCCGGCCTCAGCGCCCCTTGAACCGGGCGGGCCGCTTCTCGACAAAGGAGCGCACGCCCTCGGCCCAGTCTTCGCTCGCGAAGATCTTGCGCTGCAGAGCGCCGAAGTCGGCCACGGCAGCGGCCGGGCCCTCTTCCACCGCCTTGATGGCGTTCAGGCGCGTGGCCTGCACCGCAAGCGGTGCCTGCTCGGCGATGCGCTGCGCGATCGCCACGGCTTCATCGAGGACCCGCGCATTCGGCACCACCTTCTGCACGAAGTTGAGGCGGTAAGCCGTGGGGGTGTCGAACTCATCGCCCGTGAGCAGGTAGAGCATCGCGTTACCCAGGCCCGCGCGCTCCGACATGCGCAGCGTGGCTCCACCGCCCGGCATCAGGCCGCGCTGCACTTCCTTCTGGCAGAAGCGGCAGTCTTCGCCCGCCACGACGATGTCGGCGCCCAGCATCAGCTCGATGCCCACCGTGAAGCAGATGCCCTTCACCGCAGCGATGACGGGCTTGGTGCGACGGCGGTACCCAGGCTTGCCGAAGTCGTGAGGCTCGACCAGCCCCTCGGGAATCAGCTTCTCGCCGCGCTCCAGGTGCGACTGCACGGCAGGCATGTCGAGACCGGCGGTGAAGTGGTCGCCCGTCGCGTGCAATACCCCCACGCGAAGTTCGGGGTCATCATCGAGGCGCGTGTAGGCCTCGCCCAACTGGCGAAACATCTGCGGCGTCCAGCCGTTGCGCTTGGCCGGGCGGTTGATGCCGATCAGGAGGACATTGCCGACGACTTGCGTGTCGATGCACCCTTCGGGCGGCACAGGCGTGGTGACGTTCAGTTCCATTTTTCGCTTCGGGTTTGTGCGGGGGGCCTGCATCTTCCTGCAATCAAGGCCTGCGTGTTGACGCCCGCGTGACTGTTGCAGCCACACCGGCGACCTATGCTGCCGGTTTCTCACAAAAAATCAGGAGAGGCGAACCATGTCCGCACCGTTCGAGACCGTCACCGCATTGTGCGGCCCGCTGCGCCACCCCCGCCAGATGCTCGCCGAGCAAACTTACGGCGGACACCTCTCGATCCATGACGACAAGACCGCCGGCGAGCTCGGCCTGAAGGCCGGCCCGATTGAGGGCCCCACGCACTTCAGCCAGTTCGACCCGTTGCTGTTCAAGCTGTTCGGGCAAGCGTGGTTCGAGCAAGGCTGCATCAGCGCGCATTACCAGAACATGGTGGTCGAAGGCGAAGAGGTTCGCGCCTTCGTGCAACCGCCCCAGGGCAACGAGAAGCTCGCACGCATCTGGGCCGAGAAGAAGGACGGCACGCCCGTGTTGACCGGAACCGCCTCGGTCGGCGACGTGCCCGAATCGCAGCACGAGATCCCGCAACGCATCGGCAAGCTGCGCCCCGCGACCGGGCTCGTCATCAACCGCGACCTCAAGGTGGGCCAGCGCGGCGCCGCGAAGGAAACCATCACCATGGGGTTCGAGCAGCACATGGGCGACTACTACCCCTTCACGCTGGCCAGCAAGCTCAAGGTCATCACCGAGCCTTCGCCCTGGTACACCCGCGAAGGTGGTGCGTCGTCGCCCTGGGGCCGCGCCATCATCCCGATCGAGATGATCAGTGTGCTGCTGGGCAGCACATCCAACCTGGCAGGCTTCAAGGGCAAGCAGCCGGCAGTGGGCCTGTTCGCGGGCCAGCAGATCCGCCTCGTCAACGGCCCGCTGTTCGTCGATCAAGCCTACGACCTTGAACGCGAGATCATCGCGCTCAGCGAGAGTGCCCGCACCGAATCGTGCTGGATCCGCACCCAGGTGTATGTGGCCGGCACGCGCACCCTGGCTGCAGAGATGATTCTCAACAGCGCAACCCTCAAGGCCTCGTACGCCGACTACGACAAGGACGCCCGCGAACTGGGCCTCGTGAAGTGACTCTGGAGACACCGCTCATGACGACAACACTCGACACCGGCACCCCGGACCTGCAGGCCACGCTCGAAGCCGGCGTGCTCACGCTGACGATGAACCGCCCCGATGCGCGCAATGCGCTGTCGCGGCCCATGCTGCAGGCGATGAAGGATCAGCTCGTCGCGGCCGAGTTCAACCGCGACGTACGCGTGGTCGTACTCACCGGCGCCGGCAAGGCGTTCTGCGCCGGCGGCGACGTGAAAGGCATGGCCGCAGCCGGCGATGGCACCGTGGGCCAGCGCACGATCGACGAAGCCATCCACCAGCAGCGCTACAGCCAGCGCGAAACGGCAGGCCGCCTCTTCAAGATGCCCAAGCCGACCCTGGCCGTGCTGCCTGGCGCCGCCGCAGGGGCCGGCCTGTCGCTCGCCATGGCCTGCGACCTGCGCCTGATGAGCAGCAGCGCCTTCATGACCACGGCCTTTGCCAAGGTCGGTTTCGCCGGCGACTACGGCGGCACCTACTTCATGACGCAACTCATCGGCGCGGCCAAGGCGCGTGAGCTCTACATGCTGAGCGACCGCGTCACGCCGGACGAAGCCCTGCGCCTGGGCCTCGCCAACTGGGTGAGCGAGCCCGAGAAGCTGGCCGAACGCACGAACGAGATCGCGCAGCGGCTCGCCAAGGGCCCGTCGGTGGCGTACCGCTACATGAAGGAGAACCTCAACCGCGCCATGGGCGGCGAGGTCGATGAATGCCTGGACCTCGAAGCCACGCACCACATCCATTGCGGCCAGACCGACGACCACAAGGAAGCGGCGCGGGCCTTTGTCGAGAAGCGAGAGCCGGTCTTCAACGGGCGCTGAAGCCATGCTGCGCGCAGAAGCGATCGCCGAACTCACCGCACCGGGGCAACCCGGTGAGCTCATCGACATCGTCGCCAACGGCCGCAAGGTGCGTGCGTTCAAGAACGCCCCGCCCACGCTGCGCGACTACTACGAGACCTACCTGTCCGACCTGCCCTTCCTGGCCTACGAGCAAGAGCGCTTCACCTTCCGCGAGGCCTGGCAAGAGGCTTCGCGCGTCGGCCACGTGCTCGTGCACGATTGCGGCATCAAGGCGGGCGATCGCGTCGCGATCTCGATGCGCAACTACCCCGAGTGGATGATCGCCTTCAGCGCCATCACGTCCATCGGCGCCATTGCGGTGGCGATGAACGCTCACTGGCAATCGGACGAGATGGCCTATGCCTTGGTCGATTGCGGCGCCAAGGTGCTGCTGGCCGACCAGGAGCGGCTCGACCGCCTCGCACAGCGACCCGTCGACGGCCTGCAGGTGCTTTCGGTGCGCGCCGACCGCCTGCCGCCGGGCGTGCGCGACCTGACCACGCTGCTTGCACCGGTCGGCGCGGTGCCGATGCCAGCCGTGGCCATGCAGCCCGACGACCTGGCGATCATGCTGTACACGTCGGGTTCGAGTGGCCGCCCCAAGGGCGTGCCGTCGACCCACCGCATGGTGCTGTCGGCGCTGCTCTCGTGGGAACTCGACTACGCCATCCTCGACAAGGTGGCCGGCGTCGAGCGACCGGTCCCCACCGAGCAGCCGGGCACGCTGCTGGCGGTACCGCTGTTTCATGTGACGGGACTGCACTCGTCCTTCCTTGGCAGCTACCGCCTGCAGCGCCGCCTCGTCAGCATGTACCGCTGGGATGCGGACAAGGCTGCCCAATTGATCGATAGCGAGCTGCTGACTTCGCTCACCGGCCCGGCCGCCGTCACCGGCGACCTCGTGCGCGTGGCGCAGAGCGGCCGCTACAGCCTGGCCACGCTCGCCTCCCTGGGTGGTGGTGGCGCCCCACGCGCGCCCGAGCAGGTGCGGCAGATCGACGACACCTTCGCCCAGTGCGCCCCCAACCTCGGCTGGGGCATGACCGAGACCAACGCCATCGGCGCCGGCATCGTGGGCGCCGATTACGTCGCCCACCCCAGCAGCTCGGGCCACTGCTCGCAGGTGCTCGAACTTCGAGTCACCGACGAATCGGGTCGGGTGCTACCCCGCGGCGAGCGCGGTGAACTGTGGGTGCGCGGCACCTCGGTGTTCACCGGCTACTGGAATCAGCCCGACGCCAACGCGCAGGCCTTCGATGGCGACTGGTTTCGCACCGGCGACGGCGCCATCATCGACAACGAGGGCTACCTGTACATCGTCGACCGCTTGAAGGACCTCATCATCCGCGGCGGCGAGAACATCGGCTGCGGTGCCGTCGAGGCCGCCTTGCTCAAGCACCCCGATGTGCACGAGGCCTCGGTCTACGCGGTGCCCGACGAACGGCTCGGCGAGGAGGTGGGCGCCACCGTACACGGCAGCACCTCGCTGGACCTGACCGCGCTGCGCCAATTCCTGGAAGGGCAGCTCGCCCGCTTCGAGCAGCCCCGCTACATCATCACCTCCGACACGCCGCTTCCGCGCACGCCCTCGGGCAAGATCTTCAAGCGCGAGATCCGCGCGGCAGCGCTCGCACAACTCGCAAACACCCATCCCAGTTCCAAGGACCTTTCATGAAGACCCGCATCACTGAACTCTTCGGCATCCAGCACCCCATCATCCAGGGCGGCATGCACTACGTGGGCTTCGCCGAGATGGCGGCCGCCGTGTCGAACGCGGGCGGGCTCGGCATCATCACCGGCCTCACGCAGCGCAGCCCCGAACTGCTGGCGAACGAGATTGCGCGTTGCCGCGAGATGACCGACAAGCCCTTCGGCGTGAACCTCACCTTCCTGCCTTCGGTCAATACGCCCGACTACCCGGGCTACATCAAGGCCCTCATCGACGGGGGCGTGAAGGCCGTCGAGACCGCCGGCAACAACCCGCAGAAGTACCTGCCCGCGCTGAAGGAAGCGGGCGTCAAGGTGATCCACAAATGCACCGCGGTTCGCCACGCGCTGAAGGCCGAGGCAATCGGCTGCGATGCGGTGAGCGTGGACGGCTTCGAGTGCGGCGGCCACCCCGGTGAAGACGACGTGCCCAACTTCATCCTGCTGCCGCGAGCAGCCGAAGAGTTGAAGATCCCGTTCGTCGCCTCGGGTGGCATGGCCGACGGCCGCTCTCTCGTGGCAGCGCTGGCGCTCGGCGCCGACGGCATGAACATGGGCACGCGCTTCATCGCCACCAAGGAGGCGCCGGTGCACCAGAACGTGAAGGACGCGATCGTGGCCGCCAGCGAACTCGATACGCGCCTCGTGATGCGCCCATTGCGCAATACCGAGCGCGTTCTCAAGAATGCGGCCGTCGAGCGCCTGCTTCAGAAAGAGCGTGAGCTCGGCGCATCGATCAAGTTCGAAGACATTGCCACCGAGGTGGCCGGCGTCTACCCGCGCATCATGAAAGAAGGCGACATGGACCTCGGCGCCTGGTCGTGCGGCATGGTCGCCGGCCTGATCCGCGACGTGCCGACCGTCAAGGAGCTGATCGACCGCATCATGGCCGAGGCCCACGCCATCATCGCGCAACGCCTCGCCCGATTCGACGCTGCGGCCTGAACTGATAGCCTCGGGAGTCCATGCACTCCTTTGACGTCACCGTGATCGGCGCCGGCGCGGCCGGCCTCTTCTGCTCAGGCATCGCCGGACAGCTCGGCCGCAAGGTCTTGCTGATCGACCACGCCGCCAAGGTGGCCGAGAAGATCCGCATCTCCGGCGGCGGGCGCTGCAATTTCACCAACCGTGATGCCGGGCCCGCCAACTTCCTGTCGGCCAACCCGCACTTCTGCCGCTCGGCGCTGGCCCGCTACACACCGCAGGACTTCATCGCCCTCGTGCAACGCCACCGCATCCCGTGGCACGAGAAGCACAAGGGCCAACTCTTCTGCGACGAGTCGGCCGAAGACATCATCGGCATGCTCCTGCGCGAGTGCGACCAAGGTGGCGTGCAGCGCTGGCAGCCCTGCGGTGTACAGGGCGTGCGCCAGAGTGCCCAAGGCTTCGAGATCGACACCGATCGCGGCACGGTGCGGTCTGCGCGCCTCGTCATCGCCACCGGCGGACTGTCGATCCCCAAGATCGGCGCGTCGGACTTTGGCTACCGCATCGCCAAGCAGTTCGGGCACACGCTGGTCGACACACGTCCCGCCCTGGTGCCGCTGACCTTCGATGCGGCGGCCTGGGCACCGTTCGCCGCTCTGGCCGGGCTGTCCTTGCCGGTCGGCATCCGCACAGGCCCTGCCAAAGGTGGCGGTCAGTTTCTCGAAGACCTGCTCTTCACTCACCGTGGCTTGAGCGGCCCGGCCGTGCTGCAGATCTCCAGCTTCTGGAAGCCCGGCGAGCCGTTGGACATCGACCTGGCACCGGGGCTGGACCTGGCCAATCAGCTCGCCCGCAGCAAGCAGGGCTCGCGACGCAAGCTGGGCAACGAACTGGGCGCCCTGGTGCCGACCCGGTTGGCCGACGCCTGGCTGGCCGACCGCGCCGACAAACTCCTGGCCGACATGCGAGACCGCGATCTGCGCGATCTCGCTGAAGGCCTGCAGGCCTGGAAGCTGACTCCCTCGGGCACCGAGGGCTACCGCAAGGCCGAAGTCACCGCCGGCGGGGTCAGCACCCGGGAACTCAGCTCCCAAACCCTGGAAAGCAACCGCGTACCGGGCCTGCACTTCATCGGCGAGGTGGTCGACGTGACGGGGTGGCTCGGCGGTTACAACTTCCAGTGGGCGTGGGCCAGTGGCCATGCGTGCGCGCAGGCCTTAGGTGCCTCGCGTCCGCCGCAGAGCACCCACTAACGTTGTGCTTGCAGGCCCCTCGGAGTCTGCATATAATCGCGGTCTTTGCTGGCAAAACCCGCGCTGCGATTTGCCCCACGATTCGTCCAAGCTCTGGCCTGGATTCCGGAACCTCCATTCAGAGACACCGGGCGAACATCGAGGGTGAGCACCGAGCGCATCAACATCTGGATCTATGACTTCTATTCGCGTCAAAGAGAATGAGCCGTTCGACGTGGCTCTGCGCCGTTTCAAGCGCACGATTGAAAAGCTGGGCCTGTTGACCGACCTGCGCGCTCGTGAGTTCTACGAGAAGCCCACGGCCGAGCGCAAGCGCAAGAAGGCTGCTGCAGTCAAGCGCCACTTCAAGCGCATTCGCAGCATGCAGCTGCCCAAGCGCCTGTACTGATCGCCCTCGGCGCTCAAGCAGCAAAAGCCCGCGCCTCGCGGGCTTTGTCGTTTCTACCTCCTGCGGAACCCACCATGAGCCTCAAAGACCAGATCACCGAAGACATGAAGACCGCCATGCGCGCCAAGGATTCCGCGCGCCTGCTGACCATTCGCGGCCTCCTCGCTGCGCTCAAGCAGAAAGAAGTGGACGAACGCGTGGTGCTCACTGACGCAGACGTGATCGCGATCGTCGACAAGCTCATCAAGCAACGCAAGGATTCGATCGCCCAGTTCACGACCGCCGGCCGCACCGATCTGGTCGAGAAGGAAGGCGCTGAACTGGCCGTGCTCGAGACCTATTTGCCGCAACGCCTGAGCGCCGAAGAGATCAACGCCGAAGTGGCCAAGATCGTCGCGAGCGTCGGAGCGACCGGCCCCGCCGACATGGGCAAGGTGATGGGCGCCGTCAAGGCGCAACTCGCCGGCAAGGCGGACATGGGCCTGGTGTCCGCAGCCGTCAAACAAGCCCTTTCACGCTGAGGTGACCCGATGGACGCAACGCAAGTCATGCCCGTGGCACCGGATGTCTGTGTCGCCCCTCAGCTTGAACCTGCCGCCATGGCGTGGGCCGCACAGAATGGCTTCAAGAGCGTGATCAACAACCGGCCCGACTTCGAGGGCGGACCCACGCAACCCACCAGCGCTTCGATCGAGGCGGCAGCGCGCGAAGCGGGCCTCGAGTACGCCTTTCTCCCCGTGAACGGCGCCTTCCAGTCGCCTGAGGAGATCGCTCGTTTCGCGCAGCTGTTGAGCAGCATGCCGCGCCCCATCCTCGCCTTCTGTCGCTCGGGCGCCCGCTCGGGCAAGCTGTATCGCGCCGCCACCGGCACCGCGTGATTTCACGGCGGCCGCAAGGGCCGCCGATGACAGGCTCCAGCAAGCCTCATGACGTAAAACCACGTAGCGGAAAGACCCGTAGCGGCGGCACGCCGATTCGGGTCTGATCCTGCGTGCCGTACGCAGCCCAAAAGGCTGTCCGGCTCCACGTCAACCCAGAAGAAAACTCGGAGACCCTACCCCGTGTCCCCTCTCCTTTCTCTATCGAGATGGATAGATCGCTGCAGTGAGTTCATCGGCCGCTGGTTGGCCTGGCTCGTCCTTGTGGCCGTACTCATCAGCGCAGGCAACGCAGTCATGCGCAAAGCCTTCAACCTCAGCTCGAACGCCTTCCTCGAGATCCAGTGGTATCTCTTCGCCGCGGTGTTTCTGCTGGCCGCCGGCTACACCCTGCTTCGCCAGGAGCACGTGAAGATCGACGTCATTGCCGGGCGCTTCTCCAAGCGCACGCAGATCTGGATCGAGATCGTCGGTCTGGCCGTCTTCCTGCTGCCCTTCGTTGTGATCGTGTTCGACATGGTGATCCCGCTCGTCGTTCGCGCCTACCAAAGCGGTGAGGTGTCGTCGAACGCGGGCGGCCTGATCCGCTGGCCGGTCTACGCATTGCTCCCCGCCGGCCTGGCGTTGCTGGGTCTGCAAGCCATCAGCGAACTGATCAAGCGCGTGGCCTTCTTGAAAGGCCTGATCCCAGACCCGACCCAGAAGGCCGGCGCGAAGAGTGCTGAAGAGGAGCTCGCCGAGTTCCTGCAGAAGCAGGACCTTGCTGCGCGCACGCAGGCCGAAGGGAGCACGAAATGATCGAGTTCCTGAGCGCCAACATGGCGCCGATCATGTTCGCGAGCCTGGTGGTCTTTCTGCTGTTCGGCTACTCCGTCGCGTTCTCGCTCGCCGCCTGCGGCTTGTTCTTCGGGTTCATCGCCATCGAGATCGGCGTGCCGGGCATGGCCTCGCTGATGAATGCGCTGCCATTGCGCATCTTCGGGATCATGCAGAACGACACCCTGCTGGCGATCCCGTTCTTCACCTTCATGGGCCTCGTGCTTGAGCGATCCGGCATGGCCGAAGACTTGCTCGACACCGTCGGCCAGCTGTTCGGCCCCATTCGTGGCGGGCTCGCCATTGCCGTCGTTCTGGTGGGTGCCATGCTGGCGGCCACCACGGGGGTGGTGGCCGCCTCGGTGATTTCGATGGGCCTGATTTCGCTGCCCATCATGATGCGCTACGGCTACGACCGCCGCCTTGCGAGCGGCGTGATCGCTGCGTCGGGCACGCTCGCACAGATCATTCCGCCCTCGCTGGTGCTGATCGTCATGGCCGACCAGCTCGGTCGCAGCGTGGGCGACCTCTACAAAGGCGCGTTCATCCCTGGCTTCGTCCTGACGGGTCTGTACCTGCTGTATGTGGTGGGCATCGCCGTGCTGCGCCCTCAGTGGGCTCCGGCCCTGCCGCCAGAGGCCCGCACGATCCGCGAGCCGGACGGCTCGTCCGGCATGCGTTCGCTCATCGTGCTCGCGATCCTTTCTGTGGGCAGCGCGCTGGCGTTCGCCAAGTCGCGCCCGGCAGAAACGCCAACCGACGAGCTGATCGTGGTGTCGATGTGCGTTGGCGTGGGCATCGCCTTTGTCCTGGCCGTCATCAACAAGGTCACGCGCCTCAATCTGCTCTCGCGCATGGCCGAGCGCGTGACGTTCGTCTTGATTCCGCCGCTGGCGCTGATCTTCCTGGTGCTCGGCACGATCTTCCTTGGCATCGCCACGCCGACCGAAGGCGGTGCGATGGGCGCGACCGGCGCTCTGATCATGGCCCTCGCGCGCAAGCGCATCGACCTGAAACTGTTGCGCCAGGCGATGGACACCACCATGAAGCTCTCGTGCTTCGTGCTGTTCATCCTGATCGGCTCCACCGTTTTCAGCCTGTCGTTCCAGGGTGTGGACGGCCCGAGGTGGGTCGAGCACCTGCTGACCAGCCTGCCCGGCGGCCAGCTCGGCTTCTTGATCGTGGTGAACATCCTGATCTTCGTGCTGGCGTTTTTCCTCGACTTCTTCGAGCTGTCGTTCATCGTGATACCGCTGCTCGCCCCCGTGGCCGAGAAGCTGGGCATCGATCTGGTGTGGTTCGGCATCCTGATGGCCGTGAACATGCAGACATCGTTCATGCATCCACCGTTCGGGTTCGCGCTCTTCTACCTGCGCAGCGTCGCGCCCAACGCAGACTACGTCGACAAGGTCACCAACAAGCCGATCGCAAAGGTCACCACCGGCCAGATCTACTGGGGTGCCGTGCCGTTCGTGGTGATTCAGATCATCATGGTCGGCCTGATCATCGCCTTCCCTGGCATGGTCTCCAGCGGGCTGACGAAAGAGGCGACGATCGACGCCGACAAGGCGTTCCAGGAGCTGCGCATGCACGATGACGCCCAGTTCAAGGAAGAGATGGGTGCGCCGGAAGCCCCATCGGCGGAGCCCGCAGATCCCTCGGCATCCGAGCCCGAAGCTGCGCCGAGCAGCGCAGACGACGACCCGATGAAGGCGCTCGAAGACGCCATGAAGGACGACAAGAAGAAGTAGCGCTGCGTGGTCCGCCGCACAAGCCGGCGACATTCGCACGAAGGGCCAGCCCGGATCACCCGGCTGGCCCTTGTCACATGTGCCGCTCGAACGCGGTGCTGCGCCTGAGGGTCTACTCGCGGGCCGCGATCAGAGCCAGCGGAAGGCGGCGATGGCGACCAAGGTGGGTGGCAGTGCCGCCAGGAACAAGCCACTGGCGCGGATGGCGCCATGCTGGAAGACACCACGCAGGATCGAGTTGCCAGCAGGGTTTGGCGCATTGGCAATCACCGTGAGCCCACCACCAGTGACAGCACCAGCCACCAAAGAGTACTTGAACTCGTCCGTCAGCCCCTGGACCAACGAGCCCAAGTAGGTCAAGGCCGCGTTGTCGGTGACGGCCGTCAGCGCCGTAGCGCCGTAGTAGACCGCATCGGCGCTCATGAACGAGAGCACGCTTTGCAGCCACCACTGCTGTTGACCACCGAGAACCACGAGACCCGCGAGAAAGAAGGCCACCAGCAGCGCCTCGCGCAGGATCAACGTGTCGTGGTGACGCGGATAGGCGGCGCTGTAACCCAGGAAGAACAGAAGCAGACCCAGGAACACAGCCGGATGGTGCGAGAACATCACGATGCCCAGCAAGAAGAGGCTCGAGGCGAGCATGGCACTGAACGGGGTTCCGCCGCGTTCGTGGTTGATCTCCAACTTGACCGAGTTCACGATCGGCCGGTAGAACAGCGTCGTGAGCACGATGGCGTTCACAAGCACGGCGATGGCGGCTTTCCAACCGAATTGTTGGAGCATGAACATCGAGTCCCACTTCCACTGCGTGGCGACCATCAGCACCGGTGGCGCAGCAAAGGCTGTCAGAGTGCCGCCGATTGACACGTTGACAAACAGGACGCCGACCGTGGCGTACTTCAAGCGCTCGGGCAGCGGCCTGGTGAAGATTCGGTCGCGCAGCATCAACGCGCCGAGCGTCATGGCAGCAGGCTCGGTGATGAAAGAGCCGAACAGCGGGATGAGCGACAACGACAGGAAGTAGACCGCGATCGAATTGGGTATGGGCAGCAGCCGCGCCAGCACGTCGACGCACCGCCCGACCAATGCCAGGATCGGCCGGCTACCGGCCACCACCATGATCGAGAAAACGAACAGCGCCTCGGTGAAGTCACGCGAGTCGATGTAGTGGGTCGCGTTCTCTTTGCCTTCCGCTGCAAACAGGAAAAGCATCAGCACCATGGCCCAGAAGCCGAACACCACCTCGACCTCGGACAGCAGGTGGAACACGCCCTCGTGACGCGGGTACACCTTGGCCAGCGTCGCAAACATCGTGGTCGAAAAGGTGTGCAGCACCGCAATGGCGAAGATGACTGTTCCGACTATCTGGACGACCGATGGATTCATGGTGGCAATGCAGGGTGAAATGAGCGCGCGGGGCCAAGGTGCCGATGGTGCCGCAAAAAGAAGAAAGCCCCGCCAAGGCGGGGCTGGTGTGCGAGGGGTTGGCCTCGCTCAGAGCTTGACGCTCTGCATGTAGCTGTCGAAGCGCGCTTCGGTGAAGCGGAACCACAAGTTGGCTTCCCGACGGAAGTTGGCGTAGTCGGTGTAGACCTTGCGCCAGTTCGGGTTCTTCTCGGAAATCTCGCTGTAGAGCTCCATCGACGCCTTGAATGCAGCATCGAGGACCGGCTTCGGGAACGACACGAGCTTGGTGTTGTTGGCCACGAGCTGGCGCAGGGCCGCCGGGTTCTTGGCGTCGTACTTGGCCTGCATCTCGGTGTGGGCGTAGGCCGCGGCCGATTCGATGATGGCCTTGTACTCGGCGCTCAGGCCGTCATAGGCCTTCTGGTTGACCAGCAGGTCGAGCTGCGGGCCGCCTTCCCACCAACCCGGGTAGTGATAGAACTTGGCAACCTTGTTGAAGCCAAGCTTCTGGTCGTCGTACGGGCCCACCCACTCGGCCGCGTCGATCGTGCCCTTTTCGAGGGCTTGATAGATCTCGCCACCGGGGATGTTCTGGGGCACCACACCGAGGCGTTCGCACACGCGGCCGGCAAAGCCGCCCACGCGGAACTTCAAGCCCTTCATGTCGGCGACAGTCTTGATCTCCTTGCGGTACCAGCCGCCCATCTGGGCACCGGTGTTGCCCATCGGGAAGCTGATCATGCTGTACTTGGCGTAGAACTCGCGCATCAGCTTCAGGCCGTTGCCTTCGTACATCCACGCGCTCATCTGACGCGAGTTCAGGCCGAAGGGAATGGCGCAGCCGAGTGCGAAGGTCTCATCCTTGCCGAAGTAGTAATACGGCGCGGTGTGGCCCATCTCGACAGTGCCGTTCTGCACGCCGTCGATCAGTGCCGGCGACGGCATCACTTCGCCTGCGGCGTGGACCGAGATCTCGAACTTGCCGCCCGACATGTCGCGCACCTTCTTCGAGAAGGTTTCGGCAGCGCCGTAGATGGTGTCCAGCGACTTGGGGAAGCTGGAAGTCAGACGCCAACGAATGCTGGTCTGTGCATGGACGATGGCCGGGGCCGCGCCTGCAGCCAGAACGCCGGCCAGACCCGCACCGTGGACAAACGAACGACGTTGCATGGAATAGTCTCCTCAGAAGGCCTGCACCAGGCCGATGGCGCCGGATTCTAGGAGCGCCCCCCTGCACCATGACCGGGATTTACCCGTGCGCAAAACCGCGTATCGCGGCCTCGAAATGGCAGTGCAGCGACGAGTCTTTCGCAGGGCTTACAGGCCCGCGATCTTCATGCGGTCGACCAGTACGGAACCGATCGTCTTGGTGCCCATGGTGTAGGCATCGGCACCCACGCCGACGATGCCTTTCAGCATCGTGCGCAGGTTGCCCGCGATGGTGATCTCGTGAACGGGATAGGCGATCCGGCCGTTCTCCACCCAGAAGCCTGCAGCCCCGCGCGAGTAGTCACCGGTGACGTAGTTCACACCCTGGCCCATCAACTCGATCACGAAGAGACCACGCCCCAGCTTCCTGAGCATCGCATCGAGGTCGTCACCGGGTTGCGTGAGCCGGCTCTTGAACGTGAGGTTCTGCGACCCGCCTGCGTGGCCGGTGGTGCGCATGCCGAGCTTGCGTGCGGAGTAACTGGAGAGAAAGTAGCCCTGCACGACGCCTGCCGTCACGACGTCGCGCACGCGCGTGACTACACCTTCGTCATCAAACGGAGCGCTACCCTTTGCTCGCAAGGTGTGCGGGTCCTCGTGGATGTCAATGTGATCCGGGAGCACCTGCTTGCCCAGGCTGTCGATCAGGAACGACGACTTGCGGTACAGCGACCCACCACTCGTCGCCTGTACATAGGCACCCAGCAGCCCAGCGGCGAGAGTCGACTCGAACAGCACCGGCACTTCGCACGTCTTGATCTTGCGCGACCGCAGGCGCGACAGCGCGCGTTCGGCCGCGTAGCGGCCCACGGCTTCGGGGGCAGACAACTCCTCGGGCGAGCGCATGGAGCAATACCAGGCATCGCGCTGCATGTCGTCGCCGCCCTTGCCAGGCAGCGATGCAATCGGCGCCACCGACAACGAATGCCGCGAACTGGCGTAGCCGCCGCGAAAGCCTCGGCTGTTGCCAGCGAAGAAGTGCGATTGCTGCGCAGAGACTCCTGCGCCTTCGGAATTGGTGATGCGCGCATCAACGCCAAGCGCCGCGGCTTCGCAGCGCGTGGCAATCTCGGTGGCCGCTTCCGCGTTGATCGCCCAGGGATGGAAGAGATCGAGATCGCGCGTGGCATCGGCCCCCATCGCCAGATCGGCCTCGTCGGGCAAGCCGGCGGCCGGGTCTTCGGCGGTGAAGCGTGCGATGTCGTAGGCCGCACGCACGGTCTGTTCGAGCGCCGCGCGAGAGAAGTCGGACGTACTTGCGTTGCCGCGGCGCTGGCCGATGTAGACCGTCACGCCCATCGATTTGTCGCGATTGCGCTCGACGTTCTCGATCTCGCCCTTGCGAACCGACACCGACAAACCCGCACCCTCGGACACCTCGACACCGGCATCGCTGGCTCCCATCGACTTGGCCATGGCCAGCGCGTCTTCGACCAGCTGCTGGAAGGTCTCGCGCGTGTACGAGAAACCATGGTGGGAAGACAGGGATGTGGTCATGCGCGGCCGCTTAGGAATGATGCTGTGTGCGGGTCGGCGACCCGTGCGCGGCCGTTGCTGACAAGGGCCGCGGCTATCATAACGGCGACCTATGACCAGCACCCCTTCCGATCGCCCTGACGCGCCCGAGCTTGACGCCAACGGCTACGACCGCCCCAGCAAGACCCAGCTCAAGAAAGAGATGCACGAGTTGCAGGCTCTGGGCGAGGCGCTGGTGGCCCTCCCCGACAACCGCGTTGCCGATCTCGATCTCTCCGAAGGCCTGCGCGATGCGGTGGCCGAGTACAAGCGCACCAAGTCCTTCGAAGGCAAGCGCCGTCAGATGCAGTACATCGGCAAGCTGATGCGCAAGGCCGACGTCGAACCGATTCGCGAAGCAGTGGCCGCAATGCAGCTCGGGCGTGCCAAGGATTCCCTCGCATTGCATGAAGCAGAGCGCTGGCGCGTCGAACTCCTGGCGGACGACAACGCCCTGACGCGTTGGACCACCGATCACCCTGCCTCCGACCTGCAGCAACTGCGCAGCCTGATCCGCGCCGCGCGCAAGGATGCCGCGGCAGCACCCGAGCAGCGCAGCGGTCGTGCGTTCCGCGAGCTGTTCCAGTTCATCAAGGGCCACCTCGGTGAATGAGCCCGGCCAGCGCGATCGCGTGCGAATCGGCGTCGTGTCCATCAGCGACCGCGCATCGACCGGTGTCTACGAAGACAAAGGTATCCCTGCGCTGCAAGACTGGCTCGGGCGCGCACTGCGCAACCCCATCGACTGGGAGACGCGCCTCATTCCCGATGAACAGGCGGTCATCAGCAACACCTTGCGCGAGCTGGTCGACACGGGCCGCTGCGACCTGGTGTTGACCACGGGCGGCACCGGGCCCGCCCCGCGCGACGTCACACCCGAGGCCACGCTGGCCGTGGCCGACAAGGAGATGCCGGGTTTCGGGGAGCAGATGCGGCAGATCAGCCTGCGCTTCGTTCCCACGGCGATCCTGTCGCGTCAGGTCGCGGTGATCCGTGGCAAGGCGCTCATCATCAACCTGCCCGGCCAACCCAAGGCGATTGCGGAAACGCTCGAAGGGCTGCCCCTGGCGCAGCCGCCGGCGCCGGGCATCTTCGCTGCCGTGCCCTACTGCATCGACCTCATCGGCGGGCCTTATCTCGAAACCGACGAGAGCGTGTGCAAGGCCTTCCGGCCCAAGTCAGCACAACGCCCTTCCCAGGGCTGACCACTTCACCCGCTGAGCTACTTCACCAGCTGGCTCAGGCCTTCAGCATCGAAGGTCTCGGTGGTCTGGGCGTCGGTGGGTACGCAGTCTCTGCGGTCGGTGGTCGAGAGTTTTTCGATCGCGGCCCACAACAGGGCGATCTGGTGCGCGTTACCGGCCGCGTTGTCGATCAGGCCTCGCATGGCCATCGACACGGGGTCGTCACCCTGCGTCACCCCGTAGGCCGAAAAGCCCATCTGCGCCGAGAGTGCCTCGCGCGTGGCATCGGCGCTCTTCTCGATGATGCGCGCGGGAATGCCAACCGCCGTGGCGCCCGCAGGCACGGGTTTCAGGAGCACCGCGTTCGAGCCCACGGTCGCGCCATCGCCCACGGTGAACCCGCCCAGCACCTTCGCGCCCGCACTCACCACGACACCGCGCCCGAGCGTGGGGTGGCGCTTGCTGCCCTTGTAGAGGCTTGTCCCACCGAGCGTCACGCCCTGGTAGATGGTGCAGTCATCACCTATCTCCGCCGTTTCGCCCACCACGACGCCCATGCCGTGGTCGATGAAGACGCGACGACCCACCTTCGCGCCCGGGTGGATCTCGATGCCCGTCAAGAAGCGCGAGAGGTGCGAGATGAAGCGCGCCGCCCAACGCCAGCCCTTGCTCCAGCAGGCGTGCGCCCAGCGGTGCATGGCCAGCGCGTGCAGACCGGGATAACACGTCAGCACCTCGAACTTGGAATGCGCGGCAGGGTCGCGCTCCAGGATGCAGGCAATGTCTTCTCGAATGCGCTCGAACATGGTCCAACCGTCTCACTGACCCTTGAGTTATGCGCCGCAGTTTAGCGGCGGCCCCTCATTCCTGCTGGCCGCGCGGAGGCTGGGGCTTTTGCATGGCTCTGGCCACGCCACGCAGGATGTGCACCTCGTCCTGCGTGAGTTCGGCGCGGTTGAACAGCTGGTTCAGGCGCGCCATGAGCTTCTTCGGTGCCGCCGGGTCCAGGAAGCCGACCTGCACCAGAGACTCCTCCCAGTGCGCGAGCAGCCCCTGCACCGATGCGGCCTCAGCCAGTTCGGGTCCCACGGTCCGGGGTGCGACCGAAAAGCCGCCGAGCGCCTGCCGCCAATCGTAGGCGATCAGTTGCACGGCCTGCGCAAGATTGAGCGAACCATAGGCCGGGTCGGTGGGGATGCTCAAGCATGCGTGGCAACGGTAGACGTCTTCGTTGCTCATGCCATAGCGCTCGGAGCCGAAGACGATCCCGACCCGATGCTCGCTTGCCGCAAGCCGCGTGAAGAGTTCGCGTGGCGCATGGGTGGGCGGGCCGAAGTCGCGTGGCGTCATGGCCGTGGCGCAGGCGTAAGTCACGCCTTCCAGGGCCTCGGTCAGGCTGCCCACCACACGTGCACGGGTGAGGATGTCCGCAGCACCGCTGGCGAGCGCCACGGTCTCCTCCTGGATCAGCACATCGGCGAACCGCGGAGCGACCAGCACGAGATCCGAGAAACCCATCACCTTCATGGCCCGTGCCGCCGCGCCCACATTGCCCGGGTGGCTGGTATTGAGCAGGATGAAGCGGGTCGGATCCATGGCCAGGCGGTTAAAATTCGATTATCCGTGCGGCCTTCGGTCGCACCCGCTCTTTCCTCATCGCCGTCTACCTCTTCCTTCGCAGGGCTCTCCATGTCTCAAGCGCTTCATCCCATGCTCAATGTCGCCGTCTCCGCGGCCCGAAAAGCGGGGAGCCTCATCAACCGCGCTTCGCTCGACGTAGACCAGGTCAAGGTGAGCACCAAGTCAGCCAATGACTTCGTGACCGAGGTGGATCACAAGGCAGAGGAAGTCATCATCGAGACCCTGCTCACGGCCTACCCCGGTCACGGCATCCTGGCCGAGGAGTCGGGCCGCACGCATGGCGCGAAGAACAGCGAGTACGTGTGGATCATCGACCCGCTCGACGGCACGACCAACTTCATCCACGGCTTCCCGTTCTACGCGGTATCGATTGCACTCGCCTTCCGCGACCAGATCCAGCAAGCAGTCGTCTATGACCCGACCCGCAACGACCTGTTCTACGCCTCCAAAGGCCGCGGCGCGTTCCTCAACGACAAGCGCCTGCGCGTGTCCAAGCGCACGCGCATGGCCGATTCGCTGATCGGCACCGGCTTCCCCTTCCGCAAGGGCGACAACTTCCAGCGCTACGTGAAGATGTTCAGCGAAGTCATGCAGGCCTGCGCCGGCGTGCGCCGCCCGGGTGCTGCCGCGCTCGACCTCTGCTACGTGGCCGCCGGGTCGTACGACGGGTTCTTCGAGACCGGGCTCAACCCCTGGGACATCGCTGCGGCCTCGCTCATCATCACGGAGGCCGGTGGCCTGATCGGCAACTTCACGGGTGAGTCCGACTTCATGTACCAGCGCGAAGTTTTGGCAGGCAACCCCAAGATCTACGCTCAGATGGTGAGCATCCTGGCGCCATACAGCCGCGCGATCAGCGACAAATCGCCGACGGGAGACTCGTCGGCAGATGCTTCACTCGGCGCCGAAGCGCCGTCCGCAGAAGACACCTTCATCGCGACCGCGACGGCACCGGCCACCGAGGCGCCCAAGAAGAAGGCCATTCGCATCCGCAAGGCCGACGTGGAGAGCGGCAAGGCGTGAGGTAGCGCCACGTGCATGGCGCACGTGAGCACGGAGCTGAAACGCTCAGCCCTGCAGCTCGCGCCAACGGGCGGCCGCTTGGCCGCGCGTATCGACACCGAGCTTGCCGAGGATGTTGGCGACGTGCCGCTTCACGGTATGCGGGCTGAGTTCGAAGGCGCGGGCGATCAGCTTGTTGCTGTCACCGGCCGCGATGCGCGCAAGCACTTCGGTCTCTCGCTCGCTCAGGCCTGAGGCTTCGGCACCACCGCGCGCAGCGGCTGGCGTCACCGCCCGTTCCATGTCGGCGGGCGCGGCGGGCAACGACAGCAACGCCGAGAGCTGCCCGAGTACAGCAGCATCCACTGCTCCCAGTTGCGTACCCCATGCGGCGCGAGCGAGGCGTGCAAGCACCTGCGGGCCCGCCAGCAACGCGCCGGCAAGCGTACCGTGCTCTCGCATCTCGTCTAGCCAGGGGCGCAAGGTGGCTGACGCTTCTGCCATGAACCCGCGCTGCGCGAGCACGTCGGCCAGCATGACCCGCGCCTGCGTGGCCGGGAAGAACAGCGAGCGGTTGATGTCATGAGCGAGCGGCGTGAGCAAGGCCTGAGCCTCGTCCAGGCGCCCTTCAACGAGCGCGACGAATGCACGGCTCATGGCTCGGTTGAGCTTGGCGGCGGGCCACTCGAACTCGTTGGCCGCGCGCTGAAGATCACCATCGATCTGGCGCAGTGCTTCGGCGTCTTGAAGAATCCACGCTGCCCTCGCGTACACGAAGAGGACTTCCGATTCATGCACACGCCGGTGCGTGAGCGGGCTGCGCTCTCGCAGGTCATCGAGCAGTGCGCGCGCGGTGGCATGGCATTCGGCCTTCTCACCGCGCATCGCGAGCCATATCACGCGCGCCAGTCGGTGCTCAGTGACCACGAGGCGGGGCATCCCCAGCCAGCGGCAGTCTTCCTGCCCGTGCGCAAGCCACTGCCCCGCGTCGTCGAGCCGGCCCGCAGACAAGGCGAGCCAGGCGCGGATGTGCATGACGGCCGCGCGCAACTGGGTCGGCACATCGCCACAGACCCGCATCGCGCCCTGGGCAAAGCGCTCCAGCAAAGGCTGCATGCCCGGCAGGCCGACAAACACACAGTGGCTTGCGAACTGCATCCACAAGGCAGGTACCGGCGTGCGCTCCAGCGCTGCGAGCATCTCGGCGAACGCTGGCGCCACCTCCTCAGTGCGTGCAGATGCGAACGCATCCCACGCCGCGGTGAACGCCACGAAGGCGCGGGCCGCGTCGTCGAGCTTCAACGCACGCAGGGCGGCCAGTTCGCGTGCCGCTTCCTCCAGCCGCCCCGAGTGGTGCAGCCCCGAACACACATTGGCGCGGGCAAGCGCCGCATCGCGAACGCGCCCGACTGCCGCGAATCCATGGGCGGCAGCTTGCATGCTGCCGAGCAAGGTGGCCCAGTCGAAGTGCGGCCAGGCGGTGAGGCCGCGCACCAGGTGAAGATCGGGCCGCTGGTCGAACTCGGCCGGCGGGAACACCGTCAACAAGCGCTCGATCGTCGCCCCCGCACCGATGCTCAACTGCTCCGGCGCACGCCTGACCAGCAATGCCGTGGCCTCGTCCCAGGCACCGGCGCGGGCGAGGTAGCCCACGCCACGCGCCAAATCGCTTTCGTGCTCTGCGGCGCGGCGCAGCAGGCGCGGCAGCTCATCGCCGTGCTCACGCTGCAGGCGGTCTTCGAGGAAATCCCGGAACAGATCGTGCAGCCGCAGGGTGAACTCGTCGGCCTCGACCACGCTCGCGAACAGGCCGCGGCGCTCGATCTCGTCCAGCCACTGCGCCGCGCCAGGTTCGCCCGTCACGTATGCGCAGCGCACCGCACTCAATTCGGGCAGGACCGAGCAACGCAGCAAGAACACACGCAGTGGCTCGGGCAGGTCGTCGAGCACTTCGCTCGCGAGGTAGTCGAACATGTGACGCTGTGTGGGGGCATGCGCGCGTGCCGCGCCGGGCCGGGCCGCCAGGCTCAGCCGCAGGCCAGCCGCCCAGCCATCCGTGCGCGCCATCAGTTCACCGGCCGAGACCTGTGGCGCGCTCGCACCTTCGAGCCGTGCGGCCAGCAAGGCTTCGACCTCACCCTCGTTGAATCGCAGATCGAACTGGCGCAGCTCTGCAAGCTCGTCGGCCGCCCGCAGCCGGCTCAGCGAGAGTGCCGGCTCCACTCGACTCGCGATCACCATGCCCCAGGGTGCGGGAAGACGCTCGAGAAGAGCCTGCAGCAGCGAGAGTACGCGCGGATCGCCCAGCCGATGGGCGTCGTCGATCACGATCAGGCCGCGCTGCGCCTCCACGCCGGCCAGCGCGTTGACGAGTTCCGCGACCACCTCGCGCAAGCCCTGCTCCCGCTCGGTGAGCAGGGCGAGCGCGTCGGGGGCCACTCGCCATGGCAGATCGAAGGGCTCGAGGGCAGCGGCCAGGCAGGCCAAGAAACGCTGCAGTTCGTCGTCTTCGTCGGCCGACACCCAGGCCAGCACGCAACCCGGCGGTAGCTGGTGGATCTGGCGCGCCAGGGCCGATGTCTTGCCATACCCGGCCGGCGCCAGAATCAGCGTGAGCCGACATTGATGCAAGGCCTGCCCCAGCGCCTGCTCCAGGTGCGGCCGAGGCACCAGCCCGGCGCGCGGACGCGGAGGCTGGATCTTGGCCAGCGCAAACGAGCTGGTCTGGAGCGGGATTTGCATGGGTTCGGATTGTGCCGAACCCGCCCTAAACTGCCGCCGGCCATGCAGTCCACACGCTTCGCGCTCACCAAGATCCAGCCGCCGACGCCGCGGCCGGGGCTGATCGCGCGCTCGGCACTTGAGCAGCGATTGGTCGGTGCGCTCGGTCAAGCGCGCCTGATCCTGATGTGCGCGCCCGCGGGCTTCGGCAAGACGGTCTTGCTCACACGAGCGCTCGCTGCATTGCCACCGAACCAAGGCGTGGCTTGGGTTGCCTGTGACGAAGACGACGACCTGCACCGAGTGCTCGATTGCCTGTGCGCGGCCCTCGATCCATTCGACCTGCCCTGGCGCATGCAGCCCGACGCTCTGGTTGCAGGCGCCTCCGGCGAGCGCGATGCGCTGCGGCGCACCGCCGACAACCTGCTCAACGCGCTGGCCGGCAGCCAACAGGGCGGCGTGATCGTTCTCGACGATGCCCACCGGCTCACCGATCCCGCCGTCTTCGCCTGCTGCGACCTGCTCCTGGAGCGGCTGCCGGTTCACTGGACGCTGGCCATCAGCAGCCGCGTCGACCCGCCGATCGCCCTGCCCCGCCTGCGTGCGCGCGACGAGTTGGTCGAGTTCCGCACCGAAGACCTGCGCCTGACCGAAAGCGAGGCGGCACTTTTGGTGCAGCACCATGCCGAAGGCATCGACCCCGGCCCGCTGTGGCAACGCACCCAGGGCTGGGCCGCCGGGCTGCGCCTTGCACTCAATGCCGGCACGCGCGAGCGGCCTGCGGCAAGCGCGGTGTTCGATCGTCACGCCTTCGACTACCTGGCGAGCGAGGTGCTCGACGCCCTGCCCGAGGAGCTGCGCCTCTTCCTGCTGCGCTCGTCGGTGCTGTCCGAGCTCTCCGCCAAACGCTCGGCGCAAGTCACCGGCCACGCCAATGCCGCGGCACTGCTCGAAGAGACCGAAGCCCGGGGCCTGTTCGTCTCAGTGCTGCAAGGCAACGAGCCGCTGCTCAAGCTGCACGACCTGTTCCGCGATTGCCTCGAAGACAGGCTCGTGCGAGAACGCGCGAGCGAGCTTGCGCAGTTGCTCGAACGCGCCGCGGCCACCGAGCCCGATGCGCAGCGTCGCATCGGCTTTCTTCTGCGCGGCGGCCTGTGGGCACAGGCCCAGGCGGTGCTCGAGGAGCAGGCACCCCGCCTCGTGGGCGAAGGCGCCGTGGAGGGCGTGTTGCGCCTGATCGAGCAGTTTCCGCCCGCGTGGCGTGCGCAGGCGCCGGGGCTGGATTTCGTGGACGGCATCGCAGCCTGGGCACGCTGGAGCTTCTCGCGCATGGCCGAATCCATGCTGCGCGGCGCCGAAAGCAGCCGCCGCATCGGAGACGAACACAGCGAGCTGCGCTGCCGCATCTATCACACGGCGGCCTTGTGCGGCCAGGGCCACGTGCAGGAGTCGGCCGCGCAGCTCGATCGGCTGGAGCCCCTGGCGCGGGACGCTGAACTGCGCTCCTTGGCCAGCCTGCTGCGCACCTGGCACGTGCTCGACAACTGCCAGCTGGGCGAGTTGCCATCGATCTACGGCAAGACTATCGACCTGCTCGAAGACGCCGATCGTGCCGACCTGTGGAGCCGCTGCCAGACCCTGTTGCCCTTCGTGAATGTGCCGGGGATGAACGCGGTACTCCACCGCTACCTGCGTGGCGCCCAGCAGCACCTTGGCGACCAGCCCTCCACGCTACGTGCCGCCACGCAGGCCATCGAGGCCTGCCTGCTCCTGTGGGAAGGCCGGGTCGATCATGCCCTGCGTGCCCTGGAGGCGGCCGAGCAGGACCAGCGCTGGCTCGGCACGCCGCTCTCGGTGGCCGCGTTCACCCGCACCGCGCGGGCGCTGTGGCACGCGTGGCGCGGTGAGCGCGACGCTGCGCTCAGGGCGTCGCAAGGGCTGCTGGACGACCTCGACGACCCGCGCAGCCGTGACCGCCGCCTGCTCTGGCGCGGCCACTTCCAGATGTTCCACGCGCGCATCGCGCTTCTGGTGGGCGACGCCGACACCGTGCGCCTGTTCCAGCAGCGCATTCCGGCGCAGCGCGGCACGCTGGAGCTCAAGCTGCTCGCCTACCAGCGCATGACGCTCGGCGCACACGTGGCCGCGCTCGACGGCCGCTGGCAGGAAGCGCGCGATGCCTACGCCGCCGCGCTGCAGCACGAAGGCCTGCTCATGATCTTCGGCCAGCACATCGAGCTGCGCCTGCGCCTTGCGAGAGCGGAGCTCGCGCTCGACCACACCGAGGCCGCCGTGCAGTGCCTCCTGCCGCTCGCGCACTCCGTTCAAGCCGACCAGGCCTGCGCACCGCTCATGGCCGGCCCCGAGGTGCTGAACGACCTGCTGCGCCTGGGCCCTGCCCTGCCCACCGGCTTGCGCCAGAGCCTGGCGCAGTGGCAGCAGCGCGCGCTCTCGCTCCGAGGAGAGCCGCAGGCTCAGGCCCCCCGACCCACAGTGGCGGCCTCCGCGCCACCCCTGCACGACAAGCTCAGCGAGCGCGAGATGGAGGTTCTGCAACGGATTGCCGCGGGCGACAGCAACAAGCTCATCGCCCGGGCCTTCGACCTGAGCCCGCACACCGTCAAGCGCCACGTGGCCAACGTGCTCGACAAACTCGACCTCGCCTCGCGCGGCCAAGCCGCCGCCTGGTACCGGGAGCATGTGGCCAGGGGTTGAGCTCCTCTCCTAGAAGCGGTAGCGCGCCGTCAGAACGGCGGTGCGCTCAACGCCACGGTAGTAGCCGTAGGCGTAAGACGCGACGTAGTCCTTGTCGAACAGGTTGTTGATGTTCAGTGCCAGGTGCCACGGCCCAGTGTCGTACCGCACGGCTGCGTCCAGCAGGGTGTAGGCGGGCGTGACGATGGTGTTTGCATCGTCGCCATAGCGCTGGCCCACGTAGCGCACGCCGAAGCCAGCGCTCAAGCCTTCGATGGGGCCTGAGAAGGCATGGTCGAGCCAGCCCGACGCCATGTGCTGGGGCACGTTGACGGGGTGCTTGCCGAGATTGGCGTCGTTGCTCTCCGTGACCACCACATCGTTGTACGTGTACTGCGCCGTCAGCTTCAGTTGACGCGTCAGCGCCGCCTTGGCTTCGAGTTCCAGGCCACGGGAGCGGATCTCTCCGTTGAGCCGCTGGTAGTCCGGGTCAGTGGGGTCGGTGGTCGGCACGTTCGTCTTGCGCAGGTCGAACAGCGCCGCCGTGAGCAGGATGTCGCTGCCCGCCGGTTCGTACTTCACGCCGATCTCGACCTGCTTGCCTCGCGTGGGCACGAAGGCATTGCCATCGGCATCGCTGCCGCTTTGCGGCAGGAAGGATTCGGTGTAGCTCGCATACGGTGCGACGCCGCTGGGCAGGAGGTAGCCCACCCCGGCTCGGCCGGAGAAGACACGGTCCGTGGTGACGGAGCGAAGGTCATCGATGCGGTCCTGCGTGTCGGACTTGGCGCGGTCAAAGCGCCCCCCGAGCGTCAGCAACCAGCGATCGAACTTGATCTGGTCTTGCGCGTACACGCCAATCTGCTGCTGCTTGTATAGCTCGCTCTGCCAGGGCGTGGTCGGCGGCGTCACGGTCTGGTCGTACTGGCCCAGTGGCGGAAGATAGAGGTTGAGGCTCGGCCCCCATTCGCGCCAGCGCTGGTTGTCGAAGCGCGAGTCCATGAGGTCCAGGCCCAGCAAAGCCGTGTGGTGGGCGGCGCCGGTGTCGAACTCGCCCACGAACTGCGTATCCACCGCGGTGTAGCGAACCGATTGCTGGTTGGCCACGGCGCGCTGGCGGATCTCGCCGGTGTCGGGGTCGGCCGAGTCGAAGGCCGGGCCGTACACGGCATCCATATCGACCTTGTTGCCGGAGGTGCGCAGGTTTTGCCTGAATGACCACACCGAGCTCAATCGGTGCTCGAACGCGTAGCCCAGCTCCCACTGGGTCTGGTCGTGCTTGTTGAACCCCGGTTGGCCCATCAGAAGGCCCGTGCGCTGGAGATCAGCGCCGATGTATTCGAAGGGGTTGCCCGGCCCCTTCTGCTCGACGTAGGTGCCGAGCAGCGTGAGCGAGGTGTCGGGCGAGATGTTCCACGCGAGCGATGGCGCGATGAAGCTGCGGCGTGTGGTGAGTGCGCTGTGTCCAGGGTAGCTGTCCTGGTCGTCGACTTCGAGGTAGGTGCCGACCAGGCGCCAGTTCACGCGCTTGTCTTCATCGAAAGCGCCACCGAGGTCGGCACCCAGCTGTCTGCGCTCGAAGTTGCCGAGCTGCAACTCGATCTCGCGCTTGGCATCGGTCTGCGGACGCTTGCTGGTGGCGTTGACGATGCCGCCTGCATCACCCTGGCCGAACAGCATGGACGCCGGGCCTCGCAGCACCTCGAGCCGCTCGAGCCCATAGGTGTCGGCGCGGCGGATCGCGTAGCCACCGCCGGGTGCACGCAGGCCGTCGATGTAGAGGAAGTTGTAGGTGTCGTTGAAGCCGCGCAGGCTGAACCAGGTGAAGTCCGTCGGGTCGCTGCCGTACTGCTCGGCCTGCAGGCCGGGCACGTAGCGGGCGGCTTCTGCGAGGTTGGTGACGGCGCGATCGTCGAGCTCCTCGCGGCCGATCACGGAGATCGACTGCGGAATCTCGATGATCGGTGCGTCGGTCTTGGTGCCGGTGGCGCTGCGACCGGCCACGTAGCCGTTCACGGGGCCCGAGGCCAACTCCTTCTCGGCGGTGGCCTTCACCGTCACAGGGGGCAGGGTTGGCGCATCGGTCGTGGCCAAAGGGGCGGCGATCAGCACGTAGCCTTCGGCCGTCTTGCCAGCGGCGTATCCGCTGCCGCGTAGCAGCAGGTGAAACCCTTCATCGACCTCGTAGCTGCCCTTCAATCCTTGTGTCCGCAGCCCCTGCAGCTTGTCGGCGTCGACTGCGATCGACACACCCGACTGTTGGGCGAATCGGTTCAGCGCCTCACCCAGCAGGCCGGCGGGAATGTCATAGTCGCGCGCCTGCACGGCAGCCGGCTGGGCGAACGCAATGCGTGGGGCGGTCGCCACGGGCACACCGATGCAGGCGAGCTGCACAGCCAGGGCGAGTGGGGCGAGGGAGGGATTCAGGCGGTGGTTGCGCATGGGTACGAAGGCTTCGGAGGGGTTGATCTCATCCGTCTTGACGGACGAAACCCCTGAACACGAACCGCCGCGATGAAAAATTTCAGCTGCCCGGGACGTCGACGAGCACCAGGTACGGCGAAACCTTCCGCACCCTCAGCTGCGGGAAGCTGTGACCCAGCAAACGCAGCGCGCGCTCGGTGTCATCGAGCGGAAGCACCGCCGACACACGCAAGCCTGCCAGTTGCCCTCGGTCGTAGTGGATGAAGCCGCTGCGGTGGCGGGCCAGCTCATCCAACACCTCCGTCAGGGGCCGGTTGCTTACCAGCAGTTGAGGGTGCTGCCACGCGTCGCTCACGCTGCGCACGTCGATGGCGTCAAGAGGCCCCACCCCATCGGCACGGATCTGCACGCGCTGGCCGGGTTGCACCAGCACCGGCTGCGCAGGGACGGACGACGCGCTCGCCTCCACGAGCGACTCCAGCACACTGAGCTCGGTTCGCTCTTCGCTGCGGCCCGCCACGAAGCGGGTGCCCAGCGCGCGCATGCGCCCATGCGGTGTCTCGACAACAAGTGGGCGGGCGGCGTCCTTGGCGACGTCGATGAGCACCTCACCCTGCACCAACTCGATGCGGCGCAGAGTCGCGTCGTAGCGCAGATTGACGGCGCTGTGGCCAGCGAGCGTGATGCGCGTGCCATCGGGCAACGTGTGCTCATCCCACTGGCCCGGCGCGCTGCGCAGATCGGCCATCAGGTAGGACACGGACTGCGTGCGCAGCGCCAGCCAGCCCGGCAGCGCCATGGCCAGCGCCAGCCCCAGCACAGCCGCGATTCGTCGCGCCCGCCTCGGCGCGGTAGCACCCGGCGCGAACACAGCGCGCAAGGCCGAGTGGCCAGCCGGACCGCGGGTGCGCACCTGGGCGATCAAGCCCTGCATGCCCGCGGCCGCCTCGGCGTGGCGCGGGTCGGCATGCCGCCAGGCGTCGAACCCCGAGCGCGCGCGCTCACGTTCAGCCTCGTCATCGCTACTGAGCTGCACGATCCAGCGCGCTGCCTGTTCGGCAATCGCGTCGGTGGCGTCCCTGGCCGTCATCACGCGCAGGGCAGAACGCGGCGGCACTGCAGCAGTGCCTGAACCAAATGCTTCTGCACCATGCGGACGGAGCAGCCCAGTTCAGCAGCGATGCTTGATTGCGGCTGCTCGTCAAGGTAGTGCATCAGGAAGGCCTGCCGCGCCTTGGGTGACAGCGAGGCCAGCGCCTCGCCGATCTGCACCAGCGCCTGCACGGCCATCAGTGTCTCTTCTGGCGAGGCATGCCACCCCACGGGGGCGCGCGCCAACTCGGCGCGGTACGCGTCCTCGATCGCCTGGCGGCGGGCACGGTCGATCAGCAGGCGCTTGGCAGTGGTGGTGAGGTAGGCGCGTGGCTCTTGCATGCCGCACAGGGCGTCGCGCGACACGAGGATGCGCACGAAGGTGTCGTGCGCGAGATCGGCAGCGCGGTGCGCACAGCCCAGCTTGTGCCGCAGCCAACCGACCAACCAGCCGTGATGCTCGTTGTAGAGCAGCTCCAGACTGGCGCTGGGCGCTTGTGGGGCTGGGAGGGCGATCCGGGCGGCTCGCATGGTGGTGTGCGCATCAAATAAGAATAGTTCTCATTCTATACACGACCCCTGCTTTCCCAGATGGCTCTTTCGGGCGATGCCTGCGACATGCCGGCCACCCACACTGGCCAGCATGTACGTCATCCACCACAGCCACCTGAGCGACATCGGCTGCCGTCCGGGCGAACGACTCGTCTGTGCAGCGGGGCCGGCGTGCGGGGTCCATGACTTCCAGATCTGGATGCACACCTTGCCGCCGGGGGCGCAAACGCCGATCCAGCAGCACGCAGGAAGCTTCGCGGCGCTGGCCCTCGCCGGCGGAGGCAAGCTGCTCATCAATGGCGGACCGCTGCGATTCCAATCTCCCTGCACGCTGGTCGTTCCGCCGCACGACGACTTCCAGCTCGTGAACAACACCGCCTCGCCGCTGGTCGTGGTGACGGTCTTCACCGCCGCGCCCGCTGCCGTGTGAAGCATCTGCATCGAGAACGCGGGCCATGCGCCCTTGCAGACGCCCCCATCGGGGGTGGCCCATCGGGCGCCGGGCCATGGCTCCTTCAGGCGATGCCTGGTTTTCCCTCAGGCGGAACACTGCCGTCCCATGCCGAAGCTGGTTTCGGCAGCCACGAGCCAACCGCCAAGGAATAAACCATGAACACTGCCGCACTCGCCGCCTCTGTCGCCGCCTCGCCCCTGCAGGCCTCGCCCGGTGCCGTCCCCACCCCACCCCGCTTCGACATGTACGAACCCATCCACAAGGGGCTGCGCGCGTTCATGAACGACACGCTGGCCCGCGTCGGTCGTGTCGACGTGTTCGATGTCGAAGACATGGCCCGCACCATGGCGCAACTCGAATCGCTGCTCAACTTCTGCCTGAGCCATCTCGGCCATGAGAACGAGTTCCTGCACAGCGCGATCGCGGCGCGCGTGCCCGGCGGCGCCGGCCGCACGGTCGACGACCACGTCGAGCACATCCACGGCATCGAGGCGCTGCGCCTGGAGTCTCGCGCACTCCAGGCTGCCAGCGATGGCGAGCGCATGACGCTGGCGCTTCGCCTGTACAGGCATCTGGCGCTGTTCGTGGCCGAGAACCTGCAGCACATGCATCACGAGGAAACGCACAACAACGCGCTGCTCTGGGCGCACTACACCGACGAGGAACTGGTCGCCATCCACGACCGCCTGCTGGCAAGCATCGACCCGGCCGACAACATGTTGAGCGTGCGCTGGATCTTGCCCGCACTCAGCCCAATTCAACGCGCCGGGATGCTCGGCGGCATGAAGGCCCAAGCGCCCGCGTCGGTGTTCGATGCCGTCATCGACATGTTGCGCCCGCACCTCGACATCCGCGACTGGCTGAAGCTCTCGCGCGCTGTCGGCGTGCCGATGCAAGCCGGCCTGTCGAGCCCGGTTTGAACGCACACCCATCGACCAGAGGAGCAGAACAATGAACAAGTGGGTCAAGCGAGGTGGAATCGCCGTACTCGGCATGCTGGCATTGAGCGCCGCGGCGCTCTTTGCCGGAGCCAACATCGGTGAGCGCAAGATGAACCGCACGGTCGATGTGACCGTGCAGGCAGTTGCGTTCCGCAGCGACGCCGCAGGCGTCGAACGCGGCCGCTACCTGTACCTGTCGCGCGGCTGCACCGAGTGTCACGGCGTGAACGGCGCAGGCGGCGACGTGGTCAAGAACGACCAAGGCATGCATGTGCACGCGCCGAACATCACCCCCGGCGCAGGCAGCGTGGTCGCGGCCTACACGCCGCTCGACTGGGTGCGCACGCTGCGCCACGGGGTCAAGCCGAATGGCAAGCCGGCGATGGTGATGCCGAGCGAAGACTACGCACGGCTGACCGACGACGACCTGGCGTCGCTCGTGGCCTACGTGCGCAGCATGCCGCCGGCGCAAGGCAGCGGCGCAATCCTGCAGCTGCCGGCCATGGTGAAGGCGCTGTATGCAGTGGGCATCGTGCACGACGCCGCCGAGGTCATCGACCACACGCTGCCGCCATCGGCGCCCGTGCCCGATGCCGTGACCGCCCAGCACGGCGCGTATGTGGCCAACAGCTGCATCGGCTGCCATGGCGGGCAACTCTCCGGCGGCAAGATCCCCGGTGCACCGCCCGAGTGGCCGGCCGCCGCCAACCTGACGCCCGGCGAAGGCAGCGCGATGCACCACTATCCGAGCGCCGACGCATTTGCCGCCATGTTCAAGACCGGCAAGCGCCCCGACGGCTCCGAGATCAGCAAGGTGATGCCCTTCCTGTCGCTCAAGGAGCTGAACGATACCGACGTGCAGGCCCTGTACCTGCACCTCAAGACGCTGCGCCCGCAGGCCTTCGGCAATCGCTGAACGCGCGGCCGCTCAACAACCCGACTTCAAGGAAACCCATGAGCCCCGTCCGCCACACCGTGGCGGCGCTGGCCTCGCTTTGCCTCGTCACCGCCTGCGGCGGCGGCGATGGCAGCGAATCCGGCGCCACGCCCACCGAGACCCCGATTGCCGCTTCTGCCACGGCTGACATCACGACTGATGTCACGCAGGTGCAGATCGAAGGCTGTGTCGTCGACCCGCACGACCAAGCGCACGCCACACGCGTGCACGCCTTCGACGGCGACGGGCACCTGCTGGCCAGCACCAGCAGCAACCCGCAAGGCGTGTTCACGCTGCGCGTGCCCGCCGATCAAACCATTCGCCTAGGCCTCGCCACTCCCATCGAGGCAGCCGAGGGCATCGAGCTGATGACCGGCCGCCACACGGTCTCGCTGAGCGCCTGCCTGCGCGCCTGAACAAGCCCCAAGACACACCCCATCAGGGAGCAATACACATGAGAACCTTCTCCACCTGGCTGGCCGCCCTGGCCGCCACCACCGTACTCGTCGCCTGCGGCGGCGACGACACCAGCACGGCACCCGCCACACCCGCCCCGCACACCGCCAGCGTGACGGGCATCGTGGTCGACATGGACAGCGACGAGCCCGTGCCCGGCGCCCGCGTGAGCGCAGGCGGCGTCAGTACACAAACGCAGTCCGACGGTCGTTTCACGCTTGCCGGCCTGGCCGCGAGCGAACGCCTGCCGGTGCAGGTTGAAGCCGCCGACCACGGCAGCAACACCGCGCTGGTCAACCTGCCCGCCGACAGCAGCGCCAGCATCCGCGTGCGGCTGCTCAAACTCGCGCCAGCGCAGACCTTCAACGCCGAGACCGGCGCCATGCTCGCCATCCCGGGCACGGCGGCCCAGGCCCAGGTGCCGGCCGGCTCGCTGGTCGACGCCCAGACCGGCGCACCCGTGCTCGGCCCGGTGACGGCCAGCGTGACCAACGTCGACCCGGCCCGCGACCCCGAGCGCATGCCCGGCGGCTACACCACGCTCGAAGGCGGGCAAGTGCGCGCGATCGAGAGCTTCGGCGCCATCAAGGTCGACCTGCGCGACAGCGCCGGACGTCGCCTGCAACTCGCACCCGGCACCGATGCACGCATCCGCATCCCCTTGTCCACGCGATCGCCCAACCCGCCGAGCGAGGTGCCGCTCTTCCACTTCGACGAAGCCAGCGGCCGCTGGGTGAAAGAAGGCGTGGCCCTGCTGCGTACCGCCGCCAACGGCGAGCGCTACTACCAGGGTGACGTCACCCACTACAGCTACTGGAACGCCGACATCGAAGCCGAGACGGTGCAGATCGAAGGCTGCGTGCAGCGCGCCGACGGCTCGCCCGCGGCGGGCGTGATCGTCAACGGCAGCGGCAGCGACTACTCCGGCCGCACGTCGGCCATCACCAACAACGAGGGCCGCTTCACGATGTCGGTGCGCAAGAGCGCCATCACCAGCGTGTGGGCCGCCACCGAGTCGCAGATCACTCCGATCAACGAAGTGACGGTCGGCGACACCGGTGGTGCCATCAGCGGCCCCTGCCTGCGCTTGGAGACTGCCACATCGCCCATCCCCGGCCGCCTGGCGCCGCGCATGATGCAAAACCCGCGCAGCACCTCGGTGCAGGCTGGCGAAGCCGCGCTGATGATGGCCGTGGCCGAAGGCTCGCAACCCATGAGCTACAGCTGGAGCCGCAATGGCCAGCCCATCCCCAACAGCAACACTGCCACGCTGTGGGTGTTCGACACCACACCGGCCGACGATGGCGCCACCTACACCGTGACGGTGACCAACGTCGCCGGCAGCATCACGAGCCCGGCCGCGCGCCTGACGGTCTTCGGCTCCGGCATTGCCCCGCGCGTAACCGCATCACCCGGTAACGCCACCGCACTGGCCGGCCAGCCCGCGGCCTTCTCGGTCGCGGCCCAAGGTAGCGGCCCCTTCAGCTACCAGTGGCTGCGCAACGGCTCACCGATCGCCGGTGCCACGCAGGCCACCTACCAACTCGTGACGACCATGGCCGACAACGGCGCCGAGTTCAGCGTTCGAGTGAGCAACGACGCCGGCACGGCCGAGAGCAACGCCGGCGTCCTGACCGTGCTGCCCGTCGGTGCCGCGCCGGTGATCATCACGCAGCCGTTCAGCATGGTCACCACCATTGGCGGTAGCGCGAGTTTTGCCGTCAACGCCGCAAGCAGCGGCACGCTCAGCTACCAATGGCAACGCAACGGCGTCGACGTCGCTGGCGCCACCGGCAATGTGCTGACGATCCCGAGCGTCGCCGCAGGCGACATCGGCGTGCCGTACCGCGTGGTCGTGAGCAACGGCCAAGGCAGTGTCACCAGCGCAACGGCCATGCTCGTGCTCAGCACCGGCACGGCCGACGAGCAGGCGCGCGTGCTCAGGCTAATGATGTCGTGGAGCGAGGGCCTCACCGCCGCCAGCGCGCCCATGCTCTTCATCGACGGCGACTTCCGCGCCAAGCCGATCGGCGATGTGTGCATCGGCGGCAACGCGGCGCTCACGCTCGATGGAGCGGCCGCTCCTGCCGCCGGCCAGAGCTACCCGCTGGGCCAACACACGTTGGGGGCACGCTTCGACGCCTGCACCGGCGAGTTCGGCAATGGCTTTGCAGGCAGCAGCAGCCTGGCCTACACCTTCAGCGACACCGCGCGACGCGCAGGCAACGCGCAGGCCACCATCACCGACCTCGTGGTCTCCGACACCGACATCAATGGCGACCTCTTCTCGACGCGCGTGAACGGGAGCGCGCGTATCGAACTCGATGGCAGCGTCAACGGCAACCAGGAGACCGTGTCGCTGCGCTTCGTGCCGGGCACGGACATGTCGCTCACCGATGCCGGCACTGGCGTCGCAACCACGATCAACGGTGGCTCGGTGCGCAGCCACCACGTCACACTCGAAACCGCCGCGGGTCCGAGGCCGCAGCTCTCGCGGCAGGAGTACGCGCAGCTGAGCTTCACGCGCGGCAATGTTCGGTACGTGCTCGATGGCCATGTGCAGCTCGAGTTCGATACTCAGGGCCGCCTTGCCAGCGGCAGCGGCACGGTGATCATCACCGCCGATGGGCAGACCATCGCCCGCGTGAGCGGCAGCAGCGGCGGCTATGCGATCGAGGTGTTGAGCGCCCCGCAAGGCCTGGGCCGGGCAACGCCGCTGCGCTCGCGGGTCGGCGCCAGCAAGCCACCTGCGTTGGCGCGGTGATGAAGCGCGACGACCTGGCCGCGCCGCTAAGCCGGGAGGCCGAGTCGCGCGATGACCTCGTCGGCCAGCGCGAGCGATGAGGTGAGGCCCGGCGACTCGATGCCGAACAGGTTGGCCAGGCCTGCAATGCCATGCAGCGCCGGGCCGTCGATGCGGAAATCGGGCGCCGGCTCGTCGCGTGCATGGATCTTCGGCCGGATGCCGCTGTAGGCCGCTTGCAGCGAGCCGTCGGGCAGGCCGGGCCAGTAGCGGCGCACGTCGTCATAGAACCCGGCCGAGCGCGCCGGGTCGACGCGGTAGTCGAGTGGCTCGGTGACGCCGTCCGGCAGCCACTCCACGTCGGGGCCGAAGCGCGCCTGACCGCCCATGTCCAGCGTGAGATGAACCCCGAGCCAGGCGTCTTGCGGCAACGGGTAGACCAGACGTGAGAACGGGGCTCGGCCTGCGAGCGAGAAGTAGCAGCCACGGCTGAAGTGGGGCGTTGGCACGTAGACGGAGCCAAGCCCTTGCGTGGCAGCGGCGAGCTTCGGCGCCCACAGCCCTGCGGCATTGACCACGATGCGCGCACCCAGCTCCATTGGTTCGCTGCCACCCACGTACAGCACATGCTCGCCAGCCCCACAGCGGATGCGCTCGACCGGAGAAGAAAGCGCCACGTCGCCGCCGGCCGCCTGCAGATCACCCAGCAGCGCGAGCATCAGGGCATGGCTGTCGACGATGCCGGTCGAGGGCGAGAGGATGGCCCCGCTGCAGGCAAGCTGCGGCTCCATCGCGATGGCTTCGGCCGCCGTCAAGCGCCTGAGGTCGCGCACACCGTTGGCCGCGGCCTTCTTCATCAGCACCTCCAGCCCGCCAAGCTGGCTGCCGTCGGTCGCCACCACCAACTTGCCGCAACGACTGTGCGGCACGCCATGCGATTCACAGAACGCATAGAGCAGCTGCTTGCCCTGCACGCACAGCCTCGCCTTCAGCGATCCTGCCGCGTAGTAGAGGCCGGCATGCATCACCTCGCTGTTGCGCGAGCTGACCCCCATGCCGATGGCGGTCTCGCACTCCAGCACCAGCGTCTCCAGGCCCCGCTGCGCCAGCGCCCGGCCCACGGCCAGCCCGACCACGCCCGCCCCGACCACCACTGCCTCGACTCGATCCATCGCTTCTGCTCCGCGTGCCTTGTCGTTGTGCCCTCCCCAGCCCGTACTACGCCAGGGAGATCGGCCAATTCTCAGCCAACGAAGATCAGCCCGCGGCTACCATGGCAGCCATGTTCAGCACCATGTTGTCCATCGCGATCCTCGTGGTTTGCGTCGCCCTGATGTTGCGGCTGCTGGTGGGCACGCGCCGCCGCCACGCCATCGACGCCCGAGCTCGCAAGGCCTACGCCGCCGCGCGCCTGGCGGCGCTGCGGCTGTACCACTGGCGCACCTCGCGCAAGCTGGCCAGGCAGGTGACCGACGACGCGATCCGCCGCGCTCGGGACGACCGCGACGGCACCTGGGAAGGCAACGTCTACAAGCCGAAGTCGTTCCGCAAGCCGCCGCGCGACAAGATGCACTGAGGCCCGGCCCCCGCGCCTCAGAAGGCGTGGCCCAGCCCGAAGTAGCCGCGGGTGCCCTTGGGTTCGTCCAGCCCGCGCGCCACGCCCAGGCGCACTTGCAGGCCCATCGCGTACAGGAACTTGAGTTCTCCGAGCAGTTCGACACCCACGCCTCGCTGGTAGTTCTGCGGGCCGTGGCCGTCGTCCCACGCGCCACCCACGTCGAAGTAGGCCGCACCCGACAAGCGGTTGATGCCGACCGCAGGCACCATGAAGTGCTGGTCGATGTCGGCAATGGGGGCGCGCCACTCGATGCTCGCCGCGCGTGCATTCGCGCCACGCAGGTTGGCCTCGTCGCCGCGATAGCCGCGCAGCATGATGTCGCGGTCATCGAGGGCGATGCCCAACTGAAGCTGCGGGTCGATCGCGCCACCGAGCTGGAAGCGTTCGGTGCTCCCGTTGGCATACGCCTCGGTGTAGCGCAGGCCCAGCACGGTGCGACCCAGCGGCACGTAGCCGCGCCAGTCGAGCCGCAACACGTTGCCGTCGTAGTCGTCTCGGCCGCTGCGCGCGAAGGGCTTGTAGCTCTCGAAGAGCAATTGCGCATGCTGGCCGCGGTTGCGCCCCTCCGACCACCAGTTGCTCCCGCTGCTGTTGTAGCTGAGCAAGGCGGCGAGCAGGCGCTCATCGCGCGGCGGTGCGCCGCGCACGAGCTCCGGGTGCACGCGGTCCGTGTCCTTGATGGAGGCCCCGACGCCGAAGGCGACGGTGCGGTCCACACGCGCCCAGGGGAACAGGCTCAACCACTGCGCCCGGGTGTTGCGGTCGTAGGCCGTGACTTCGTCGCTGTTCGTGCCGGGCTTCCAGGCGCGTGCGGTCAGGTCGCGGCGCAGCGAGAAGAGATGCTGATCCTGAAACAGGTACTGCAGGTCGCCGAGCAGTTCGCCCTGCGTGACTTCGTACTGCAAGGCGGCCGCATAAACATGCCAACCCAGAGCGTCGGAGCCGAAGGTGGTGGCGCCGGCCGAGAACAGACCTTCGTCTGCGATCGCCACCGGGAACCAGGAGCGCGGCGCCAAGGTACGCCAGGGGCTGTACGCCTCGCCTTCACCGAGTTGGGCGGGCGCATCGGGCTGCGGCGGCGCTGCAACACTCGCGACGGCACGTACCACCGGCACACGCTGCAGCGGCCCGGCGGCGGCCATGCGGCGCAGCTCGTATCCGCCGGACGCCACCGTCACGAGCGCCAGCGACCCGTCGGCTTGACTGCCGCCTTGCGCCATCACACCAGTGTGGCTGTGGGTGAGGCGCACCCAGGTATCACCCTCAAGCCGCCACACATTGAACACGCCATCGCGCGCCGCAATGAACTCCAACCCGGTGGGCCCATGGCTCATGTCGACCAGTGGCGCGTCGTGCGTGAACAGCAGGCGCGGCGCGGCATCGGGCTGCGCGAGGTCGAAGGCCTGCACACGCCAGTCGCCACCGCGTTTGCTGATGACGCTGAGCTGGCGGCCATCGGGCGACGCAGCGAGGTCGATCAGGGTCACATCAGCCGGTGGCTCCCAGAGCGTGCGCTGCAACCGGCCTTCGGCATCGAGCATCACGAGCCGCGTGCGACCCTCGCCCTGCTGCAAGGCGGCGATCGCATCGCCCGCCTGCACCGCGCGACGCAACCGGGCGCACTGCGTGAGCTGCGTGATCGCGCCATCGGCCTGCACGCGGTACAGGTCGAAGACCATGAAGCGCCAGTCGTTGCAGAAGTCGGGCTGCGTGAGCAGTACGCCGCCGTTGGCCGACACATCGAGACGAGCCTCGCGGTGCACATCGGCCAGTTCGGTGCGGCTTCCGTCAACCGCGAGCTTCACGAGCTTGGGATGGTTGAGGCCGTTGTCCACCACGGCCAGCGCGGCGCCGCCTGGGAGGCCGGCAACCGAGCCCAGGCCGAAGACCGGGCCGAGCAGGGAGTCACCCACCGCCTGGGGCGCGCGCGCCAGGGGTTCGGCGCGCTGCGCGACCTGTTGCTTCAGGTCGGCCAGGAACTCCTCCCACAACACATCCATCGTCTTGCCGGTGGCCTGCACGGGGTTGGAATGCAGGCGCGGCCAGAGCGGCGGGTTGCCGCTGTAGCCATCGACAAGTTTGTAGATGGACTGCGTGCCGTACACGCGCGCCAGGTACTCGTAGAAGTAGGCACCGTAGAGGTACATCTTGGAGACCGGCAAGGCGCGGCCGTCCGCATTGATCTCGCGCAAGGACAGGAACCCGGTCTGCGACTCCGCGCGCAGCCAGGCCTCGAACGACTCGCCACGCAGGCGCCCTCGCCCGCGCGAGGGGTCGCTTTCCTGATAGACGGCCAACCCCTCGATCGCCCAGCCCGGCTCGTAGAGGTTGGGGAAGAACAAGGGAATGCGCCCGAAGATGTGTTGCAGCACGCCCTGCGATCCGCGCACCTTGTCGAGATGCACCGTGTGAGTGAGCTCGTGTGTGAGCAGCAGATCGAGCCAGTCGCTGTTGTCGAGCAGTTCGCCATCGTCGGGGGGCGACAGGTAGACGCCGATCACGTTGTATGGGATCGGCGTGGAGTAGCCGTTCGGCAGGTCGAACTGGTTGATCAGCAGGATCTCGGTGCGCCCGCGCGGCTCCCACTCCAGTGCCCGCGTGATCCGCGGATAGGCCCGCTCCGCAGCCTGCGCCACGCGCTCGGCCTGCGAGCGCCATGCGGAGCGGTAGTTGACGCGAAAGTGTGCCGTCTCGGCGGACTGCCAATCGGAAGCGGGTTCGATGCTCTGCGCCGATGCCGCGCCTGCAAGCCAACAACACGTGAGGAAAACCAGGGTCCGGATCGACAGCATGAGGAACGGCGGGGAACGGCGGACAAAGAGGGCCGCAAGCGTACAGGAGCATGCCAGTTGCACCTGCAACAAATAGAAGCAGCTGCACCCTTGAAAACCCGCAGGTTGTCGCGAACGGGTGCGCTATGGAGCGCCCGCAGGCAAACCTGCGCATCGGCGCGCGCGATCATCCACCGCCAGATGGCGGCAGGGGCAGGCGCGCAGCGTGCGGTTCGCCAGAGCGAGGAGGAGTTGGCACGAAGAGCAAGCCTGAGTTGCATGGGCACGCTGCGGCGCGCCCCTTCGTACCCCGCACAAGCAAAAAAGCCTTGCAGGTGTTCAAACCTGCAAGGCCTTGTGCTTGGTGGGCGGTGCAGGGTTCGAACCTGCGACCCCTGCCGTGTGAAGGCAGTGCTCTACCACTGAGCTAACCGCCCGAAATATTCGGGAAGCCGCAGATTATGCCACAAGCTCGCGCCAAGTCGTCTTGCCGCCTGAAGCCTTGTCCAGTTCGGCCAGCACGCCCTCGTGGGCCGCGAGCTCGGCCTCGTTCGCGGCGACCACCTGCAGCTCGAACTGGCTGAAATCGACCACCGCCAGAACCACTTCACCGCCTGCCGCCTCGCTGGCGTCGATGACGAGCGAGTCCTGACCTCGGGTCAGCCGGATATAGACCTCCGCCAGCAGGCCCGCGTCGAGCAAGGCGCCATGCAGCGTGCGGTTGGAGTTGTCGACCTCCAGGCGCTTGCACAGCGCATCGAGCGAGTTCGACTTGCCCGGGAACATCTCGCGCGCCATCACCAGGGTGTCGGTGACCTGGCTGACGAAGCTCGGGAACTTGGGCTTGCCCAGGCGGCGAAGCTCTTCGTTGAAGAAGCCAACGTCGAAGCTCGCGTTGTGCGCAATGACTTCCGCCCCGGCCAGGTACTCGAGCAGTTCCTCGGCCACGGCCGCGAACAGCGGCTTGTCGGCCAGGAACTCGTCGGTCAGGCCGTGGATCCGCACCGCGTCTTCGTGGTTCGGCCGCTCGGGGTTGAGATAGAAGTGCTTGTTGTTGCCGGTAAGGCGACGGTTCACCATCTCCACGCAACCGATCTCGATGATGCGGTCGCCCGACTCGGGGCTCAGGCCCGTTGTTTCGGTATCGAAGAAGATCTGCCTCATGCGCCCACCTTGGCCTGACGGCGCCCCGCCCACAACCACAGGCCGATGCCGCCCAGGATCATCGGGATGCACAGCCACTGCCCCATGCTCAGGCCCAGCGGCAGGTGCTCCAGGCCCTTGTCGGGTTGGCGGAAGTACTCGGCCGTGAAGCGGCACACCCCATAGCCGAACACGAAGGCCGCACCCACCTGGCCAATCGGGCGCTCCTTGCGCGCGTAGATCCACAACAGCACGAAGAGCAGCACACCTTCAAGGCCGAACTGATAGAGCTGCGACGGGTGGCGCGGCTCGTCACTGCCCGATTGCGGGAACACCATCGCCCAGGGCAGGCTCGGGTCGGCGAAGCGCCCGTAGAGTTCGCCATTGATGAAGTTGCCGATGCGCCCGGACGCAAGGCCCAGCGGCACGCACGGGGCCACGAGATCGAGCGCCTGCAACACCGGGCGCTTGCGCAAGCGGGCAAACAGGCCGATAGCCACCATCACGCCCAACAAGCCCCCGTGGAACGACATGCCGCCTTTCCAGACGGCGAACACTTCGAGCGGATTGCGCAGGTAGTGATCAAGGTTGTAGAACAGCACGAAGCCCAGACGGCCGCCGATCACCACGCCCAGCACGCCGTAGAAGAGCATGTCTTCGATATCGCGGCGCGTCCAGCCGGCCTCGGCGAACCACGGCTTCTTGACCCGGATTGACGCCAGCCACAGGAAGAGGCCGAAGGCCACCAGATAGGTCAGCCCATACCAGTGGATGGCCACGGGGCCGACCTGCAGGGCGATGGGGTTGAACTGGGGATGAACAAGCATGGGCAAGGGGGCAATCGTGAGCAGCGCGAACGATACCGCACCGCCCTGCTTACCCCCCGCAAGCGGCTGAGCGTCACTCCAGCTCGGTCGTCGAACGCTTGACGTACTCCACGAAGCGCGCCACCACCGGACCGGCGTCGGCAGGCCACACCAGGCTGGTCTCGGCCCGCGGCGCCGCGGCCACCAGCGCGGTGGGCAGGCGCCGGTACACCACGCCGGGGCGCTGGAGCGTGGTCACCGATTCCGGCACCCAGGCGAGGCCGAGGCCGGCAGACACCAGGTTGACGATCGTCTGCATCTGGATCGCCTCTTGCGCAATGACCAGCGATGCGCTGTGGCGGTGATAGAACGCCAGCACAGCGTCATACAGCGAAGGCGCGATGCCGCGAGGAAAGATGATGAGCGGCTCAGACAGGATCTGCGCCAAGGTCAACCGGCGGGCGCTGTTCAAGGCGGACGCCTCGGGCACGGCCAGCACCATGGGCTCGACGCTCACCGACAGGCGCGACAGCGGTTGAGCCGCGCCCTCGGGGGCCATGTTGGGCGCGTGCAGCACGAAGCCCGCATCGGCCTCGCCTTGCTCGAAGGCGCGCAATTGAACGTCGGTGGTGGCTTCGCGCAGAACGATCTCCACGCCGGGCTCGGCCTCCCGGAACCCGCGCAGCCACCCCGGAAGCGGCCCGAAGCCCACGGTCGACACGAACCCAAGGCGAAGCCGCCCCACCGCCCCGTGACCGGCCGACAGGGCAATCCCCGGGAGCGACGCGGCCTGCAGAAGCAACTGGCGCACCGGCTCGACGAGCGCCCGCCCGGCCGGCGTGAGCGCCACCTGGCGCCGCGTGCGCTCGAACAGGGGTACGCCCAGGCGGGATTCGAGCTGCTGGATCGCCAGCGTCAGCGGCGGCTGCGTGATGTGCAGCTTCTGCGCGGCGCGCCCGAAATGCAGCGTCTCGGCCAGCACCAGAAACTGCCGCCATACCCGCAACTCGATCTGCAAAGTCACATCGCTCATACGCCGCACATATTAATGCCAACAGGTAGATATATTGGACGCAAGTAGCCCGCCGCGGAATACTGGCGCCCTCCCCGCAAACCGCCAGGAACCGACATGAGCTCCAACCGCCGCTCCAAGAACATCACCGAAGGCGTTGCCCGCGCCCCCAACCGCTCGATGTACTACGCCCTGGGCTACGAAGAGGGCGACTTCAAGAAGCCGATGATCGGCGTGGCCAACGGGCACTCGACGATCACGCCTTGCAATGCCGGCCTGCAAAAGCTGGCCGATGCCGCCGTGGCCGGCATCGAGGCTGCCGGCGGCAATGCCCAGATCTTCGGCACGCCCACCATCAGCGATGGCATGGCCATGGGCACCGAAGGCATGAAGTACAGCCTGGTGTCGCGCGAAGTCATTTCCGACTGCATCGAGACCTGCGTGGGCGGCCAGTGGATGGACGGCGTTCTGGTCGTCGGCGGCTGCGACAAGAACATGCCGGGCGGCATGATGGGCATGCTGCGCGCCAACGTGCCCGCAATCTACGTGTACGGCGGCACCATCCTGCCGGGCAAGTACAAGGGCCAGGACCTCAACATCGTCAGCGTCTTCGAAGCGGTCGGCCAGTTCAGCGCCGGCAACATGAACGAAGAAGACTTCTGCCAGATCGAGCGGCGTGCCATCCCGGGCACGGGCTCCTGCGGCGGCATGTACACCGCCAACACGATGAGCTCGTCGTTCGAGGCGCTGGGCATGAGCCTGCCTTTCTCCAGCACCATGGCCAACGTGCACGACGAGATCGTCGAGAGCACCAAGAAGGCCGCCGCCGTGCTGGTCGAAGCGGTCAAGAAGGACCTCAAGCCGCGCGACATCGTCACGCGCAAGTCGATCGAGAACGCGGTGGCCGTGATCATGGCAACCGGCGGCTCGACCAACGCGGTGCTGCATTTCCTGGCGATCGCCCATGCGGCCGAGGTCGAATGGACGATCGATGACTTCGAGCGCGTTCGCAAGAGGATCCCCGTGCTGTGCGACCTAAAGCCCTCGGGCCAGTTCCTCGCCGTCGATCTGCACCGCGCCGGCGGCATCCCGCAGGTGATGAAGACGCTGCTGAAAGCCGGGCTGCTGCACGGCGACTGCATGACCATCACCGGCAAGACCGTTGCCGAGAACCTCGCCGAGATCGCCGATGTGCCCAGCACCGAGCAGAGCGTCATCCGCCCGATCGACAAGCCGATGTACGAGCAGGGCCACCTGGCCATCCTGAAGGGCAACCTCTCGCCCGAAGGCTGCGTGGCCAAGATCACCGGCCTGAAGAACCCGGTGATCACCGGGCCGGCGCGCGTCTTTGACGACGAGCAATCGGCGCTCGAAGCGATCATGGCGCAGAAGATCAAGGCCGGCGACGTGATGGTGCTGCGCTACCTCGGCCCCAAGGGCGGCCCCGGCATGCCCGAGATGCTGGCCCCCACGGGTGCGCTGATCGGCCAGGGTCTGGGCGAATCGGTGGGCCTGATCACTGATGGCCGCTTTTCCGGCGGCACCTGGGGCATGGTCGTCGGCCACGTCGCACCCGAGGCGTACGCGGGCGGCAACATTGCGCTCGTGCACGAGGGCGACTCGATCACCATCGACGCCCACTCGCTGACCCTGCAACTCAACGTGAGCGATGCCGACCTGGCGAAGCGCCGCGCCGAGTGGAAGGCCCCCCCGCCCCGCTACACACGTGGCGTGCTGGCCAAGTTCATGCGCAATGCGGCGAGCGCCAGCTCGGGCGCGGTGCTCGACAAGTTCGAGTGATTTCTGCTGCACCCATGAAAAAAGCGGCCCGCGGGCCGCTTTTTCTTTGGCGCTTGCCGCGATTCAACGCTTGCGCTTGAAACGCCGCCCCTTGACGTCCATGCCCAGGTTCGCGAGATTTTCTTCGCGACGTTTGGCGACGCGGTCGTCCATCTTGTCCATTTCGCGGCGCTTGGTGTAACCGGTGCCGTCGGCCCACGCCCACCAGACCACGGCCGCCAGGAAGGGCCACAGCACCGCAGGCCACGACCACAAGGCCACCGGCCCGAACTCGGCCATCTTCATGACCAGCAACAAGACACCCAGGATGACGAAGTACATGGTGCAGAAAGCCTCAAACACGTTGCCTCGCTAGAAGCCCTGGGTCAACCCCGGGCCATAGAATGCGTTGAAGCAACTGTGCTGCAATGTAATTCACAGTACACGGTCAGGCACCGAAAGGAACCCATGAAGTCGTCGCTTTCACTGATTTTTGCCGCATCCGCACTGGTCGCAGGCCCGGCCTTCGCCAACGCCGAGTTGGCGCAGAAGAAGAACTGCATGGCCTGCCATGCCACCGACAAGAAGCTGGTCGGCCCCTCGTACAAGGACGTGGCAGCCAAGTACGCCGGCCAGAAGGACGCCGTGGACAAGCTGTCGCAAAAGGTCATCAAGGGCGGCGCAGGCGTCTGGGGCCCGGTCCCGATGCCGGCCAACACGGCCGTGAGCGATGCCGAAGCCAAGCAGCTCGTGCAGTGGATCCTGACGATCAAGTGATCGCAGCGATCTCCGGCACCTGAGGCCCCGCCCCTGCGGGGCCTTCTCGTTTTTGGCTCTTCTTCTTCCCGCTCTTTTTCTACCAGGCAGCTCGCCAAATCACCCGCCATGCGCGTCTTCGCCATCTCTGACCTGCACGTCGACTACGAGCCCAATGCGCTCTGGGTGCAGCAGCTTTCGCGCAGCGAGTATGTGGACGACGTGCTCATCGTCGCGGGCGATGTGTCCGATGTGGCGGACCGGGTCCGCATCTGCCTGGAGGCGCTCGCACGCTGCTTTCGCCAGGTCTTGTTTGTGCCAGGCAATCACGACCTCTGGGTGCGGCGCGACGAGGCGGAGCTCGATTCATTCGGAAAGTTCGAACGGGTTCAGGCTCTGGCCCGCTCGGCCGGCGCGAGCACCGAGGTCGTCCATCACGGCAACCTGAGCATCGTGCCTTTGCTGGGCTGGTACGACGACTCGTTCGGCACACCGGGCGCAGACCTGCGCGCCGCCTGGGTCGACTACCGGGCGTGCCGCTGGCCACCGGGCTTCGGCCAGCGCGAGATCACCGATCGATTTCTCGCGATGAACACCTACCGCCGCCGTTCGGAATCAGAAGTGATCGTGTCGTACTCGCACTTTCTGCCGCGAATCGACGTGATGCCCGAGCGCATCCCGCTGGATCGGCGCTTCATCTACCCGATCCTCGGCAGCACGGCCCTCGGCGAGCAGGTGCGCGCGCTGCGTCCGAAGGTGCACGTGTATGGGCACAGCCACGTGAACCGCCGGGTCCAACTCGACGGCACCTGGTACATCAACAACGCCTTCGGTTACCCGCACGAGACACGCATCACCGCCAAGGAGCTGGTGTGCGTGTACGAGACGAACGCTTGAGTCGCTTCAGTAGGCCTGGCCCAACTGCTCCAGGATGGCCGGGTTCTCGAGCGTCGAGGTGTCCTGCGTCACGGCCTCGCCCTTGGCCACCGAGCGCAGCAGGCGGCGCATGATCTTGCCGCTGCGGGTCTTGGGCAGGTTGTCGCCGAAGCGGATGTCCTTGGGCTTGGCGATAGGGCCGATCTCCTTGCCGACCCAATCTCGCAACTGCTTGGCTATGGCCTTGGCCTCGTCGCCCGTGGGGCGGGGCCGCTTGAGCACCACGAAGGCGCAGATCGCCTCGCCGGTGGTCTCATCCGGCCGGCCGACCACGGCGGCCTCAGCCACCAGCTCGGTGCAGGAGACGAGCGCCGATTCGATCTCCATCGTGCCCATGCGATGGCCGCTGACGTTCAGCACGTCGTCGATGCGGCCGGTGATCGTGAAGTAGCCCGTCCTTTCGTCGCGGATCGCGCCGTCGCCGGCCAGGTAGTACTTGCCCTTGAAGTCCTCGGGGTAGTAGCTCTTCTTGAAGCGCTCGGGGTCGCCGTAGATCGTGCGGATCATCGACGGCCACGGCTTCTTGATCACGAGGATGCCGCCCTGGCCGTTGGGAACGTCCTTGCCGGTCTCGTCGACGACGGCCGCCTGGATGCCCGGGAAAGGCAGCGTGCACGAGCCGGGCACCAAGGGCGTAGCACCCGGCAGCGGCGTGATCACATGGCCGCCGGTCTCGGTCTGCCAGAAGGTGTCGACGATCGGGCAGCGGCCGCCACCCACGTGTTGGTGGTACCACTCCCAGGCGGCCGGGTTGATCGGCTCGCCCACCGAGCCGAGGATGCGCAGGCTGCTCAGGTCGTACTTCTTCGGGTGCACGGCTTCATTGCTCTCGGCCGCCTTGATCAGCGAGCGGATCGCCGTGGGCGCCGTGTAGAAGATGTTGACCTTGTGCGTCTCGATGACCTTCCAGAAGCGCCCGGCGTCAGGGTAGGTCGGCACGCCCTCGAAGACGATCTGCGTGCCGCCGAGCGCCAGGGGCCCATAGGCGATGTACGTGTGGCCGGTCACCCAGCCAATGTCGGCGGTGCACCAGAAGATGTCGTCGGGCTTGAGGTCGAAAGTCCACTTGGTGGTGAGCGCCGCGTGCAGCAGGTAGCCGCCCGTCGAATGCTGCACGCCTTTGGGCTTGCCGGTGGAGCCCGAGGTGTACAGCAGGAAGAGCGGGTGTTCCGCGCCCACCCATTCGGGCTCGCAGGTCTCGGGCTGGCTCGCGGTGAGCTCGTGCATCCACTTGTCGCGCGAGGGCTCCCAGGCGATGCTGCCGCCAGTCCGCTTGTAGACGATCACGCTTTCGACCGTCTCGCAACCGCCGAGCCCGAAGGCTTCGTCGACGATCGCTTTCAGCGCCAGCTGCTTGCCGCCGCGCAGTTGTTCGTCGGCCGTGATGACCATGACGGCGCCGGCATCCTGAATGCGGTCGCGCAGGCTTTGGGCCGAGAAGCCGCCGAACACCACCGAGTGGGTCGCACCGACGCGCGCGCAAGCCTGCATGGCCACCACGCCCTCGACAGACATCGACATGTAGATAACGACACGGTCGCCCTTCTTGACGCCCTGCGCCTTCAGCGCATTGGCCATGCGGCAGGTCTTGGCGAGCAACTCGCTGTAGGTCACCCGGGTGGATTGGCCATCGTCGGCCTCGAAGATCAGCGCGACCTTGTCGCCCAGGCCCGCCTCGACCTGCTTGTCCAGGCAGTTGTACGAGACGTTCAGCGTGCCGTCCTCGAACCACTTGAAGAACGGCGCATCACTGCTGTCGAGCGCCTTGGTGAAGGGCGTCTTCCAGGTGACGAATTCGCGTGCGAGGCGCGACCAGTAGCCTTCGTAGTCCGCCTCGGCCTCAGCGCACAGCCTGTCGTAGGCGGCCATGCCGCTGACATGCGCTGCCCGGGCGAGTTCGGCGGGGGGCGGATAAAGCTTGGCGGCTTCGGTCATTGGCGTCTCCTGGCGTGGTTGTGTTCACTGGCCCGCACCATATGCGGGAGCTCTTACGAACGGCTTACTTCACGCAGCAAGTCATGAACCAGCAGCTTGAGCCAATTAAGATCGCGGGCAATCGGACAATCCCTGAACCCTGACCCTCGTCATGACGACGCCCCTCACCCCCCCAGCGCGCAAACTGCGCCCCCTGCCGACCCTGATCTTTGCAAGCCGCTGGCTGCAATTGCCGCTGTATCTCGGCTTGATCCTCGCCCAGGCGGTGTACGTGTTTCACTTCTGGGTGGAACTGACCCACCTGATCCAGGCCGCCTTGGGCAGCGAACCGGCCTTGAAGGCCATCTTTGCCGCCGTCGGAGCGACCCCGGTGGAGGTCCAGAACGGCAAGCTGACCGAAACCATCATCATGCTGGTCGTGCTCGGCCTGATCGACGTGGTGATGATCTCCAACCTCCTGATCATGGTCATCGTTGGCGGCTACGAGACGTTCGTCTCGCGCATGGACCTCGAAGGCCACCCCGATCAGCCGGAGTGGCTGAGCCACGTGAATGCGTCGGTGCTCAAGGTGAAGCTAGCGATGGCGATCATCGGGATCTCATCGATCCACCTGCTCAAGACCTTCATCAACGCCGGTGCGCTGACCGACCGGGTATTGATTGCGCAGACGCTCATTCACCTGACCTTCTTGCTTTCGGCACTGGCCATTGCGTGGACCGATCGCATCCTGACCGGCAACCACGCCGGCGCCGATCACTGAATCTCGATGTGCTGCTTGCGGCGGCGCGACGGACCGCGCCGCTCGGCGAGCAGCAGGATCGCGGTGCCGAGCACTCCGGCGATCAGTGAGCCGCCCAGCACGCCCAGCTTGACGGCCGTGTCATAGCCCGCTCCCTGGCCTTCGAAGGCCAGCCCGCCGATGAACAGGCTCATCGTGAAGCCGACACCGCAGAGCACGCACACGCCGAAGAACTGCCATCGGTTGGCGCCGTCGGGCAGTTGCGCGCCCGCCAGACGCGTCAGCAGCAAGGACGATCCGAACACGCCGATGGCCTTGCCGAACAGCAGGCCGCAGGCAATGCCCAGCGGCACGGGCTCGGCCAGGGTCTGCAGCGTGATGCCCTGCAACGCCACGCCGGCGTTCGAGAAGGCGAACACGGGCAGCACCAGGAACGCCACCCAGGGGTGCAGCGCGTGCTCGAGCGTCTCGAGGGGCGAATCGTCTTCGTCGCCCAGCGGGATGGCAAACGCCGTCGCCACGCCAGCCAGGGTGGCATGCACGCCCGACTTCAGCACGCACACCCAGATGATCACGCCGACGAAGAGGTACGGCAGCACGCTGCGAACTCCGATGCGGTTGAGCGCGAACAAGGCGACCAGGCCGACTGCCGCAATGCCCAGCATGGCGGGCGACAGGTTGGCCGTGTAGAAGAGCGCGATGACGACGATCGCCCCCAGGTCGTCGATGATCGCCACCGCCGTGAGGAACACCTTGAGCGACGCCGGCACCCGCGAGCCCAGCAGCAGCAGGATGCCCAGCGCAAACGCAATGTCGGTCGCCGCGGGGATCGCCCAGCCGCGCAGGGCCACCGGGTCGTTCATGTTGATGGCGGCGTAGATGCAGGCCGGCACCACCATGCCACCCAGGGCGGCCACGGCCGGCAGCATGGCCTGGCGGGGCGTCGAGAGTTCACCTTTGATCAGTTCTCGCTTGATCTCCAACCCGACCAGCAGAAAGAACACCGCCATCCAGAGGTCGTTCACCCACAGGATCAGCGGCTTGGACAGTTCGAGCCAGTCTTCGCCGATGCGTACCTGGCCCGGGATGTTGCGAAAGGCCTCGTAGTCGGCCCCGAACGGGGAATTGCTGATGACCAGGGCCAATACGGTCGCAAGCGCGAGCACGACCCCACCTGCCGAACCCGCCGCGAAAAACCGCTTGAATGCCGCACTGATCACTGGCTACCCCTTGAGTAAAATTTGCCTTTCCGCCTGAGAGAGCCGCCATGACCACCATCCGCCACGCAGACCTCGTCGAGAGCGTCGCCGCAGCATTGCAGTACATCAGCTACTACCACCCTGCCGACTATATTTCCCATCTCGCACGCGCCTACGCGTCGGAGCAAAGCCCAGCCGCCAAGGACGCGATTGCGCAGATCCTGACCAACTCGAAGATGTGCGCCGAAGGGCGCCGCCCGATCTGTCAGGACACGGGCATCGTCAATGTGTTCCTGAAGATCGGCATGGACGTGCGATTCGAGGGCTTCCCCGGCAGCATCGAAGATGCCGTGAACGAAGGCGTGCGCAAGGGCTACCTCCACCCCGACAACGTGCTGCGCGCCTCCATCGTGGCCGACCCGCAATTCGAGCGCAAGAACACCAACGACAACACGCCGGCGGTGATCCACATGACCGTGGTGCCCGGCAATACGCTCGACGTGCAAGTGGCCGCCAAGGGGGGTGGCAGCGAAAACAAGAGCAAGTTCGCGATGCTCAACCCGAGCGACTCGGTGGTCGACTGGATCATGAAGACTGTGCCCACCATGGGTGCCGGCTGGTGCCCGCCCGGCATGCTGGGCATCGGCATCGGCGGCACCGCCGAGAAGGCCATGCTCATGGCCAAGGAAGTGTTGATGGAGCCCATCGACATGTACGAACTCAAGCAGCGCGGCCCGCAGAACAAGACCGAAGAGCTGCGCATCGAGCTGTGCGACAAGATCAATGCGCTGGGCATCGGCGCGCAGGGCCTGGGCGGCCTGACCACCGTGCTCGACGTGAAGATCTCGATGTACCCGTCGCACGCGGCCGGGAAGGCGATCGCCATGATCCCCAACTGCGCCGCCACCCGCCACGCCCACTTCGTGATGGACGGCTCGGGCCCCGCCTACATCGACCCGCCGAGCCTCGACCTGTGGCCCGACGTGCACTGGGCCCCCGACTACAACAAGAGCAAGAAGGTCAACCTCGACACCCTCACCCGCGCAGAAGTGCAGAGCTGGAAGCCCGGCGACACGCTGCTGCTCAGCGGCAAGATGCTGACCGGCCGCGACGCAGCGCACAAACGCATCCAGGACATGCTGGCCAAGGGCGAGAAGCTGCCGGTCGACTTCACCGACCGCGTCATCTACTACGTGGGCCCGGTCGACCCGGTGCGAGACGAAGTGGTCGGCCCCGCCGGCCCCACCACCGCCACGCGCATGGACAAGTTCACCGAGATGATGCTGGCCAACACCGGCCTGATCGGCATGATCGGCAAGAGCGAGCGTGGCCCGAGCGGCATCGAAGCCATCAAGAAACACAAGGTGGCGTACCTGATGGCGGTCGGGGGTGCGGCCTACCTGGTGTCCAAGGCGATCAAGAAATCGAAGGTGCTGGGCTTTGCCGACCTGGGCATGGAAGCCATCTACGAGTTCGAGGTGCAGGACATGCCCGTCACCGTGGCGGTCGATGCGAACGGCACCTCCGTTCACGAGACCGGCCCGAAGGAATGGCAGGCCAAGATCGGGAAGATCCCCGTGGCCGTGGCCTGACCGGCGCCACCTCCCCATGAAGCCCGGCCGACTCGCAATTGCGACACTGTCGCTGCTGGCCGGGCTCTCGGGGGTGTCGTGCGGGTTGCCGCCCGCCGACACCCGGCCTGCATCAGCCCAGCAGTCCGCTGTCGAACTTATACGGCTAGACGAAGCTGCGGGCACGCGGCTCTTTCTCGAGAGCGCAGCGCGCGAGGCCTACTGGCCGCTCAGCATCCACTTCGTCACGCAGGCCACGCAAAGTTATTGCGGTGTCGCCTCGATGGTCATGGTGCTCAACGCGCTGGCCGTGCCGGCGCCGGCCGTCCCGGGCATAGATGCCTACGCGATGTTCACGCAAGACAACGCGCTCAATGCAGGCACCGAACGCATCCTGCCGCAGGCCGTGCTGCTCAAGCAAGGCATGACGCTCGACCAGTTCGGTCAGCTCGTCGCGAGCCATGGCGTACAGGTGTCGGTCACGCACGCGGCCGACAGCAGCCTCGATGGCTTTCGCACCGCTGCCGCCAAGGCGCTGGGCACGGCGGGCCACCATGTCGTCGTGAACTACCTGAGACGCACACTCGGGCAGGAGCGCGGCGGACACATCTCACCGCTGGCGGCCTACGACGCTCGCAGCGACCGCTTTCTGCTGATGGACGTGGCGCGCTACAAGTACCCGCCGGTGTGGGTCCAGGCTGCCGACCTGTTCGCCGCGATGAATACCCCCGACGCCTCCAACGAAGGGCGCACGCGGGGCTACGTGCTGGTGTCGCAGCGCTAGGTATCGCTGGCCGGGCTCGACTGGCCACGGCTTGGTTCTTCACGCTGGGGTTTTGACGGCTCTGCCGGTGCCTCGTCGTTCCCGGCCTTGCTGTGCATGACACGCTGCGGGAACGGTATCTCGATGCCTTCGGCCTGGAGCACGTCGAGCACGGCCAGATGCACCTCTGACGTCACGCCGCCTTGCCCGTTCTCCGGGTCCGCAATCCAGAACGAGAGCGAAATGTTCATGCCATCCGCGGCGAAGGCGGAGAGATTGGCGCTCGGCCCGGGATCCTGAAGCACGCGCGGCACCGCTGCCATGGCGGCGATCAGCTTCGGCTGCAAGGCGCGCACGTCCGTGCCGTAGGCCACCTGCACCATGCTCGACACCACGATCCGCGAGCTGTCGAGAGACAGGTTCTCCACGCGCTGGGTGATCAGCATTTCGTTCGGCACAATGGCCTCGCGGCCACCCAGTGCGCGAATCACGGTGTAGCGCGTGCGGATGTCGATCACGCGGCCCTCGAAGTTGTCGACCTTCACGATGTCGCCGATCCGAAGTGAACGCTCGGCGAGCACGACGAAGCCGCTCACGTAGTTGGCGGCGATCTTCTGCAGGCCGAAGCCCAGGCCGACACCCAGTGCGCCACCGAGCACGCTCAGCGCCGTGAGGTCGATGCCCAGCGCCGACATCGCCACCAGCATGCCGATGAAAAGCAGCACGGCGCGCAGGATGTTGGCCACCATCTTGCGCATCGACAGGTCATTGCCGGTGCCATGGATGATCTTGCGTTCGAGCGCTGCCGAGAGCCACAACGCAAGCACCATCACGAGCGCCGTGGTGATACTCCCCTCCACAAAGGTGCGCGCGGAGATGTGCGCCTTGCCGATCTGCCAGCTCACTTCGTCGAGCCCTTGCATCACGACCGGAAGCACCCCCGTGATCCACAGGATGGCCGCGATCCATGCGAGCCACGACACCGTGCGCTCGATCGCCCTCACCCACTTGCTCTCCGGGAACGACGCCGAGAGAACCCGCACGGCGAGGCGAATCAGCACCAGCGACGTGAGGATCGGGATGGCCAGCTTGAACACCGCCACCTTGCCGTCATCGATCAGCACGTGTCGCGCAAGCAGCGCGAGCAGCAGAGCCAGCACGGGGAACAGCACGCCGTCGTAGACCCGGTCGCCGAAGAGGATCGACCCTGGCATCTTGAAGGCGCGCCGCAGCGCAGCCGTCACGAGCCACGAGACACCCAGGCAGGCCAGCAGGAGGCCCAGTTCGGTCAGCGCACTCGGCGAGCCCAGGTTGTGCAAGAGGACCTGGAGTTCCTTGATGTCGAACGTCGGTTTCATTTCTGATGATTCGAATGGCAGGTCAGGCCAATGGGCAGCCGACGCTCAGCCGGGCGTCAGGGCCGATCAGTGTCAGGGCAGCTCAGATGTCGGCCAGCACGCGCAGGTGCGCGGCCACGCTGCGCGCGAGGGCGCTCAACGCGTAGCCGCCTTCGAGGCACGAGACGATGCGGCCCTGGGCATGGCGATCGGCCACCTGCTTCACGCGCATGGTGATCCATTCGTAGTCGGCCTCGATCAGGCCGAGCTGGCCCAGTTCGTCTTCGCGGTGGGCGTCGAAGCCGGCAGAGAAGAACACCATCTGCGGTTTGAACTCTTCGAGCCGCGGCATCCACATCGCCTCGACCATCTCGCGGATCTCCATGCCGCGGGTGTACGGCGGGATCGGAAGGTTGATCATGTTGCTGCCCTTGGGCACGCCGCCGCTGTAGGGGTACAGCGGATGCTGGAAGAAGCTCACCATCAGGATGCGGTCGTCGCCGGCCACGATGTCTTCGGTGCCATTGCCGTGATGCACATCGAAATCGACGATGGCCACGCGCTTCAGGCCGCGCACGTCGAGCGCGTGACGCGCCGCGATGGCCACATTGTTGAAGAAGCAAAAGCCCATGGTCTCGTCGCGCGTGGCGTGATGGCCAGGCGGGCGGATGGCACAGAAGGCGTTGTCGACCTCGCCGTCGATCACGGCATCGGTGGCCGCGACGGCCGCACCCGCCGCGCGCTGCGCAGCCTTCCAGGTGCCGGCGTTGGCGCTGGTGTCGGGGTCGAAGGCCGCCGGCTGCCCGCTCACGGCGATCTCTTCCAGGCGGCTCTTCAAAGAAGCGACATAAGCGCTCGTGTGGGCAAGCGCCACGTCGCGCAGGTCGACCAAGGGTGCTTCACGCTGCACCAGAGCAGCGTCGAGCCCTTGTGCGATGAGGTGATCGTGAATCGCGTCGAGCCGCTGCGGGCATTCGGGGTGCCCTGCGCCCATGTCGTGGGCGTGGCAGTCAGGGTGGGTGTAGATGGCGGTTGGCATGGCAGGCTGCGCGACGGCGTTTCGGGTATCGTGTTTCGCATGAATCAAAGCCTTGCGTCGCAGCTCACCCGCTTGATTGACCAGATTAGCACGATCATCGTCGGCAAACGACCGCAGGTTCGAGACTGTGTCGCCTGCCTGCTGGCCGGCGGTCACCTGCTGATCGAAGACGTCCCTGGCGTCGGGAAAACCACGCTGTCACACGCCTTGGCCGTTTCGCTCGGGCTGCGCTTTTCACGCACCCAATTCACTGCCGACCTGATGCCCACCGACCTCATCGGCGTCAGCGTCTACGAGCGCAGCAAAGAGGCCTTCGTCTTTCACCCGGGCCCCGTTTTCGCACAAGTGCTGCTGGCCGACGAGATCAATCGCGCCGGCCCCAAGACGCAAAGCGCGCTGCTCGAAGCGATGGAAGAACATCAGGTCACGGTAGAAGGCGAAACCCGCGCCCTGCCGCGCCCCTTCTTCGTGATCGCCACGCAGAACCCGACCGACCAGCTCGGCACCTACCCGCTGCCGGAATCGCAGCTCGATCGCTTCTTGATGTGCCTGACCCTTGGCTATCCCGACAAGGCCAGCGAGCGCGCGCTGCTGGCGGGTGTCGACCGCCGTGAAGCCATTGCCGGGCTGAGCGCCGTGATGACACCGGACGACCTGCTGGCGGCGCAGCAGGAGGTACTGAAGGTGCATGCATCGGATGCCTTGCTCGACTACCTGCAGGCCTTGATCGCTGCCACCCGCAGTGGCGCCTGGTTCGTCGACGGGCTCAGCCCGCGCGCGGGCATCGGCGTCTTGCGCGCCGCGAAAGCGCACGCGCTGCTCGACCAACGCGACTATGTGGCGCCCGACGACGTGCAGGCCATCCTCGTGCAGACCGTCGCCCACCGCCTGGTGCCGGTGGCCGGCGCCGGCCGTGGCGCGCGCGAGCAGGTGCGCGCCATGGTGGCCGCCGTGCCGCTGGTCTGAGAAAACTCTCAGCTTGCGCGCGACTTGGGCAACTTGGTGACCGCCCAGGCCAACTCCTCAGGGTCGTAGCCGGGCAGCATGTCGTCGAGGATCAGCATCGACAGGCCATGTACCAGCGCCCACGAACGCAAGCCGGCTGCACCGGCGTCGCCGGTCACGTCGGTGCGTGTCTTCATGCCTTGATCGAAAAGCTGCGTCGCCTTGGCGATCGCGGCCAACAGCTCGGGACTCTTGCCGCGGTCGGCCACTGAAGGGCCGAACATCAAGCGGAACATGCCTGGTCGCGCCACCGCGAAGCGTACATAGGCAGCCCCCATCGCAGCGAAGGGCTCGCTCGATCCGGCAGCTGCTTGACGCATCGCCTCGGCAAAGTCGTCGAAACCACTCACGGCAAGGGCGACGAGAAGCGCGTCCTTATCAGCGAAATGGCGGTAGGTTGCCGCGGGTGTGACGCCCGCCCGGCGCGCCGTCTCGCGCACGCTCACGGCTGGCACACCGCCCTCGTCGAGCAGTTCGTGTGCACAGGCCAGCAGAGCGGCACGCAAGTCTCCGTGGTGATAGGTGTTGCGCCTTGATGTTTTCACCGTTCACATTGTCTGCTATCCTTTGAAGTAAACAGTGTTCACATAGATGAGGGAGCCATGAAGATCTTGATCACCGCAGCCGGAACGCACGGCGACGTGCTGCCCTTCGTGGCGCTGGCACGCGAGTTCCAGCGCCGCGGGCATCCGCCTGTGCTCTTTGCGAGTGGCAGCTTCTCGACCCTCGCGGCCGAGGCAGGCGTGCCCTTCGTCGAGGTGATTCCGGCCGCGGAGTACACGAGCTTCCTGGCCGACAGCGACGCCACCGACCCCATCAAGGGAATCCCGCTGTTGGCGCGCGCGGTGACGGGCGCGCTGCGCCCCTGCCTCGAGGCCCTGCGGCGCGAGTTCGAGCCGGGGCGCACGCTTGTCGTCGGTTCGTCGCTGGCCTGGGCCACACGCCTGCTGGGCGAACTGGAGCGAACACCGGTTGCTACCGTGCATCTCGCGCCCACGTGGTTCAGGTCTGACTACCTTGCGCCGGCCTTCGGGCCGCTCGGTCACCTGGAGCATGCGCCGCGCTTCGTGAAGCATTGGTTGTGGAAGCTGATGGACCACCGCTTCCTGGACCCGCTCTTCACCAAGCCGTTCAACGAACTGCGCGCCGAACTGGGCCTGCCGCCGGTGCAGCGCATGTACCACGCATGGATCCACGAAGCCGCGCTGACGCTGGGCATGTTCCCGGAGTGGTTCGCGGCTCCGCAACCCGACTGGCCACCGAGTGTTCCGCTCACCGGTTTCCCGCTCTACGACCATGGGCAGGACGACGCGTTGCCACCGGCGGTCGAGAGCTTTCTGCGTGCGGGCGAGGCGCCGGTGGCCTTTACGGCCGGTACCGCCAACACCTCGTCGCATGCCTTCTTCGAAGCCTCGGCGCGTGCCTGCGCGCTGAGCGGCCGGCGCGGCCTGCTGATCACCCAGGATGCACGGCAACTACCCGCTTCGCTCCCGCCGGGTGTAGCGCATGTCAGCTACGTGCCGTTCAAGGCCCTGCTGCCGCGGCTGGCGGCGTTCGTGCATCACGGCGGCATCGGTACCACCAGCCAGGCGCTGCTGGCTGGCGTGCCGCAGCTCATCCGCCCCATGGCGTTTGACCAGTTCGACAACGCCAGCCGTGCGGTGCGCCTGGGCGTGGCGCGACAGCTCATGCCGCGCCGCTACCGCCCACACGCCGTGGCGCGCGTGCTGGGCGAACTCACCGCCGACACCGCACTGCGCACGCAGTGCGAGCGCGTGGCGGCCAGGCTGTCGGGCGAGCCCTCGGGCGTCTCGTTGGCGTGCGATGCCCTGCTGAAGCTGCCGCTTCCGTCCACCCCGCGCTGATCGCCATGCGGGTGGCGTTGAGCACCGACGCTCAGGCGCTCGGGCCCGCTTGCACTGGCTCGTGCACTTTGGCGGCGTGTTGCTCGGCCTGTGTCTCGCCCACGCCCACCCGCAGCAGCAAGGAAGGCAGCAGCGTATTGAGAAACGCATACACCAGCAGCCCGCCGTAGAGCGCGTCCGGGATGTGGAAGTGCTTGTGCAGCAGTTGCGCCAGCACCAGGGTGAAGATGAGTGTGGGCAAGAGCGACACGCCGATGCGCATGGACGCGCCGCGGCTGCCGCCGAGCAGCTTGTGGCGCGCCCAGGAGGCGAGGTAGCGCAAGGGGATCAACAGGCACAGTGCCATGCCTACGCCCGCAGCCTCCAACCCCAGCGCCTGCAACGGCACATGCATGCCGTTGTAGAAAAAGTAGAACGGCATGAAGAAGCTCGAGAAGAGCTTCACGGCGTGCATGGTGTCGGGCGTCAGCACAGACCCGGCACGGCGACTCAATTGCGTGGCAATCACGCCCGCTATGAATGCGCCCAGCATGTGCTCGGCTTCCAGCCCGTGCGTGACGAACGCCGCTGCGATCGCGACCATCACCAGCAACGAGAACCCGGACCCCGGCGCGTGCGGCACGACCCACCGCGCAAGCGCAATGTAGGTCAGCGGTAGCACCACCACCAGCGCCACCAGGATTGCGGTCGAACGCGACAGCGCGCCCGGCGTGCCGGATTGCAGTGCTACGAACATCAGCGCCAGGGCGAGCACCTCGCCGACGATGGCTTCGTTGGCGATCTCCCTGCGCTCGCCCTCGTCGAGCCGAAAGCGATCCAGGGAATCGAGGATGAAACCGGTGGACGACGTCAGCAGCGCGAGCGCGAGAAGCACCGCCGCGGGCCAGCCCAGGGACAGAAACCGGTGCGCGCACCACGCCGCCGCCGCCAGTGACAACATGCGGACGGCGGTGAAGATCGCGATCGGGCCGGCCTGGCTGCGCAACTGCGCGAAGTCCACCTCCAGCCCGGCGTGCAGGAACAGTGACGATATGCCCAGGACCGCCAGCAGGTGCACCGGCCCGACATCAGCGCCCAGCTCGGCCTCGAGCAACTGGGAGGCCGCGACGCCAATCACCAGGCACGTGAGGGGCGCAGGCAAGCGAAACCGCTGCAACGCGCGTGGCAACACGAGCAGTACGCACAACAACAACAGTTCGATGAGTTTGATGTCTTCCACGTGCACCCCGCTCCTTGGTGGAGTCGGATGTTAGGTCGCTTCGTGACCCGACACACGCCCGGTCGAAGCGAGGCGGCTACGATCCCCCCATGCCCACCGATGCGTTCCGCCTCAGCAGCCCCGCCGCTCCCCTGCGCAAGCGGTGGAAAGCCTGGTGGCAGGCCCGGTTGCCGCGCACCGACACGCTGCTGCTGACACAGCGCAACGTCTACATCCTGCCCACGCGAGCAGGGCTCATGTTCGGTTTGACGCTGCTGGTACTCCTGGTCGCGTCGATCAACTACCAGCTGAACCTCGGCTACGTGCTCACCTTCCTGCTGGCGGGCAGCGGGTTGGTGTCGATGCACGTCACCCACAACACGCTGCGCGGGCTGACCCTGCACCTGCGCCCGCCCGCGGCGGTGTTCGCGGGTTCGCCGGCGTTGCTGGACATCACGCTCACCAGCGCAGGCAAGGCGCGATTCGGCATCGGCTTGCGCATGGAATCGATGCGCTCCAGCAGCCTGAGCTGGACCGATGTGCCGGAAGACGGGCAGGCGATCGCCCAGGTGAGCTTCGTGCCCGCGGTTCGCGGGCGGCACGAGGTGCCCGCACTGAGTGTCGAGACGCGCTTTCCGCTTGGCTTGTTCCGCGCCTGGTCGATCTGGCGGCCGGCGGCGCAGGTGATCGCCTACCCCAAGCCGGAGCACCCGGCCGCGCCGCTGCCGCCCGCGCATGCCGCACCGGGCGGGCCGGCGGCACGACGCAGCCGCGATGGCGGCGAGTTCGAAGGCGTGCGCGGCTACCGCCGCGGCGACCCGCTCAAGCTCGTGTTCTGGAAGAAAGCCGCGCGCAGCCTGGAAGCCGGCGGCGACCTCGTGAGCCGCGACACCAGCACCGCCGTCCATCACGAGCTCTGGCTCGACTGGGCGCACGCCGCGGGCCTGGCCCCCGACGACCGCCTGTCTCGCCTGGCCGCATGGGTGCTCGCCGCCGATCGCGCCGAGGTCGACTACGGCTTGCGCCTGGCCGCAAGCGAGATCCCGCCCGGCCACGGTGAATCACACCGCCAGCGCTGCCTGGAGACACTGGCGCTATGGGGCTGACATGGGAGTGACCTGGTCCGGCTGGCGACACTTGCCGCGTGAATCGCGCGACACGCTGTTCCTGCTCGGCGTCATTACCTGGACGGTGCTGCCGCACCTGGCCAACGTGCCCGTGTGGTGCGGCCTGCTCACCGCGATCGTGCTGCTGTGGCGCGGGCAGCTCGCGCTGACCAACGGGCCGCTGCCCGGGCGCTGGTTGCTGGTGGGGGTTTTGGCGGCGGCAGCGCTGCTCACGCTCTGGTCGTACAAGACGCTCCTCGGCAAAGAGCCGGGCGTGACGATGGCCGTCGTGCTGATGGCGCTGAAAACGCTGGAGCTGCGGGCACGCCGCGATGCGTTCGTGGTGTTCTTCCTCGGCTTCTTCCTGGTGCTGACGCACTTTCTCTTCTCGCAGTCGCTGCTGGTGGCCGGTGCGATGCTGGTGTCGGTTTGGGGCTTGCTGACCGCCGTGGTGCTGGCGCACATGCCGGTCGGCCAGCCCAGCTTGCGCAAGGCCGGGGGCCTGGCCCTGCGCACCGCCTTGCTCGGCGCGCCCATCATGGTGCTGCTGTTCGTGCTGTTCCCTCGCATCGGCCCGCTGTGGGGTGTGCCGCAGGACGGCGTCGGCAAGACGGGCTTGTCAAACACCATGAGCATGGGCAGCGTGGCCGAGATTGCCGCCGACGACAGCATCGCCATGCGCATTCGGTTCTTCGGCGCCGCGCCGGCGCCCGAAACGCTCTACTTCCGTGGCCCGGTGCTGTCACGCTTCGATGGTCAGACCTGGAACGCCAGCTACACCACCTACAGCCCGGCGCGTAGCGACCTGCGCCTGCGCGGCCCGGCCATTCAGTACGAGATGACGCTGGAGCCGCTGCGCCTTCGGCTCCTGCCCTTGCTGGAGGCGACCACCAAGGTCGACGGTGTGCCCGAGATGCGGCCAACGCGCAGCGAAGACATGATCTGGCTGCTCTCGCGCCCGCAGTTCGAGCGCGTCCGTCTTGAAGCCACCGCGCATACGGACTTCGGCCACGGGCCGCTGCAGCGCGACTACTCCCTGCGCGAAAACGTTCAGCTGCCGACGGGATACAACCCACGCACGCTGGCCTGGGCTGAGCAGCTCGGCAACGATGCGCGCTACGTCAATGCGGATGCCACGCAGCTCGCGCGCGCGGTGATGGCGCACATCCGCACCGGCGGGTACAGCTACACCCTGGCTCCGGGCTTGTACGGAGAGACCGACCCGCGAACAGCCATCGACGAGTTCTGGCTCGATCGCAAGATGGGCTTCTGCGAGCACTACGCAGCCGCATTCGTGGTGATCATGCGTGCGCTTGGCGTGCCCGCGCGCGTGGTCACCGGCTACCAGGGTGCTGACCCGCTCCCGGTCGATGGCTACTACATCGTGCGTCAGAGCTACGCCCATGCCTGGGCCGAGTACTGGCAGGAAGGCCGCGGCTGGCTGCGAGCCGACCCGACCTCCGCGGTCGCGCCCGATCGCATCCTTCGCAGCCGCAGCCTCCAGCCCGCGCCGGGCCTGGTGGCGGGCGCCTTCGCAAACGTCAACGCCCGGTTCCTGGCCCAGCTGCGCAACACCTGGGAGACGCTCAACAACCGCTGGAACCAATGGGTGCTGAGCTACTCGCGCGGCCAGCAGCTCGACCTGCTGAAGCACCTGGGCATCGACTCACCCGACTGGACCGACCTCGCGCTGATGCTGATCGGCATCTTCAGCGGGCTGGCACTGGTGGGCGCCGTGTGGGCCTGGTGGGATCGGCATCGGCAGAACCCGTGGGAGCGGCAGGCACGCGAGCTGCGCAAGACCCTGCGCGCCCTGGGCCTCGATGCCGCATCGCACGCACCTCCGCGCGAACTCGCCACGCAGGTCCGACAGCGCTTTGGCGAGCGCGGAGAAGCCCTGGCCACGTTGCTGGAGACACTGGACCGGCAACGCTACAGCCGAAGCGCCATCACGCGGCCCTCGCCCACCTGGTGGCGCGAGGTGCGCAGTGCCACGCGGAGCCTGCGCGCAGCGCGGGGTTGAAGCCGCGTATCGAGGTGTGTGCCTCGATAATCCGGCGATGCTCGCCACCCACATCCGCTTTCTCACCCTGGCGTCCATCGCCACCCTGCTTTGCACCGCCGCGTTCGCTCCTGATGCCAGCGCGCAGACCAAACGCCCGCAGGTTCAGCCGCGTGACGACAGCGCGCCCGAATCCTTTACCTACGGCCAACGCGAAGACGTAATGCGCTTCGGCGCCGAGCTCGCGCAGCGCCGCGGCCTCGACCCGGCCTGGGTGCAGGCCCGCCTGGCCGAGGCGCGCTACATCCCGAGCGTTGCCAAGTTCATCATGCCGCCGCCCTCGGGCACGGCCAAGAACTGGGCGGCGTATCGCTCGCGTTTCGTCGAACCCACGCGCATTCGGGCGGGGGTTGCGTTTTGGCGCGAGAACGAGAAGTGGCTGCAGCGCGCCGAAGAGATGTACGGCGTGCCGCCCGAGATCGTCGTGGGTGTCATCGGCGTGGAGACGATTTACGGCCGCCACATGGGCAGCTTCCGCGTGATCGACGCGCTGGCCACCTTGTCCTTCGATTTCCCCACCGGCCGCAAGGACCGCACGCCTTTCTTCCGCGACGAGCTGGAGCAGTTGTTCGTGCTGTGCCACAGCGAGCGCATCGATCCGATGTCGCTCAAGGGTAGCTACGCCGGGGCGATGGGCATGGGCCAGTTCATGCCCGGCAGCTGGAACAAATACGCCGTCGACTTCGATGGCGACGGCCGCATCGACATGCACAACAGCCCGGCCGATGTGATCGGCAGCGTGGCGCACTACTTCGCCGAGTTCGGCTGGCAGCGCGGCGTGCCCACGCGCTTCGACGTGGCCGCCCCCGTGGACGCGACCGACCGCGCCTTCCTGCTGGGGCCTGACATCCTGCCGAGCTTCACCGCCCGCCAGTTCGCCGAGAAAGGCGCGGGGCTCCCGGCCGCCGGGCGCGAGTACCCCGGCCAACTGGCATTGATCGAACTGCAGAACGGCGATAACGCGCCCCCCAGCTACGTGGCGGGCACGGCCAACTTCTATGCCATCACGCGCTACAACTGGTCGAGCTATTACGCGATGGCCGTCATCGATCTGGGCGAGTCGGTGGGTTTGATCCGCCAGCACACTGCAGACGCGGCTGCGGCACCGCGCGCGGTGGAGCCGCCTGCGTCGCAGTGAGCCGTACACATGGCGCGTGAATCACGACGCCTGCTTGGGCGGCTGAGCGGCGGGCGGCAGCTCCTCGGGCGGCCATGTGTCCAGAAGTGGCTCCTCGACCACCTGCAGCCCGTGAGCGAGCTCCCAGCTCGAATCGATCCAGCCCGCGCCCGACCACTCGGCCGGCTGCGCCGGCTTGCGGCGCGCTTCGGGGACATCATTTGGCTTCATTCCAACTCCACCGTTGCCAACGATCGCTCTCTTTTCGGCAGCGCATGCGGTGTGCGCCTGCCGTGTTCGCGATCTCATCCCACCCGTGAACGAAAGATAGCGAGCCCGTCGCGGCACGCGAACCCCGCAGGTCGAGGGCTCCGCGATCGGGTGCGTGACTTTGTGGCGCTTTGCCGGGTCGCCCTTTCGTGCGCCTGTGCTTAAAGCGGGATCACGCTTACGGCCACATCCATGTCTTGTGTGCCGCCACCCAGGATCACGCCACGCAATGGCACCACGTCGGCAAAGTCGGCCCCCCACGCGAGCGTGATGTATCGGCGGTCGGCGAGCTGGTTGTTGGTGGGGTCGAACTCCACCCAGCCGCACGCAGGCGAGTAGGCCGCCACCCAGGCGTGTGACGCATCCACACCCATCAAGCGCGGCTGGCCCTCGGGTGGGTCGGTGAGCAGGTAGCCCGAGACGTAGCGCGCCGGCAGGCCGTGGCCGCGCAGGCAGGCGAGCATGAGATGCGCGAAATCCTGGCAGACGCCGCGCCGCTGGTGGAGAACCTCGTCGACCGACGTGCTCACCGTCGTGGCACCAGGTTCGAACTCGAAGTGGGCGTGGATGCGGCGCATCAGGTCCGTTACCGCCTCCAGCCAGTCGCGCCCCGGCGTCAGTGACTCCAGCGCATACAACCGAGCGCCCTCGGAGAGCGGCACCAGCAAGGTGGGCTCGCACATGCGCGCCGGCATCAGGTCGTCGAGATGCGGGTCTGCATGCACCTCTTCGCGCACCTGCTCCCAGGGCACGAAGGGCGTGGCCTCGGCGACAGGCCGGTCGGCCACCTCGACGTGGCACTGCATGCGAACGCGCAGCATGCGGTGCGCCCCATGCAGGCCAAAGTGGGTGATGCTGTTGCCGAAGCTGTCCGGGGCGTCGTGGCGCTCGTCGGGTGGGGGGTCGATCTGGATCGCGCACGAAAGCAGCCGCTGCCACGGCAGGCTGCGCGGCGTGAGGCGCGCGAGCTGCCACGACTGAGACACCGGCGCGGTGTAGACGTAGCGTGTCTCGTGCTCGACGGTGTAGCGCTCGTTCATGGCGACACCATCCGGCGATCGGTTCTCCGCAGGGCGGCCCCCACAGTCAATGCGCCGCCTCGGTAGACAGGAGCGAAGAGATCTGTGGACAGCATCACCTCAGGCCACCAGGGAAAGCACGCTGCGCGAATCGGCATGCGAGAAGAACTTGAGTGTGAGTTCGTCCGAAACCACGTGGGCCGCGCGCTCCAACTGCCGCAGCAGCTCGGCGAGCGCATCGCTCTCGGGGTGCAGGTCACTCGGTTGAAGCGACTGCAGTGCGGTGTAGGCCGGCGCCAGCACATCACCCGCAAAGCGGCCGTGCGAGGCCTCTAGCTTGTCGACGTACTCCACCAGCCCCTTGACCTGGAAGGCAACCGACCGCGGGTTGGTGTCGTCGCGCACCAGCAGGTCAAGCACGGGCAGCCACTCGGGCGTCACGATGTACCGCGAGCGGTAGGTCATGGTGGAGTCGGCCAGGTCGAGCAACCATTCGAGCCCACCGGCGCGCCCCTCTTCGATGGCCGTCTGCAAGGCCAGGCACATGTGCGACAGGCGCTCCAGGCGCCGCCCGATCGACAGGAAGCGCCAGCCCGAGCCGCGCGTCATGCCATCGAGCGCGTAGCCCGAGAGCGTCATCATCGACGTGACCGCACGGTCGAGCCAGCCCAGCGCCAGCGGCAGCGAACTGCCTCGCTGGAACACCGGGTCGGCGATCAGGCCATTGAGCGTGCGCCAGTTGTCGACCGACATGCGGTCGCGCAGGGTGAAGGCCACGCGCGAGAGTTGGCGCAGCTGCGAACTGAGGCTCTCATCGGGGTGCGTCGCGGCGCGCAGCAGTTCGGTGCCGGGGTTGTCGGCCGTATCGATCAGGCCCAGGCGCTGCGCAAGCGCGAGCACCGGCACGAGGCCATCGGAGAGATCGTCCACGTTCGCATCGGCGTGGCCCAGCACGGTAGCGATCGCCACGCGCAGCAGGCGGGCCGAGCCGTCACAGCGCTCGCCGTAGCGACCGAACCAGAACAGGTTCTCGGCCGCGCGCGACGGCAGGTTGCCGCGCGAGGTGACGAGATCGGCCGCCGTGACGGTGCTCGACAGCAGCGAGAACGATGCGTTGACGGGCCCGTCGGACAGCACCCAGGTGTCCTTGGAACTGCCACCACGCTGCATGGCGATGACGCGCGAGTCGCCATCGCCCGCGACCCGCGTGAGCCCGCCGGGCATCACCCGGTAGCCGTTGGGCGTGGCCACGGCGAAGACGCGCAGACCCACCGTGCGGGCGCTCAACTGGTCGGCGCGTGCATCCGGCCCGCGTTCGAGCACGGGAGCCTGCGAGACGTGCACCCACTCCTGCGCCACGTAGCGCTGCGGGCGCGATGCCACTCTGGCATGCAGCATCAAGCGCTCGTCGTCTGACAGATCAGCGCCGAAGACCGCAGGCTCGCGTGCGGAGCGGTCGAGCGGCTTGATGATGATCTTGTCCAGCCGCTTCCAGGCGTCTTCGAACGCGGCGGGCTCGCCCAGCCACCAGGTCGCCACCGAGGGCAGGCGCAGCTTCTCACCCAGCAGCTGCTCGCTCAGCTTGGGCAGGTAGCCCAGCAGCGCGCCCGACTCCAGCACACCGGAGCCCAGCGCGTTGGCCACCATCACCGTGCCGCGGCGGGCGCAGTCGGTCAGGCCGGCTACGCCGAGCGCGGAGTTGGAGCGCAGCTCCAGCGGATCGCAGTAGTCGTCGTCCTGGCGGCGCAGGATGCCGTGCACCCGCTTGAGGCCCTCGACGGTCTTCATCCACACGCGGCCATCGCGGACGGTGAGATCACTGCCCTCCACGAGCGCGAAGCCCATGTAGCGCGCGAGCAGGGCATGCTCGAAGTAGGTTTCGTTGTACGGGCCGGGTGTGAGCAGCGCGATCAGTGGTGGGCCATCGCCCTTGGGTGCCCAGCGCAGCAACGAATCGCGCACCTGCGAGAAGTAGGAGGCCAGGTGCTGCACATGCAGATCGCGAAAGAGCTGCGGGAACACGCGCGACACCACGAGCCGGTTCTCGAGCGCGTAGCCCGAGCCAGAGGGCGCCTGCGTGCGGTCGCTGACCACCCACCAGCGGCCATCGGGCGAGCGCGCCAGATCGGCGGCGTAGTTGAAGAGGTGCACGCCATTGGGTGGGCGGATTCCCTGCACCTGGTGCAGGAAACCGCTGTGACCGAAGACCACCGAAGGCGGGATGGCACCACTCTTGAGCAGCGACTGCTCGCCGTAGATGTCGGCCAGCACCTGGTTGAGCAGCTCCGCGCGCTGCGCAATGCCTGATTCGATCTCTTCCCACTCGCGCGGCGAGATCAGGAGCGGCAACGGGTCGACGCCCCACGGGCGGTCGGCGCCCTTGGGGTCGGCGTAGACGTTGTAGGTAATGCCGTTCTCGCGGATCTGCCGCTCCATCAGCGACAGGCTCTCGCTCACGCCCGGGCCCTCGCGCTCGGCCAGCGTGCGCAAAAAGGCATCCCAATGCGGGCGCGGTTCGCCAGGGGCGCAGAGAAGCTCGTCGTAACGGTCTTCCAGGGCGGCGTAGCCGGAGAGCAGCTTTCTCTGCATGTACGAGGGCAAATGCACGGGGACCGCCAATTCTCGTGGATGGAGTGAGCCTGCCCGGGGGGAGGAACCCCCGCAGATGTGCAAAAACAATACCCGGCCGAGGCTTCTCGGCGGTGCGTGTTGCTGTGCAGCACGCCAGCGGCGCCTCGTCAGCGCGTCATCAACGCTTTGTCAGCGCCTGTGAACCGCCCTGCCCGCGGGCTCGCGCTCCGCGAGCGCACGCGCGATGAAGTGCCGCGGCACCTTGGTCTTGGGCACGTGAAAGTCGAACCAGCGGCGCACGTCTTCGGCCAGCCCGACGCCGTGCATGTAGTTGTAGAGCGCCTTCTTCAGGCCCACGCCCAGGCCGTCGTGGTCGGTGCCGGTCGGATCGACGAAACCGATGTCGTTCTTGGCGAACGACACCGGCGGCAAGGGCTGCAGCGTGACACCGTAGTCCGACGGGTTCTGGCCCACTGGCGAATGCACCGTGCAGGCAAAGCGGTGAAAGAAGCCCGACTGGATGCAGCCGTTCTCGAACAATTGGCGCACGTATTCCAGGGCGTCCACCGTGTCTTGCGCCGTCTGGGTCGGGAAGCCATACATCAGGTACGCATGCACCAGGATGCCGGCATCGGAAAACGCCTTGGTCACGCGTGCCACCTGCTCGACCGACACGCCCTTCTTCATCAGGTTGAGCAGCCGGTCGGACGCCACCTCCAGCCCGCCCGAGATGGCGATGCAGCCACTGTCGGCCATCTGCTGGCACAGCTCGGGGCTGAACGACTTCTCGAAGCGGATGTTCCCCCACCACGAGACCGACATCTGCCGCTGGATCAGCTCGGCCGACAAGGCCTTGAGCGCCTTGGGCGGCGCCGCTTCATCCACGAAGTGGAAACCGGTCTGCCCGGTCTCGTCGACGATCGCCTGCATGCGGTCGGCGAGCGTGGCCGCCGATGCGCCTTCGTAGCGCGAGATGTAGTCGAGGCTCACGTCGCAGAAACTGCACTTCTTCCAGTAGCACCCATGGGCCACGGTGAGCTTGTTCCAGCGGCCATCGCTCCATAGGCGGTGCATCGGGTTGAGCATGTCGAGCAGCGAGAGATAGCTGCCGAGCGGCAGGCCGTCCCAGGTGGGCGTGCCGACGTCCTCGAAGGGCACGTCCTGCTCGATCCAGTTCACATAGCGCACGGCGCCGTCTTCGTCACGCAGGTAGGTCCGAACCAGGCGTTGGCGCGAGCGCTTTCCTTGCAGGTGTTCGAGCAATGCGAGCAGCGGGCGCTCGCCGGCGTCGAGCGTCACGTGGTCGAAGTGGTCGAACACGCGCGGCTCGCGCAGCTCGCGAAGCTCGGTGTTCACGAAGCCGCCACCCAGCACCGTCACGACGGCCGGGTCGTGCGCCTTCACGGCCTGGGCGATGCGGAAGGCCGCGTACACCGAGCCCGGGAACGGCACCGAGATCAGGACCACGTTCGGTCGGTGGCGCTGGACGGCATCGAGCGTCAGTGCAACGAGCGTGCGATCGACCAGGTTGAGCGGCGCCGCCAACGCCTCGGCCAAGGGCTCGAAGGTGGGCTGACTCTGCGCCAGCGACTCGGCGTAGCGCACGAACTCGAAGCGCGGGTCGATGGCGTCGCGCAGCACGTCGGCCAGGTCATTGAGGTACAGCGTGGCGATGTGCCTGGCGCGGTCCTGCATGCCGAGCGCACCGAACGCCCAGGCCAGCGGGTCGCCGCCTTCGTCGTCGATGTAGACATCGAGCGACTCGAAGCGATGGCCCTCGGGCAGGTAGCCCCGCCCGGCAATGCGGTGGCCCAGGGTGGGATCGCGGCCCTGCAAAAAGGCAATCGTCGGCCCGATGGTCGCGGCGTAGCGATCGAACTGCGCCAGAAAGGCGTGAACCCTCGCGGTTTGCTTCGATGCCGGCTCGGCCTCGATCTGCTCACGCACCTGCGCCAGCCCGGGTGCCGACAGCAGACGCAGCACGAGCGCCAGGGCCAGGTCCTCTTGCACGGCGTCGACCCCGCGCGAACGCAAGAAGCCCGTGAGGTAGGCGGTGGATGGGTAGGGCGTGTTGAGCTGCGTCATCGGCGGGATGACGGAGAGCACACGCAGGGGCGATGGGAGCATCGGCAGAGTCTGCCATGCTCGCCCGGCCGGGATCGGCCGGCGTGGCAACGGCCCCAGGGCCCGCGCTGCCTGGCCTGATCCCCCGCGCTTGCGCCCTCAACACCTCAGGGCGCAAGCACCTTCACGCACTCAGGTCGCAGGTGCCCTGCGCAAATCGAGCGTGAACGGGAAGTTCGGGTTGCGCTCTTCCCTGGGCACCGTCATCGGGCCCGGAGTGTGCCCGGTGCGGAAGAAGCGCGCCAGGCGCCGTGCCTCGGCTTCGTAGGCGTTGATCGGGAAGGTGTCGTAGCTGCGCCCGCCAGGGTGGGCCACGTGGTACTGGCAGCCGCCCATCGAACGGTTCATCCAGGTGTCGACCAGATCGAATGTCAGCGGCGCATGCACCCCGATGCTCGGGTGCAAGGCCGAGGGCGGGTTCCATGCGCGGTAGCGCACGGCGCCGACGAACTCGCCGACCTTGCCGGTGGGCTGCAATGGAATCACCCGCCCGTTGCAGGTGAGCACATGGCGGTCGCCAACGAGGCCGGTGACGTGCAACTGGATGCGCTCGACCGACGAATCAACGAAGCGCGTCGTGCCGCCAACGGCACCCTCCTCGCCCATCACGTGCCAGGGCTCGAGCGCCAGGCGCAACTCCACTTCCACGCCCATGGCTGCGAAGTCTCCCAAGCGCGGGAAGCGGAAGTTCATGTGCGGTGCAAACCAGTCGAGCTGTATGGGGTAGCCGGCGGCCTGCAACTCTTCGACCACATCACCCAGGTCTTGCCAGATGAAGTGCGGCAGCATGAAGCGGTCGTGCAGCTCGGTGCCCCAGCGCTTCAGCCGCTCCGGCTGGTACGGCGCCTGCCAGAAGCGCGACACCAGGGCGCGCATCAGCAGCTGCTGGGTGAGGCTCATGCGGGCATGAGGCGGCATCTCGAAGGCACGCATCTCCAGCAGGCCCAGCCGGCCGGTGGGGCCATCGGGCGAGTAGAGCTTGTCGATGCAGAACTCGGCGCGGTGGGTATTGCCCGAGACGTCGATCAGCAGGTTGCGCATCAACCGGTCGACCAGCCACGGCGGCACGTGCCCGTTCTCGCTGGTGATGCGCCGCAGCTCGGCAAAGGCGATCTCGATCTCGTAGACCGAGTCGTTGCGTGCTTCGTCCACACGCGGCGCCTGGCTGGTGGGGCCGACGAAAAGGCCCGAGAACAAGTAGCTCAGCGCCGGGTGGTTGTGCCAGTAGGCCACCATGCTCGCGAGCAGGTCGGGCCGGCGCAGGAAGGGGGAGTCGGCCACCGTGGCGCCACCCAGCACGAAGTGGTTGCCGCCGCCGGTGCCGGTGTGGCGGCCGTCGAGCATGAACTTCTCGGTCGACAGCCGCGTCTCGTGCGCCGACTGGTAGAGGTGCGTGGCCTGGTCGACCAGCTCGCCCCAGCTGTGGGCGGGGTGGATGTTGACCTCGATGACGCCCGGGTCGGGCGTGACGCGCAGCAGCGCCAGGCGCGGGTCCTTCGGCGGCTCGTAGCCTTCGAGGATCACCGGCAGCTTGAGTTCGAGCGCCGTGTCTTCGACGGCGCACACCAGTTCCAGGTAATCCTCGAGCGACGTGGCCGGTGGCATGAAGATGTAGAGCCGGCCATTGCGCGGCTCGGCACTCATGGCGGTGCGTGTCACCCAGGCTGCCGATTCGAAACGGCCCGGTGCGGGCACGGCCGGCGTCGCGCTTGCGCTCGGCGCACGGTGATCCCCGTTCAGCGCGGCGCGCGAGCGTTCGGCAAAGCTCACCGAAGCACGTGCGTCACCTGCAGCGGTGGCCGCTGCGGCACCGGCCGCGCCTTCGTTGTCTGCCTTGGCGAAGCGCAGGCGGCGGTAAGGCGGCAACGGCGCGAAGGGCTGGGTCTGGTCGGGCGGGTAGACCCAGGGCAGATCGGTGTCCTTGGCCCACGGCTGTGAATCGAGCGGAAGGCGGTAGCCCATCGCCGAATCACCGGGGATCAGGTAGCAACGCTCGGCCCGCAGGAACCACGGGCCCGTCTGCCAGCGTGGGCCGGCACCCGGGTTACGTGCGACCGGGAACACATGGCCCACCACCTTGTCGAGGCCTTGCGTGAACACCTTGCGGATGCGGTCGCGCTCCAGCGGGTCGGCCAACCGGGCGTCGAAGGGGTCGACGTTGGTCGGCAGCTTGCGCTCGCGCCACAGGTAGTACCAGGTGTCCTCGTAGGCGGGGAACACGTACTTCGCGTCCAGCCCGAGGCGCTTGGCCACGCCGCTGAGAAAGCGCTGGGCGTGCACATCGGTCACGCCGTAGTCCTCGTGCTCACTCGCGAAGAGCTCGGGGTGTGTCCAGATGGGTTCCTTGTCCTTGCGCCAGAAGAGGTTGAGCGACCAGCGCGGCAGCTGTTCACCGGGGTACCACTTGCCCTGCCCGTAATGCAGCAGGCCGCCGTCGCCGTACTTGGCGCGCAGCTTGTCCATCAGGTCGGCGCTGAGCAGGCGCTTGGTGGGCCCCATGGCCTCGGTGTTCCACTCGGCGCCCTCGCGGTCGTCCACCGACACGAAGGTGGGCTCGCCGCCCTGGGTCAGCCGCACGTCGTTGCGGCGCAGGTCGGCATCGACCTGGTGGCCGAGCGCGTCGATCGCGTCCCATTGCGCCTCGGTGTAGGGCAAGGTGACGCGCGGGGCCTCCCACACGCGGGTGACCGACATCGAGTGCTCGAAAGTGGTCTCGCATTCATCGAGCGCACCACTCACCGGCGCAGCCGAGCGGGGGTCGGGTGAGCACGCGAGCGGGATGTGGCCTTCGCCGGCCAGCAGCCCGGACGTGGGGTCGAGACCGATCCAGCCTGCGCCGGGCAGGAAGACCTCGCACCAGGCGTGCAGATCGGTGAAATCGACTTCGGTGCCGCTCGGGCCGTCGAGTGACTTCACATCGCTCTTGAGCTGGATCAGGTAGCCCGAGACGAAGCGCGCCGCCAATCCCAGGTGGCGCAGCAGTTGCACCAGCAGCCAGCCGGTGTCGCGGCACGACCCGCTGGCCTTGACCAGCGTCTCTTCAGGCGTTTGCACGCCGGGCTCCATGCGCACGAGGTAGCCGATGTCGCGCTGCAATTGCTGGTTGAGCGCAACCAGGAAGTTGTTGGTGGCCACCTTTTCCCGCGGGATCTTCGCCAGATAGTCGGCAAAGGCCGGCGTCAGCTCACCCTTTTGCAGGTAGGGCGCGAGTTCCGTCGCGAGCTCGGGCTCGTAGCTGAACGGAAAGTGCTCGGCAGAGGGCTCCAGAAAAAAGTCGAACGGATTGAGCACCGACATCTCGGCCACAAGATCGATCTCGATGCGAAACGAGGTGGTCTTGTCGGGGAAGACGAGCCGCGCCAGGTAGTTGCTTTGCGGGTCCTGCTGCCAGTTGATGAAGTGGGTGGCAGGCTCCACGTGCATCGAGTAGCTCAGGATGCGCGTGCGCGAATGCGGCGCCGGGCGCAGCCGCACCACCTGCGGCCCGAGGTTGATCGGCCTGTCATAGTGGTAGTGCGTGACGTGGTTCAGCGCAACATGGATGGACATTCAGGACTCCAGGGGAATTCAGCAAACAGGTACGGATCGGTCTTCACGGATGTCGATGCACACGCGCATGCATTCGTCGCCGCCGCCCTCGCGCACGCCGCGGATCGGCGAGCAGGTGGCGTAGTCGAGACCGACAGCTAGGCGCACGTGGCGGTCGTCCATCAGGCAACCGTGGGTGATGTCGATGCTCAGCCAGCGGCCGGCAGCGGGGTCGAGGCACACATCCACCCAGGCGTGGCTCGCCAGGTGGGGTGCGCCGGGTGCATAGAAATAGCCGCTCACGTAGCGTGCCGGCATGCCGTTGGCGCGGCAGGCGGCGATGAACACATGGCTGTGATCCTGGCAGACGCCGTGGCCCAGCGCCCAGGCCTCCTGCGCCGTGGTGCCCACCGTCGTGACGCCTGCCTTGTAGCGCACATGGCTCAGCACGGCCTGGGCCAGCGCCATGCACGAGGCTTCGTTCAGGCCGTCGCCCAGGTGCCGTCTGCCGAGGGCGCGCAGGTCCGCGTCGAAATTCGTGAGGTCCGTCGAGCGCAGGTAGACCTGGGCCGGCACGACCGTGTCCGCGAGCAGCGGAGAGGCATGCGTCTCCACCGTGCCCGCCGCGCGGATGGCGCTCCCCCAGCTGCGCGACACTGCGCTCCAGATGTGCGCGGTATTGCCGAAGCCGTCGCGCTGCTCGAACAGGCGCGCGGGCGCGGTCACGGACCACTGGTGCACCGTCTGGTGGGCGTTGCCCTGGGGCGTCAGGCACAGCGACTGCAGCGCGTACTTCAGAGGCGCGCTGTAGTCGTAGTGGGTCACGTGCTGGATGGTGAGCTTCATCCAAGCCGGACCATTTACGCAGCGACCGGAACCAGAAAGTCGCGGCTGATGCCCACACCCAGCGTGCCCACCCGCTCCAGGAACTGGCTCAGGAAAGCATGCAGCCCAGTGGCAAGAATCTCGTCGATGCGCCCGAAGCGTAGATCAGCCTGCAGGCGCCCTGCCCGGCGCAGCGTGTCGTGCGACTGCTCGTTGGACACGCGCTGCAGGTTCGAGACCACTTCGTCCATGCAGCAGGCCAACGAGCGCGGCATGTCGGTGCGCAGGATCAGCAACTCGGCCACCTTCTCGGGGCGAATGACGTTGCGGTACACCTTGCGGTAGACCTCGAAGCCGGACACCGAGCGCAGGATCGCCGACCAGTGATAGAAGTCGAACTCCTGGTCCTTGCCGGCATTGCCGTTGGCCGCACCGGTGCCAAAGAACTCGTTGGCGACGGCATGGAACTTGACATCGAGCATGCGCGCCGTGTTGTCGGCCCGCTCCAGGAAGCTGCCGATGCGCAGGAAGTGAAAGGCCTCGTCCTGCAACATGGTCCCCACCGTGACGCCGCGCGAGAGATGCGAGCGGAACTTGACCCACTCGAACGCCTCGCCCGGGTCCTTCATGAAGGCCTTGCTGCGCAGCATGCGCTGAAACTCCAGCCAGGTCTGGTTCTGCGTTTCCCACACTTCGGTGGTGAGGGTGCCTCGCACGGCGCGGGCGTTCTCGCGAGCAGCCATCAGGCAGCTGTAGATGCTCGACGGGTTGCGCTCGTCGCTCACCATGTAGTCCATCACTCGCTGGGCAGTGACTTCACCGTAGCGCTCGTTGTAGTCGTGCGTCAGCTCCGAGATGCTCAGCAGGCCCCGCCAGCCGGTTTCGGCCGCATCGGCCGATTGGGGCAGCAGCGCTGTCTGGTAGTTGACGTCGAGCATGCGCGCGGTGTTTTCTGCACGCTCCATGTAGCGGGCCATCCAGAAAAGGTGGTCGGCGGTTCTAGACAGCATCGCTAACTCCTTCTTGTTTTGCAGCACAAACCGTTCGGGCTGAGGTATCGAAGCCCCGCTCCATGTCAGCACCTGCACGGCCCTTCGATACCTCAGGGTGAGCGGTCGTTGGAATGCGTACAGCTTTCATTACGCCTCCAAAACCCACGTGTCCTTTGTACCTCCACCCTGCGACGAATTCACGACGAGCGAGCCTTCCTTCAGCGCCACGCGCGTCAGCCCGCCGGGCACCATCTGCACATCCTTGCCAGACAGCACGAAGGGCCGCAGGTCGATGTGGCGAGGCGCGATGCCGCTCTCGACGAAGGTCGGGCAGGTCGACAGGCTGAGCGTGGGCTGGGCGATGTAGCCGGCGGGATTGGCTTCGAGCGCCTTGCGGAAGTCGGCGATCTCGTCCTTGGTGGCCGCCGGGCCGACGAGCATGCCGTAGCCGCCGGCACCGTGCACTTCTTTCACCACCAATTCGGGCAGGTGGTCGAGCACGTATTTGTAGTCGTCGGCCTCGCGGCACAGGTAGGTGGGCACGTTGTTGAGGATCGGCTTCTCGCCCAGGTAGAACTCGATCATCTTGGGCACGTAGGGGTAGATCGACTTGTCGTCCGCCACGCCGGTGCCGATGGCGTTGGAGAGCGTCACGTTGCCGGCGCGGTACACGCTCAGCAGGCCCGCGCAGCCCAGGGTGGAATCGGGGCGGAAGGCCAGCGGGTCGAGGAAGTCGTCGTCCACGCGCCGGTAGATCACGTCCACCCGCTTCGGGCCTTGCGTGGTGCGCATGTAGACGAAGTTGTCCTTGACGAAGAGGTCTTGCCCCTCGACCAGTTCCACCCCCATCTGCTGCGCGAGAAACGCATGCTCGAAGTAGGCGCTGTTGTACATGCCGGGCGTGAGCACGACCACCGTGGGCTCGTTGACGGACGCAGGCGCCACGCCGCGCAGCATGTCGAGCAGCAGGTCGGGGTAGTGCGCGACAGGCGCCACGCGGTGCTGGCTGAATAGCTCCGGGAAGAGCCGCATCATCATCTTGCGGTTCTCGAGCATGTAGCTCACGCCGCTGGGCACGCGCAGGTTGTCTTCGAGCACGTAATACGAGCCGCTGCCGTCGGGGTTGGCGGCGCGCACGATGTCGATCCCGCTGATGTGCGAGTACACGCCGCCGGGCACGTCGACCCCCATCATCTCGGGCCGGAACTGCGCGTTCTTGAAGATCTGGTCCGCCGGCACGATGCCGGCACGGATGATCTCCTGCTCGTGATAGACGTCGTGGATGAAGCGGTTGAGCGCCGTCACACGCTGAACCAGGCCCTTCTCCATCTCCTTCCATTCGGCCGCGGGGATCACGCGCGGAATCAGGTCGAAAGGAATGAGGCGCTCGGTGCCCGAGCCGTCTTCATCCTTGGCGCCGTACACGGCGAAGGTGATGCCCACGCGGCGAAAGATCATCTCCGCCTCTTCGCGGCGGGAGTGCATCACATCACGGGGCTGCTGTGCGAGCCAGCGGTCGTAGACCCGGTAGTGGTCCCGAACGGTGGTGCTGGTGGCCTGCATCTCGTCGAAGCTGGTCTTCAATGGCGCCTTCATCTGCAAGTCTCCTTGAACGCAACATAGCAAAAACCAGGCCACTCATGCACTATCGTGGAGCAGACGCGGTCTTTGCTTGACCGCCCGCCCACTCGACGTTGAGCCGTGCTCAGGGTACTCCGACCCAGTGGTGCCAATAGCGCAATCGCTGGTCGCGCTCGCAAAAGCCCGCCGCCACCGGTTGCCCTGCAGGCCACGTCCACGCGCCACAGGCAGGGCTCGTGCGCACATCGGCGCCGGCAACTTCAAGGCGCCGGAGCACCTCGGCCACCGGGTGGCCGAAGCGATTGCGATAGCCGGCCTGGATCACGGCCACGGAGGGCTGCACGGCATCCACAAAGGCTGTGGTCGATGACGTACGGCTCCCGTGATGCGCGACCAGCAGCAGATCGGCGCGCAGGGCCTCGGGCTGGGCGGCCACGAGGGCGGCCTCCTGGGCGCGCTCGATGTCACCGGGGAGCAAGGCCACGCCCTGCGGCCCGCTCACCCGCAGCACGCACGACATGGCGTTCGACTTGAGGCTGCGGTCGTAATCGACAGGCTGCGGGTGCAGCAGTTCGAAGCGAACGCCATCCCACTCCCACGCCTGCCCCGCCTCGCAGCGCGCGGCGTTCGCCACCAGCGCGCGAACCGGATGGGCGTCTTCGAGCGAGCTGATCAGCTCCGACACCGGCAGCCGTTTCATCACGGCCTGCGCGCCGCCCACGTGGTCGAGGTCGCGGTGGCTGATCAGCAGGCGGTCGATGCGGGTCTCACCGCGCGCCTGCAACCAAGGGACCAACACACGCTGGCCGGCATCGCTGTCGGCCCCGTACTGCGGGCCGGTGTCGTACAAGAGAAGATGCCTGGCCGTTCGCACCAGCACGGCAGTGCCCTGCCCTACATCGGCCGCCACCATCTCGAAGGCACCCTGCGCCGGCAGCTCGCGCACCGGCAACAGCAAAGGCATCAGCAAGGGTATCGAGAGCAAACGCAGACGCCACGGCAGCGGCATCACCATCAACAGCCCTGCGATCAGCCCGGCGATCTGCGCCCAGGCGGGCGCCACGGGAGCCAGCCACACCGCGCCCGGCCATTGCGCCAGCCAGCCGAGCCCCGCCGCCAGACACTGTTCGACCCACGCCCCCAGCCACCAGATAGGCGCCCACAGCACGCCCAGCAACGCCAGGGGCGTGAGGCAGAGCGTGACCACCGGGATCGCCACGAGGTTGGCCGCAAACCCCACGACCGAAATCTGCTGAAAGAACACCAACGTCAGGGGTGCCAGCCCGAAGGTGGCCACCACCTGCGTGCGCAAGCCGCCTTTCACTGATGAAAAAGCGCCACGCCACCACCCCTTCAGCGAGCTATCGACACGCTCAGACCCTCGGTGTGCGGGCTCGGACGCCATCAGCAAGCCCACGGCCACGAACGACAACCAGAACCCCGGCTGGAGCAGCGCCCACGGGTCGAGCGCGCTCACGACGAATGCTGCAGCGAGCAAGATCAGCTGCCACGGCCAGCGTCGGCCCAGAAGCTGCAACGCCGTCACTGTCGCGAGCATCCAGACCGTGCGCTGTGCAGGCACGCCCCAGCCCGAGAACACGGCGTACCCCGCCGCGGCCAACAACCCGCCCCAGCGCCCCGCCACATGCGCCGGCACCAGCAGCGCGGCCCACGCGCTGCGCCGCCACAGCGCCACCACCACGCAGCCGGCCAGCCACGCGAACATCGTCACGTGCAGGCCACTGATGCTCATGAGGTGGGCCACCCCGGTGTCACGGAACAGCTCCCAATCCTGGCGCTCGATGGCCGACTGGTCGCCCGCGGCCAGCGCTGCCAGCACACCCGCGGCGCACCGGTCAGGCACGGTCTTGTCGATGGCGTCGCGCACGCGCTGGCGCAAGCGGTCGACCGGCCGCCCTGCGGTGGCGTCCAGCAGTTCGGGTTGGATATCGTCCTTGTCGCGCACCGAGCCGGTGGCACGCAAGCCCTGTTCGAACAGGTAGAGCTCGTAGTCGAAGCCATGCGGGTTCAGATTGCCGTGGGGTTGCCGCAATCGCGCGACGAAGCGCCAGCGCTGTCCCGCACGCAGACTTTGCTGTGCCTGGCTGAGCTCGCCCGGCTCATTCCAGCCCACGTACCACGCCATCGAGACCCGCGCGGGTACGTCAACCGCTGCACCGCCGTGCGTCGCCCCCTCGATCTCGAAGGGAAAACGCAGGCCTCTCTCCGACGCCTGCGGCAGTCCAGCCACCACACCGACCAGAACGAGGTCTTCGCCCTCCAGCGAGGCCGGCACGGACTGGGCCACGCGCTCACTGGCACGCCAGCCCGCAGCGCCCGCGCCAATGGCCAGCGCGGCCGCCATCGCGAGCGGCCACAGCCGCGGCCGCCACCACGCCAGCGCGGCACAGGCGCAGCCCATCAACAGGCTCAGCTGATAGGCCCACAACGGCAGCAGATCGCGCTCCTGCAACTGAAGCGCCACGCCGGCAAGCCACGCCAAACCCATGCCGGCCAAGCGCCAACCAGGTTCCTTTCCTCCCATGGGTGCAGTGTAGGATTTGCGCCTCTCTGACCGATGGGTGCCGGCATGTCCGTATACGAGCGTTTGAAGTCCCTGGGTATCGAGCTGCCCCCGCTGTCGATACCGGTCGCCGCCTATGTGCCTTTCGTCCAGACGGGCAAGCTCGTCTTCCTGTCCGGCCACATCGCCAAGCGCGATGGCAAGCCCTGGGTCGGCCAGCTCGGGCGCGACACCGACACCGCCACCGGTAAGCTGGCCGCGCGCGCCGTCGCCATCGATCTGTTGGGCACCTTGCACGCGGCAGTCGGCAACCTCGACAAGGTCACGCGCATCGTCAAGCTGACGAGCCTGGTCAACAGCGCACCCGACTACACCGAACACCACCTCGTGACCAACGGCTGCTCCGAGCTGTTCGGTGAGGTGTTTGGCGACAAGGGAAAGCACGCACGCGCCGCTTTCGGCGTGGCGCAGATCCCGCTGGGTGCCTGTGTCGAGATCGACCTGATCGCCGAAATCGAATGAAAGCCCTGCTTCAACGCCCCGGCCTCATGCTGGCCGGCATCGCCGCGCTCAGCCTCGCCGCCGTCGGCGCTGCACTGGTATCGCAGCACGTCTACGGCATGGACCCGTGCCCGTGGTGCATCCTGCAACGGCTGATCTTCATCGTGATCGCACTGGCCTGCCTGGTCGGCCTCGCCTCCAGGCGGGCAGCCGCCGGGCTGGTGCTGCTGCTGTCCTTGTGCGGCGTGGCGGCGGCCCTCTGGCAGCACTTCAAGGCGGCCGCCTCGTCGTCGTGCGCCATGACGGTAGCCGACAACATCGTGTCTGCGCTCAAGCTCGACAGCCTTTGGCCAGATGTCTTCCTGCCTCGGGCGAGCTGCGCGGACGCAGCCGTGAACCTGTTCGGCGTGCCATACGACTTCTACAGCCTGGCGCTGTTCATGGTGATCGGTCTCGCCTCTGCCGCGATCGTCAGCCGCGGGGCGCGCGGCTGAGCTACCCCGGCGCGCGCTCGCGCGCCTGTCAGCACAGGTGTGCACCACATCGCTCGGGTTATCGACCAATATGCGTCTCAGCGGGCTAAGCTCGCGAGAACGGTCTGGCCTTGCAAGGAGTACGCACCATGATGTGGCACTGGAACTCTCTCTGGGCGCCCGCGCCCGGTGACCCACCCGCGATCGACGATCCCCACCTGTGGCGCTCGCCCTGGAGTGCCGAGCAAGTGATGGCACTGCAGATGCGCAGCTGGGAGGCGGCTTTGTCCACCTTCCATTCGTGGTGGAGCATGCTGCTTCCCACCGTACCGCTCGTGACCAGTTGGACCGACCCGGGCTGGGTCACGCCCGAGGCCGATCCGGCCGCAGCCGTGGGCATAGAACCCTTGGCCAAGCCGACCGAAACGGCCGCGCCCGCCAAAGTGGCCGTACCGCGCAAACGCCCCTCGGCCGCACCGAAACGAAGTACCACTCAGGCGCGCAAGCGCTGAGCGAGGGCGGCGCTGAACACGCCGCGCTCGCGCGGAGCATTCTTGCTTCGCCTCGCGGTGAATTGTTTTTCCGGCGACGACTCAGTCGAAGTTCTGGGCGAGCGAGCGCGTGATCTTGGGCGCCTCGCTGCCCACGTGAAGAGCGAGACGTCGCTCTCGCAGCGCCACGTCGTAGGCCGTCACGCGATCGAAACGCCGCAGGTGCTCGATCCACGATTCGTCGAGCATGTGTTCCACGTAACGGCCGGGCACGGCGGCGTCGCGGAACACCTCGCACGAGAGCGCTCCCTGGCGCAGGCGGCTGCTTCGCGTCTCACGCATCACGGCCATGAACTCATCGGCACGCGCCGGGTCGATGAAGTACTCGATCATCGTCAGCACCGGGCCATCGTGCCCCACCACGCTCGCGGGCATCTCGGGGGCCTTCCACGCGCTCGACGGGCTGAGATCTTCGTCGTCCAGCGCACGCCGCGGGCTGTAGCGAAAGACCAGCAACATCAGCACCAGCCCACCGATCGCCGCGACGACCAGGCTCGTGCGCACGCTGCTGAGCGTGGCCACCTGGCCCCAGAGCGCCGCGCCAATGCCACCACCGCCCATCAAGGCCATCTGGTAGACCGACATGCCTCGAGCACGCACCCAATTGGGCAGCGCCAACTGCGCAGACACCGACAGCGAGTTGGCCACCGAGATGACCGCTACACCGTTGAGCATGAGCGCCGGAGAGGCCACATACACATTTGGCGCGAAGGCCACCACCAGCATCGAGGCGGCCTGCAGCAGCGTGCCGTTGCGCACCAGTGCATCGCCGTGCATGCGCCGCTGGATGCGCGGCATCATCAAGGCCGCCGCCACGGCGCCAAAACCCATCGAGGCGAGCAGCAGCGTGAAGGTGCCCGCGCCCCCGCCCACCATGTTCTTGGCGACCAGGGGCAGCAGCGAGGTGAGCGCAATGGCCTGCAAGAAGAACGCAGTGATGCGCGACAACACGGCATGCATGGCCTGCGACTGACGCACATAGGTGAGGCCGACCCGAATCGCACCGAAAAACCGCTCGGCTGGCAAGGCGCTCGTTCTGGGTTCGGTCTTCCAGCGCATGATGACGAAGCCGCAGATCACTGACAGCACCGCGTTCAGCGCGAACACATAGGCGCTGCCCAGCCCTGCGATCAGCGCACCGGCGAGGATGGGCCCGAAGATGCGCGACGTGTTCATCGCAATCCCGTTCAGCGCCAGCGCCAACGGCAGCTGCGGCTTCGGGATCAACTCCGGGATCACCGCCGAGAACACCGGCCAACGCATCGCAAAGCCGATGCCGTTGGCGAACGTGAGCAACAGCAGCAAGGGCGCGACCATCTGCCCGCTGAGCGTGACCAGGCACATCAGCACGCCGACCGTGGCCACCCAGAACTGCGTGAAGATGAAGTACTTGCGGCGGTCGAGGATGTCGGCCAGCGCACCGCTCGGCACACCGAGAAAGAACACCGGCAGCGTCGAGGCTGACTGCACCAGCGCCACCATCACCGGAGAGGTGGTCAGCGAGGTCATCATCCAGGCCGCCGCCACGTCGTTCATCCACATGCAGATGTTCGCCGTGAGCCAGCAGCCCCAAAGCATGCGGAACACCGGCTGGCGCAGCGGCGCCCACGGCGATTGCAGAGGGGCTGGGCTGGCCGTGGATGATGTGCCGGTCACACGCTTGTCTCCGTTCTTCGATGCCACTCGAGTGCCGCTGGCCACTCGGCCGGACGTATCGACGGCCCGCTCCGGCCGTGCAAGGGTTCGGTACCTCAGCCGGAGCGGATTGATTCGAAAGCCTACCCCGCCGCCAAAACCCGTTGCGGCTTCATGCCCAGATCGACCAGCTTGCCCTTGCGCGCGCGCTTGCCGGCGTAGACCGCCAGCGCAGCGCCCTTGAGGTCTTCTTCCTTCGGCTTGCCAGCGCGGCCGGTGCCGAGCACCTTGATCGCCTGCGCGCAGGGGGTGACCGACACCAGCGGATCTTTCTCGTCCACGTCCATCAAGGTGAGGCCTCGCCCGCCCTTGGGCTGCAGCTTTAGTTCGTCGAGCTTGAACACCAGCAGACGCCCGCTCAGCGAGAGGCACGCCACCTGTCCATGCGTCGGGGCGATCGGTGTGGGCGGCAGCACCTTGTCGGTCGACTCCAGCGTGAGGAAGCTCTTGCCCCCCTTTTGGCGGCTGATCATGTCGCCCACCTGGGCCAGCAGCCCGAAGCCGCCGGTGTTGGCCAGCAGCAGCGGTGTCGCGGCGGCGGCTGCAAAGTAGTGGAGCGGTTGCGTGCCGCTTTCAAGATCAATGAGTGTAGTGATGGGCTGACCATCGCCACGCCCGCCCGGCAGTTGCGCCACGGTGGTCGAGTAAACCCGGCCGTTGGTGCCGAACACGAGCAGGGCATCGACCGTGCGACAAGGGAACACACCGTAGAGGCCATCGCCTGCCTTGAATGCCAGCGCGCCCGCTTCGATCTCGTGGCCCTTGAGCGCCCTCACCCAACCTTTCAGGCTCACCACCACAGTGACGGGTTCGTCGACGACCTTGATCTCGGCAACCGCTTTCTTCTCGGCCTGGATGAGCGTGCGGCGGTCGTCACCGTGCTGCTTCGCATCGGCTTCGATCTCCTTGATGATCGTGCGGCGCAGCGTGGCGGGGCTGTTGAGAATGTCCTCCAGCTTGGCCTGTTCGTCGCGAAGGTTCGACAACTCCTGCTCGATCTTGATCGCCTCCAGCCGCGCCAGTTGGCGCAGGCGGATCTCGAGGATGTCTTCGGCCTGGATGTTCGTGAGCTTGAAGCGGTCGATCAGCGCCTGCTTCGGCTCGTCCGAGTGCCGGATGATGCGGATCACCTCATCGATGTTGAGCAGCACCAGTTGCCGCCCCTCGAGGATGTGGATGCGCGCCAGCACCTTGTCGAGACGGTATTGCGAACGGCGCTGAACCGTCTCGGCGCGGAAGGCCACCCACTCGGTGAGCATCTGGCGCAGGCTCTTTTGCGTCGGCCGGCCGTCGGCTCCGATCATGGTCAGGTTGATCGACACCGAGTTTTCGAGGCTCGTGTGCGCAAGCAGCGTGGTGATGAGTTCCTGCTGCTCGATGCGGCTGGTCTTGGGCTCGAAGACGAGCCGCACGGGCGCGTCCTTGCTCGATTCGTCCCGTACCGCATCGAGCACGGAAAGAACGGTGTTCTTGAGCTGCACCTGCTCGGCAGCGAGGGCCTTCTTGCCAGCCTTGACCTTCGGGTTGGTCAGCTCCTCGATCTCTTCGAGCACTTTCTGCGCGCTCGTGCCGGGCGGGAGCTCGTTCACCACCAACTGCCACTGGCCGCGCGCGAGGTCTTCGATCTTCCAGCGGGCGCGCAGCTTCAGGCTTCCGCGGCCGGTTGCATAGGCAGAGCGGATGTCGGCTGCGTCGCTGATGATCTGCCCACCGCCCGCGAAGTCCGGGCCGGGGATGAGCGTGAGCAGTTCATCGTCGGTGAGCTTGTCGTTGCGGATCAAGGCAACGGCCGCGGCCGCCACCTCGCGCAAGTTGTGCGAGGGCACCTCCGTCGCCAGGCCCACGGCAATGCCGCTTGCGCCATTGAGCAGGACGAAGGGCAACCGTGCCGGCAGTTGCCGTGGCTCTTCGGTCGAACCGTCGTAGTTGGGGACGAAGTCGACCGTGCCTTCATCGAGCTCGTCGAGCAGCAATCGGGAGATCGGTGCGAGGCGCGCCTCGGTGTAGCGCATGGCTGCTGCGCCATCGCCGTCACGCGAGCCGAAGTTGCCCTGCCCGTCGATGAGGGGGTAGCGCTGCGAGAAGTCTTGCGCCATGCGCACCAGGGCGTCATAGGCGGCCTGGTCGCTGTGGGGGTGAAAGCGCCCCAGCACGTCACCGACGACTCGCGCGCTCTTCATGGGCTTGGCGCCCGACGCGCCGGTGAAGCTCAGACCCAGCCGCTCCATTGCAAACAGGATCCGCCGCTGCACCGGCTTCTGGCCGTCGCACACATCGGGCAAGGCGCGGCCCTTCACCACGCTCAGCGCGTACTCCAGGTACGCGCGCTCGGCATAGTGCGCGAGGGTGATCGCGTCGCCGCTGTCTTCAGTCTCAGTGGTCATCGTCATTCAAGGATTCAATCTATTCAAGGCGTGAGCGCCGCGTCCACGGCGCCATGCATCTGCAGCTGTTTGGCGCCCTGGGCCAGGTTGTTCTGCATCTGGGCCCAATACAACTCGAGCACGAGTTGCACGTGCGCCTGAGTCTCGGCGATGGGCGGCATGCCCCCGCCGTGCTTCATCACCGTGCCCGCACCCGCATTCCAGGCGGCCAGCGCCACATCGGTGCGGCCGAAGCGCCGGATCAGCTGCGAGAGCATCCGTGCGCCCGTCAGGATGTTCGTGCGCGGGTCATGCAAGCGCCGGGCGTGCTCGGCACGCGCTTCGCGTGTGTCGCCCAGCGGCATGATCTGCATCAAACCGACCGCTCCGCGGGGCGACACGGCACCCGGCACGAAGCCCGATTCGACCGCGATGATGGCCTTGAGCAACTCGATGTCGACACCGTGCTGCCGAGCCGCGTCGCGCAGGACAGCCTGCAGCGACTTGACCTCGGGCGCGAACTCCAGCCAGGTCAGCAGGCCTCTTGCACCATCGGTCTTGCCCGGCACCCGTGCCTCACCACTCGCGCTGCCCAGCACCAGGCGGTAGCGCGAATCGAGCTGTCTCTGGGCCACGTGGGCCACTCCGCTGCCATCCACGTAGCCCCAGAGTTCCGCATGTGCGGCCACAGGGGCTGCAAGGAGTGCCAGCCGAAGAACCCACGCGAGGGTCTGCGCCGCGCGAGCCCTCACACGTCGACCTCGATGTCGTTGCCGTGCAGCTCCATCAGATCGCGGCGCGCCTGGGCTTCGCCCTTGCCCATCAGCTTGGTGAGCGAGTCGGTCGTCGCACCGAAGTCGAGCAGGCCGAACGCGACCTGCAGCAGACGGCGCGTGTCAGGGTTGAGCGTGGTGTCCCACAGCTGCTCGGCGTTCATCTCGCCCAGCCCCTTGAATCGGCTGATGGACCACGAGTTGTCGCGCGCGCCTTCCTTGCTCAACTTGTCGAGCGTGGCGGCAAGCTCGCCTTCGTCCAGCGCGTAGATCTTGGCGGCGGGCTTCTTGCCGCGCGCTGGCGCGTCCACGCGGAACAGGGGCGGCTTGGCGATGTAGATGTTTCCGCGCTCCACCAGTTTCGGGAAGTGCCGGAAGAAGAGCGTCAGCAACAGCACCTGGATGTGCGAACCGTCGACGTCGGCATCCGACAGGATGCAGATCTTGCCGTAGCGCAAGCCCGTGAGGTCGACCTCATCGTTCGGGCCGTGCGGATCGACGCCGATCGCCACCGAGATGTCGTGGATTTCGTTGTTGGCGAAGAGCCGGTCGCGTTCGACCTCCCAGGCGTTGAGCACCTTGCCGCGCAGCGGCAGGATGGCCTGGGTCTCCTTGTTGCGCCCCATCTTGGCGCTGCCGCCTGCCGAGTCACCCTCGACGAGAAACAATTCATTCAACCCGAGGTCGCGGCTCTCGCAGTCGGTCAGCTTGCCAGGCAGCACGGCCACGCCCGAGCCCTTGCGCTTCTCGACCTTCTGGCTCGCACGTTGACGCGTCTGCGCCTGCTTGATCACCAGCTCGGCCAGCTTCTTGCCGAGGTCGACATGCTGGTTCAGCCAGAGTTCGAGCGAGGGCTTCACGTAGGTCGAGACCAGGCGCAACGCATCGCGGCTGTTCAACCGCTCCTTGATCTGGCCCTGGAACTGTGGGTCGAGCACCTTGGCACTCAGCACGAAGCTCGCCCGCGAGAACACGTCTTCTGGCATCAGCTTCACGCCCTTGGGCAACAGGCTGTGCAACTCGATGAAGCCCTTGACTGCACCGAATAGCCCGTCCTTCAGGCCCGACTCGTGCGTGCCGCCGTTCACGGTGGGTATCAGGTTCACGTAGCTCTCGCGCATCGGCGAGCCTTCCTCGGTAAACGCCACGCACCAAGCGGCACCCTCGCCCTCGGCGAAGTTCTCGGTCTCCGCGCCATCGGCGTAGTGCTCGCCCTCGAAGAGCGGGATCACGGGGTCGGCCGTGATGGTCTGCATGAGGTAGTCGCGCAGGCCCCCCTTGTAGACCCAGCTCAGGACTTCGCCGTTCTTCTCGGTCGTGAGCGTGACACTCACCCCGGGCATCAGCACCGCCTTGCTTCGTAGCAGATGAACCAGCTCGGCCTTGGGGAAATCGGCGCTCTCGAAGTACTTGGCATCGGGCCAAGCGCGTACCGAGGTGCCCGACTTGCGATCGGCGTTCGTCGCCTTGCGCACCTTCAAGGGCTCGATCACGTCGCCGCCCGAGAACACGATGGCGGCCACCTGGCCCTCGCGCCACACCGTCACTTCGAGGCGCTTGGCCAGCGCGTTGGTCACGCTCACGCCCACGCCGTGAAGCCCGCCCGAGAAGCTGTAGGCACCGCCCGAACCCTTGTCGAACTTGCCTCCCGCGTGCAGCCGCGTGTAGACGATCTCGATCACCGGCACCTTCTCTTCCGGGTGCAGGCCGAACGGGATGCCTCGACCATCGTCCTGAACGCTCACCGAGCCGTCGTTGTGCAGGGTGACGTCGATTCGCTTGCCGTGACCCGCCAGCGCCTCGTCGGCCGCGTTGTCGATGACTTCCTGAATAATGTGCAGCGGGTTGTCGGTGCGGGTGTACATGCCCGGCCGTTGTTTCACGGGCTCGAGCCCCTTGAGAACGCGGATCGACGACTCGCCGTAGGAGTTGCTGGGTTTGGTGGCCATAGGCGGGGAATTCTAGGCACATCACCTCTCGTGACATCCTTCACACCCCTCGGCGAGATAAGACACCAGTGCACAAGTCTCCAGGCATGCCACATGCCCCTGACTGAGCACGGCGCGGGGCGATCCGCTAGATTGCGCGCGATGAACGCCGCGCCCGCCCACGCCCCCCTTTCGATGAAACAGGTGCTGTTGTGCGGCGCCATGATCGTTACGCTGTCGATGGGCATCCGCCACGGCTTCGGCCTGTGGTTGCAACCGATCACCATGGACCGCGGCTGGTCGCGCGAGACCTTTGCGTTTGCGCTCGCGGTGCAAAACCTTGCCTGGGGTCTGGCCGGGCCCTTCGCCGGCATGCTGGCCGATCGCTTCGGCGCCTTCCGCGTACTCGTGGTCGGCAGCCTGCTCTACGCCGGCGGGCTGGTGCTGATGGCGCTGTCGACCTCGGGCCTCGCGTTCACCGGCAGCGCCGGGCTGGTGCTGGGTCTGGCGCAATCGGGAACCACCTACGCCATCGTCTACGGCGTCATCGGCCGCAACGTGCCTGCCGAGAAGCGAAGCTGGGCGATGGGCGTGGCGGCGGCCGCCGGCTCGTTCGGCCAGTTCCTGATGGTGCCGGTGGAGAACTGGCTCATCGGCAGCTTTGGATGGCAGAACGCCCTCTTCCTGCTGGGCTGCCTGGCCCTTGCCATCGCGCCGCTCGCGTGGGGCATGAAGGAGCCCAGCGCGAACCAATCAACGAGCGCCGCGCAGCAGAGCATCGGCAGCGCCCTGCGCGAAGCCTTCGGCTACCCGAGCTTCCAGTTGCTGATGGCCGGCTACTTCGTGTGCGGTTTTCAGGTCGTGTTCATCGGCGTTCACATGCCCAGCTACCTGAAGGACCACGGGCTCACGCCGAACGCGGCCACCACCGCGCTGGCGCTCATCGGGCTGTTCAACGTGTTCGGCACCTACGTGGCCGGCACATTAGGCGAGCGCATGCCCAAGCGCTACATCCTGTCGACCATCTACGCGCTGCGATCCGTGGCGATCGTGGTCTTTCTCAGCGTGCCGCTCACGCCATGGAGCGTCTATATCTTCGCGTCGGTCATGGGCTTTCTCTGGCTCTCGACCGTGCCACCCACCAACGCGGTGATCGCACAGATCTTCGGTGTGCGCTACATGTCGATGCTCGGCGGCTTCGTGTTCCTGAGCCACCAGGTCGGGTCCTTCCTGGGCGTGTGGCTCGGCGGCAAGTTGTATGACGCCACCGGCAGCTACGACGTCGTCTGGTGGATCGCCGTGGCGCTGGGGGTGTTCGCCGCCATCGTCAACCTGCCTGTACGCGAGGCCGCCATCGTGCGGCCAGGCACCCAGGCGGCCTGAACCATGCGCCGGCGGGTGTTTGCCTGGGTGGCCTGCACAGCAGTGTTGCTGGCAGTATTCGCCGCGTACCTGAGGCCCGACCTGGCCTTCACCCTCGCCAACCAGCTCTGGAACTGCTTCTGAGATGAATTCGATCGTGATCACCGGCGCCTCGGAAGGCATCGGCGCGGAGATGGCTCGCCAGTGGGCGGCACGCGGCAAGGCTGGCACGGCGCTGGTCCTTGCAGCACGCAACGTGGAGCGGCTCGAAGCCGTCGCGACGGAATGCCGCGCGTTTGGCAGCCAGGTCCTGGTTCAGCGATGCGACGTGGGCGTGCAGGCCGATTGCATCGCGCTGATCGGCGCCGCCGTTGAAGCGTTCGGCCGCATCGACACACTCGTCAACAACGCGGGCATGTCGGCGCAAGCGTTGTTCAGCGAAGTGTCCGACCTCGCCTGGTACGAGACCCTGATGCGAATCAACCACTGGGGCAGCGTGTGGTGCACCCATGCCGCGCTGCCTCACCTGAAGGCATCGCGCGGGCGCCTCGTGGGCGTCAGCAGCCTGGCTGGGCTGGTGGGCGTGCCGGGCCGCACGGCCTACAGCGGCACCAAGTTCGCCATGACGGGCTTTTTCGAGGCCTTGCGGGTGGAGCTCGCATCGGCCGGCGTGAGCGTCACCCTGGCCTACCCTGGCGTGGTGGCCACCGACATTCGCTACCGTGGCTACAACGCACAAGGCCAAGCAGCCGGGCGCAGCGGCCTCGACGAGCGAGGGGCCATGAGTGTCGAAACCTGTGCGCGTCTCATCATCGACGGCACCGAGGCCCGAAGGCGGGACATCGTCATGACGGCGCAGGGCAAGCTCGGCCGCTGGATCAAGCTGATCGCGCCGGGGCTGGTCGACAAGCTGGCACTCAAGGCCCTCAACCAGCACGCCCGACCGCAATGAGCCTGCCGGCATCGGAGTGGGTTCGGCGCTGGTCGCATCTCGTGCCCGAAGGCGGCTCGGTGCTCGACGTCGCCTGTGGGTCGGGTCGACACGTGCGATGGTTCGCAGGGCGCGGGCACCGCGTCACGGGCGTCGACCGTGACGCAGCAGCCACCGAGCCTCTGCACGGCACGGCCGAGATCATCCTGGCCGACATCGAGGGCGGCCCCTGGCCGCTTGCCGGCCGGCGCTTCGATGCGGTCATCGTGACCAACTATCTTTGGCGCGCCCTCTTCCCGAACCTGCTTGCCAGCCTGAACGACGGCGGCGTGCTGGTCTACGAAACCTTTGCCAGCGGCAACCAGACTGTCGGCAAGCCCTCGAATCCCGACTTTTTGCTCCAAAACGGGGAACTGTTGCACCTGGCCGACGGACTGAGGGTCGTGGCCTATGAGGACGGTTTTCTGGACGCCCCGGAACGCTTCGTCCAGCGCCTCGTGGCGGTCCGTCCGAAAGGGGCAGAGACTTCCGCGCCTAGACACGCGCTGGCCCCGAGGTCAGGCCCATCGGGGCGGCTAAAATCCGCCGATTCCGAGGAACCCGCATGAAACCCATTGTTGGCAGCATCGTTGCGCTGATCACGCCGATGCACGAAGACGGCAGCGTCGACTATGACGCGCTGCGCCGCCTGATCGACTGGCACATCGCCGAGGGCACCGACTGCATCGGCGTGGTCGGCACGACGGGCGAGTCGCCCACAGTGTCGGTCGAAGAGCACTGCGAGATCATTCGCATTGCCGTCGAGCAGGCCGCCGGCCGCGTGCCCATCATGGCCGGCACGGGCGGCAACTCGACCCGCGAAGCCATCGAACTCTCGGCCTACGCCAAGAAGGTCGGCGCCGATTGCACGCTGTCGGTCGTGCCGTACTACAACAAGCCGTCGCAAGAAGGCATCTACGCGCACTTCAAGGCGATCGCCGAGGCCGTCGACGTGCCGATGGTCCTGTACAACGTGCCCGGCCGTACCGTGGCCGACATGCTGCCCGAGACCACCCTGCGACTGGCCAGCGTCCCGGGTGTGATCGGTGTCAAGGAAGCCACGGGCAACATCGAGCGCGCATGCACGCTGATCAAGAACGCCCCCAAGGGCTTCTCGATCTATTCGGGAGACGACCCGACCGCCGTGGCCCTGATGCTGCTTGGCGGGCACGGCAACGTGAGCGTCACCGCGAACGTCGCGCCGCGCGCCATGCACCAGCTGTGCAAGGCGGCAATCGCAGGCAAATCGAAGGAAGCCGCCGAGATCCACCTGAAGCTGCTGCCCCTGCACAAGAACCTGTTCGTCGAATCCAGCCCCACGCCCACCAAATGGGCGATGTCGCGCCTGAGTCTGTGCGGCGCCACCGTGCGCCTGCCGATCCTCCCTCTCACCTCTTCCGGCCAGCAGGTCGTGGAACAAGCGCTGCGGGAGTCGGGTCTGCTGTGAGTCAGTGGCGCCGGCCCGCATTGGCCTGGTGCCTCCCCTCTGCACCCCGCCCGCCAGGCAGCCTCTCGGGGCTGCCCCCTACGGAGACTTTCAAACGTGACTCGCCCCCCTCTTCGGTTCACCCTCAACGCGAGCGCGGCCGTCATCGCGCTGGCATCGCTAGTCGCCTGCTCGACAGTCGACGATATCGCCTCTGGTGGCAAGGTCGATTACCGCGCCGCCAAGACCAAGCCCACGCCGCTGGACGTTCCGCCTGACCTGTCGCAGCTGGCCGTGGACCCGCGCTACGCACCGCAAGCCGGTGTCATCAGCGCCGCAGCGCTTCAGGCCTCCGGTGTACCCAGCGCAGGCGCGGCACCCGTGGCCGCGCCCACCGCCACGGCCGCCGTCGCCCCGATAGCGCCGACCACAGTCGCCGCTTCGCCGACGAGCTCGAGCTCCGTCGCACCTACGTCCGTGGGCGAAGTGCGCATCGTTTCGCAAGGCGGTCTGCGCTACCTCAGCACGCCGCTCAGCGCCGAACAACTGTGGCCGCAACTCGAAGCGTTCTGGAAGGAACGCGGGCTGACGCTCTCCGTGGATCAGCCAGAGCTGGGCGTCATGGAAACGGAATGGGCCGAGAACCGCGTCAAGCTGCCTGAAGACGTCATCCGCCGCACGTTGGGCAAGGTCTTCGATTCCCTCTACTCGACTGGCGAGCGCGACAAGTACCGCACCCGCGTCGAACGCAGCGACCGCGGGACCGACATCTATATCGCGCACCGCGGCCTCGAAGAGGTCTACACGAGCCAACTCAAGGACAACACCACCTGGAAGGCACGCCCGAGCGACCCGTCGCTCGAAGGCGAAATGCTCGCGCGCCTGATGATCAAGCTCGGCGTCAAGGATGAAGCCGCGCGCGCGGCAGTGGCCGCATCTACCACGGCTGCCCCGGGAACCACGGCAGCCACCATCGCACCGGCCAGAGCGCGCGTCGTCCAGGGCCAGGCCGCGGCCACGCTCCAGCTCGACGAAAGCTTCGATCGCGCCTGGCGCCGCATCGGCCTCGCGCTCGACCGCAGCGGGTTCACCGTCGAAGACCGCGACCGCGCACAGGGCCTGTACTACGTGCGCTACGTCGACCCGGCCGAGGCGGGCAAGGAAGAGCCCGGGTTCTGGAGCCGCACGTTCGGCTCCGGCAAGAAGCTCGCCGGCCCGATCAAGTACCGTGTGGCGGTCAAGGGTGACGGCAACGCCAGCACGGCGTCTGTCTACGATGCCCAGGGCAACCCCGAGAACGGTGACGCCGGCAAGCGCATCGTCCAGATCCTCGTTGACGATCTGAAATGACGTCGGAGCGCATCACCCCATGATGCGCTTCTGTAGCCTGGGCAGTGGCAGCACGGGCAACGCCACGCTCATCGAGGCGCGCAGCGACAGCACAGTCACCCGCGTGCTCGTCGACTGCGGCTTTTCCTTGCGGGAACTCGATCGCCGGCTGGCGCGCATCGGATTGGCATGCACCGACATCGATGCCCTGTTCGTGACCCACGAGCATGGCGATCACGTCGGGTGTGCCCTCACGCTGGCCCGACGCCACCACGTCAGGCTGTGGACCAGCCGCGGCACGTGGCGGGCCATCGGCGAGCCCGATCTGCCCGAAGGCGTGCTTCACTTTGCGCGCGACGTGGAGGAGATCACGGTCGGCGACGTCACCCTGATGCCCTATACGGTGCCACACGATGCCAACGAGCCTTTGCAGCTGTGCGTCGCTGACGGCGCCTCCCGCCTGGGCGTACTCACCGACGCCGGCTCGATCACGCCTCACCTGCTGGCGCACCTGCAAGCTTGCGACGCCCTGCTGCTGGAGTGCAACCATGATCGGCAAATGCTCGCGACATCGTCCTACCCGGCGTCGCTGAAGGCGCGCATCGGTGGTCGGCTTGGCCACCTGGCCAACGACACTGCAGCCGAGATCCTTGCCGCATGCCGGCACGGCGGGCTCAGGCATCTGGTCGCCGCCCACCTCAGCGAATCGAACAACCGTCCGCACCTGGCGCAGGCCGCACTTGCAGGCGCCATGGGCTGCGGTTCAGACGATGTACTGGTGGCCGATCCGCGCGTGGGCTTCGGCTGGCTGGACGTTCGCTAGCTCGGGACCACGACGCACCTGAGATGCGCCCATGAAAAAACCGCCCGAAGGCGGCTTTTCGAATCGGAGTGAATCCGATTACTTGGAAGCAGCAGCGGCAACGGCCGAAGCAGCAGCGTCCACAGCCGAAGCAGCAGCTTCAGCGCCCGAAGCGGCAGCTGCGGTGGCCGAGGCAGCGGCATCAGCAACCGGAGCGACGGCCGAAGCAGCAGCGGCTTCAACTGCAGCGGTGGGTGCAGGAGCAGGAGCAGCCTCTTCCGGCTTCTTGCCGCAAGCGGCCAGAGCAACGGTAGCGACCAGGGATGCCAACAGAAGCGACTTGTTCATATTTTTCCTCAGTGAAAGGTTCAGACAATTACCGGCAATTGTGGGAACCCTCCGTCCTGGCAGATCCCCATCGATTCAAGACGCGGAGAGCTCGAGCATCTCCTGCGCCTAGCCCGCGATTATAGCCAGAGGCCTAGGGTACTCCCTAGAGCCCCAAGGTGGTCACCGGGAAGGATTCTTCCGAGCGTTGCAACAGGGCGTCGATATCGTCGCGAATCCTGATCGCATCGGCAGGGTCGTAGGAGAGCGTGGCACGGAAATGCTCCGCATCGAGCACGCGCAAACTCATGCGCTCTGGCACAAGAAACATGCCTCTCAGTTTGCCTGCGTCGTCATCAGCGAGCGCGCGGCACTCCACGACATGGGCCCAATGGCGACGCCACTCGACCCAGCGCACATGGAGCCGCGGGAACTCTTCGAAGCCTTGCGCCAGCACCACCAGCTTGCGATGCGCATACGCCCAGGTCGACAGGTTCTCGATCACGGCACGCTCACCCAGAGGCCAATCAGCAAAGCTCGGATCGGCAATGAAAACCTCGCGACAACCCCACTCCGTGATGCGCGCAAAGGCCTCGCGCACTGCATCCTGAAACTCGCTGCGCGAAGTGATGATGCGAGGCTCGGGAAACTCACTGCTCATGGGCTCGCTCCGTCAGCTCATGGATCACAGGCGTGGAGCCAGCCGGCTTGCGCCCATTGATCGATTAATTCTCGAGCACCTTGACTGACCTTGGCAAACTGCGCCGCGGTCATCGCGCGCTCGTCGGCAAGGTGCCTCATCAATCGCGCATCGCGGCCTGCGGCCCGAAAGGACTCGCCGTTGATGAACACATGCCGGTCGTCGTAGAGCATGCGGGTGCGCCGGTCCAGGCGCACACCTTGCCCGACAACGAGCGATTGGCCAGCATCGAACCAGACCTGCGGCTTGGGGTCGCTGAGCGCCTCGCCGAGCGCGCAGGCCAGCGCGTCCGGCTCGGCCATCCAACGCGCCACCTCTTTGCTGACGAAAGCGTGAAGCGCATCGGGGATGCGGCCGGGCTCTTCGGTCGCATCCTGCTTCGGATCGCGGTACAAGGGGTCCGGGTCAGGCAGATCGGTTGCGTCGAGCATGCGCTGCAGCACCTCATTGCGCATCTCGCCGCGCCCCGCCGCACGAAAGCCGATCGACGCCGTCATGCATTCGCCCTCAGCCACCCCGTCGTGCGCCCAGCCCGGCGGCAAGTACAGCATGTCGCCGGGTTCGAGAAGCCACTCCTGCTCGGGCTCGAAGTGCCGCAAGATCTTCAGCGGGACACCGGGCAAGAACTCGGTGTCGCCGGGTGCCGCGATGCGCCAACGCCGCTTGCCCTGCAACTGCAGCAAGAAGACGTCGTAAGAGTCGACGTGCGGGCCGACGCCGCCGCCATCGCTGGCCCACGAGACCATCAGGTCATCGAGCCTGGCGTCTGGCACGAAGCGAAACCGCGACAACAACTCGTGCGCGGCATCGAGGTGCGTGTCGAGCCCCTGCACCAGCAAGGTCCAATTGCGTTGTGCCACGGGTGGCAACGCTCGCCGGGCGAGCGGGCCTTGGCGCAGTGTCCAGGTCTTGTTCTGTCGCACCACGAGACGCGACTCGACTTCTTCGCGCGAAGCGAGCTCGAACAACTGGGCACGGCTCGCCAGTGGCGCGGCAACAGGCAGCGCCTGGCGGATCAGCAGAGGTCGCTTTTGCCAATGACGGCGCATGAATTGCTGTGGGCTCAAGCCACCCAGCAGCGGTGTCGGCGAAGTGATCGTCATGGGGTGATTGTGCGATCATTGTTCGATGTTGATTTCATCTCCCTGCGTCGTCAGCCTCACCTGGCGACTCGAAGACGCCCAAGGCGAACTCATCGACGAACTCGACGCACCCGTCGAGTTTTTCTTTGGTGGGAACGACCTGCTCGCCAAGGTCGAAGAGGCGCTCGACGGGCAAGAAGCCGGCTTCGAAACCAAGCTGCACCTGGAACCCGAGCACGCCTTCGGGGAGTACGACCCCGCCATGGTCTTCTTCGAGGCGCGATCCATCTTCGGCGAACAGGTGGAACCGGGCATGCAGTTCGATGGCCCGCCTGACGGCGCCACCACCACCGGCCTTTCTCCCGACGTGATCTATACCGTCACCGAGGTCTACCCCGAGCACGTGGTACTCGATGGCAACCATCCGCTGGCCGGCATCGCGTTGCGGCTCGACGTGAAGGTGCGCGATGTGCGCGAAGCCACCGAGGCCGAGATCGAAGCCGGCAGCGTGAGCGACGCCGGCATCAGCGTGATGAGCACTGCCCCCGGCAGCTCACAACTTCACTGAGCCGGGCGCAGCGTTTCTGGCGTTGTCACCGGCCCCTTGCCACTGAAGCGGTCGAGGTAGAGGTAGATCACCGGCGTGATGTAGAGCGTGATGGCCTGCGAGAACAGCAGGCCGCCCACCACCGCCAGGCCCAGCGGCTGGCGCAACTCGGCGCCGGCACCCAAACCTAGCGCGATCGGCAGCGCACCCATCAGCGCGGCCAGCGTGGTCATCATGATGGGCCGGAAGCGCAGCACGCAGGCCTCGCGAATGGCCTCTGCAGGCGCGGTGCCGTGGCTGCGCTGGGTGTCGAGCGCAAAGTCGATCATCATGATCGCGTTCTTCTTCACGATGCCGATCAGAAGCAAGATGCCGATGGTGGCGATCAGCGTGAGATCCTGGTTGAAGAGCTTGAGCATCAGCAAGGCGCCCACCGCCGCCGAAGGCAAACCCGCCAGAATGGTGATCGGGTGGATGTAGCTCTCGTAGAGCACGCCCAGCAGCACGTAGATCACCAGCAGCGCGGCGATGATCAACACCACTTGGCTGCCCTGTGAGCTTTTGAAGACGGCTGCATCGCCGCCGTACGTGGTGATCACCGAGCTGGGCAGGCTGATCTCTTCACGCACCTTCTCGATGCGAGCCGTGGCGTCACCCAACGCAGCGCCAGGTGCGAGGTTGAACGACACCGTCACCGCCTGCAGTTGACCCACATGGTTCACCGATGTCGGCCCGACGCTGCGCTCGACGGTCGCGAAGCTGATGAGCGGCACCAGCGCACCCGTATTCGATCGCACGTAGATGCTGCCGAAGGCGCGCTCGTCCTGCTTGGCCTCGGGCGCGACTTCCATGATCACCTGGTAGCTGTCGACCGGCGTGTAGATGGTCGAGACCTGCCGCTCTCCGAAGGCGCTGAACAAGGCGGAGCGTACGGCTTCGATCGACACGCCCAGCGTGTTGGCGCGGTCGCGGTCGATCTTGAGGCTGGCCTGCAATCCGCGCAGTTGCGAATCGCTGGTCACATCGCGGAACAAGGGGTCGACGCGCAGCTTCTCTTGCACCTTGGCGGCCCAGTCGCTCAGCTCGTCGGCCTTCACGCTTTGCAAGATGTATTGGTACTGGCTCTTGCTCGGCCGCCCGCCCAGCTGCAAGTTCTGCACGGGGCTCAAGAAGACCGTGATGCCCGGCACCTCGCGCATCTTCTTGCGCAGCCCTTCGACCACCTGCTTCATCGGCGCGCGCTCGCCGCGGGGTTTCAGGTTGACGAACATGCGCCCGGTGTTCTGCGCGCCGCTGCCGCCGTTGATGGAGTTGACCGTAGCCACATTGGGGTCGGCGAGCACGATGGCGGCCACGCGATCCTGCAGCTTCACCATCGCCGGGAACGAGGTGTCTTCGGCGGCCTCGGTCGTCACGCGCAACTGCCCGATGTCTTCTTCAGGGAAAAACCCCTTGGGGATGGCCACGAACAGCACGGCCGTGGCCACGAAGGTGAGCAGGGCCACCATCAGCACCGCGAAGCGATGGCGCAGCGCCACGTCGAGTGAGCGTGTGTAGCCGCGCAGCACGGCGTCGAAGCCGCGCTCGAAGGACCGCACCAGTGCGCCGGGCGGCTTCTTGTGGGCGTCGTCGGTCAAGAAGCGGCTGGCCAGCATCGGCACCAAGGTCAGGGAGACGAAGGCCGAGACCACGATGGCCAGCGACACGATCACCGCAAACTCATGGAACAGCAGGCCGATCACGCCCGGCATGAAGAAGATCGGTATGAACACCGCCACCAGCGAAGTCGAGATCGAGATGATGGTGAAGCCCACCTCGCGCGAGCCGCGCAGGGCGGCCTGGAAGGGCGGCATGCCGTCTTCGACGTGGCGCATGATGTTCTCCAGCATCACGATCGCGTCGTCGACCACCAGCCCCACTGCCAGCGTGAGGCCGAGCAGCGAGATGTTGTCGATGGTGTAGCCGAAGCCCCACAGCAAGGCCACCGCGCCGATCAGCGACACCGGCAACGACAAAGTGGGAATCACCGTCGCCACAAAGCGCCGCAAGAACAGAAAGATCACCAGCACCACCAGCACGATCGTGCCCATCAGCGTGAGGTTCACGTCGTGCAGGGCCTCGCGAATGGACGACGAGCGGTCGTTAAGCAGCGACACCTTGACCGACTGCGGCAGCTGAGACTGAAACCCCGGCAATGCGTTGCGCACCGCATCGACCACCTTCACGGTATTGGCGTCGGGCTGGCGCTGCACGGCCAGCGTGATCGAGCTCTCGCCGTTGAAGTTGGCCGATGTCTTGACGGTCTCGAAGCTGTCCTCGACCTGCGCCACATCCCGCAGCCGCACCGGGTTGCCGCCTCTGTTGCTGACGATCAGGTCGGCAAACTCGGCCGCGTTGCGCAGCTGCCGGTTGGCCTGGAGCGTGAGCGTCTGGCGCGCGCCTTCCAGCGTGCCGACCGGCGTGTTGGCGTTGGCCGCGCTCAAGGCACTGGTCAGCTCGTCGAGGCTGATATTGCGCGCGGCGAGCGACTCGGGCCGCACCTGCACGCGCACGGCGTAGCGCTTCTGGCCATAGATGTTGACCTGGGCCACGCCTTCGAGCGTGGAGAGGCTGGGCGAGATCAGGTGCTCGGCGAAATCGTTGAGGTCTGACAGGCCCAGCGACGGCGAGGTCAGCGACATCAGCAGAACAGGCGCATCGGCCGGGTTGACCTTGCGATACGAGGGCGGCGAAGTCATGTCCTGCGGCAGCGCACGCGTGGCGCGCAGCAAGGCGGCCTGCACATCGACGGCGGCCACGTCGATGTCGCGCGCTTCGTCGAACTCGAGCGTCAGCGAGGTCGAGCCAAGCGTGCTGCTGGAGCTGATGACCTTGAGGCCGGGGATGGTGGAGAACTGCTTCTCCAGCGGCAACGCCACCGAGGTCGCCATGGTGTCGGGGCTGGCCCCGGGCAGGCTGGCCGAGACGTTGATCACCGGCGTGTTGTAGCTGGGAAGCGCTGCCACCGGGATGCGGCTGTAGGCGATCACCCCGGCCACCACGATGGCGGCGTTGAGCAGCACGGTCATCACCGGGCGGCGAATGAACAGCTCGGAGAGATTCATCGCGAGGCCACCGATGCCGCGACCGAAGCAGACGGAGCGCCACGTTCAATGACATTGCCACCCGGGCGCACGTTTTCGCGGCCGTCGAGCACGATGCGCTCGCCCGCCCGCAGCCCGGTGACCACGACGTCATTGCCCACGGTCTCCAGCACCTCGACCGCGCGCGTCGCGGCTTTGCTGTCTCCACCCACCACATAGACCGTCTTGCCACGCGAGCCCTGAATGATGGCTGCCTGAGGTACGGTGATCGCCCCCTTGAGCGTGCGCACCGCCATCGAGACATTGACGTACGCGCCGGGCCAGAGTTTCTCGTCGCGGTTGTCGAAAACGGCTTTCACTTTGACCGTCCCTGAGCCCGCATCGACCAGGTTGTCGACGAACTGCAGCTTTCCTACAAGCGAGCCGCGGCCTTCGGGCAGCAGCGCGGTCACGCGGCCACCACCGGCACGCAGGGTCTGCAAGGCATCGTCGAGGTTGCGTTGCGGCAGACTGAAGCTCACGGCCATGGGGTCGATCTGGGTGATGGTGACAAGGGGCGCACCGCCCGGCTGCACGTAGCTGCCAGCAAACACGTTGATCGCGCCGGCTCGCCCGGCTGTGGTGGCCACGATCCGGCTGAAGCCCAGGCTCACCAGCGCCGCCTCGACGGCCGCGCGATCGGACGCCACGACAGCGTTGGCCGATTCGACCAGGGTACGGTTGGTATCGACGGCACCCTGCGAGATGAAGTTCTGCTCGAAGAGCTCGCGGCTGCGTTCGAACTGCCGCTTGGCATCGGCCAGCGTTGCCATGTCCTTGGCGAGTTGAGCCCGGGCCTGTGTGACCTTGACCTGATCGGCACGCCCATCGAGCGTGAACAAGAGCGCGCCGGCCTTCACGAACTGTCCTTCGCGAATGTGCACCTGGGTGACGGTGCTCGCCACCTGCGGGCGCACCTCGACGCTATTGAGGGCACTCACGGTGCCCGTGGCTTCGAGCGTGACCTCCACATCGCGCTGCACCGCCTGCACCAGGCTCACGCTGACCGGCGCGGCCGCCACCGGCTCACCCTTGCCGGCTGTCTTGCCGCAGCCTCCCAAGGCAACACCCACACCCACGGCCGCTGCAACCACAGCCCACCAACGCACCGACTTCTTGTTCATCCAGTTCTCACTCATGGCTCTCTCGCGAGCATGCCATCGCGCACTGCATGAGTCGGTGCAAGAGGGCACAAGGGCGCCCTCCTTCACGCTTCTTTACTCAGTGCTTGCCTGTGGAGCCAAAGCCGCTAGCACCCCGGTCTGAGGCTCCGAATTCGTCGACCAAGCGAAACTGCGCCTGAACCACCGGCACGATGACGAGCTGCGCGATGCGCTCCATCGGCTGCACAGTGAAGCTCGCCTGCCCGCGGTTCCAGCAGCTCACCATGAGCTGGCCTTGATAGTCGGAGTCAATCAGGCCGACGAGGTTCCCGAGCACGATGCCGTGCTTGTGGCCAAGACCCGAGCGCGGCAGGATCAACGCGGCCAGGCTGGGGTCGGCCACGTGGATGGCGAGGCCGGTCGGAATGAGCTGCGTCTGCCCGGGCTCCAGCACCAGTGGCGCATCGAGGCAGGCACGCAGGTCGAGGCCGGCGCTTCCGGGGGTTGCGTAGGCGGGTAGCTGTTCGGCCATGCGCGGGTCGAGCACTTTCAGATCGATCGGGGTCATGTGGTCGGGTTGGAAGTGAGACGTTGTGCGATCTCCGCCACCAGCGCACGCGCGAGCGTGAGCTTGTCGGCCTGTGCGATCTCGCGGTGGCCTTGGGCGTCGACGAGCACCAGAGAGTTGTCGTCGCGCCCGAAGGTGGCGGGCCCCAGGTTGCCCACGATGAGCGGGACATTCTTGCGGGCGAGCTTTTCGCGCGCGTGCTTGAGCAGGTCGTGGCTCTCGGCCGCGAAGCCCACGCAGTACGGCCTCTGGGGCAGCTTGGCCACGGCGGCCAGGATGTCGGGGTTCTCGCTCAGCTCGAAGGTGGGCGCCACCTTGTTGCCGTTCTTCTTGATCTTGTGCTCCGAGAGTGTGGCCGGCCGCCAGTCGGCCACGGCCGCAGTTGCCACGAAAACGGAGAACTGAGGCGCGCTCGGCACCACGGTGTCGTACATCTGCTGGGCGGTCTGCACGTCGATTCGCTTCACCCCGCGTGGCGTGGGCAGGTGCACAGGCCCCGTCACCAGCGTCACATCGGCACCGGCCTCCTGGGCGGCACGCGCTATGGCGAAGCCCATCTTGCCGCTGCTGTGGTTGGTGATGCCGCGCACCGGGTCGATGGGCTCGAAGGTCGGGCCCGCCGTCACGAGCATGCGCTGCCCTGCGAGCAGCTTGGGCGTGAGTGCCGCGACGAGGTCTTGCAGCACCTCGTCGGGTTCGAGCATGCGCCCATCGCCGATTTCGCCGCAGGCCTGGTCGCCGTTGCCGGGCCCGAGGATCAGCGTGCCGTCCTGGCGCAGCAGTGCGAGGTTGCGCTGCGTGGCCGGGTGCGCCCACATCTCGCGGTTCATCGCGGGCGCCACGAGCAGCGGGCAGCGCTCGGCCGGGCGCGCCAGGCACATCAGGCTCAACAGGTCATCGGCGCGGCCTTGCGCCAACTTGGCCAACAGGTCGGCGCTCGCAGGCGCGATCAACACGGCATCGGCCTCGCGGGTGAGGTTGATGTGCGCCATGGCGTTGGGTTCGCGCGCATCCCACTGGCTCGTGTAGACGCTTCGGTTGGACAGCGCCTGCATCGTCACCGCGGTGATGAACTGCTCGGCCGCCTCGCTCATCACCACCTGAACCGTGGCACCCGCCTTCACCAGCCCGCGCACCAGCTCGGCAGACTTGTAGCAGGCGATGCCGCCGCTGAGGCCGAGAACGATGTGTCGCCCTTGCAAATCGAGTCGTTCGGTCATGGGTTCAATGCCGTGGGTTAGAGCGCAGTCCAGCTGCGCGACAGATCGGAGAAGTTGACAAGCACGCGCACCGCCTTGCCGTACACCTGTTCCTGCGGCAAGAAGCCCCAGGTGCGCGAGTCATCAGAGTCGTCGCGGTTGTCGCCGAGCATGAGGTAGTGCCCCGCCGGCACGCGGCAAAGCCAGCGCCCCGGCGCCTCGGTCTCGCACTGAGCGGCCAGCGCGGGCTGGTCGCCATTGAGCGGCAAGCTGCCGCGCACGAAAGGGTTGAGCTTGATCGTGTGGCTACGCTGGCCGAAGCTCTCACGCACCAGCCACGAGCCGCTGTCCGCGGCGCTGGCCGCCACGGGGCTGCCGGCGGCAGCTTCGCTGTTCACACGCGCCACGCCTTCTTCGAAACGGACCACGTCACCGGGCAGCCCGATCAATCGCTTGACGTAGAAGCGCGACACGTTCAATGGGTGGCGGAACACCACCACATCGCCGCGCTGCGGCTCGCCCAGCGCAATGGCCGTGTTGGTGAAAGGCAGGCGTGGCCCGTAGGCCAGGTGGTTCACGAGCAGGTAGTCGCCCGCCCTCAGCGTGGGCTCCATCGAGCTGGTGGGCACCTTCGGCCAGTCGGCCAGTGCCACGCGGCAGGTGAACATCAGGCCGATCACGGCGAACAGGTTGGCCGCCACGCCGAGCCCGGCCTGCCGGCGGTCCGACTGCGGCTCGCTGCGGTGACGCCGCCGCAGCACCCACCAGCATGCGCCGCTGGCAAGCGTCAGCAGACACAGGATCTCGTTGATGGAAAAGCCGATTTGCATGGGTGGAGCCCGCGGGAGGCCAGGGCGCGATTATGGCGGCGGCCCTGTGCGCCGTCAGCGCGAGGTCGGGTGCGGGGGCCGCTGCACCAGTGCTCTGTCGAATTGCGGGCCGATCCACCCATTTTTCTCGCGGAGCTCGGCGGGCCATCGCTCGTAGGCTAACTTGCCCGATCGTGGGTGACAGAACGCCGAGCAACTTCGAGGTGAACAACAAGATGAGCGCGAAAAAGATCACACGCCGGGGGATTCCGTTCTCGCCCGAAGTGGCGCCGTTGGTGTCACGCATGCCCACGGTCGACGAGTACCGCGAATCGCTGCTGCGCCTGCAGGGCGTGTGGGACAGCCTGTCGATGCTGGGCCAGATGAGCGGTGCGCTCCCCGACATCGCCGCCACCCGCAGCGCCTTCCAGGCGCTCACCGAAACCCTGCTCGACAACCTGGGCCGCTGCCTGCTGTCGAACGTGGTGCAGGGCATGCGCAACCAGGGCCAGGTCGCGATCGACATCCTGGTGCGCAACCTCTTCGAGCGCACCGCCGACATCGGCTTCCTGTCCACCGACACGGCCGTACGGGAGTTCATGCAAGGCGACGCATCAGGCGACTCGTCCGGCGATGCCCAGCGCCGGCAGCTCGAAGCCCGCTTTGCCGACTACGTGGCCAAGTACAGCGTCTACGACGACATCGTGCTGCTCTCGCCAGACGGCCGCGTACGCGCTCGCCTGGACCGCCGCATCGACGCCACGCGCTGCGATGAACCCTGGCTCGCCGAGGCGCTCGCAGGCGCGCCCTACGTCGAGCACTACGGCCACTCGTCCACCATGGGCGGGCGCCCTGCCCTGCTCTACGCGGCAGCCATCCACCAGGGCGCGACCACCTTGGGCGTGATGTGCCTGTCCTTCCGGATCACCGACGAGATGCGCGGCATCTTCGAAGCACTGCTGCCGCCGGACGACCCGGCGGTGATCACGCTCGTCGATCACCACGGCGTCGTGCTCGCATCGTCAGACCGGTGGCAGGTGTCGCCGGGCGCACAGCTTGGAGCGAGCCAATCCCGCACGGGCCACGAGCATGTGCGCTTTGCCGGGCGCGAGTACCTGTCCGTGGCTGCCACGGCCAACCCGTACGAGGGCTACCACGGCCCGGGCTGGTCGGTGCGTGTGATGGTGCCGATCGACCAGGCGTTCGAGCTGCGCAACGAGGCGCACGACTCAGGCAGCGCCACGCAAGACGTGCTCGAGCGGGTCGACACCGAAGGCATTTTCAGTGAAGAGCTGCGCAGCATCCCGCCCGAGGCCTTGCGCATCCAGCGCGACCTCTCACGCGTGCTGTGGAACGGCAAGCTGCAACCTGCGGCCGACGGTTCGTCGTCCGCCTTTGCTGCGACCTTGCTGCGTGAAGTGGGGCTCACGGGCGAGCGCATCCGGCAGGTGTTCGATCAGGCCACACATCAATTGCACGAGTCCACCTTGTCGGCCGTGTTCGAACAAGCGCGGCACCATGCGCGGCTGGCGATCGACATCATGGACCGCAACCTCTACGAGCGCGCCAACGATTGCCGCTGGTGGGCGCTCGACGGCGTGCTGCGCCAGGTGCTCGCGCAGCCGCGTGCACAGCGCGACGCGCGTGCGGCCGCCGGCGTGCTGGCGCGCATCAACGGCCTGTACACCGTGTACGCGCTGCTGGTGCTCTTCGACATGCAGGGCGAGGTGGTGGCCGTCTCCGACCCTGCCGCGAGCGAATGGGTGGGCCGCACGCTCGATGCCCCCTGGGTGCGCGAAACGCTCAACCTGCGAGACGCGCAAAGCTTTGCGCGCTCGGCCCACGGCGCCACGCCGCTCTATGGCGATCGCGCGACCTACGTGTTCGCCGCCTCCGTGCGCAGCCCCGACCCGCAAGAGCGCGTGGTCGGCGGCATCGCCATCGTGTTCGACGGTGCGCCGCAGTTCGAAGCCATGCTGACGGACTCCTTGCCACAGGGCCACCAAGCGCAAGCCGCTGGGGCCGCGGCCGGCCTGCTCGTCACCCGCAGCGGGCAGGTGGTCTCGAGCAGCGACCCGCGCTGGTCAGCCGGCGATGCTGCCCCCGCACTCCCCGGCCTGCAAACCCTGGCGCGGGGAGAGGCCACCACCGCCGTCGTCGACATCGGCAACACGGCCTACGTGGCGGGGTATGCCATGGCCGGCGGCTACCGCGAGTACGGCAGCGTGCCAGAACAATCCGCGAACGATGTGGCCGGCGTCGTGCTGTTGCGCCTGGGCCAGCACATGGAAGCGCCCGCCCCCGCGCTGCCGGCCTTCGAACCCGCCAGGGCCGCCACGCGCGGGGCGGCCACGGGCGTCGTCTCGGTGGCGAGCTTCGCGTGCGCCGGTCAGTGGCTCGGCATCCCGGGCAGCGCCGCACTGCAGGCACTGCAACGCCCCCGTCTGGCCACCATCGCCAATGCACCCGCCCACGTGCTGGGCATGACCATGTTCGAGGGGCAGATGATCCCGGTGATCGACCTCGCGAGGCTGCGCAGCGGGCGCGCATCGGCCGACATCGATGCGCCGACGATCGTCGCGCAAGGCCCCAACGGCCAGCGATTCGCACTGCGCGTGGATGCGCTGGGCCCCGTCTTCGACGTGCCGGAGAGCGAGCTGCAAGTGGTTCAGCACGGCGCCAGCGACGGCGAACGCCTGCTGCGTGGCCAGGGTGCGAACCGGCAGATGCTGATCCTGCTGGACGTGGCCCGCCTGATCGCCGCCTCGGGGGCGCTCAGGCAGGCTGCCGTGGCGCTGGGTTAGGGCACCGGCGGGTCAGACCCGCTCGGCTACCCAGGCCTGAACCGACGCCAGGGCGGCGCTGAGGTTCGTGGCGTCAGTCCCGCCGGCCATGGCCATGTCGGGCTTGCCGCCGCCTTTGCCGCCCACTTGCTGGGCGACGAAGTTGACGAGCTCGCCCGCCTTCACCTTGGAGATGCTGTCGTGGGTCACGCCAGCGGCCAGCTGAACCTTGCCGCCGTCGACCGCTGCCAGCACGATGGCCGCCGTCTTCAGCTTGTCCTTCAGCTTGTCCATGGTCTCGCGCAGGCCCTTGGCGTCAGCGCCGTCGAGCACGGCCGCCAGCACCTTGAGGCCCTTCACGTCGATGGCCTGCGCGAGCAACTCATCGCCCTGCGACGAAGCCAGCTTGCCCTTCACGGCAGCGAGTTCCTTCTCAAGTGCGCGCACCTGCTCCAGTACCTGGCTCAGGCGGCCGGGCACCTCGGCCGGTGCAGCCTTCAGCGTGCTGGCCAGCTGATGCACCGTGGCTTCGAGCGACTGCAGATAGCTCAGCGCGTTGTCGCCGGTGACAGCCTCCACACGTCGCACGCCGGCCTGAATGCCCGACTCAGAGACGATCTTGAAGAGGCCGATGTCGCCCGTGCGCGCAACGTGCGTGCCGCCGCACAGCTCGCGGCTGCTGCCGATGTCAAGCACACGCACTTCGTCGCCGTACTTCTCGCCGAACAGCATCATGGCGCCCGTCTTCTGGGCCTCTTCGATCGGCAGCACGCGGGCCTGCGTGGCGGCGTTGGCGAGGATCTCGGCGTTGACGAGTGCTTCGACCTTGGCGATCTCGGCGTCCGTCATCGGCTGGTTGTGCGCAAAGTCGAAGCGCGTGCGATCGGCGTTGACCAGCGAGCCCTTCTGCTGCACGTGGCCGCCCAGCACTTCGCGCAGTGCCTTGTGCATCAGGTGGGTGGCCGAGTGGTTGCGCACGGTCTTGGCGCGGCGCTCGGTGTCGACACGGGCATTGAGCACGTCGCCCACCTTCACCTCACCCTCGACGACGCGACCGTGGTGGCCGAACACCGCCGCCTGCACCTTGATCGTGTCTTCGACCAGGAAGCGTGAGGTCGCGTTGCGCAGCTCGCCGGTGTCGCCCACCTGGCCGCCGCTCTCGGCGTAGAACGGCGTCTGATCGAGCACGAGCACGGCGTCGTCACCCGCCTTCGCGCTGGTGGCCGGCGATCCGTCGATGTAGATCGCCGTGACCTTGGCGCCTTCGTGCGTGAGGTGCTCGTAGCCGTGGAAGGCGGTGTCGGCGCCGGTGTACTCCAGGCCCTGCGCCATCTTGAACTTGCCGGCCGCACGGGCCTGCTCGCGCTGGCGGTTCATGGCGGCGTTGAAGCCGGCTTCGTCCACCGTCACACCGCGCTCGCGGCACACGTCGGCCGTGAGGTCGAGCGGAAAGCCGTAGGTGTCGTGCAGCTTGAAAGCGAGGTCGCCGTCGATGGTCTTGGCGCCACCGACCAGGGCCGCCTCGAGGATCTCCATGCCGTTGGCGATGGTGCGGAAGAATCCCTCTTCTTCCTGCTTCAACACCTCGGTCACTCGCTGCTGGCTCTTGCGCAACTCGGGGTACGCGTCGCCCATCTCGGCGGCAAGCGCATCGACCAGCGTGTAGAAGAACGGCTTGCGCGCGCCCAGCTTGTAGCCGTGGCGGATGGCGCGGCGGGCGATGCGGCGCAGCACGTAGCCGCGGCCGGCGTTGCTCGGGATCACGCCGTCGACCACCGTGAAGGTGCAGGCACGGATGTGGTCGGCGATCACCTTGAGCGAGGGCGATTCCTTGTCGCAGTCACCGCCACCCGCAAGGTCCACCGCCTTCTTTGCTGCGGCAAGCAGATTGACGAAGGTGTCGATCTCGTAGTTGCTGTGCACGTGCTGCAGCACGGCAGTGAGCCGCTCCAGGCCCATGCCGGTGTCCACGCTCGGCTTCGGGAGCTTGTGCATCACGCCCGCTTCGTCGCGATTGAACTGCATGAACACGTTGTTCCAGATCTCGATGTAGCGGTCGCCGTCTTCGTCGGGCGAGCCGGGCGGGCCGCCGGGGATCTCGGGGCCGTGGTCGTAGAAGATCTCGGTGCACGGGCCGCACGGGCCGGTGTCGCCCATCATCCAGAAGTTGTCGGAGGCGTAGCGCGCGCCCTTGTTGTCGCCGATGCGCACGATGCGCTCGGCCTGCACGCCGACCGTCTTGTTCCAGATCTCATAGGCCTCATCGTCTTCGGCATACACCGTGACCCAGAGCTTCTCTTTGGGCAACTTGTAGACCTCGGTCAGCAGCTCCCAGGCGTACTTGATCGCGTCGGTCTTGAAGTAGTCGCCGAACGAGAAGTTGCCCAGCATCTCGAAGAAGGTGTGGTGGCGCGCGGTGTAGCCCACGTTCTCGAGGTCGTTGTGCTTGCCGCCGGCGCGGATGCACTTCTGCGCAGTGGTGGCGCGGGTGTAGGGGCGCTTGTCGAAGCCAAGGAACACATCCTTGAACTGATTCATGCCCGCGTTGGTGAACAGCAGCGTCGGGTCGTCGCCAGGCACGACGGGGCTCGATGCCACGATCGTGTGGCCCTTGGCCTCGAAGAACTTCAAGAACTGCGAGCGGATTTCAGAAGCTTTCATGCGAGGCTAACTGCTTGATTTATCGAAGCTTTTGATTATAGGTGTCGACCCCAGTTCCAAGCCCGCACGCTCACATGCGTGAAACCCGCGACTTATGATCTTCGGCACACCCGGAGACACCGCCATGGACCCACGCGCCACGCCCCTTGCCACGCCCCTTGCATCACCCCTTGCCTCGCTCAACGACGCCAGCCTGCTCAAGACCAACGCCCTTATCAACGGCGAATGGGTGGGCGGCAGCGGCCGCTTCGACGTGATCGACCCGGCCACCAGCCAGAAGCTGTGCGACGTGGCCGACCTGGGTGTGATCGAGACCCGCGCCGCGCTGGAGGCCGCCCACAAGGCGTGGCCGGCATGGCGCAGCAAGACGGCCAAGGAGCGCGGTGCGATCCTGATGAAGTGGTTCCACCTCATGCAGCAGCACGCCGACGACCTGGCGCGCATCATGACTGCCGAGCAGGGCAAGCCGCTGGCCGAAGCCAAGGGCGAGGTGGCCTACGGCGCGAGCTTCATCGAGTGGTTTGCCGAGGAAGGCCGCCGCGTCTACGGCGAGACCATCCCGACCACCGACAACAACAAGCGCTATCTCGTCATCAAGCAGCCGATGGGCGTGTGCGCGGCCATCACGCCGTGGAACTTCCCGATTGCGATGATCACTCGCAAGGTGGGCCCGGCGCTGGCCGCAGGCTGCCCGGTGATCGTCAAGCCCGCGGGGCAGACGCCGCTGTCCGCCCTGGCGATTGCCGAGCTGGGCCAGCGGGCCGGCCTGCCGGCGGGCGTGCTGAACATCATCACGGCCGAGAAGTCGGCCGAGATCGGCAAGCTGCTGTGCGAGAGCGACGTGATCCGCCACCTGTCGTTCACCGGCTCCACCGAGGTCGGCCGCCTGCTGGCCGCCCAGTGTGCGCCGACCATCAAGAAGCTCTCGCTCGAACTCGGCGGCAACGCCCCCTTCATCGTGTTCGACGATGCCGACATCGACTCCGCCGTCGAGGGTGCGCTCGCCAGCAAGTACCGCAACGCGGGCCAGACCTGCGTGTGCGCCAACCGCCTCTACGCGCAAGACAGCATCTACGACGAGTTCGTGCAGAAGCTCGCCGCCAAGGCCAAGGCGATCCAGGTGGGCAACGGCTTCGAGGCCGGTGTGACGCAAGGGCCGATGATCGACGACAACGCCATCGCCAAGATCGAGCGCCACGTGGCCGACGCGGTGAGCAAGGGCGCCAAGGTGCTGACCGGCGGCAAGCGCGTCGGCGACCGCTTCTTCGAGCCGACCGTGCTCACCGACACCACCAGCGACATGCTGTGCGCCCGCGAAGAAACCTTTGGCCCGGTGGCGCCGGTGTTCCGCTTCAAGACCGAGGCCGAGGCCATCGAGATGGCCAACGCCACCGAGTTCGGCCTGGCCGCCTACTTCTACAGCCGCGATGTCGGCCGCATCTTCCGCGTGGGTGAAGGCCTGGAATCGGGCATGGTGGGCGTGAACACCGGGCTGATCTCGACGGCCGAGGTGCCGTTCGGCGGGGTCAAGCAGTCGGGCCTGGGCCGCGAAGGCTCGCGCCACGGCATCGAGGACTACCTGGAGATCAAGTACCTCTGCCTGGGCGACATCACCAAGTAGCGACGTGCCGGGCGCCGGGCCGTCCCAAGCCGGGCGACGCCCTTCGCGGGCAGGAGTGAGGCGACTTGCGGTCTCAGCTCACTCGTTCGCCGAGCCCTGCATGCCGTAGGCGCCGAGCAGCGCGTTCGATGACGCGTGGCGCAGCAGCTCGTCGGGTTGCTTGCCGTCCTGCGGGAACTGGGCAAGACCCACATGGGCCGAGATCGGCACCGTGGTACCGGCGATCATGAAGGGCTCGCGCAGCGCGTGCATCAGTTTCACGATCACGCGTTGCGCGTCGGTCGATGCCTCGGTCGAAGGCAGCAGCACGGCAAAGACGTCGGAGCCGAGCGAGGCCACCACATCACTCGAACGCACGCCGGCGCGCAGCCTGACCGCCACCTTGCGCCGCACCACATTGGCCGACTCATGGCCGTGCGCCGCCTCGGCGCCCTGCAAACCATCCACCCGGAACACCAGCACGCTCACCGGCTTGGGCTCGCGTTCACGCAGCGCCAGGATCTGGCTCATGTGCTCGATGAGTTGCTGGCGGTTGGGCAGGCCGGTGCCCAGATCGGTGGCAAATGAACGGCGTTCTTCAGACAGCAACAAGCGCCGCTGCGCTGCCAGGCGCACGCGCTGGGCGAGCGACTCGGCATCGGCCTTCAGCACCACGTCTTGAATGCCGGTGCCGAGCAGGCGCTGCTGGGTGGCAGCGTCCATCGAATCGGTGAGTACCAGCACGGCCGCTTCCGGGCACAAGGTAGACAACGCGCCCCATGGGATCGGCGCCGCCTGCGCACCGCCAGGCAACCCGAGGATCACCACGTCACAGGCCATGGGGGCATGGCCAGACGTCAGCGCGTCGAGACCGCTCACCCGGCTGCTCGTGAACGGGCCCCAGGCGGAGCGTTCGGGCAACTCGAGGGGGGACGATTCGGGTACATCGACCCAGACAACGCGCAACAGCCTGTCGCTCATGCATCCCCCTTGAACACGCTTGCTGCGCTTACAACAAGGGCCGCATGCGCGGCCCGGAACGTTGTTGGAGCGGGTGAGGGGAATCGAACCCCTGTATGAAGCTTGGGAAGCTGCCGTTCTACCATTGAACTACACCCGCGATGGTGTGCGGATTCTAGCGTGGCGCCTGTGCGGCGGCAGCCTCGGTCTTGCCGCTGGCGTCACTCGACGGTGAACGTGCCCGAGTTGTTGGTGGCGCTCAGCACGATGAAGACGCCGCCTCCCATGTACTGAAGGGTGACCGCATCGCCCTGCGAACCGCTGAGCGATCCGCCGGTGCCTATCGTCGTCTGGTTCGCCGCGGCCGACCAGATGAGCCCGTTGTACGTCGACGTGTAGGCACGCTGGCCATTTGCCGACAGTGCAACGCTCTTGGCGTTGGTGCTGCCCACCTGCGCCCACGTCACGCCCCAGTCGGTCGACTCGAACACGTGAGCGCCATTGCCCGCCGCCAGGCGTGCGCCGGATGCCGAGGATGCGATGCCCATCCAGGTTGTCGTCGGGCTGCCGGCCTGCAGCGTCCACGTGCTGCCGCTGTCCGAAGAGGTGTAGATCTGGCCGCCGCTGAGTGTCGCGGCAAGGTGGCTGCCGTCGCTCGACATGGCCAGAGACGACCACCACTGTGCGCTCGCCTGCGCGGACCAGTTCGTGCCGCCATTCGTCGACACCCAGATGTTGCCACCGGCGGTGGGTCACGGCGAGCGTGCTGCCGTCGCTCGAGACCGCGGCGCCGGTCGCGCCTTGCGGGAGCGTGGTCGACAAGCCCCAATTGAGACCCGCGTCTGGGCTCAGGTAGACGCCGCCCGAGGCATCCGCCGCGAGCACGACATCGCCGTTGCCCGATATCGCGGCCGCAGTCCATCCGCTCGACAACGCGTAATGGCTCCAGTTCGCGCCGCTGTCCGAAGAGGTCCAGACCTGGCCGTTGCGCACGGCATTCACGAGATGAGTGCCGTCGGAAGACATCGCGACGTAGGACTCACTGAAATCGTGGGTCGGGGACACGTCGGACCACGTGGCGCCGAAGTCCATCGAAATCCAGGTACGAGTACCGAAGCCATTCGTCGCGCCGTTGATGCCTGCGACGATCTTGCGCCCGTCCGACGAGGTGGAAAGGGACCACCAGTCCTGCTGGGATGCGGCGGTCGGGGCGAATGTGCCGACCACTGGCGAGCCACTCAGGCCTGTTGTGCGGATGGATTGGCCTGCGTTCTGCGCCAGCTTCCATCCACCGGCACCCACGCCGCTCACTGCAACCGTGTCACCCACCGACGGGTTCGCCGGCATCGAATCGGGCCTGGTCTGTGCGCGCCCCCTAAACCGAAACTGAACTCCTGTCTTCAGGGGAATCGGCAATCGCCCAAATTGCATGATCGTTCACTATTTCGGGTGCGGACCAGCATCGCCCTCCGATGACTGGTTCGTCCTTCCCACAGAGGCCTCCCGAGAGGCACACAACAGGAGACAACCCATGATCAGGCTTCACCATTCTTCCTCCCCCGTCCGGCGCCGATTGGCGCGGGCTGCGCTGGCCGCGGCCGCCTTGTCCGCGGCCGCCAGCGCGCAGGCCGACGTGCTGCTCGACCAGACCTTCAGCGCCGGCCTCGGAGCCTTCAGCTCCGGTGGCAGCGTCAGCACGGGCAGCTACGGTGCGCGCATGACCGCGGCCTTGCTGAGCACCGACGGCAATATCCGCTCGGCCGCCATCAACACGTCGGGCTTCACCAACATCACGCTGAACTTCGGGCGCAGCTCGACCGGCCTGGACAGTGGCGAGGCGGGCATCGTCGAGTTCTCGACCAACGGCAGCAGCTACACCGTGCTCGAGTCGAGCAACTCGGCCTCTGGCACGACGACATTCGCCCTGCCCAGCACGGCGGCAGGCCAAGGCACGCTCTACATCCGCTTTCGCGTCAACGCCAACAGCAGCGCCGAGTCGTACACCGTCACGCACGCGCGCGTGGAAGGCACGCGCACCGGCAATCCGCCGCCCACCGGTGCCGTGACCGACCCGGGCACCGGCCCGTGGACGCTCGTCTCCGCCTCGAACGTGGCCAACGAGTGCAAGCTCGATCCGAGCGCGCTGCAACAGGCCAACCGCACGCTGGGCCTGTCGTACGCAATCGTGCGCTACGGCAAGCTGTGCCATGAGTACTACCCGAGCGGTCGCGACTCCGCCAGCCAGGTCTACTCCACCACCAAGACCATGGGCGCCCTCACGGTCGGCGCCTTGATTCACCAGACGCGCAACATCGCCCCCACCAGCACCCGCAAACGCGGCCCGCTGGGCGAGTTCCAACGCGTCGATCATTGGCTCGACAGCTTCACCTTCCACCGCGACGCGACCACGGCGCACGTGCTCGGCATGGTGAGCGAGGCCTCGTCCAACCTCAACTACCCGAACCGCGAGTTCGTGTACGACACGGTCGGCAGCGATGCGATCAACCGCCTGAGCGACGTCATCAACACGGTGGTCGCACAAGACAGCAGCCGCCTGGGCAGCAACATCGGTGCATTCTGGACGCGCTACCTCGCGCAGCCACTTGGCTTCGAGAACTCCACTTGGGGCAACTCGTCGAGCAGCAAGAATTTCGCGACGAGCTGGCAGACCACCGTGCGCGACATGGCACGCCTGGGCCTTCTGATGAACAACGGCGGCGTCTGGGGAGGCCAGCGCCTGGTCGACCTGAACTACCTCTACAACCTGTCGCACACCTCGTTCGAGGACGCCAACACCCGCTACGGCTACCTGACCTGGCTCGACGAGGCCGACACCTGCGCCCCGAAGGCGCAGTACCGCAGCTACCCGCACGGCCCGGTCTCCGGCGCCCCCAGCTGCGGCCGACCCGGTGGCTGCCCGACGCAGCAGCATGACGTAGGCGTCTTCTTCGCTGCGGGCCTGGGCGGCCAGTACATCATCGTCCACCGCGGGCTCGACATGGTGATCGTGGTGAAGGGCTCCGGCGGCCAATCGGGTGAGGAGCCGGGCCGCTTCTGGCAGGCGATCCGCCCGGCCGTGGTGGCGCTGGACCCTACATACCGCGGCAACAACGCCGCGTTCTGCTCAGCCTACGCGGCCGGCAACTACGCGCCCGACCTGAAGTTGTGGGAGGGTGGCCGCTGAACGCCTGAACTCGCACGTGAACGCAGGGGCCCTTCGGGGCCCCTTCTCGTTGGGTCTGATCGCACACCGTGCGGCCGCGGCACAATACCGGCCCGCCTCATGCGGCCCCCGCCATGACCGACGAGCAAGCCCCCGCTTCCACCGCCCCCGACCCCGCTGCCCCGAAGCACCATCGCAGCATCCGCAGCTTCGTGGTGCGCGCCGGGCGCATGGGCACGGGCCAGGTGCGCGCGATCGAAACACTGGGGCCTCGCTTCGTGCTGCCCTATGCCGCGCAAACGCTCGACGCCGCCACGGCATTCGGCCGCGCCGCACCCCTCGTGCTGGAGATCGGTTTCGGCATGGGCGACGCCACGGCGCAGATCGCGCAGACGCTGCCGCACATCAACTTCCTCGGCGTCGAAGTGCATACGCCGGGCGTGGGCGCCCTGCTCAAGCACATCGGTGAGAAAGACATCGGCAACATCCGCATCGTGCAGCACGACGCGGTGGAAGTGCTCGAGCACATGATCGCGCCCGACTCGCTGGCCGGCGTGCACATCTTCTTCCCTGACCCCTGGCACAAGAAGAAGCACAACAAGCGACGACTGATCCAGGCCCCTTTCGTGGCCAGTCTGATCACGCGCATCCAACCCGGCGGCTACCTGCATTGCGCCACCGATTGGCAGCCCTACGCCGAGCAGATGCTGGAGGTGCTCTCAGCCGAGCCGGGCCTGCGCAACACCGCCGAAGGCTACGCGCCGAAGCCCGACTACCGCCCGCTCACCAAGTTCGAGAACCGTGGCCTCAAACTCGGCCACGGGGTGTGGGATCTGGTGTTCACCAAGCGCTGATCTCAACCCCTCGGGGGCTCACCGCGGTACGCCGCGGCGGGTGGTCGCCATCAAGCCGACCACGTGACCAGCCCGCTGTACGCGGTGCCTAGAACGATCAGGCCAAAGGCGATGCGGTACCAGGCGAACATGGTGAAGTCGTGCGTCGACACGTAGCGGATCAGCCAGCGGATGCACAGCAAGGCACTGGCGAACGCGAACACCGTGCCGATCAGGAACACCGGCAAGTCCTGCCACTGAAGCAGGTCGCGCGACTTCCACACCGAGTAGGCACCCGCGGCCGTGAGCGTGGGGATACCAAGGAAAAAGCTGAACTCGGTCGCGGCCTTGCGCGAGAAGCCGAGCATCAGCGAGCCGATGATGGTGGCGCCCGAACGGCTGGTGCCCGGGATCAGCGCCAGGCACTGCAGCAGGCCGACCTTCAGCGCATCGAGCGGCGTCATGTCGTCGACCGTTTCGACGCGCGCACGCCGACCGCCTTCGAGGTCACGGTCCCCGTACAGGCGGCGATGCCTGCGCTCCACCCACAGGATGATCAGCCCGCCCACGATGAACGCCACGGCCACCGGCACCGGGTGAAACAGATGCGCCTTGATCGCCTTGTTGAACAGGAGCCCGGCAATCGCTGCTGGAATGAAAGCCACGACCACATTGATCGCGAATCGCTTGGAGACCGGGTTGGTGGTGAGGCCCGAGAAGGTGTCTTTCAGGCGTTGGCGGTACTCCCACACCACCGCGATCATGGCGCCCGTCTGGATGGCGATTTCGAACACCTTGACGGTGTCGCCGGTGAAATCGAGCAGGGAGCCGGCGAGGATCAGATGGCCGGTGCTGGAGATGGGAAGAAACTCGGTCAACCCTTCGACGATGCCCATGAGGGCGGCTTTGACCCACAGCACGATGTCCAAATCTGCTCCCTGACTTCAAAAACGACGGGCGATGATAAGTGGCCCCCCCTCGGGCCACGCGCCAATGGCAACTCTTTGGCAATTCCCGGGCCCGCCCCGCCGGGCGGGTTGCCCGACTGAGTCGCAGCGGCTACATTACTGACCTTCCGGTCAGTATCTCTGCGCCCCTCGATGACCAAGCCCTCCCCGACCACGCCGACACGGCAACGACGCAAGGAAGCTCGCCCGCAAGAACTGCTGGACGCGGCTCTCGAGCTGTTCGTCGAGAAAGGCTTCGCTGCCACGCGCTCCGAAGAAGTCGCCACGCGCGCCGGCGTGTCCAAGGGCACGCTCTATCTGTACTACCCGAGCAAGGAAGAACTCCTCAAGGCCGTCATCCGCGAAAACATGGCGCAACTGATTGCAGAAAGCGCCGACGTGGTCGATGCCTTCGAGGGCTCGTCCGTCGAGCTCCTGGGGCTGCTGCTTCGCGCCTGGTGGGAGCGTGTAGGCAACACGCCGGCCGGCGGCATCCACAAGATCATGATGGCGGAGGTGCGCAACTTCCCGGAGATCGGTCAGTTCTACACCGACGAGGTCATCCAGCCAGCCACCGACGTTCTCATGCGCACCTTGAAGCGCGGCATGGAGCGCGGTGAGTTCCGCCCGGTGCCGCTCGAAGACATCACGCAGGTGATCTTTGCGCCGCTGCTCTTCATGGCGCTGCACAAGCACTCGTTCGGGGCCTGCCCGACCATCGGTCTCGAAGTCGACCCCAACCGCCTGATGGCCACGCACATCGACGTCGTCCTCCACGGGCTGCTCAACCCTGCCCCCACTCCCACCGCTCCATCGACCCGAAAAGGAAAGCAGCTTTCATGACGACGAAACGCTGGTTCAAGTGGGGCATTGCCGCCCTGGTTCTGCTCTGCCTCACCGCCGTGGTCGCCAAGCGCCTGCAGGCACGCAAGTTGGAGCAGACAACCGCCGCCACCCACAAGGCCCCCGACGGCTACGACCTGACCGCAAGCGATGTGGTCGTCGCGCAGCCGAAGGAACTGGTGCGCACACTGGCCGTGTCCGGTGGCCTGCGCGCGGTGAACAGCGCCTTCGTCAAGGCCAAGGTCGCCGCCGAGGTGAAATCGCTCACGGTGCGCGAAGGCGACACCGTGCAGGCGGGCCAGGTCATCGGGCAACTCGACACGTCCGAGCTCGAGCTACGCCTTCGCCAGGCCGAGCAGACGGCGGGCACCTCGAAGGCGCAACTCGACATTGCCAACCGCACGCTGGAGAACAACCGCGCGCTCGTCGCTCAAGGGTTCATCTCGGCCACCGGGCTGGAGACGTCAATCTCCAATGCCTCTGCTGCCCAGTCGACATACGGCGCAGCGAGTGCCGCCGCCGACCTTGCCCGCAAGTCGCTGGCCGACGCACGGCTTGTCGCCCCGATCTCGGGCATGGTCTCGCAACGGCTGGTGCAGGTGGGCGAACGCGTGTCAGTGGACACCAAGCTGGTCGAGGTCGTCGACCTGTCGCGCATCGAACTCGAAGCCGCCATGGCGCCCGAAGATGTGCTCGACGTGAAGGTCGGCCAGACCGCTCGCCTGCAGGTCGATGGCTTCAGCGACACGGCCGTGGCCACGGTGGCGCGCATCAACCCGAGCGCTCAGGCCGGTACCCGTGCCGTCATGGTCTACCTCGCGCTCGCGCCGCGCGCCGGCCTGCGCCAGGGCCTGTTCGCTCGCGGCAACATCGAAGTGCAGAGCCGCACCGCGCTGGTGGCGCCGGTGGCTGCCGTGCGTGTCGATCAGGCGCGGCCCTATGTGCTCACCGTTGTCGATGGCAAAGTGGTGCCGAAGGTCGTTGCGCTGGGCGCCCGTGGCGAAGCGAGCTTCGACGCCGGCCGAGAGAGCGTGGTCGAGATCACCGAAGGCGTAGCCCCAGGCACCACGCTCCTGCGCGGTGTGGTCGGCCAGTTGCGCGAAGGCACGACGGTCAAGCTGGCGAGCGGCGCGGCCTCCGCCGCACGCTGAGACGAGGCACCCGCAGACCATGTGGTTCACCCGCGTCTCCATCAACAACCCCGTCATGGCCACGATGGTCATGCTCGCCTTCGTGGTGCTGGGCCTGTTCAGCTACCAGCGGCTCTCCGTCGACCAGTTCCCCGACATCGACTTCCCCACCGTCGTGGTGGTGATGGACTACCCCGGCGCATCGCCCGAGATCGTCGAGAGCGAGGTCACCAAGAAGGTCGAGGAAGCCGTCAACACGGTGGCGGGCATCAACTCGCTGTACTCGCGCTCGTATGAGGGAACCTCGGTCGTCATCATCGAGTTCAACCTCGACGTGGACGGGCGCAAGGCCGCGGATGACGTGCGCGAGAAGGTCTCCCTCGTGCGCCCCCTGTTGCGCGAGGAGGTCAAGGAGCCGCGCATCTCGCGCTTCGACCCGCAGAGCGTGCCGATCTTCAACGTGGCCGTCCTGTCAACCGATGGCAAGAAGAGCGCGCAGGAGCTGACCACCTGGGCCACCCAGGTGCTGCAAAAGCGCTTGGAGAACGTGCGTGGCGTGGGCTCGGTGTCGCCCGTGGGGGGCGTGGCGCGCGAGATCAATCTCTATGTGCGCCCCGCCGCCCTCGAAGCGCTGGGCATCAGCGTCGATCAGATCGTGGCCGCCGTGCGCAGCGAGAACCAGGAGCTGCCCATGGGCGCGATCCGCTCGCTGGAGCAGGAGCGCGTGGTTCAGATCAACGCGCGGCTCAAGCGGCCGGAGGACTTCCGCGACATCGTCGTTGCGCGCAAGAACGGCAACGCCGTCAAATTGTGGCAGGTGGCTGATGTGTCAGACGGCCCGCAGGAAGTGGAGAGCCTCGCGCTCTACAACGGCCAGCGCACCGTGCTGCTGTCGGTGCAGAAGAGCCAGGGCGAGAACACCATCGGCGTGGTCGACGGGCTGAACCGCGCGCTGGCCGAAGCCGCGCCTCTCACGCCGCCCGGCGTGAAGATCGAGGTGATCCGCGACAACTCGCGTGCGATCCGGGTGTCGGTCGCCAACGTGCAGCGCACGCTGCTCGAAGGCGCAGCACTCACGGTGCTGATCGTGTTCCTGTTCCTGAACTCGTGGCGCTCTACCGTGATCACGGGCCTGACGCTGCCGATCGCGCTGATCGGCACCTTCCTGTTCATGTACGTGTTCGGCTTCACCATCAACACCATCACGCTGATGGCGCTGAGCCTGTGCGTGGGCCTGCTGATCGACGACGCGATCGTGGTGCGCGAGAACATCGTGCGCCACGTGCAGATGGGTGCGAGCGCGCGCGAGGCTTCGCTCGCCGGCACCAACGAGATCGGCCTGGCGGTGCTGGCCACCACCTTGTCGATCGTTGCGGTGTTCCTGCCCATCGGCTTCATGGGTGGCATCGTGGGCAAGTTCTTCCACGAGTTCGGGCTGACGATCGTGGCAGCCGTGCTCATTTCGATGTTCGTGAGCTTCACGCTCGACCCGATGATGAGCAGCATCTGGCACGACCCGCAAGCCCATGGCCACGTACACCAGGGCGCACCGGTCACGCTGTACGACAAGACCATCGGCCGCGTGACGCGCAAGTTCGACCAGCTCACCGAGTGGTTGTCGGACACCTACCAGTCCATCCTGCGCTGGTCGCTCAAGCACAAGAAGGCGACCCTGGCGATCGCCGCGGCGAGCTTCTTCGGCAGCCTGCTGCTGGTGCCGGTGATGGGCACGGAGTTCGTCCCCAAAGCTGACTTCTCGGAAACGCAGGTCAACTTCTACACACCCGTGGGCTCGTCGCTCGAAGTGACGGAGTCGCGCGCACGGCAGATCGATGCTGTGCTGCGCAAGATGCCCGAGGTGAAGTACACCGTCACCACCATCAACAGCGGGCAGGCCGCCGGCAAGATCTACGGCGCGACCTATGTGCGCCTGGTCGACCGCAAGGACCGCCAGCGCAACTTGGACCAGATGACGATCCCGCTGCGTGACGAGCTGTCGCGCATCCCAGGCGTCACGGTCACGAACATCGGCCAGACCGACCTCGGCGGCGGCAAGAGCCTGCAGTTCTCGATCCAGGGCAGCGACCTGGCCGAACTGGAGCACCTGTCGACCGAGGTGATGGCCAAGCTGCGCACCATCCCGGGCCTGGTGGATCTGGACAGTACGCTCAAGCCGAACAAGCCCACGGTGGCCATCGACGTGAAGCGTGATGCGGCCGCCGACGTCGGCCTGAACGTCAACGCACTGGCCACCAGCCTGCGCACGCTCGTCGCCGGCACCTTGGTCGGCAACTGGCGCGCGCCCGACGGCGAAAACTACGACGTGAACGTGCAGCTCATGCCCGACTCCCGCGTGTCCATTGCCGACCTGCAGCGCCTGCCGATCAATGTGGCCCCGGCGGCAGACGGCTCACCGCGCTCGGTGCGGCTGTCGCAGGTGGCCGACATCAGTGCCTCGACCGGCCCCAACCAGATCAACCGACGCGACCTCAGCCGCGAGATCAACATCGACGCCAATGCCTTCGGTCGCAGCGCGGGCGCCGTCTCGGCCGACATCCGCAAGGTGCTCGACGGTGTCTCGTGGCCGCCCGGCTACCGCTACAGCTTTGGCGGCTCGACCAAAAACATGAACGAGTCGTTCCAGTACGCGCTCGGGGCGCTGGCTCTCGCCATCGTGTTCATCTACATGATCCTGGCGAGCCAGTTCAAGAGCTTCCTGCAGCCCCTGGCGCTGATGAGTTCGCTGCCTCTCACGCTGAGCGGCGTGGTGCTGATCCTGCTGGCTTTCGGCTCCACGCTGAACATGTTCAGCATCATCGGCATCGTGATGCTGATGGGGCTGGTGACGAAGAACGCGATCCTGTTGGTCGACTTCGCCATCCGCAGCCGCGAAGGAGAGAACGGGGCCGAACCCATGGACCGCGAACACGCCCTGCTCCACGCCGCCCAGGTGCGGCTGCGCCCGATCCTGATGACCACGCTGGCCATGATCTTCGGCATGGTGCCGCTGGCTTTCGCGCTGACCGAAGGCTCGGAGCAGCGCGCGCCCATGGGCCAGGCCGTGATCGGCGGTGTCATCACCTCGTCACTGCTGACACTGGTCGTGGTGCCGGTCATCTACTGCTATCTCGACGACCTGTCGGTGTGGCTCAAGCGCAAGCTGGGCGGCAAGCCCCATGCGCCTGCTGACATGGCCGTCGAGCCCACGGGCGGCAAATAAAATGCGCCGCCTTCCATTCAACGCCCCCGCGAGGAGATCGCCATGAACACCGAGCAAGCCCGCTTCAACATGATCGAACAGCAGATCCGCCCCTGGGATGTGCTCGACCTGGGCGTGCTGTCGTTGCTGGCCGTCGTCAAGCGCGAAGACTTCGTGCCGCCGGCCTACCGCAGCATGGCCTTCTTCGATACCGAGGTGCCGCTGACTGCCGACGCCCGAAATGGCCAGCACATGCTGCCGCCCCGGGTTGAAGCGCGCCTGCTGCAGGAACTCAATGTGCGCCGCCACGAGCGCGTGCTCGAGATCGGTGCCGGCTCGGGCTACATGGCCGCCCTGCTCTCGCACAAGGCCCGCCAGGTCGTCACGCTCGAGATCGACCCGGCGCTCGCCAAGATGGCCTCCGACAACCTCCGGCGCGCTGCGATCACCAACGTGAGCGTGGTCGAAGCCGACGGCTCCAAGCGCCTGCCCACAGCCGGCCCCTTCGAGGCCATCCTGCTGTCGGGTTCGGTGGCCGCCGTGCCGCAAGCGCTGCTGGCCGAACTCAAGGTCGGCGGCCGGCTTGCAGCCATCGTGGGACAGGAGCCAGCGATGCGCGCGGTGCTCGTCACGCGCACGAGCGACACCGAGTACTCCAGCGTGAATCTCTTCGAAACCGTGGCGCCGCGGCTCCAGGGCTTCGACGAGCCGTCGCGGTTCCACTTCTGATCCCGCGCGCCGGCCCTCACTCATGCAGCAGGTCCAGGTCCTCGACGTTCACGCCTTGCTGGCCAGCCTGCCGCCAGATGCGCAGCCCGTTCTGCTCGACGTGCGCGAGGCGTGGGAGGTGAATCTCGCCCGCCTCGCACTGCCCGGCGCACGCACGGTGTGCATACCCATGCAGCAAGTCCCGGAGCGTCTGGCCGAACTGGACCCGGCGCAGCCCATCTTCGGTTTGTGTCATCACGGGGTACGAAGTCTGCAGGTCGTCGCATTCCTGGAGCGCCAGGGATACGAGCACGTTTACAACATTGCCGGGGGCATCTATGCCTGGTCACAAGAGGTCGATACCTCGATCCCCATCTACTGAGCCATTTCCCCGAGGAACATCCATGCCCGCCGAATCCACGTCTCGTCTGCCGAAGATGCACCGCCTCGCCGTGGCAATCGCCATGGCGCTGGGGGCTGCCAGCTCCGCACAGGCCGAGAACCTGCAAGAGGTCTACGACATCGCACGCGCCTACGACGCCACCTACCTGGCAGCGCGTGCGGCGCTGGATTCGGCGCAGTACCGTGTCGAGCAGGTGCATGCGCTGCGGCGACCTTATGTCGCAGCCACGGTTGGAGCGAGTCAGACCACCAGCGAGGAAACCGTCGAGGGCAACACCACCTCAGACATCAAGACCAACGGAGCCACCGGCAGCATCGTGGCCCAACAGTCGCTCTTCAATCGCGCCAACGACCACACCATCAGCCAAGCCGATCTCAGCCTCGAAGTGGCCAAGGCGGATCTGCAGACCGCCAACCAGGAGTTGATCGTGCGCGTGGCGCAGATCTATTTCGACGTACTTTCAGCACAGGACACGCTGACCACCACGCAGGTCAGCCGCAAGGCCATCGGTGAGCAATTGGCGGCCGCCAAGCGCAACTTCGAGGTCGGCACCGCGACCATCACCGACACCCGCGAAGCCCAGGCCCGATATGACCTCGCGACCGCCGTCGAGATCGGTGCCGAGAACGACTTGCTCGTCAGAAAGATCGCTCTTGATCGCCTGATCGGGCGTAGCGGCGTCGTGCCCAAGCCCTTGGCCGTGCCGGTGGTGCTCCCGCCACTGGTGCCAGCCAACGTTGAAGACTGGGCCGCGACCACCGAGGACACACCGATCGTGCGGCGTGCACGCATCGGCTACGAGGTGGCCCAGCTCGAGACCAGCAAGGCCCGTGCTGGCCACCTGCCCACCGTGGGGCTGGCAGCCAGCTATGGCCTGGGCCGGGCCAACCCGGCCGGCATGCAGATCTCGAACGCCACGGGGCTGCCGCAGAACTTCGACTACTGGGGCAATCAGAAGAACACCAGCATCGGCGTGCAGGTCAACATCCCCATCTTCTCCGGCTTCTCGGTGCAGAACCGCGTGAAGGAAACCCTCTCGCTCGAAGAGCAGTCTCGCAACACCCTGGAATCCTCGCGCCGACTGGTCGAGCAAACCCTGCGGCAGGCCTACTTCGTGGTGCAGTCGCAAACGGCGCAGGTCAAGGCACTCGAAGCGGCAGAAGAATCGAGCAAGGTTTCGCTCGAAGCCACGCAGCTCGGCTACAAGGTCGGCGTGCGCGTGAACATCGACGTGCTCAACGCGCAGACCCAGCTCTACACGACGCAGCGCGATCTCGCCAAGGGCCGCTACGACGTGCTGGTGAACGGCCTGCGCCTGAAGCAGGCGGCCGGCATGCTGGTGCCTGAAGACGTGAGCAAGGTCAACGCGCTGCTGGCGCGCTGATCGCGCTCGGGGCGCTTCGCGGCTCTCAGGCGCGCCCCAGGAGCGGCGTGATCTGCCGGGCCATGCGATCGGCGGCCCCGCGGTGCTGAGCTGCGAAGGCCACCGCGCGGCGCGCATAGTCATCTCGCTCGGCGTGGCCCGCCATTTCGAGCGCGCGCGAAACACCCTCAGCCATGTCGGCCACGCGCAGCGAGGCGCCGGCCGCCAGTGACAGCTCGGCGGCCTCGGCAAAATTGAAGGTGTGCGGGCCCATCACGACCGGGCAGCCGCAAGCAGCTGCCTCGATGAGGTTCTGCCCGCCCAGCGGCGCGAAGCTCCCGCCGAGCAGGGCCACGTCTGCGGCACCGTAGTAGAGCGGCATCTCGCCCATGCTGTCGCCAAGCCACACATCGACACGGCACTGGGCCTCGCCGGGTGCATCACCCCACTGGCTTCGGCGTGCGAACGTCAACCCAGCCGCCTGAATCAGCCCCACGACCTCATCGAAGCGTTGCGGGTGGCGCGGCACGACGAGCAGAAGCGGCCGCCCCGCCGCGGGCACGCGCAACCATTCTTCAAGCAGCATGGCCTCTTCGCCTTCGCGCGTCACGGCGGCCATCACCACGGGCCGGCCCGTGGCTGCATGCCAGGCGTGGCCGCGCTGAAGCAGGTATTCGTCAGGTGTGAGGTCGAACTTCAAGTTCCCGCACACGACGACATCGCTCACACCCGAGGCGCGCAGGCGCTTGGCATCGTCTTCGGTCTGCGCCAGGGCGCTGGCCAGCGACTCGGCGGCCGGGCGCATCAACGCGGCAAATCGCTCGCCCTGGCGCTGGCTCTTGGCACTCAGGCGCGCATTGGCCAACACCATCGCTAAGCCTGCAGTCTGAGCCGCGTACAGCAGATTCGGCCAGATCTCGGTCTCCATCAGCACGCCCGCCACCGGTTTGTAGTGGCGCAGAAAGCGCCGCGCGGCGCCGGGTGTGTCGTACGGCAACCAGGCCTGCAGGTCACCTTCGCGCAGCAATGCCCGCCCCGCCTCTCGGCCGGTGGCCGTGCCGTGCGTGAGAAGCAGGCGCATGGACGGGTTCGCGCGTCGCAGCGCGTCGATGAGCGCCTTGGCGGCCCGAGTCTCGCCGAGCGAGACCGCATGGACCCACAGCATGCCTCCTGGCACCTTGCCCCGATAGAACCCCAGCCGTTCGGCCATCGCGTGGCGATAGAGCGGCTCGGCACGCCCGCGCCACCACAGGCGCAGCACGTACGCGGGTGTGAGCAGGCGCAGCAGCATGGAATACGCCCAGCGCGCCAACCAGCTTTTCATGGTTGCCCTTCGTTGAACCCGCCAGCGCGGCGACCGCGAACGCCGAAGCTCACGCGCGCTGCACCCGCCGAACCACTTGCCAGCTCGCCCAGACGAGGTCGACCTCGGGCGTCGGATCTCGCTCGATCGACACCTGATGCCGGTGCCCATGTGCCTGCTGCGGACCGGTGCGCCACGCCGTGGGGAAGTTGTAGAGCTGCACGTGCGGCAGGTCGAGCGCCACGGCGATGTGGCTCAGCCCGCTGTCCACACCGATCACTCCGCGCGCGCCGCCCATGCGGTCGACCAGTGCGTCGAGCGACATCGCCGGCCACACCTCGGCCTGCGGGCCGATGGCCTGCGCGAGCCGCTGCGCGCGAGCGAGTTCAACGCTGCCGGCGTGCGGCAAGGCGACCGAGTAGCCGCTAGACGCCATGCGGTGCCCGAGCTCGATCCAGTTCTCTTCGGGCCAGAGCTTGTCGTCGCGCGACGTGCCGTGCACGAACACTACCGTCGGGTTCTCGCTGGAAACGGGGTTGGCCTGCAGCCCATAGCGGGGCGACCCACTCAAGGTGTAGTTGAGCGCGCGAGATGCCAGCACGCGCGAGCGGTCGACGGCATGGATGTGCGGCTCGATACGGATCGGTTGATCCACCAGCCAGCGCGCCGGCAGTTCGTAGCCGGAGCCATCGGTGCGGTTGCCCAGCCCGTAGCTCGGCCCATTGGCCATGCGCGCCACCACGGCCGATTTGGTCAGGCCCTGCAGGTCGAGCACGGCGTCGTAATGCAGCACCTTCAGCCGGTGGCGAAAGGCACGCCACTCCGCGCGTACCTCGGTAGACCACCACCTCTTGCGCCAGCGACGCTGCGCGCATTCGATGGCCTCGTCGACACCGCGCACGCGGCGCACCAGGGGAGCGAAGGCAGGTTCGACGACCCAATCGATCTTGGCGCCGGGGTACACGCTCTGTATGTCGTGCACCACCGGCATGGCGTGCACCACGTCGCCCAGCGAGGACAGCTTGACGATCAGGACGCGCACTGGCTCAACTCAGCCGCCTCGGCGGGCAGGAACGAAGTGACGTGCAGGCCATCCTCAATGCGCCGCGGCTGCGACCTGCGCGTCGGGCTTGGCCGCCTTGAGTGCCGCCATCAGGTCATGCTCGATGCGGTGCAGCGCCTCGGGCGTGTGGCCCTCGAAGCGCAACACCAGCACCGGCGTCGTGTTCGACGAGCGGATCAGGCCGAAGCCATCTGCGTACTCCACGCGCAGGCCATCGATGGTGATGATCTCTTGCGCGCCCGGGAACTTGGCATTGGCGAGCAGCTTCTTCACCACCTGCTGCGGCTCGCCTTCGGCGCAAGGCACGTTCAGCTCGGGCGTGTTGTAGCTGGTGGGCAGGTCGTTCAGCACCTGGCTCGGGTTCTTGCTGCGCGACAGGATCTCGAGCAGCCGCGCCGCCGTGTAGGTGGCGTCGTCGAAGCCGTACCAGCGCTCCGAGAAGAAGATGTGCCCGCTCATCTCGCCCGCCAGCGGCGCCTTGGTTTCCTTCAGCTTGGCCTTCACCAGCGAGTGGCCGGTGCGCCACATCAGCGGCTTGCCGCCGTGCTCGCGGATCACTGGGGCCAGGCGCTGCGTGCACTTCACGTCGTAGATGATGGTGGCACCAGGGTTGCGGTCGAGCACGTCGATCGCGAACAACATCAGCTGGCGATCGGGGTAGATGATGTTGCCTTCTTTCGTGACCACGCCCAGGCGATCGCCGTCACCATCGAATGCAAGGCCAATCTCGGCATCGCTGTTCTTCACCGCGCGGATCAAGTCGGCCAGGTTCTCAGGCTTGCTCGGGTCCGGGTGGTGGTTGGGGAAGTCCCCGTCGACCTCGGAGTAGAGCTCGGTCACCTCGCAACCGAGCGCGCGCAGGATGCCCGGGGCCGATGCACCCGGGATGCCGTTGCCCGAATCGACCACGATCTTCATCTTGCGCACCGGCTTGCAGTCGCTCGCGATGCGGTTGCTGTATTCGGCCAGGATGTCCATCTTGGCCGAGCGGCCCCGGCCGGTGGTGTAGGTCTCGCTTTCCATGCGCTCGCGCAGCGCTTGGATCTCGTCGCCATATATGGCACGTCCAGCCAGCACCATCTTGAAGCCGTTGTAGTCCTTTGGGTTGTGGCTGCCGGTTACCTGGATGCCCGAGTTGCAGCCGTGCTTGCCGCGCGTGGCGGCCACGTAATAGAGCATGGGCGTGGTCACGGCGCCTAGGTCGACGACATCCAGGCCGGTAGACACCAGACCGCGGATCAGCGCGGCCACCAGCGAAGGCCCGGATAGACGCCCGTCGCGCCCCACGGCAACCGCCTTTTCACCGGCCGCCACGGCCGCGCTGCCGAAGGCCCGGCCCAGGTGTTCGGCAAACGATTCGTCGATCGTCTTGCCGACGATGCCCCGAATGTCATAGGCCTTGAAGTTGGACGCGGTGACTTGCATGCGAAGGTGCTCCTGTGGGAAGTTGGCGGATTCTATAGACGCGATCCTGGCGTCCAGCCCCCTGGAGCACGTCGCGTTCCACCCCATTCGGGCGGTGGCGGGCACTGTTCAGGCACATGTCCGAAAACGGCGAGTCTGGCTCGCTCAGCCACCCATAATGGCCTGCATGACGCTCGATCACGACGCCTCCTACCAGGTCTTCAAGGCCCGCGATGCCCGCTTCGACGGCCGCCTGTTCGTGGGCGTCACGTCGACCGGCATCTACTGTCGCCCCGTGTGCCGCGTGCGCACACCGCGCAAGGAAAACTGCCGCTTCTTCTCGACCCCGGCCCAGGCCGAAGCCGAGGCGTTTCGCCCCTGCATGAAGTGCCGCCCCGAGGTCGCCCCTGGCCCCGGGCTCGCCTGGAGCGTCATGGATGCCTCGCGCACCCTGGCCCGGCAAGCGGCGCAGTGGCTCGACGACCGACTCGGCCTGGACGACACCGAAGCCGATGGCCTGTCGATGCAAGCCCTCGCCCAGCACCTGGGCGTGAGCGATCGGCACCTGCGCCGCATCTTCACGGCTGAACATGGCGTGACTCCCCTGCAGTACCTGCAGACCCGCCGCCTGCTGCTCGCCAAGCAGTTGCTGACCGACACGCGGCTGCCGGTCGCCCAGGTGGCGCTGGCCAGCGGGTTTCGCAGCCTGCGCCGCTTCAATGCGGCCTTTGCCGACAGCTACCGCATGAACCCGAGCCGATTGCGGGCCGACGCCGCCGATCAAGAAGCGCCAGACGACGAGGCGGCGCTGCGCGTGCACCTCGGCTACCGCGCGCCCTACGACACCGCCGCCATGCTGCGCTTCCTCGCGCTGCGAGCCATCCCTGATGTCGAGCACGTCGACGGCCTGCGCGTACGCCGCAGCCTGCGTGCCGGCACGCTCGCGCCCACGGCCGGCTGGCTGGAGGCAGAGTTCCTGCCCGAGACGCCCACACGCCCACCGCGTGTGCGCCTGAGTTACTCGCCGGCGCTCGCGTCGCACAGCGCGCGTGTCGTGGCGGGCGTTCGCCGCTGGCTGGATCTCGATGCCTCGCCAGACACCATCGACCAGGCGCTCGCCGACCTGCCCGGCGCTCCGGGCCTGCGCCTGCCCGGTTGCGTGGACAGCTTCGAGATGGTGGTGCGCGCCGTGCTCGGCCAGCAGGTGACCGTGGCCGCGGCGCGCACGCTGGCGCGGCGCTTCGCCGATCGTTTCGGCGAGCCGATCGCCACGCCGTGGGCCGAGGTCACGCGCACGTTTCCCTCGCCTGCCACGGTGGCGAGCGCGCCCGTGGAGCGCATCGGCGAACTGGGCATCATCCGTACCCGCGCCGCGGCCATCCAGGCACTCGCCCAGGCCTGGCCCGAGGTGTCGCACCATCTGCACGCCCAGCGCGACCCCGAGGCGCTGATCGCCATGCTCAAGGCCCTCCCCGGCATCGGCCCCTGGACAGCGCACTACATCGCCATGCGTGCACTGCACTGGCCCGATGCCTTCCCGCCGAACGACGTGGCCGTGCTCAACGCCACCAAGCCGATCTTCGGCATCACCACCCAGCGAGAAGCCGACGCGCTCGCCGAACGCTGGCGCCCCTGGCGCGCGTACGCCGTGCTGCGTCTGTGGAACACGCTCGCATGAAAGGATCGCCCACCATGAACATCACACGCATTCAGATCACCGCCCAGGCGCGCTTCGACACGCCGCTCGGCCCCGTGCTCGCAGCGCGCACGCGCGACGGGCTGGCGGGTGTCTGGTTCGAGGCCCAGAAGTGGCACCCCCAACCTTTCGACGCTCCCGAACGCCCGGACGACCCCCTGCTGCGTGCCGCGGCCACACAGCTGAACGAATACTTCGCCGGCCAGCGCACGCACTTCGAACTGCCGCTCGACCCGCAGGGCAGCGCCTTCCAGCGCAGCGTCTGGCAGGCGCTCGGCGGCATCGAGTGTGGGGCGACGCTCAGCTATGCCGAGATCGCGCGCCGCATCGGCGCACCCAAGGCCGCACGCGCGGTGGGCGCGGCCATTGGCCGCAACCCGCTCAGCGTGGTCGTGCCCTGCCACCGCGTGCTGGGTAGCAGCGGGCAACTGACCGGTTACGCCGGCGGGTTGGACCGCAAGCGCGCGCTGCTCGCTTTGGAGTCGGGTAGATGAAGCGCCGCGATATTGCCGAGCTCGTCCTGCTCGCCGCGCTGTGGGGTGCGTCTTTCATCTTCGTGCGTCTCGGGGCGGGCGAGTTCGGGCCTGCGCCCTTGTCCTTCGTGCGTGTGCTCGCAGCCGGCCTGCTGTTGTTGCCGCTGCTGATCGGGCGCGGGCAGTTCGCCGCCTTGCGCGAGCACTGGCGGCCCATTCTGGTCGTGGGCATCACCAATTCCGCGCTGCCGTTTCTGTTCTTCTCGTATGCGGCGTTGACCATCAACGCGGGTCTGGCGGCGGTGTTCAACGCCACCTCTCCGCTTTTTGGCGCCCTGATCGCCTGGGCCTGGCTGAACGACCGCCTCACCCCCGCCCGCGTGCTGGGCCTGGCCATCGGGTTCGCCGGCGTGCTCTGGCTGGTGTGGGACCGCGCGGGCATCAAGCCCGAAGCGGCGAGCACCGGCTCGGTCACCCTGGCTGTGCTGGCCTGCCTGGCGGCCACGCTGTTCTACGGCTTCTCTTCGAGCTTCACGAAGCGCTATCTCACAGGCGTGCCGCCGCTCGCGGTGGCGGCAGGCAGCCAGCTCGGGGCCGCGCTCGTTCTGGCCGCCCCGGCGCTGTGGTGGTGGCCAGCAAGCATGCCGAGCCCTCACGCCTGGGTCTTCGCGCTGGTGCTGGCATGCGTGTGCACGGGGTTCGCTTACCTGCTGTACTTCAGGCTCATCGCCAGCGTGGGGCCGGCCAACGCCATCTCGGTGACCTTCCTGATCCCGGTGTTCGCCGTTGTCTGGGGCGGCATCTTCCTCGGCGAGAAGGTCGATGCGGTGATGGCCATGAGCTGCGGCGTCATCCTGCTCGGCACGAGCCTGGCGGTTGGCGTGCTCAAGCTGCCAGCGCCCACAATCCCACGGGCCGACTCCAAGAACCCATGATCAACATCGACCATTACCTGCAGCGCATTGGCTACCAGGGCCCGCGTGAAGCCACGCTGGACGTGCTGCGCGACCTGTGCGAGCGGCACTGCGCCAGCATCCCCTTCGAGAACATCGACCCCTTGCTGGGCGTTGCCCCGCAGCTCGCGTTGCCGGCCCTGCAGACCAAGCTCGTCGAACGTGGCCGCGGCGGCTATTGCTACGAGCAAAACATGCTGCTCAAGAATGTGCTCGAGCAGCTCGGCATGCGCGTCACCGCGCTGGCTGCGCGGGTGGTCTGGATGCAGCCCGCCGGGGCACCGCTGCGTGCGCGCACGCACATGTTGCTGCAGGTGGCTGTGCCCGGCGAGGCCACGCCGTTCATCGTCGACGTGGGCTTCGGTGGCCACCGCGTCAACCTGCCGCTGCGGCTGGAGTTCGACGTGCCCCAACCCGGTTCAGACGATCAACTGCGCATCACGCGCGACGGCGACGATCTGGCCGTCGAGGCCTTGATGCCCGCGGGTTGGGCGCCGATGTACCGCTTCACCCTGCAGCCGCAACTCGACGTCGACTTCGAGCCCCTCAACTGGTTCACCGGCACGCACCCGGGCTCGATCTTCTGCCACAACCTGCTGATGGAGCGGCTCACGCCCCAGCTGCGCACGGCCCTGCTGAACGACCGGCTGATCCGCCGCCGGCCCGCCGAGCCACCGCAAGTGCGGCGGATCGAATCGCTGGTGGACTTCGGAGCGGTCCTCATCGAGCAGTTCGACCTGCATTTGCCGCCCGACACGGTGGCACAGTTGTTCGAGCGCGTGCCCAAAGGGCAGGATCAGTTCGTGGTGCCCGACGCAGCCTGACGCCGCACCCGGCGCCACAGCCACACCGCAATCGCCAGGTTCAAGGCATTCCAGGCCAGCCCGTTGATGAATGCTGCGTGGTACGACCCGGTGAGGTCGAACACCTTGCCCGACATCCACCCGCCGAGCGCCATGCCCAGCAAGGTGAACATGAGCACCGTGCCCACGCGCGCCCCGGCCTCGGCCGGCGGGAAGTGCTCGCGCACGATGATCGCGTACGACGGCACGATACCGCCCTGGAACAGCCCGAACAGCGCCGAGATCACGTAGAGCGACACCAGCCCGTCGAACGGCAGGAACAGCAGCAGCGCCACACCCTGCAACACCGACCCGAGCAGCAGCGTGCGCAGGCCACCGATGCGATCGCAGATGGCCCCCGAGACCAGCCGGCTCACGATGCCGCAGGCGAGCATCAGCGACAGCATCTCGGCGCCACGTGCGGCGCCATACCCCAGGTCGCCGCAGTAGGCCACGATGTGTACCTGAGGCATCGACATCGCGACGCAGCAGGCCAGGCCGGCAAGGCACAACAGCGCCTGCGCGCGCCCCATCGACAGGCCGAACGGCCGCGTGCTGCCAATCGCCGCCCCTGCCACCGCCGTGCCGGGCGTGGGCTTGGGTGGGCGCGGCCGCATCACGAGTGCCAGCACCGGCAGGGTCAGAACGCTGAACGCTGCCAGGCCGAAGTAGGTTTGACGCCAACCCACGCTCTCGACGAAGTGCTGCACGAGCGGCGGCCAGATGGCACCCGCGAGGTAGTTGCCGCTGGCGCAGATCGCCACCGCGATGCCGCGCCGCTTGACGAACCACAGCGAGGTGTCAGCCACCAGCGGCGCGAAGGTGGCCGAACAGCCGAACAGCCCGATCAGCACACCATGCGCGAGCGTGAAGTACCAGATGCTGCTGGCCGATGCGGCCGCTGCAAAGCCGAGCCCGAGGCTGGCCGCGCCGATCAGCGCCGGCACCATCACCCCGAACCGGTCGGCCAGGCGGCCCATGAGGATGCCGCCCACCCCGAAGCCGATCATCATGGCCGTGTAGGGCAAGGAGGCATCGGCCCGCGCCACGCCGAACTCGGCCTGGACCGAGGGCAGCACCACGGCCACGACGTACATGCCGGCGCTGCCGATCGTCATGAGCGCGAGCGTGACGCACAGGCGGGCCCATGCGTAACGCGAATCGGGCAGGCGAAGGGGCGAGATGGAGTCAGTCGCGTTGTTCATGGCGGGCTCAGCATGACGCTTTGCACGATCATGCCGCTACGAGGGCAGCCGCCTATGGGAGATGCACCCGAATGGTGATGTAATGACCCGGCCACGTGCCTCCCTCGCAAGTGGCAACCCGAATACGCCCCTCATGCCTGTCGTCGCCGTCATCAATCGCAAAGGTGGGAGCGGCAAAAGCACGCTCGCCACCCACCTCGCGGCCTATTGCGCCCACACCGGCATCCCGGTGATGCTGGGTGACGTCGACAAGCAGCAATCCACACAGGCCTGGCTGCGCCTGCGCGCCACCAAGACTGTCACGTCCAAGTCGCCCATCGTGGGCTGGACGGTCGATGCGCGCAGCGTCTTGCGCTCGCCGCCGGGCGTCACGCATGTGGTGCTCGACACCCCGGGCGGCCTGCGCGGCTTCGAGCTGGCGCGCGTGGTGATGTTCGCCGACGTGATCCTGATGCCGGTATGCAACTCGGTGTTCGACCGTGAATCCGCCGCAGGTTGTTTCGCCGAGCTGATGACGCTGCCCCGCGTGGCCAGCGGCAAGTGCAAAGTGGCGGCCGTGGGCATGCGCCTGGACGCCCGCACCAAGGCCGACGAGGTGCTCAAGGCCTGGGCCGAAGAACAGAAGCTGCCCTTTATCGGCGTGCTGCGCGAAACGCAGGGCTACGTGCGCTGCGTGGAGCAAGGCCTCACGCTGTTCGATATGCCGCCGGCCAAGGTCGAGACCGACCTCGCTCAGTGGCAACCCATCCTGGATTGGCTGCAGCCAGTCTTGCGTCCTGCCCCTGTGCCAGCACCCGCCGCGCCGCAGGGCGTGCTGGCGACTCGTGCGCAGGGGGGCTCTGCCGCCGCACCTTCTGCCGCGCACCTCGCGACGCCCGCCCCGAACGGCTCGCGGGCCGAGAGCCTCAGGCCCGCGCAAGGCTCGCTGCTGGTCTACGACAAGGAACCGCGCGCAGGCCAGCGCGCCACCACCCAAGCGCTGCCCCAAAAGAACGTGCCGACACCGCGCCCGTCGATGGGCAGCCGTGTCGGCAACTTCCTGTCCTCGCTCGGCATGACCCGCCTGCTGCAACGCTGAGCGCGGGGCCCAGCGCCGCATCAGCGGCTCACAGATCGATCTTGGTGAACTTGGTGCCGTCGAAGCTCAGGTTGGCCATCAAGCCCGCATTGGTCAGCACGTAGCCCACGATGGGCTGCTGCACCGTCTTGGTCGTGGCCTGTGCGTTGGCACCCGTTTCGAGCACGGTCACCGAAGCATCGACACCCGCCGTCCAGCCCTTGCTGGCCTCGAACTTGTCGAGCGCCTCTTTGGTCATGAAGAGCAGGTAGACCGCCTTGGATTGAGCGCCGGCCAGCAGCCCGACCGAGCCCGCGGCCGTGTTGTAGTAGCCGGTGGTCGCGCCGCCTTTGCGCAGTGCGCCGTCACCGTAGCTGCCGCCCACGATGAAGCCTGCCTGCACGACCTTCGGGAACACGAGGATGCCGCGCGCCTGGTTGGCCAGTTCACGCGAGCCCGGAACCTGGCTGTACAGATCGGCGAGCGCTCGGTCGACACCGGCGTTGATCTCGGCGCGCTTGGCGGCCGCATCAGACGGGCTGGAGCTGGTCGTCGTGCAGCCGGCAACGAGAGCAGCGGCACCGGCAACTAACAGAATGGTTCTGCGGAACATGTTTGTTTCTCCTTCAGTCTGGATGTGACCCCGTGCAATGCCAGGGCTGGTGAGCGAACCTCAAACCTACTCCCGAACCGCCGAAGCGGCACTAGGGTCAGGGGCAGTCTTGCTTGCCCCCTGACCCGGGCATCACCCGCATGTCAGCCTGGCTGCTTGGTGGTGCGCAGGTAAGGTTTGATGGTCTTGAAGCCGGGGAAGGACTTTTCTGCCTCTTCGTTGGTGACGGCCGGCGTGATGATCACGTCGTCGCCCTGCTTCCAGTTGACCGGCGTGGCGACCTTGTACTTGGCCGTGAGCTGCATGGAGTCGAGCACGCGCAGGATCTCATCGAAGTTGCGGCCGGTGGTCATGGGGTACGTGAGCATCAGCTTGATCTTCTTGTCCGGACCGATCACGAACACCGAACGCACAGTGGCGTTGGTAGCCGCCGTTCGGCCGTCGCAGCCGCCCTCTTCGTCGGCCGGCAGCATGTTGTAGAGCTTGGCCACGGCCAGATCGTGGTCGCCGATCATCGGGTACTTGGGCAGGTGGCCCTGGGTCTCTTCGATATCGACGGCCCACTTGTGGTGGCTGTCCACCGGGTCGACGGAGAGGCCGATCAACTTGGCGTTGCGCTTGGTGAACTCGGGCTCGATGCTCGCCATGTAGCCCAGCTCGGTCGTGCACACCGGCGTGAAGTCCTTGGGGTGCGAAAAGAGCACGGCCCACTTGTCGCCGATCCAGTCATGGAACTTGATCGGCCCGAGGGTCGTCTGGGCGGTGAAGTCGGGGGCGGTGTCGTTGATGCGCAGGGACATGGGGGCAACTCCGGTTTCTGTTCTGTGGAAACGTGGATGGTGCCCCCAGTCGCGTGAAACCTCAAACCGCAATCCGCGCTCGCAGTAGATGCTTATGCGTTCCTCGATGAACGCCGCGTGAAGGTGGAAGACGCGCTGGCGCCCTGGCCTTGTGGGCCGCGGCGCCAGCGCTGTGCCACTCAGGGGTAGGCAGTGGCCAAACCGGTGCGAACGACCGGCGTCGCGCCGGCGCCGATCTCCAGATACGTGTCGTTGGACGGCGTGTAGGCCGGCCATGCGACCGCCGCGGTGGACGGGTTGCCCGTCTTCGCGAAGTTGGTCCAGATGGTCATCATGTTCTCGACATTGGCCACATCGACCGCGCCCCAGCGCATGGAGGCGTAGATGTCAGCCGAATCACCGGCCGTGCCGGTCACGCCGTTGCCATTGAGGTCCCCGATCGGCGGCTTGGTGCCATCAGGCAGCAGAACGAGGCTGAAGGCATAGTTGCTGGCCATCCCTGCGGGGTAATTGAAGAGGTAGGGCAACTCACCGCCGTGGCCGCTGAGCAGGCCCATCTCCGACCAGCCATCCGGCACGCGGCTGAACTTGTAGACGTACTGGTTCGAGCGGTAGGTGGCGGCACGCTGCGTCATGAAGATCGGCATGGCCCCGCGCAGGCTGGCGTAGTCGCCCGACGTCGCACCCACCATCAACGGCACGTCGCTCGGCATGCCATCGGTCATGTTGGCGTAGTAGGTCTTGGGGAGATAGTTGAAGTCGACGTTGGGGCGATAGATCTCACGCGGGATGTTCGCTGCGAGGTCAGCCTGCACGAAGGCCGTCCAGGGCAGCGCGCGGGCCTCGGCCAGCGTAGTGACCCCGACACGGCCAAACATCGCCGTGCCCAGGGCTTCTCCACCCGCGAGCGAGGCCGCCGCCGTTCCGGCCGCGATCGGGCTCGCCCCGCTCTGCACCACCGCCTTGTGGAACAAGCCGACGGCCTGCGGCGAATTCATCAGCGAGTACGTCTTGCCGCCGCCGCCCGACTGGCCGAACAGCGTCACGTTGGCGGCGTCGCCACCGAAGCGGGCGATGTTGTCCTTGACCCACTGCAAGGCCATCACCAGGTCCATCTGGCCGTAGTTGCCCGAACCGTTGTGGCCGCTCTCGGCCGACAACAAGGGGTGCGCCATGTAACCGAAGGGGCCGAGACGGTGGTTCACGGTGACGAGCACCACGCCCTTGGTCGTGAGCGCAGCCGGGTTGTTGTACTGCTTGGAGTTGCTGGTGAGGATGGCGAACGCGCCGCCGTGCAGCCACACCATCACCGGCAGATTGTTCGCGCCCTTGGGTGCGGTGACGTTGAGGTACAGGCTGTCTTCACTCATGCCGCCTTCGGCATAAGCCTCGAAGGTGGGGTTCTGCGCAGACTGGTCGCTCCAGCCCACCGCTTGCCGCACGCCGCTCCAGGGCGACGGTGCCACGGGGGCACGCCAGCGCAAGTCACCGACCGGTGGGCGCGCATACGGGATGCCCAGGTACTGCCAGGTGCTGGCATTGGCCTCGTAGCCGCTGAGCTGGCCACCTGTGGTGGTCACAGTGTTGCGGGGGCTCGTCGAGCGCTGGAAGTGCTCCAGCGCCGCAGTGGCCGTGCGCACGCTGCGTGCACGTGGGTCGAGGTCGGTGAACACGTTCGCGCCGTTCAGTGCCGTCATCAGCGGCGCAAGGCTGGTGCGGAATGCAGCCGTCGTCTGCGCGAAGTTGATCGACGCCGCCTGCGCCGACACGATGCTGCGGATGGCGGTCGTGATCTGGATGCCGTTGTTGAGGTCGCCGTCGGCATCGATCGACTGCAGCAGGATCAGCTTGTTGTTCACCCGCGTGTCGGTCGGCGCCGACGCGCCGCTCGTCACGCTCAGCGGCGTCAGCACCGCAGCGCCCGTGGCCGAGCCAAGCGCCAGGTTGCCGATGGAGAAGGTGATCGTCTCGCCGGCGGTGTAGCTGAATTGGCCGGAGGTGTCGGTGGTCTTCGCCGCAGTCGTGGTGCCGACGTAGTCGAGCCCGGCCACCGGGCTGTCGACGAATACGCCGGTGCTCGGCCCGTCGTCATCGTCGCCACCGCATGCCACCAGCGTGGCTGCGACCAGTGCCGTGCAGGCAAGCCGGCCTGCCAGATGGCGCGGCGGGGCTTTCTTCTTTTCCCTGAGCATGTGTGTCTCCTTCGGTTTTGGTGGGGTTGCGGGTAGCGCGAACTGGATCACGGGAACACGGCGGACAAGCCGGTGCGCACGGCCGGTGTCGTGCCGAGTTCCATATAGGTATCGTTGGCCGGCGTGTAGGCAGGCCAGTCGATCAGGCCGGCAACGCTCGGGTTGCCGGTCTTGGCGAAGTTCGTCCACATCGTGAGCATGTTGTCGGCCACGGTGCGGTCGGTGGTGGTGAGGCCGGCCGAGGCGAGGATGTCGGCGGTGTCGCCTGCCGTGCCGGTGACGCCGTTGCCGTTGAGGTCGCCGATCGGCAGGCGCGAGGTGGTCGTCTGGGTCTGGTCGGTCACCACCAGCCCGAGCTGGTAGTGCGTGACGACGCTCTCCAGGTAGTTGAAGACGTAGGCCAGTTCCAGCGCGTGGTACGAGCGCAGCCCCATCGCCGCCCAGCCGGCAGGCACGTGCGTGAACACCGCCGCGTAGTGCGAGCTCGCCGCCTGGCCGGTGAACCACGGCAACACGTCCTTCACGGTGGCGATCGGCTCGGCAGTGTCGTTCGCGTTGACGACGATCATGAAAGGCACGTCGCTGCCCTGCTTCGACTCCACGTTCACGCGTTCGCTGTTGGGCAGATAGCGGTTGTCGACGTTGGTGTAGGGAACGAGCGCTGTCGCACCGGTGCCCACGGCCGTGACCACGTCCGTCCACGGGCGGGCTCGCATGTCGGCCAGCGTGGCGGCGTTCAAGCGCGTCGAGAGCTGCGTGCCCACGGCCTCGGCGGCGGCAAGGCTGCGCGTGTCGGGGTACAGCGTGCCGCTCTGGCTGATCGCCTTGTGGAAGAGGCCGCGCGCCTGCGGAGAAGCCATCAGCGAGAGCACCTTCCGCCCACCGCCCGACTCGCCGAAGATCGTCACGTTGCCCGGGTTGCCGCCAAAGGCCGCGATGTTGGCCTGCACCCATTGCAGTGCCTTCACGAGATCCATCTGCCCATAGTTGCCCGAGCCGTTGTAGCCACTCTCGGCCGAGAGCAACGGGTGTGCGATGTAGCCGAATGCGCCGAGCCGGTGGTTGACCGACACCTGCACCACGCCCTTGGCGGCCATCGCCAGCGGGTTGTTGAAGGGCTTGGTGTTGCTGGTGAGCGAGGTGAAACCGCCACCATGGAACCACACCATCACCGGCAGGTTGGTCGCGCCCTTGGGCGCGGTGACGTTGAGGTACAGGCTGTCTTCGCTCATGCCGCCTTCGCCGAAAGCGCCGAGCGACGGCGTTTGCGCCGCCTGGTCAGCCCAGGCTGTGGCGTGGCGCACGCCGCCCCAGGGCGTGGGGTCTTGCGGCGGGCGCCAGCGCAGGTCACCGACCGGCGGGCGGGCGTACGGGATGCCCAGGTACTGCCAGGTGCCGGCATTGGCCTCGTAGCCGCTGAGTTGGCCGCCCGCTGTGGCCACCACATTGCGCGCACTGTTGGCGCGCGTGAACTGCTCCTGCGCCGCGACAGCCGTGCGCACGCTGCGCGGGCGTGGGTCGAGGTCACTGAAGGCCGAGCCGGCGTTGAGGGCCGTCATCAGCGGTGTGAGGCTGGTGCGGAAGGCAGCGCTGTCCTGATCGAAATTGATCGAAGCAGCCTGCGCCGAGACGGCGCTGCGCGCCGTCTGGTTGATCTGGATGCCGTTGTTCAGGTCGCCGTCGGCATCGAGCGTTTGCAGCAGGATCAGCTTGTTCGTCACCTTGCGGTCGGACACCGCACTGGCTCCGGGAGTGACGCTCAATGCCGTGAGCCGCCCGCCGGCTGGCGCCGAGCCGAGCGCGAGCGAGCCGATCGAGAAACTCGCCGAACCGGGCTGGCTGTAGCTGTATTCGCCCGCGGCGCCGGTCTTCTGCGCCGGCTCACTGCCGACCTGGTAGTCGAGGCCGGCCACCGGTGTCTCACCAAAACTGCCACCGAGCGGCTCCTCGTCGGACGAGCCACAGCCCAGCAGCGCTGCGCTGCCGAGCAAGAGCGCGCACACCAAAGGGATGGGTCGGGCTGGAACGTACATCTTTTGTCTCCTGTGAAAGCCCAGGCACGCTCGCGCGCCAGGGCGTGGCACCGATTCATGTCGGATTCGTGCGTATCTAACGGTCAATCTGATATTTTGAGTGGAGGATCGGATTGACCAATAGGGGCTACCCATGTCCTGTAGGAACAGTTTCAGAACGGTGAAAGCAGGCATGCGACGCGTCCCGCGTCGCTGCCGCACCGGGCGTTTCGCTATGCGCCGACCGCCATCCGCCAGGCCAGGCCCATCAGCGCGCAGCCACCGATCACCGTCACGGCACCGAGCTTGAAGCGGTAGAGCGCCACCGCGGCGATCAGCCCGATCACTGCCGAAGCCCAATCGAACCGCCCGCCCAGCCCTTGCGGCCAGAGCACGTGGTACGCGAAGAAGACCGCCAGGTTGAGGATCACGCCGACCACCGCAGCCGTGATGCCACCGAGCACGGCCGAGAACTTCAGATTGCCGCGCGTGGACTCGATGAAGGGAGCGCCCAGCAAGATGAACAGGAACGACGGCAGAAAGGTGAACAAGGTGACCACCGCCGCGGCTGCGGCCCCTGCGAGGAACAACGCGTCCGCGCCGAAGATGGCTTTCGTCCACCCGCCCACGAAGCCGACGAACGCCACCACCATGATCAGCGGGCCGGGCGTGGTCTCGCCGAGTGCGAGCCCGTCGATCATCTGCGTGGCCGTGAGCCAGTGCTGCTGCTCCACCGCCCCCTGGTACACGTAGGGCAGCACCGCATACGCCCCACCAAATGTGAGCAGCGCGGCCTTGCTGAAGAACCACGCCATCTGCGGCAGCACACCCGCCCAACCGTACGCCGCCACCAGCCCGCCGAACGCAGCCACCCAGATCGCCAGGCACGCCACCAGCACGAGTGCCGCACGCCGCCAGGTGAAGAGCGCATGCGCCGGCAGTGGCGTGTGATCGTCGATCAGCGCAGCGCCCGATTGCTGTGCCACCGTTGCGTGCGCGCCGGAGCCACCTGGGTGAAAGCGCTCAGGTGCGTAGCGCCCACCGAGGTAGCCCAGCGCCCCTGCTAGCGCCACGATGAGTGGGAAGGGCAACCCCAACGCGAAGATCGCCACAAACGCCCCAGCCGCGATCGCCCACAGCCACCCGGTCTTCAAGGCTCGCGAGCCCACCCGGTACGCCGCATGCACCACCAAGGCGGTGACCGCCGGCTTGATGCCGTAGAACAGCCCGGCGATCACCGGCAGGTTCCCGTGCGCCATATAGACCCACGACAGGCCGACGAGTATCAGCAGCGAGGGCAGCACGAACAGCCCGCCCGCGACGATGCCGCCCCAGGTGCGGTGCATCAACCAGCCGATGTAGGTTGCGAGTTGCTGCGCCTCGGGCCCGGGCAGCACCATGCAGTAGTTGAGCGCGTGCAGAAATCGCCCTTCGGAGATCCAGCGGCGTCGCTCGACCAACTCTTCGTGCATCAGCGCGATCTGCCCGGCCGGCCCACCGAAGCTGATGAAGCCCAGTTTGAGCCAGTAGGCAAAGGCCTGCACGCGGGTGACGCCCACGGGGCGATGACCCGTACTCGACGCAGCCATGCGCAACTCCGCCACCTCAGCGCGGCGCACAGAGGCCGGAAGACAACTTAGTTCACCCGGTCACCGTAGGTAATCGTGGTCAAGCGCCCCGACTCGAAGCGAAGCGTGGTCATGAACTGGCCGCGTCCGGGGTTGTAGGTCCATTCGTCCACCGTCTCGCAGGGCAGCACCACAGCGCGGCTTGGGTCCGTGCCCGCTGCGGCGGTCTTGTCCACCGGCTTGCAGAAGGAATCCCGCGACACCGGCTCGCCGCACTTCTGCTGCACAGCCGCCTTGCCGTCGCCTACGTTCACCAGGTCGTTCTTGCAGCGCATCGACTGCGCCTGGGCGTTGAACGACATGGCGCCCGCGAAGGTGAGCGCGGCGGCTTGCGCGATCAAACGCGCGCGGCTGGCCTGGTGCATGGGTCGATCCTCTCTGCTCTGTGTGGGCGGAGATATTAGCCCGCGCCCGTGACACCCTGCGCTGCGCCTGCGACTCGGACAGGTTCTGTTTTGCGCCCCCCGTTGACCGGGTCTGCCCGAGCAATTCGCACCCCTGTTCAAAAACAAAATTCATTCTGCTGAACGAGAGATTCAGTTTCACCCTACAGAACCGTCAAACAGATCAGATTCACGGAGATCCAGAAGATGCAAACGAAGTTGATGGGCATGGCTGCCCTGGCGACCCTGGCCGCGGCATTGGCCGCCTGCGGTGGTTCGAACGACGACGAGCCGCCGGCAGCGCCGGTCGCGGTGGTAGACACCTGCCCGGCCATGACGGCCAGCACCCCGCCGGCCACACCCTCGGCCACCGGCGCCTACCTCTGCGCCGCCAATGTCGGCGTGAGCAACCTCGACCGCGCGGTGACCTTCTACAAGGCACTCGGCATGAAGGAAACGGGCCGCCTGAGCCGCGCCGACCGCAACGAGGTCGTGCTCGATTCGGCAGACGGCCGCGGCTCGCGCCTCGTGCTGTTCAACTACACGAGCGGCACCCAGCTCTACAACCGCAACCCGGGCAAGATCGTGTTCTACGTGAAAGATGCCACTGCGTTCGGCAGTGCCCTCGCCGCAGCCGGCGGCACGCTGAGTTCGACGCCAGTGCCGTACCAGGGCCGCATGATCGGCTTCGGCCGAGACCCCGACAACAACCTCGTCGAGATCGCGAGCGACATCACCGCTGTGCATTCGTTCATCAGCGCCATCGGCGTCGGCGTGAGCGACCTCGAAGCGGCGCGAACTTTCTACGTCAACACGCTCGACATGCGCGTGCTCGTGCGCCTGTCGGTGACACGGCCTGGCGCAGGCGGCACCGCCGTGCCCTGGTACGACGAGTACATCCTGCAGTCCACCGCCAACAAGGGTTCCGCGGTCGTGTTGATGCGCTACACCGACGGGTCCACCCAGAACTACACCGACAACCCCGTGATGCTCAGCTACGGCGTGACCGACCCCGTGGCCTATGCCCAACGCATCACCGCAGCCGGCCGCACGGTGACGCGCGCGCCGGCCGTTGCCACCGAGCCCGCGCTCGGCACCGTCACCTACGGCGTTGCGAAGGATGCAGACGGCACCACGCTGCAGTTCTACCGCGCCACCAATTGAATGACGAGGTTTTCACCACCATGAGTGCACAAAGCCAATTGCTGGAGATGATCCAGACCGGCGCGGCCTACGCGCCTTCAATGCTGTTCCCGCTCTACGACGAACTCGATCCCATCACCGTCGAGGACATCCTCGGCACCTGGAAGGGCGGCAAGTTCGATGGCGGCAAGGACCCCGACCCGATCAAGTGGTACGGCAAGCGCTTCGTCTCGTCCGAGTATTGCGAGCCTCTGCTCTGCCGCAAGGACGACGGCTCGATCTACGCCTACGACAACCTCGGCGCAGCGCAGATGCGAATGGTCGCGTGGCGCGGCAAGGTCTCGGCCTCGCTGATCTACGACAAGCAGCCGATCATGGATTACTTCCGCAAGGTCACCGACAACGTGATCATCGGTCTGGGCGACGTGAAAGGCCGCCCGACGGACTTCTTCTTTCACCTGACGCGCGAGTAGCGCGAACGTTGCAACGACCTTGCGCAGGGGCGCCCTACTTGCGCCCCTGCGGGTGGATCGTCTCGCCACGCTCGAGCATCTCCACGAAGGCGGCGATCTTCTTGCGCCGGCCCGCTTCGGTCTTGAGGTTGTGAAGCCTGAAGGCCAGCGCGAAGCGGTTCTGCGCCGACAACGTGGCGAGCATCTTCTTCGCCTTCGGCCGCTCAGCGATGGCCGCCAGCAAGTCGTCGGGAATCTTCATCGCCTGCCCGCTGCCGTAGGCCCGATCCCAGCGGCCATCTGCCTTGGCCGCCTCGACCTCACGCAATCCGTGCTCTGTCATCCGCCCTTCTTCGATCAGGCGCGCCACATTGGCCACGTTGATCTGGCTCCAGATGCTCGCCGTGCGCCGACGCGTGTAGCGCTGCAAGTAGCTCGTGTCGTCGAGACCTTTGCGCAGGCCGTCGATCCAGCCCCAGCAGAGCACAACGTCGATCGCCTCCTTGGGCGTAATCGACGGCCGACCCGACGCCACCTTGTGGATCTTGATCCACACCTCGTCCTCGGAATCGTGGTGTTGCGCGAGCCACTCGTAGAAGAGTTGGGCATCGGGAAACTCGCGAACCTTGCTCGGATCGACCGGTACGGGTGCCATGCGGATGAATCGCTGAGCGCGGCCGGGATGGGCCGCACCTCCACTTTAGCGAGGACGAGACCGTAGCGAGCACCGGATGGCGACCGCAGGCAGGCCCTCAGCGCTTGTTGGCTGCCAGCCGCTTGACCACCGCCACCATGCGATCGACCTCTTCGCAGGTGTTGTAGAAGGCCAGCGACGGCCGCACCGTCGTCTCCAGCCCGAAGCGGCGCAGGATGGGCTGCGCGCAATGGTGGCCGGTGCGCACCGCGATGCCTTCCTGGTTGAGCGCCTTGCCGACCTCTTCGGTGCTGTAGCCGTCGAGCACGAAGGAGAGCACGCTGGCCTTGTCGGCCGCCGTGCCGATCAGCTTCACGCCGGGGATCGGCTTCATGTGGTGCGTGGCGTATTCGAGCAGCCCGTGCTCGTAGCGGCCGATGTTCTCGATGCCGATGCGCTCCACGTACTCGAGCGCCGCGCCCAGGCCCACCGCATCGGCGATGTTGCCGGTGCCGGCCTCGAAGCGCGTGGGCGGCCCGTGGTAGACCGTCTTCTCGAAGGTCACGTCGGCGATCATGTTGCCGCCGCCCTGCCACGGGGGCATGTCTTCGAGCACCTCGCGCTTGCCGTAGACCGCGCCTATGCCGGTGGGCCCGAAGATCTTGTGGCCCGAGAAGACGAAGAAGTCGGCATCGAGCGCGCGCACGTCGACCCGCATGTGCGACACCGACTGCGCGCCATCGACCAGCGCCTTCGCGCCGGCGCGGTGGGCCATCGCCACGATCTCCTGCACCGGCACCACGGTGCCGAGTGCATTCGACACCTGCGTCACCGAGACAATCTTGGTGCGGCTGCTGAGCAGCTTCTGGTACTCACCCAACAGCACCTGCCCGCTGTCGTCGACCGGGATCACGCGGATGACCGCCCCCTTCTCGGCCGCCAGCTGCTGCCAGGGCACGATGTTGGCGTGGTGCTCCAGGTGCGAGACGATGATCTCGTCGCCCGCGCCGACGTTCTTCGCGCCCCAGGTCTTGGCCACGAGGTTGATGGCCTCGGTGGTGCCGCGCACGAAGATGATCTCTTCCGTCGAGCCGGCACCGATGAAGCGGCGCACGGTCTCGCGCGCGCCTTCGTAGGCGTCGGTCGCACGCGCCGCCAGCTCGTGCGCGGCGCGGTGGATGTTGGAGTTCTCGTGTGCGTAGAAGTACGCGAGGCGGTCGATCACCGCCTGCGGCTTCTGCGTGGTGGCGGCGTTGTCGAACCACACCAGCTGCCGGCCGTTGACACGCTCCTGCAGGATCGGGAAGTCGCGCCGCACCGCGTTGACGTCGAAGGGCGGATGCCCGGTCGCCGCGACTTGCGGCACGGCGGTGCTGTCGAGAAAGTAGTAGCCCCCTGCGGGTGCCGGTGGAGCAGAAAGGAAGTAGTACGGCGCTTGCGCGGCACCCGTGGCCGGTGGCGTCGCCGCGGGCACACGCGGCACGCCCACGGCTTGCGGCGCACCCAGCACCTGCCCGCCGGCACGGCTGTCGTAGCCCGGCGCGGAGACGAGCGCGAGGTCGGGCACACCGTTGCCCGCCGTTGCATGCGGCAGCAAGGACGGCGCTTGCGCACCGATGTTGGCCGGCGACTGCGGCGAGGTCGGCGCGAGGTTCGTACCCGGCAACGCACCCACCACCGGCACGGCGGCGGGCGTCGATGGCCCGGTCACACCCGGCGGCAGCGAGACACCCGCGGGATGCGGGTTGCTCGGCACCGGCACGCCGCCCGCCGCGGAGGCACCGGGCAGCGCCGCGAAGAGCTCGCTCGCCATGCGCGCCAGCGCCGTCACATCGGGCAGGCCCGAGGGCGCAGACGCCCCAAGAGCGGCATCTGGAAGATCAATGGAGGCCATCGTGATCTCTATCCTTCAACGCGTCACTTGTAGGTATCGGGATAGTCGTGGTACTTGCCGATCTCCACGTCTTCCAGCACGGCGAGTGCGTCCTCGGTCTGCACGGCCAGCGAGCAGTACAGCGAGATCAGGTACGAAGCGATCGCGTTGCGGTTGATGCCCATGAAGCGCACCGACAGGCCCGGGCTCTGCTCGCCCGGCAGCCCCGGCTGATAGAGGCCCACCACGCCCTGGCGCTTGTCGCCCACGCGCAGCAGCAGGATCTTGGTCTTGCCGTCGGCCACCGGCACCTTGTCGCTCGGGATGAGCGGCAGGCCGCGCCAGGTGAGGAACTGCGAGCCGAAGAGGCTCACGGTCGGCGGCGGCACGCCACGGCGCGTGCACTCGCGGCCGAAGGCGGCAATCGCCAGCGGGTGGGTCAGGAAGAAGGCCGGCTCCTTCCACACCTTGCTGAGCAGCTCGTCCATGTCGTCCGGCGTGGGGGCACCGGTGAGCGGGTAGACGATCTGGTCGGGGTGGACGCTGGCGAGCAGGCCGTAGTCGGGGTTGTTGATGAGCTCGCTTTCCTGCTTCTCCTTGATTGTCTCGATCGTCAGGCGCAGCTGTTCCTTGATCTGGTCGTGCGGGCTGCTGTAGAGGTCGGACACGCGGGTGTGCACGTCCAGCACGGTGCTCACCGCATTGAGGAAGTACTCGCGCGGCGCCTCGTCGTAATCGACGAAGGTGCTGGGCAGCTGGGATTCGTCGCGCTTGGCGCACAGCACCTGCACGTCTTCGGGGTTCTTGACCTTGTTCAGGCGGTAGATGCCCGCTTCGACCGGCAGCCATTGCAGCAGGTGCGTCAGCCAGCGCGGGCTGATGGTCGAGAGGACCGGTGCGGTCTTGGTCGCGTTGGCGAGTTGCCGTGCTGCGTTGTCACCCAGCGCCAACTGCGCCGGTTGTGTGTCTGCCATGGTGAGAGCTCCTGTGTGCGCCTTATCTGAAAAGCGAAGTTGCTAATGAGGAAACCGATGGGTGGGAGTTTCCCGAGGGGCAGCCATGCCATCAACCGGCTATAGCCATCAATTCGAGATTTGTTGTGAGCGCCCGCGCGGGCGCCGCACGTCAGGCGAGGGCCGAACCTTCGCAGTCTTGAATGAGCCGCGACAAGGGCACCTCGAGCGCATACGCGAGCTTGGCTGCCGTGGCCAGAGAAGGCACCGCGGTAGCGCGCTCGATCTCACCCATGTAGGAACGGTTGAGCTCGGCGATGCCCGCCAGCCGTTCCTGCGACCACCCCCGCTCCTCGCGCAGGCGCCGGATCACGCCACCGAACTTGCCACTGAGGTCGTTCATGTGCGTGCCCTTCAGACCAGCGGCGCGGGCGCGCTCTCGGGTATCTCGTGGTCTTGCCTGGACTGGGCCTGCGTGATGCGGCTGCCCGGTGGCACGCTGCGCGTGACCCACACGTTGCCACCGATCACCGAGCCGCGGCCGATCGTGATGCGGCCCAGGATGGTCGCGCCGGCGTAGACCACCACCTCGTCTTCGACGATGGGGTGGCGCGCCCCGCCCTTGTGCAGCTTGCCTTCCTCGTCGGTGGCAAAGCGCTTGGCGCCGAGCGTGACGGCCTGGTAGAGCCGCACGTCGCGGCCGATCTCGGCCGTCTCTCCGATCACGACGCCGGTACCGTGGTCGATGAAGAAGCCCGGGCCGATGCTGGCGCCGGGGTGGATGTCGATGCCGGTCTCGGCATGCGCCCGCTCGGCCACCAGGCGCGCCAGCAGCGGCACGCCGAGTGCATAGAACTGGTGGGCGATGCGGTGGTGGATCATCGCGCGCACGCCGGGGTAGCACAGCAGCACCTCGTCCACACTGCGCGCCGCCGGGTCGCCGCGGTAGGCGGCGAGCACGTCGCTGTCGAGCAAGGTGCGGATGCCGGGGAGTGATTTGCCGAAGGCACGCACCAGCTCCAGCGCCGGCCCCTCGAAATCGGCCTGCGCCAATCCGCCGAGCCGCGCCTGGTAGCGCAGCTCCAGCCGCACCTGCTGCACCAGCGATTGCAGCACCGCATCGAGCGTGTGGCCGATGTAGAAGTCTTCGCTTTCCTGGCGCAGATCGGGCGGGCCGAGACGCATCGGAAAGAGCGCACCGCACAGGCCGTCGACGATGCCGATCATGGCCTCGCGCGACGGCAGCTCGCGGCCGCCCACCTCGCGCAGCCGCTGCTGCGCACTGCGCCAGCGCTCGCGTGCAACGCGCAGGCCGGCGACGATCTCCTCCAGCGGCAGGGCAAGTGCACTGCCGCCCACTCCCCCGTTCAGTCCTGCGCCCATGGCAGCCCCCGGTATCGCCAACCGTCGGACGAGCCGCGCTGCTGCGCCGCGTTCAACTCGCCCTCGAATCCTTCCTGCACGTTGAACACGTGCGCAAAGCCCGCCTTGGTCGCGGCCTCGGCCGCCAGGGCCGAGCGCTTGCCGCTGCGGCACAGCAGCAGCAACACGTCGTCCTTGCCAACTTTGGCCTCCAGCTCGCGGGTGAAGCGTGGATTGCGCGTCAGGTTCGTCCCCGTGGCCCAGGGCACATGAACGCTCTGTCGCACGTGGCCGACGAACTTGCGCTCTTCGCCCGAGCGCACATCCACCAGCGTGGCCACGCCGGCTTGCACCAGCGCCCACGCATCCTGCGGAGACAGGCCTCCGGCGAACGGAAGCCCTTGCGCCTGGGCCTGCGCATGCGCGCGTTCGAGCACGGGGTGTTCGAGCAAGGTGTCGGCATTGGCGGTCATGGTGCGTCTCCTTTGATTGATGGTTCGGGGTGGTGCATGGACTGTGTTTGAAGTGACGTATCTGCTGTTCGTGTCTGGCGGGTATAGCCACCAGAACAACAGCGTACGCAGCACCCGTCACGCGGAGAACGAACGATTCCGAGCTTTGATATGCGCAAACGCCGCGTGCGCGTGGCCGGCTTCAAGTAGATTCGCGGCCGATCCTCCACAGGAATCACCGATGCCAACTCAACCCAAGCTGCCAGGCCGAACAGAGATCGACGAAACCGTGATCGAAGGCGAGCTCCGCGACCGGACCCTGTGGGTTGACGAACGGCATGTGCCAGCCTGCGTCGCTCTGTGGCGCACCGGCGAGTTCACCGAACTGGGGGTCAGGGACACGCACGACAAGGGGCTGAAGAACATCGACTTCATCTCTTCCTTCTTCCCGGTCAATCGGCTGCACCTGATGGCTCCGGACCGGGTGGACATGTCGGTGCTGCAGGGCAACGCCGAGTGGCTCACCCACTTCTTCACCATGCCGGCCCAAACGCGCTCGACGACATCACGCCATTCACCCGGCTTGAAAGCCTGGGCCAGCCTTGGACACCGCGCTTTCGTGTCGACGCCAGCCTCGATCGCCTGAAGCACCTGGGGCTGACGGGCTTCAAGCCTGCGTCAGGCGACGTTGCCAACATCTCGGTGCTGCGCTCGCTGGAGTCGCTCTCGCTGTTCAGAACGCAGGTGACGAGCCTGCGCGGCGTCGAGTCGCTGGCCGGCCTGCACCGGCTCGCCGTGGACTCCGCTCCCAAGCTGGAAGACATCGATGCCATCGCCGAACTGACGCAGCTGCGCGAACTGGCCTTCGAGAACTGCAAGGCCGCACGTGGATTCGCAGGCCTGGTGCAGGGCGCACACGTCACGCAGCTGAGGGTCATGAAGTGCGCGGCGCTCGAGCACATCCGCTTCGTCCGCCGCTTGCCGGCGCTGCAAAGCTTCGTCTTCATGGACACCGACGTGCTCGATGGCGACATGGCGCCGCTGGTCGAGCACCCGACGCTCGCCCACGTCGCCCTGACGCGCAAGAAGCACTTCACGCTCAGCGAGCGCGACATCCTCGATCAGATCGGGCACCGCGAAGGCGGCGTCATGGCGCGACACGCCGCGATCGAGGCGAAGACCCGGACCACGGCGCAGGGTTCCGGCTGAGCGTCAGAGCGCGTGCGCGGCCTGCAAGGCGCGCCGGACACGCAGCGTCAACCCGGCGGCTTGCGCGTCATTGCGCACGCGTGGCCGGCCCAGTGGGATCGCGACCTGCTCGCGCAGGCGGCCGGGGTCGGCCTCCAGCACGAGCACGCGGTCGGAGAGGTGCACGGCTTCGTCGATGTCGTGCGTGACCATCAGCACCGTCACGCCGTGCGCGCGGGCCAGCGTGAGCAGCAGGTCCTGCAGCTTGATGCGCGTGAAGGCATCGACCGCCGAGAACGGCTCGTCGAGCAGCAGCAGCGCGGGCTGCAGGAAGAGACCGCGCGCGATGGCCACGCGCTGCGCCTGCCCGCCGGAGAGCTGCTTGGGCAGCGCCTCGCCGAACCCTTCGAGCCCGACCTCGCGCAGCAGCTCGGCCACGCGGGGGTCGGTGTCGCCACGCCCTTCGAGGTCGAACGCGACGTTGCGCGCGACCGTGAGCCAAGGGAACAAGCGCGGCTCCTGGAAGACGAAGCGGATGTCGCGGGTGAGCCCCCGCAGGGGCTCACCGCGCAGCCGCACTTCCCCCTCGTAATCGGTGTCGAGCCCGGCCACCACGCGCAGCAGCGTGCTCTTGCCGCAACCGCTCGCACCCACGAGCGTGACCACCTCGCCAGCGTTCAGCTGCAGGTGCACGTCGCGCAGAACAGTCTTGTGGCCGAAGCGCTTGCGCGCGACGCGAACGTCCAACAAGGGGGTGCTCATACGCGCCTCGCATCGAAGGTGTCGCGCCAAGCCAGCCAGCGCTTCTCGACCACGGCCATGCCGGTGTCGGTGAGCTTGCCCAGCAGCGCCAGCAGCACGATGGCGGCGAGCACGATGTCGGCACGCGATGTCTCGCGGCCGTCCGTCAGCAGGTAGCCAAGGCCGCGCGTGGCGGCGATCAGCTCGGCGGCCACCATGAACATCCACGCCAGGCTCAACCCGTTGCGCAGGCCGGTCATCACCGAGGGCAGTGCCGCCGGCAGCAGCACGCGGCGCACCAGCGCCAGCTGCGACAGCCCGGCCATCTGGGCGACCTCGACCAGTTTGCGGTCGACGTCGCGGAAGCCCGAGGCCACGCCCATGTAGACGGGGAAGAAGGCGCCGATCGCGATCAGCACGATCTTGGGTGACTCGTCGATGCCCAGCCACAGCAGCAGCAGCGGCACCCAGGCGAGCGAGGGGATGGCGCGCAGCGCCTGGAAGCTCGGGTCGAGCAGGCGCTCGGCCCGCACGCTCAGGCCCACCAGCGCACCCACCGCGAGCGCCAGCGAGGCACCCAACGCGAAGCCCGCGAACACGCGCAGGCTGCTGGCCGCGATGTGCGACGGCAGGTTGCCCTGCTGCAGCAGCCACCACACGGTGTTGGCGATCTCGGTCGGCGGCGGCATCAGGTGGCTGGCCACCCAGCCGGCGCGCGACACGCCTTCCAGCAGCAGCAGGAGCGAGAGCGGCACCACCAGGCCCCACCACGCACGCGGCGTGGCGGCGGAGGGTGGCAGCGCCTCGGGCGCCGCTGCCTCGCCGCGTGACAGCTCCGCGCGCGGCGCAGGCTGCTCCGACAGGGTCGCCGATCCGGCCGGGGAGCTCATCTCAAGCGCGGGTCGCCACCACGTTGCGCGCGAACTGCGTGTCCACGAGCTGGGTGACGATTCGGTTGAGGTCGGTGCCGGGCTTCACCAGCTGCTCGTCGAGCAGGATGGGCGACGCCGCCTGCAGTGCCTTCACATGCTCGGACGAAGGCAACGGGTTGCTCAGGTCGGTGCGCGCCTTGATCTGCAGCAGCGCCACCGGCAGCGAGACCTTGGCCTCTTCCGACAGGATCTTGGCCGCCTCGCTCTGGTTGGCCAGCACCCACAGGCGGGCACGCTCGTACGACGCGATCACGCGCTTGACGGTCTCGGGGTGGCGGGCCAGGAAGTCCTCGCGCACGTTGAGAAAGCCGTAGGTGTTGAAGGCCACGTTGCGGTAGAGCAGGCGCGCGCCGGAGTCGAGCTCGGCGGCGGCCATCATCGGGTCCAACCCGGCCCAGGCGTCGACGCGGCCCTGCTCCAGCGCCGTGCGGCCATCGGCGTGCTGCAGTGCCACGTGCTCGATGTCGCCGCGCTTGAAGCCCACGGTGTGCAGCGAGCGCAGCAGGAAGAGATAGGGGTCGGTGCCCTTGGTGGCGGCGACCTTCTTGCCCTTCAGGTCCTTGAGCGACTTGATAGGCGAGTCTTTCGGCACCACGAGCGCCGTCCACTCGGGGCGCGAGAAGATGTACGGCGTCTTGATCGGGTTGCCGTTGGCCTTGGACAGCAGCGCGGCCAGGCCGGCGCTGGAGGCGATGTCGGCGCTGTTGCTGTTGAGGTACTCGAGCGCGCGGTTGCTGCCGGCACTGTGCACCCACTTGACGGCGATGCCATCCTTCTTGAAGTCTTCTTCCAGCCAGCCGAAGCGGCGCAGCACCAGGCTGGTGGGCGAGTAGTAGGCGTAGTCGAGGCGCACCTCCTTCGGTGCATCGGCGGCACGCAAGGTCGGCAGGGCCAGGGTGCTGCCGGCGGCAGCGGTCCATTGGAGGAGGTGGCGGCGATTCATGTTCATGGTTGGGGTGCGGTCCAGATGTCGACGGAAGTGGCTTGCAGTTCGCGGGTGAAGAGGCCGGCCTCGCGGAAGGTATCGGCGATGCGTTGCAGCTCGCCGAGCTCGGTGCGCACCACCGGCACGATGGCGTAGCTGCGGCGGCTGTTCACCTGCTCCACCGTGGCGGCGGGCACGTTGCCCCAGATGGGCGACAGGCGCTCGGCGGCCTCTTTCGGGTTGGCTTTGACCCAGCGGCCAGTGGCCTGCAGCTCGTCGAACACCACTTTCAGCACCTGCGGGTGTGCCTTGGCGAAGGGGGTGGTGGCGGTGTAGTAGCGGCTGTACTCGACCTTGGTGGCGCGACCGTCGGCCAGCACGCGGCTCTTGCCGGATTGCAGCTGCACGCCGAGCAGCGGGTCCCAGATCGAGATGGCGTCCACGGCACCACCGTTGTAGGCGGTGACACCGTCCTGCTGGTCGAGGAAGCGCAGGTCGATGTCGGTCGGCTTGAGGCCGGCCTGCTTGAGCGCGGTGAGCAGCAGGTAGTGCGCGCCCGCGCCCTTGAGCACCGTGACACGCTTGCCCTTGAGCTCGATCACGCTCTTGATGGGCGACTCGGCCGGCACGATCACGGCCTGCGCCGACGGGGCCGAGGTCTCCTTGGCGAAGTAGGTGAGCGGCGCGTTGGCGGCCTGCGTGAAGAGGATGTAGGCGTCGGCCACGTCGGCATGGATGTCCACGCTGCCGGTGTTGAGCGCCTGCAGCAGCGCGTTGCCGTTCAGCTCGTGCCAGCTCACGTCGTAGCCGAGGGGGATGAGCTTCTTCTCCAGTGCGCCGCTCTGCTTGATGAGGGTGAGCAGCGTGGACGAGCGCTGGAAGCTGATGCGCACGGTTTCGCGGGCCTGGGCGAGCGTGCCCGTGAGGGCCAGGGCGGTGGCGACGAGCAGGGCGCGGCGCCAGGTGGTGAAGGTGGTCATGGTCTCGTTATGGGTTGATCGTTGAAGTGCACAGTCCGCTCAGGCTGGGGGTGGGCGAACAGTCAGGTCAAGGCGGGTTCCTGCATGGCGTTGCCTTCCACCAGCCCCAGACTCACCCTGTGCGCCGCATGGCTCGCCGGCAACCGCGCGCCGCGGCGGAACAGCTTGCTGCGCAGCGTCCCCTGCGGGTACTCGGTGCGGTAGCGGCCGCGCTTCTGCAGCTCGGGCACCACGAGCTCCACGAACTCGCGGATGCTCTCGTGCGCCACGGCATAGGTGAGGTTGAAGCCGTCGATGCCGGTCTCGTCGATCCAGCTTTCGAGCTCGGTGGCCACCTGCCGCGGGTCGCCGGTGATGACGGGGCCGCGGCCGCCCAGCCCGATGAAGCGGGCGGCCTCGCCGACCGTCCACTTTCGCGTCGGGTCGGCGGCGCTGAACGAAGCCAGCGCGGCGCGGCCGGCATCGGTGTCGATGTACTCGATGGTGACGTCGAGCGGGTAGCGGCTGAAGTCCACGTCGGTCCAGCCCGAGAGCAGCGCGAGCGAGGCTTCGGTGTCGATGTGCTGCTCGTACTCGGCGCGTTTGGCCTTGGCGGCGGCTTCGGTCTCGCCGGTGATGACGAGGGCCTGCGCATAGATCAGCAGGCTGTCGGGCGCCCTGCCCGCCTCCACCGCCGCGGCACGCAGGTCGCGCACGTACTTCGAGATCACCGCCTTGCTGGGGCCGCTCACGAACACGCACTCGGCATGGCGCGCCGCGAACACCTTGCCGCGCGAGGAGGTGCCGGCCTGGTAGAGCACCGGCGTGCGCTGTGGCGAAGGCTCGCCGAGGTGGATGCCGGGCACCTGGTAGAACTCGCCGCGGTGGCCAATGGGGTGCACCTTGGCCGGGTCGACATAGACGCCGCTCGCGCGGTCTCGCCGCACGGCATCGTCTTCCCAACTGTGCTCCCACAGCTTGTAGACCACATCCATGTACTCGTCGGCCTGGTCGTAGCGGTCGTCGTGGGCGCGGCGCGGCACGCCCAGGTTGCGCGCGGCGCTGTCGAGGTAGCCGGTGACGATGTTCCAGCCGATGCGGCCCCGCGTGATGTGGTCGAGCGTCGTCATGCGGCGCGCGAAGGAGTACGGGTGCTCGTAGCTCAGCGCGCAGGTCACGCCGAAGCCCAGGTGCTCGGTGACGCCGGCCATCAGCGGCACCAGCGCGAGCGGGTCACCCAGCGGCAGCTGCACGCCGTGGCGCAGCACGGCATCGGCGCTGCCTTCGTAGACGTCGTTGACACCCAGCACGTCGGCCAGGAAGACGCCGTCGAACAGGCCTCGCTCCAGCAGGCGCGCGAGCTCGACCCAGTGGTCGGGGTCGGTGTAGCGGTGCGAGGTGTCGCGCGGGTGCGTCCACAGCCCAGGCGATTGGTGAGACGCCGCATTCATCTGAAATGCGTTGAGACGAATAGTCTTCTTGGTCATGGCGTGCAGTTCACGAATAGGCTGTCGGCTCGGGCCACGCACCCGTGAGTACGTGGCGACCAAGATCGCGCAGCTTGTAGTCGACAGGGTCGTGCAACGTGTGTACGCGCACGTTGCGCCAGTAGCGATCGAGGCCGTAGCGAGCCGAGGTGGATCGGGCACCAGTCAACTCGAACAGCTGCGAGCTGACCTCCACTCCCGCGCGATGCGACAGCACCTTGGCCTCGGCCACGGCGATGGCCACTTCGCCACGCTCTCGAGCGGTCAGTTCGTCCCCGCGACGAAAGGCTTGCTCCACAAGCACGGCAGCCTCGTCGGCGAGCGCGACGGCAGGCCGGAGCAGCAGCCACAGGTCACCGTAGCGATGCTGGATGTATGGGTCGTCCTCGGATTTGTCCACGCCAGATGAAACCCATGGCCGCGCCTCGCCTTGGGTGTAGCGCAGCGCGGCGTGAAACGCGCCCAGGCCAAGGCCAAGGTACAGGTTGGCCATGACGAGTTGCGCGACCTGCGAGCGAAGCGTCGCCTTTGCGGTGGGCTGCGTGCCTGGCGCCTGCAAGACCTCGAAATCAGAGATGAGCACATGATCGAAGTCGACGGTGCCGCTGTCAGTCTGCCTCTGTCCGAACGCATCCCAATCGGCATTGACGCTCACGCCTTCGCGCCGCGTGGGCACCACGCCGATCAGCAGGCTCTGCGTGGCCTCGTGCCAGGCCGAGACCGTGAGCTGATCGGAGCCGACTGAGCCGGAGGCAAAGCTCTTCGGCCCCTGCAACACGAACCCGCGATCAACCCGCGTGGCCACCAGGCGCTTGTCAGCCGGATTGAGGGCATTGCCCCAGAACCAGCGATGCTGCACGGTGTCGCGCAGGAACCGCGACTCCTGTTCCGCGTTGCCATACAGGCTCAGCCCCGCCAACTGCAGGTGATGAAAACCAAACAGATGCGCCAACGCGCTGTCTGCCTGCGCCAAGCGGCGCAATGCGGCGTAAAAGACCGGCCAGGGCTCGCCTTGCCCGCCGAACACGGCGGGAATCGTGAGCGCCAACAGGCCGCTTGCACGTATCAGCTCCCGCTCGCGCGCAGCGTGTCCACCTGCGCGATCGCGCGCGATGGCCGTGGCGGCGAGGTCGTTCGCCAACCGCTCGACCACGTCGCCCACCTGAGATGCCGCAGGCGGAGCTTTTTTGAGCGAGTCACGACCCGAGGAGCGATGAAGAGGAAAGACGATGGACATGGATCGCTCGTGTTGAAACAGCACGAGTCTTCCATCCAGCAGCCGTGGTGCATACGAAGCAATTCGGCTGTGGTTCTGCGCAAATCGCCAATGGCACCAAAGGCCGGCGCACCGATCGCCGAGGCCAATCCGCGTCCACTCGATGGAGGTTCATTCGCACAAAACCGCGAAGCGTCGCGAACGCAATGCAGACGGCGAGAACCAACCGCTGGCGCGGTCCAAATGCGCAAAGAAAAACGGGTTAGCTTCTTTCGAAGCTAACCCGTTATCTTGTTTGGCGGAGTGGACGGGGCTCGAACCCGCGACCCCCGGCGTGACAGGCCGGTATTCTAACCAACTGAACTACCACTCCAGATGGCTTCTGCTTTGATGCATTCGCATCGCTGCACAAGCGCCATCAAACTTGGCGTCCCCTAGGGGATTCGAACCCCTGTAGCCACCGTGAAAGGGTGGTGTCCTAGGCCTCTAGACGAAGGGGACATGTTCTTCGTCACTCTTGAACTGCGCGCCACTTCAAGCATTCGCTTTTTGGTGGAGGTAAGCGGGATCGAACCGCTGACCTCTTGCATGCCATGCAAGCGCTCTCCCAGCTGAGCTATACCCCCTCTTGTCAGAAGGACGCGCTGTTCAAGCGAGACCGAGATTATAGGCAGATTTTTATCGTTCTTGCAAACGCGCCAAAACTATCTCTCTCGGGAATAGCTCGAGCACTGCGTCAATAGAAGGAGTCTGTGGACGACCGCACACCAGCACCCGCACTGCATGTGCCAACTGGGGCATCTTGAGACCGTGCGCCGCCAGGGTTTCCTTGATGGCTGCCGCAATCGCCACCTTGTTCCACTCGATGTCGGTGAGTTTGCCGAGCAGCGAGGGCAACGCAGGCTTCACGAGGTCGGTGACGTGCACAGCGATGTCCTCTGGCGTAGGGTGCACGTCTGCAAAGTACATCGAGACCCAATCGGCCAACTCCACAGTCGTCGAGCAACGATCCTTGAACGGCCCCATCACCCGCTCAACATCCGCCGCGCCCGCACCGACTCCGCGACGCCGGAGTTGCGAAGACACGAGTTCTGCCAAGCGCTTATCGGGCAAGGCTTTGAGGTAATGCGCGTTGACCCACGATAGCTTCGCAGCATCCCATTGCGACGGGCTCTTGGAGAGGTGGCTCCCGTCGAACCATTGCACGAGCTGTTCGCGCGAGAACAACTCCTCGTCACCGTGGCTCCACCCCAGGCGAGCGAGGTAGTTCAGCATGGCTTCGGGCAGGTAGCCGTTCTCCTCGTAGGCCGTGACGCTCACGGCGCCGCGGCGCTTGGAGAGCTTCTGACCGTCGTCACCGAGAATGACAGGCACGTGACCGAACAGCGGCAGTGGCGCGCCCAGTGCGTTGAAGATGTTGATCTGCCATGGCGTGTTGTTGACATGTTCGTCGCCGCGGAAGACGTGACTGATCTGCATGTCCCAGTCATCGACGACAACCGCGAAGTTGTATGTCGGCACGCCATCGGCACGCATGATGATGAGGTCGTCGATCTCGCGGTTGGCGATGGTGATCGGGCCCTTGCAGAGGTCGTCCCAGGTCACGACGCCGTCCGGTGGGTTGGCGAATCGGATCACCGGCTGCACGCCTGCGGGTGGATGAGGCAATGCCTTGCCTGGTTCTGGGCGCCAGCGCCCGTCGTAGTGCGTCTTCTCGCCGCGCGCCTTCTGTGCCTCGCGCATCACGTCGAGTTCGTCAGGCGTGGCGTAGCAACGATAGGCCCTGCCCTCGGCGATCAATTGGTCAACCGCTGCGCGATAGCGGTCGAGGCGTTGCATTTGGTAGACAGGGCCTTCGTCGTAGTCGAGGCCGAGCCACTTCATCGAGGCGAGGATCTGGTCGACGGAGTCTTGCGTGGAGCGCGCCACGTCGGTGTCTTCGATGCGGAGAACGAACTCGCCGCCATGGTGCCGTGCGAAGGCCCAGGAGTAGAGCGCCGTACGCGCCGTACCGAGATGTAGAAAGCCGGTGGGCGAAGGGGCAATTCGGGTGCGGATCTTCTGTGTCATGTCTGTTCGTTGGCGCTTTGCAAGGCGAGACGAGTGCGATCGTTGCCTTCTTCCTCGTCACCTTGTGACTTGCGCTGTGTGGCCATCGCGTCGAAGTCAGCCACCGACACGTCACCGGTCACGTAGCGGCCGTCGAAGCACGAGGCTTCGAACCCCGCGAGCTTGGGGTTGAGCGCTCCGACGACCTTCTTCATCGCGTCCACGTCTTGATAGATCAGCGCATCGGCACCGATGAAGGCGCGGATTTCTTCGATGCTGCGGTCGTGCGCAATCAGTTCTTCCTTGGTCGGCATGTCGATGCCATACACGTTGGGGAAGCGAACGGGCGGCGCGGCAGACGCCATGTACACCTTGCGTGCCCCAGCGTCGCGCGCCATCTGCACGATCTCTTTCGAAGTGGTGCCGCGGACAATGGAGTCATCGACGAGAAGCACGTTGCGACCCTTGAACTCCACGCCAATCGCGTTGAGTTTCTGACGCACCGACTTCTTGCGCACGCCCTGCCCCGGCATGATGAAGGTGCGACCCACGTAGCGGTTCTTCACGAAGCCTTCGCGGTACGGCTTGCCGATCTTCTGCGCCAGCTGCATGGCCGACGGGCGGCTCGACTCGGGGATCGGGATCACCACATCGATCTCGTTGGGTCGAATGGTCGAGATGAGTCGCTGCGCCAGCGTTTCGCCCATGTTCAGCCGTGCCTGGTACACCGAGATGCCGTCCATCACGGAATCAGGGCGTGCGAGGTAGACAAACTCGAACATGCAGGGGTTGAGGCTCGGCGCATCGGCGCACTGCTGTGCATGCACCTGGCCTTCGAGATCGATGAAGATGGCCTCGCCCGGCGCGACGTCACGCGTCACCTTGTGCCCGGTGCCTTCGATCGCGACGGACTCGCTAGCGACCATCACTTCACGGCCGTCGGGCGTGATGCCTTCGCCAAAGCACAAAGGGCGAATGCCATACGGATCGCGGAAAGCCAACAGGCCATGCCCCGCGATCAACGCCACCACCGCATACGAACCCTTGATGCGCCGGTGCACTGCTCCCACGGCCTTGAAGACGGCATCGGGCGTCAGAGGGAGGTCACGCGCGGCCAGTTCGAGTTCATGCGCCAGCACATTGATCAACACCTCGGTGTCGCTCGTGGTGTTGATGTGGCGGCGGTCTATGTCGAACAGCTCCTGCTTGAGCGTGTGTGCATTCGTGAGGTTGCCGTTGTGCACCAGCACGATGCCGAAGGGCGCGTTCACGTAGAACGGTTGGGCCTCTTCTTCGCTGTACGCGTTGCCAGCGGTTGGATACCTGACCTGCCCCAACCCCACCGGGCCGGGCAGCGCACGCATGTTGCGGGTGCGGAACACATCCCTCACCATGCCGCGGGCCTTGTGCATGAAGCATTTGGTGCCATCCATCGTGACGATGCCGGCAGCATCCTGCCCGCGATGCTGCAATAGCAGCAGCGCGTCGTAGATCAGCTGGTTGACCGGGCTCTTGGAGATGACGCCGACGATGCCGCACATGACGAATCCTTGAAGTTCAACGCGCTGTGCCGGGATGGTCCGGCAACAGCTTCAAAAGTTGGGGCGGAAGCACGGGCCGCAAGATCTCGAACGCACCCCGCAACCACTGTGCACCTTGCGAAGCCTGCCATGCCGGCGATTTCGCCCACGGCGTGAGGCCAATCAAGGTGGCTGCGGCCAGCAACAGAACCAAACCGCGCACGAAGCCGAAGACGGCCCCCAAGAGCCGATCGACCACGCTCAGCGGCGTGGCATGGATCAGCATGCGAACGAGCCGGGAGGCTATCGCCCAGATCACGAGGGCCGCAATGAACACGGACGCGAATGCTGCTGCGTGGTTCAACGAGGACCCAGGGTCCCCCACGGGCACGTGAGGAGCCACCAGTGGCACGAACCAGACCGCGGCAAAGTAGGCGGCAAACCAACCCACCAGCGACAACACCTCGAACACAAACCCGCGCATCAACCCCACGATGACCGAAATGGCCAACACGCTGGCGAGGACGATGTCGATCCACTGCATGGCGGTGCGGCGTCAGAGGGTGTAGACCGCCGAAGTCAGCCCGGCCGACTTGATCTTGTCGGCTGCCTTGTCGGCCTCGCCGCGCGATGCAAACGGCCCCACCCGCACGCGAATGCGCTTGCCAGCCGAAGTTTCGACCACCTGGGTGTAGGTCTTGAGTCCGAGCTTCTCGACCTTTTGCCGCGCCTCACGCGCGGCGATGACTTCGGAGAACGCGCCGACCTGCACCACGAATCGTCCGTCGGCGGCAGCGCTCTTTTCTGCGGCCTCTTTGCCTTCAAGCAAGGCCTGCGCACGCGCGCTTTCATTGGGCTTCGCTGCAGTGGCCTTGGGTTCCGTTTTGGATTCGGGCTTCGCGTCCGACTTGGGTTCGGGCTTCGTCGCGGGCTTCGGCGCCACGGCCAGGGCTTCGGGTTTGGCGGATTCTGGCCTCGCTGACGATGCGGCCTGGGGCTCAGCCACCGAAGAAGCCGGTGCCTGCGCAGCGGAAACCTCATGCCCCTCATCGGCCGGCGTCTCGATGATTACATCTGTCGCACTCGGAACACTGCCACGTGGCGCAGGCGAGGCGCGGGTACCGCCGACAGGCGCCCCCCCTGAGTCCTTGCGTGCGATCTCGATAGGGGTACTCGCCGGCAACGGACGCGGCTGCGATTCAAACAACAACGGAAATCCTACGACGCCTGCGCCAACCAGCACCACGGCGCCGATCAGGCGCTGCCTCGCCCGCGTGCGAATCGCCTGCACTGCATCCGCGGACTCTGGGATCGGAACTGCGGCCCGCTTGGATTCAGCTGACTTGGTTCGCTTGAAGAAGGAGAGCAATCCCATGCAGTGCCGATGTCAGGAGAGGCGGACGATGGATCGGTGTCTGAAAACGTCGCCCACCGGGCACGAGATGACGACCGATGGGGCCAGGCTGGCGGAATCAGCCGACGTGCTTGGCGGACAGACGGGGTAGACCCTCCTTCAGCACGCCGCCCACGGTATAGAACGAGCCGAAGACCACGATTCTATCAGCGGGGTCTGCGGCAGCGACCGCGGAACGCAGTGCCTCCGCGGGGCCCGCATGGCGCGAAACACTGACCGGGCCGGGGCCCTTGAGGCCGAGGCTTGCGTGCAGCGCCTCGAGTTGCTCTGCCGTGGCCGCACGCGGTATCGGCAGATCGCAGACGTACCAGTGGTCGACCACCGGCGCCATGCGCTGCAGGATGGCCGACAGATCCTTGTCTGCCATGGCGCCAAAGACCGCGTGTGTACGCGGGAAGAATCCCATCTGGTCGAGGTTCTGGAACAAGGCCCCGACGGCCTGCGGGTTGTGGGCCACGTCGAGCACCAGCGTGGGCTGGCCGGGGACGATCTGAAAGCGCCCCGGCAGTTCCACCAGCGCCAGGCCACTTCGCACCGCTTGCGCCGTGATCGGCAGCCGCTCGCGTAGAGCTTCAAACGCCGCCAGCGCCGCGGACGCGTTGAGCAACTGGTTGGCACCCCGCAAGGCCGGGTAGGCCAACGCGTTGAAGCGCTTGTTGCGTCCGGCCCAGGCCCATTGCTGCTTGTCGCCGGAGTAGTTGAAATCGCGGCCGATCTGCCAGAGATCTGCACCGATCTGCTGGGCGTAGTCACTCACGCTCTGCGGCGGCACGGGGTCGCTGAATACCGCTGGACGCCCTGCGCGCATGATCGCGGCCTTCTCCCGGCCGATGGACTCGCGATCGGGCCCGAGGTATTCGGTGTGATCGAGCGCGATGCCGGTGATCACCGCGCAATCCGCATCGATCACGTTCACGGTGTCGAGCCGGCCACCCAAGCCCACCTCGAGGATCACCATGTCGAGATCGGCCATCGACAGCAAACGCATGATCGCCATCGTGGTGAACTCGAAGTACGTGAGTGGCATGTCTCCGCGCGCCTGCTCGACCGCCTCGAAGTGCGGCAACAGATCGCTCGCAGCCACCATGGCCCCGTTCACTCGGCAGCGCTCCTCGAAATGCACGAAGTGCGGCTTGATGTAGAGGCCCACCTTGTAGCCCGCCTGAAGGCCGATGGCTTCGAGCATGGCGCAGGTCGAGCCTTTGCCATTGGTACCGGCCACCGTGACCACCGGTACCTTGAACTCGAGACCCAGACGACGCTTGATCTCTTCGCTGCGCGCCAGACCCATATCGATGTTCTTCGGGTGCAGGCGCTCGCAATGGCTCAGCCATTCATCGAGTGTGGTGGGCAGTGACATGGCCGAGACAGGCTACAAGTGAGTTGAATGCACAAGGGCGGCCTAAGCCGCCCTTGCTGGATGAAACGCAGCCCGTCAGGCGACTGCGTCGGCGCTCTGCCGCAACAGCATGGCCAGCGACCGGGCCACCACGCTACGGAGTTCGCGACGGTCGACGATCGCATCGATTGCGCCGGTCTGCATCAGGAACTCGGCGCGCTGGAAACCTTCTGGCAGGGTCTCACGCACGGTGTCGGCAATCACACGCGGGCCCGCGAAGCCGATCAGCGCCTTGGGCTCTGCAATCACCATGTCGCCCATGAAAGCGAAGCTCGCCGAGACCCCACCCATGGTGGGGTCGCACAGCACGCTCACGTAAGGCAATTTGGCCTTGGCCAGGCGCGTGATCGCAGCGTTGGTCTTGGCCATCTGCATCAGGCTGAGCAGGCCCTCTTGCATGCGCGCGCCACCCGTGGCGGTGAAGCTGATGAACGGGACTTTCTGATCGACAGCCATCTCGACGCCGCGCACGAAACGCTCGCCAACGACGGAGCCCATGGAGCCACCCATGAAGTCGAACTCAAAGCACGCTGCGACGACGGGGATGGTATGGAGCGCGCCACCCATCACGATCAGCGCATCGGTCTCTCCGGTGGACTCCATCGCCTGCTTGAGCCGCTCGGGATAGCGCTTGCTGTCCTTGAACTTGAGCGAGTCGACGGGCACGACTTCTTGGCCGATCTCATAGCGCCCTTCACCATCGAGGAAGGCATTCAGGCGCGCACGGGCGCCGATGCGATGGTGATGCCCGCACTTCGGGCAGACGTTGACGTTTTGCTCAAGGTCGTTCTTGTAGAGGACCGTTTCGCAGGACGGGCACTTGATCCACAGACCTTCAGGCACCGTGCGTCGTTCGCTCGGGTCGGTCTGCTGCATCTTGGGGGGCAGCAGTTTCTCAAGCCAACTCATGCGGGAGCTCCTTTCAGGGAATCGAGGGCCGCGCGGATCTCGGCGATGAACGCCGCCCCGGCGGGAGCAACATTGTCGCGCGTTTGGGTTTCGAGCAATTTCACAATGCGGGCGCCGATCACGACTGCGTCGGAGACTTTCGCGACAGCCACAGCCGTCTCGGCATCCCGGATGCCGAATCCGACACCGACGGGCACGCTCACGTGCGCGCGAATGCGTGGGACGGCCTGCGCAACCGCTTGGGTGTCGATCGCGCCGGACCCCGTTACACCCTTGAGCGACACGTAGTAGACGAAGCCCGTTGCGATACGTGCGACATCCCTGATGCGTTGCTCAGTGGAGGTGGGCGCCAGCAGGAATATCGGATCTAGCTGCGCCGCCCTCATCTGGGCGGCAAATGCCTCGCACTCCTCGGGCGGGTAATCCACCACCAGCACGCCATCGACGCCAGCGGCCTTGGCGTCGCGCACGAAGGCCCCCTGGCCGAGGCGCTGGTCGTAACGCTCGATCGGGTTGGCATAACCCATCAAGACGATGGGCGTGGTGTCATTGCTGCGACGGAACTCGCGCACGTAGTCGAGCACCTGCGGCGTCCCGATGCCTTTGGCCAAAGCACGCTCACCGGCCGCCTGAATGACCGGGCCATCGGCCATGGGGTCGGAGAACGGCACGCCGAACTCGATCACGTCGGCGCCGGCCTTGGCCATCGCCAGCAGCACCTCGACGGTGGCCTCCGGGTGCGGGTCACCTGCCATCACGTACGGGATCAACGCCTTGCGGCCTTGTGCCTTCAGTGCACTGAACACAGCGGCGATGCGGCTCATTGGGCCCCCTTCACCGTGCGGCCAGCCTGCGAGGGGCGATCGAAATACTCGGCGCCGGAGAGGTCGGCCACCGTACCGATGTCCTTGTCGCCACGACCCGACAGGTTCACGAGCAGATGCTGATCCGATCGCATCGTCGGGGCCATCTTGATGGCCTGTGCCACGGCGTGCGACGACTCCAGTGCAGGGATGATGCCTTCGGTGCGGCACAGGCGATGGAAGGCCTTGAGCGCGTCCTCATCGGTGATGCCGACGTATTCAGCGCGCCCGATGTCCTTGAGGTACGCGTGCTCGGGGCCGACACCCGGGTAGTCAAGACCGGCAGAGATGGAGTGCGTCTCGGTGATCTGCCCGTTGTCGTCTTGCAGCAGGTAGGTGCGGTTGCCGTGCAGAACGCCCGGCGAGCCCTTGGTGAGGCTCGCGGAATGCTTGCCCGACTCCAGGCCCTGCCCCGCGGCCTCGACGCCAATGAGGCGGACTTTCTCGTGCGGGATATAGGGGTAGAAGATCCCCATCGCATTGGAGCCGCCACCGACGGCGGCGATCACCGCATCCGGTTGGCGCCCCGCCATCTCGGGCATCTGCACCAGGCATTCGTCGCCAATCACGCGCTGGAAGTCACGCACCATCGCCGGGTAGGGCTTGGGCCCCGCAACCGTGCCGATGATGTAGAAGGTGTTCTCGATGTTGGTGACCCAGTCGCGCATGGCTTCGTTCAGCGCGTCCTTCAAGGTCTTGGAGCCGCTTTCCACAGGCACCACACGCGCACCGAGCAGGTTCATGCGGTACACGTTGGGCGACTGACGCTTCACGTCCTCGCTACCCATGTACACCACGCACTCCATGCCATAGCGCGCACAGATGGTGGCGGTGGCCACGCCGTGTTGGCCAGCACCGGTTTCGGCGATCACTCGGGGTTTGCCCATGCGCCGCGCCAGGAGCGCCTGGCCGATGGTGTTGTTCACCTTGTGTGCGCCGGTGTGGTTCAGGTCTTCGCGCTTGAGATAAATCTGCGCACCACCGAGCTCGCGGCTCAGGCGCGCGGCGTGATAGATCGGGCTGGGGCGGCCCACGAAGTGCGCCAGTTCGTACTGATACTCCGCAAGGAACTCAGGATCCTTGCGAGCCTGCTCGTAGGCCGTGTTCAGCTCATCCAGCGCGTGGATCAGGGTCTCGGCGACAAAGCTGCCGCCATAGGGGCCGAAGTGCCCGCGAGCATCGGGCTGGTCGTAGTTCAACATGGTGATGAAACGCTTTCAGGTCGGGGAGGCTGCGATGCGCGCATCCGCTTCGCGGACCGCATCACAAAACCGGCGCATGGCCACGGCATCCTTGATGCCTTTGGCACTTTCGACGCCGGAACTGACGTCAACGGCCGAGGGCCGTACCTGAAAAATGCCGTCGATCACATTTCCGGCATGCAACCCACCAGACAAAACGACTGGACGGGGTACGTTTGGAGGAATGAGTGACCAATCGAATACCTTTCCGCTTCCGCCATAGGACTCGACATGGGCGTCGAGCAACAAACCTTGGGCGTGGGGATACTGGGAGGCGAAGTCTAGCAAATCGAACCCTGGGCCGATGCGCGCCGCGCGGATGAACGGGCGGCCCGAAGCTCGGCAATCGTCGGGTGATTCATCCCCGTGAAATTGAAGCAAGGCCTGCGGAATGACGCTCACCGCGGCGTTGGTTTCCGAGAGCGTCGCGTTGACGAACAGCAAGACCGGCGTGACGAAGGGCGGCAGACGCGCCGCAAGCTCGCCAGCGCGCTCAAGGGTGACATAGCGCGGGCTGCGGGGGTACAGGACGAAACCGATCGCGTCGGCCCCGGAATCGACGGCCGCGTCCACATCGCCTTCGCGAGTCAGGCCGCAGATCTTGATTCGGGTGCGAGTCTTCATGGGTGAGGCAGCCAGTCCATGGGCGGTGTGCGTTCGGGCAAGGCCAGATACTCATCGTAGTACGGGCCCACGAAGTAAAGGCCATCTGCTGCGAATGTCGGTGCGGCCGCGTCGCGCGAGCGAGCCTCAACCACGGATCGCATCCAGCTCGCGGGCCGCTGTCCACTCCCGATCGCAACCAGGCAACCCATGATGTTGCGCACCATGTGGTGCAGGAATGCGGTGCCATCGAAGTCGAAGCGCCAGTACGCACCCATGCGATGGATGGTGACGGCGTTCAGGCGCTTGGTCGGGGAAGCGGCTTGGCACTCCGCAGAGCGAAAGGAGCTGAAGTCGTGCTCGCCAATCAACGAGCTCGCACCTTCTCGCATGGCTTCGGCGTCCAGAGGGCGAAAGACCCAACCGGCGGAGCCTGCCTCGATCGCCGGTCGAACCGGGGACTCAAGCAAGAGATAGGCGTAGCGCCGCCCCCTCGCTTGATTGCGCGCGTGGAAGCCTACCGGAACCTCTCGACACCACTGCACAGCGATATCCGAAGGCAGAAAGCGATTGGTCCCGCGGACCCAGGAGTTCAGTTCGCGCGTGACAGGCGGGTCGATGTGAACGACCTGGTTCAAGCCGTGCACGCCCGCATCGGTGCGCCCGGCACACACCGAACGCACAGGCGCTACCGCAAACTGCGAGAGGGCCTGCTCAAGGTGGTCCTGGATGGTGTTGCCACCGGGCTGGCTCTGCCAGCCGCGATAAGCCTGGCCCCGGTAGCTGATGCCGAGAGCCAGCCTCACAGGTGCCTCACGCCCGCCAGGGGCTGCAACAAACCCAGGGCCGATCAGCTCAGGTCGTTCAACATGGCCTGGGCGCGCGACTTCACGGCGCCGTTGGCCTTGGCGATCACTTCCTGAAGCAGATCACGCGCGCCTTCCATGTCACCGATCTGGCGGAACTCTTCTGCCAGTTCGAGCTTGCGAGCGATCGGGTCAGCGCCGTCGTCACCAGCCGCCTGACCGAGGTCGATCGTTCCGAAATCTTCGATCGCAGGGACCTTGCTCGGCTTCGACTGAGCGACGGTCGAGTCATCACCCAAGTCGAGCGAGATGCTGCCCAGGTCGAACTCCATCGAGCCTGAATTGGGGGCCACCGAGGCGGGCGCAGGCGACGGGGCTGCCACAGGCGGCAGGTTGAAACTCATGTCGTCCAAAGAGGGAACGTCTTGCGGCACGGCCATCGGTTGCGTTTGCTGCGGGCGCGACAGGGTCGGCGCCGCAACAGGCTCAACGTCCGTAGACCCCAGGTCGAGATCGAGATCCACACCGCCGCCGGACGTGGAATCGAATCCGCTGCTCGAAGTGCCACTCGTACCAAACTCGGACGGCGACGGCAGCACCGACTGCGGCATCGTGCTGGCACCCAGCAACTCGGCCGCTGGGCGCCCATCACCTTCGCTCAGCGCAGGCTTGCCGCCCGGCTGGTACAGGGCGTTCTCGGGATCGATCTGGAGGCCGATTTCTTGAGCCTTGCTCCAGTCCTCGCCTTGGCCGCCGGTCAAGCCATAGAGCTGCGTGGCGAGGAGCTCGAAGCCCTTGGTATCGCGCCGCTTGGCATACACCTCAAGCAATTTGGTACGGATAGCCAAGCGCTCCGGGCTGGCGCGCATGGCCTCCTTGAGGATTTCTTCGGCTTGCAGGTCACGGCCGTAGGCGAGGTAGACGTCGGCTTCAGCCACCGGATCTACGTCGCCGATGGCGTCGAGCTGGCTCAGCGAGTAGCTCATCGACGATGACGCACCACCGGCATCGCGGGTGTCGATGCGCTGGCCGCCACTGGCGCCGAAAAATGAGTCAGGCTGCAAGCGGCTTTCGAGGAACGAGGTTTCGCCACTGTCCTTCTTGGCACGCTTGGTGAAGCGATAGATGCCAAAACCGGCGAGCAGAGCGATCAGGGCTGCGCCCGCTGCCAGGACGAGGGGGTTGTCCTCGAGCATCGACGAGAACGGCCCGGGCGGTTCGACGGCCGGCGTCACGACCGGTGCCGACGCTGGCCGCGGAGGCACCGCGATCGCCACGGCGGGCTCGCTCGCAGGCGCGGCCGGCATGCTCGCGGCTTCCGAGGCCGTCGCCACGACGACCGGTGCGGATGCTACAACCGCGGGCGCTGGCATCGACGCCGGAGCCGCCGCAACGACGGGCGCAGGAGGCGGAGCGACAGGGGCGGGAGCAGGGGCCGACGCAATCACGGGAGCTTGCGGCGGTGCGATCGGCGGAACCACCACGGGAGGCGTGGTCGGGGCGGCAACGGCCGCTTTCCCGCTCCCAGCCGCGGCTGATGCACCAGACAATCTCTTCAGCTCGTCGACATTCTTGGAGAGCTCTGCGACCCGCGCGCTGGCTTCCTTCTGCTGAAGCTCCTTCGAGAGGCGGTCTTCGGGGGCAGATGCCTTGGCGCTCGGCGCACCGCCCTTGCTCAGGGTGAGCTTGTCGGGTGCCGGTGCCGCAGAAGCCTTCTTGTCGTCCACCGACGACTGAACCGTGCCACTGGCCTGTCGGCTCGTGCCATCGGTCTTCGCGGAAGGTACGGCCGAGGCGAGCCGCTCGCGATAGGCGCCGAAATCTACGCTCTGGGCCTGGATCAACTGCCGTGCATCGGCCGTGGTGATGGACTTGGCCGTTTCTGTCGAAGGCACGCTCAACACGACACCGGACTTGAGGCGATTGATGTTCGCGTTGATGAAAGCGTCGGGGTTCGCCTGATAGAGCGAGGCGAGCATCTGGTCGAGGGACACACCCGATCGCCGGGTGCGGCTCGCGATGCTCGACAGGTTGTCGCCGTCATTGACCCGATACTCATCGGCACCCACATTCGTCGGAGCAGCGGACGCCGCAGCCTTCGGCTTGGCCTTGCGAGGCTCTGTTGCCGCCATGCCTGAATCCGTCGGCGCGGCTGCAGGCTTGGGAGCCGCGGCGCGTGGGCGGGTGGTGACGGATGTCGATTGCGAAGGTGCCGGCGTGATCGCGGGCGATGTCGTTGCCGACGGAACTGGCGAGCCTGCCAGGCGCGTGGTCGGCGGATCCAGCAGAAGGGTGTATTCGCGGACCAGCCGCCCGGAGGACCAATTGATCTCGAGGATGACGTCGACGAAGGGCTCCTGGACCGCGCGATCGCTCGTCACCGCGAGGTAGGAGCGCCCGTCAGGCCGCTTCATCAGGGCGACACGCGTGCCCGGCAACACCGAGTTGTAGTCGACGCCCGCAGCGCGGAACGATTCGGGCGGGGCCACTCGCACATCGAGGTTGGCAGCCTCTTCCGGCGTGATGCTGGTGATTTCGATCTCTGCACGGAGGGTTTCGCCGAGTGCAGACTGCACCGCGAGACGCCCGAGGCCCAACGCCCAGGCGTTCGATCCGACGAGACACATAGCGGCAAATGCCGCGCCGGTCAGAGCGAATCGCCCTGCGTACTGCGAGTTACTTTTCAAGGCGTCTCCCAATTTGGAGGGGGTGGAAGCGAGCGAGCCCCACTGCGTTCAGAGTTGTTGTTGACGCGAACACGAGATTCCAGGCGCAACAGTAGAAATCACAATAACATCAAGTAGATACGAAGACAAGCTCATGCAAATCCTGACATTCGAGCGTATGTCTCATTCTCGGGCGTCAAATGCGAGTCTTGTGGCAATTCAACAACATGCCGCAAGACCCGCGAATGCCTGATCAGGCGTCCAGAAGGATGCGCAGCATGCGACGCAGGGGCTCGGCGGCTCCCCAAAGCAACTGGTCGCCGATGGTAAAGGCGCCCACGTATTCAGGGCCCATTGCCAGCTTGCGCACACGCCCCACCGGAATCGTCATCGTGCCGGTGACAGCCACGGGGGTAAGGTCCTGAAGCGTCGCTTCCTTGTTGTTGGGAACGAACTTCACCCAAGCGTTGTCGTTGGCGATGAGCGACTCGATATCGGCGAGGGGCACATCCTTCTTCAGCTTGAAGGTCAGCGCCTGGCTGTGGCAGCGCATGGCGCCCACGCGCACGCAGAAACCGTCGACCGGGATGGGCTGCGTGCCGAAAGCGTCGCCCAAGCCCATGATCTTGTTGGTCTCGGCCATGCCCTTCCATTCTTCCTTGGACATGCCGTTGCCCAGGTCCTTGTCGATCCAAGGAATCAGACTGCCACCCAGCGGCACACCGAAGTTGGCGGTTTCAGCCTCGGTGAGGCTGCGTTGCTTGGCGATAACCCTGCGATCGATCTCCAGGATGGCGCTCTTCGGGTCGTCGAGCAGCGCCTTCACCTCTGCATTCAGGGTCCCGTACTGCGTGAGCAGTTCGCGCATGTGTTGCGCGCCGCCACCAGACGCCGCCTGATAGGTTTGCGTGCTCATCCATTCGACCAGCCCAGCCTTGTAGAGCGCGCCCACCCCCATCAGCATGCAACTCACGGTGCAATTGCCACCAATCCAGTTCTTGCCACCCTTTGCGAGTGCGTTCTTGATTACCGGCATGTTGACGGGGTCGAGGATGATGACCGCGTCGTCCTTCATGCGCAGCGTGGACGCCGCATCGATCCAGTGGCCGGCCCAGCCCGCGGCGCGCAGCTTCGGGTAGACCTCGGTGGTGTAGTCACCGCCCTGCGCCGTGATGATGATCTCGCAGCGCTTGAGCGCGTCGATGTTGTAGCCGTCTTGAAGGGTGGTTTCGTTCTTCGCTTGCGCAGGCGCCTTGCCCCCGACATTGCTGGTGCTGAAAAACACCGGCTCGATCAGTGCGAAGTCGTTTTCTTGCTGCATGCGGTCCATCAGGACCGAACCCACCATGCCCCGCCAGCCCACCAGGCCGACCAGTCTCGTAGCCATCTTTGCTTCCTATCGTCTGTGAATGTATTGATCTAAAGACGCCTGACTCTCAGCCTTGCGCTTTCAGGAGGGCGACCACAGCGTCGCCCATCTCCTTGGTTCCGACCTTCTTCGTGCCCGCGCTGTAGATGTCCGCGGTGCGCAGACCCTGTGCCAGCACCCCCTTGACGGCGGACTCGATGCGCTGCGCGGCCGCCTCCTGGTTGAGGCTGAAGCGCAGCATCATTGCTGCCGACAGAATCGTCGCCAGGGGGTTTGCGATGCCCTTGCCGGCGATGTCGGGCGCCGAACCGTGGCTGGGTTCGTACAGGCCCTGGTTCTTCGCGTTCAGAGACGCCGACGGCAGCATGCCGATCGAGCCCGTCAGCATCGCAGCCTCATCGCTCAGGATGTCGCCGAACATGTTGCCGGTGACGATCACATCGAGCCTCTTCGGCTGCTTCACCAACTGCATGGCAGCGTTGTCGACGTACATGTGCTCGAGTTCGACGTCCGGGTACTGCGCGTGAACCTCCGTCATCACGTCGCGCCAGAACTGGAACGTCTCCAGGACGTTCGCCTTGTCCACGCTCAGGACCTTCTTGTTGCGCTTGCGGGCAGCCTGGAAGGCGACGTGCGCAATGCGCTCGATCTCCGGGCGCGAATACCGCATCGTGTCGAACGCTTCGTCTGCGCCTTTGAACGCGCCATCGGGTGACGCGCGGCGGCCGCGCGGTTGCCCGAAGTAGATGTCGCCGGTGAGCTCGCGGATGATGAGTAGGTCCAGACCGGCAACTACCTCAGGCTTCAGCGACGACGCGTGGGTCAGCTCTTCGTAGCAGATGGCCGGGCGGAAGTTGGCGAACAGCTCAAGGTTCTTGCGCAAACCCAGGATCGCCTGCTCAGGCCGCAGCGGGCGGTCGAGCTTGTCGTACTTCCAGTCGCCCACGGCGCCGAAGAGCACCGCGTCGGCACCCTGGGCCAACTTGAGGGTGTGCTCGGGCAAAGGATGGCCGTGCGCTTCATAGGCGGCACCACCGACCTTGGCCTCTTCCATCTCAAGCTTCAGGTCGAGGCATGCCAGCGCCTTCAGCGCCTCCGCCACGATCTCGGTACCGATGCCGTCCCCCGGCAGGATCGCAATCTTCATGTTGTGCAGGTCTTCGTCAGATGGTCTTGGCGAGCCAAGGCTTGGTCAAGAGGCGCTCGGCCTCGTAGGTCTTGATCTTGTCGGCGTGCCGCAGCGTCAAGCCGATGTCGTCGAAACCGTTGACCAGGCAGTACTTGCGAAACGGCGAAATCTCGAACGCAATCTCGGACCCATCCGACTTGAGCACCAGTTGTCGCTCGAGATCGATCGAGAGTTGGTAGCCATTGAACGCATTGACTTCGTCGAACAGCTTGTCCATCACCAACTCAGGCACCACGATCGGCAGCAGGCCATTCTTGAAGCTGTTGTTGAAGAAGATGTCGGCGAAGCTAGGCGCCAGGATCGCGCGAAATCCGTATTGCTCCAGCGCCCAGGGCGCGTGCTCGCGCGACGAACCGCAACCGAAGTTCTGGCGCGCCAGCAGGATCGACGCGCCTTTGTAGCGCGGCTGATTGAGCACGAAATCCGGGTTCGACTTGCGTGTCGCCGGATCTTGCCCCGGCTCTCCGTGATCGAGGTATCGCCACTCGTCAAACAGATTCGGGCCGAAACCCGTGCGTTTAATGGACTTCAGGAACTGCTTCGGAATGATGGCGTCGGTGTCGACGTTCTCGCGGTCGAGCGGTGCAACGAGGCCCTTGTGGAGCTTGAATGCTTGCATGATCGTTTCTCTTGTGTCGCGCCTTCAGGCGATGCGCCGCACGTCGACGAAATGGCCTTCGATGGCCGCAGCGGCAGCCATCGCCGGGCTCACGAGGTGGGTGCGACCACCGGCACCCTGGCGGCCTTCGAAATTGCGGTTGGACGTCGAGGCGCAACGTTCACCCGGCTCCAGCCGGTCAGCGTTCATGGCCAGACACATCGAGCACCCCGGCTCGCGCCACTCGAACCCGGCTGCCGTGAAGACCTTGTCGAGTCCTTCTCGCTCGGCCTGCTCCTTCACCAGGCCGGAACCGGGCACGACCATCGCGAGCTTCACGTTCGAAGCGATGCGCTTTCCGAGACGCTTCACCACGGCCGCGGCTTCGCGCATGTCCTCGATGCGCGAGTTGGTGCACGAACCGATGAAGACCTTGTCGATCCGGATGTCGGAGATCGGCTTGTTGGGCTCCAGCGCCATGTAGGTCAGCGCGCGCTCCATGGCGCCGCGCTTGTTCGGGTCCTTCTCACGATCGGGGTCCGGCACGCGGTCCTCGATCGAGAGCACCATCTCGGGAGAGGTGCCCCATGTGACCTGAGGGCGAATCTGAGAGGCGTCGATCTCGACCACTCGATCGAAGACCGCATCAGCGTCGGAGTGGAGCGTGCGCCAGTAGTTGTTGGCCTGCTCCAGCACGACTCCCGTTGGCGAGAACGGGCGGCCCTTCACGTATTCGAGCGTGGTGTCGTCCACGGCGATCAGCCCGGCGCGCGCACCGGCCTCGATGGCCATGTTGCATACCGTCATGCGGCCTTCCATGGTCAGCGCACGGATGGCCGAACCGGCGAACTCGATGGTGTAGCCCGTGCCGCCCGCGGTGCCTATCTTTCCGATGATGGCCAGCACGATGTCTTTCGCACCGCACCCCGCCGGCACCACCCCGTCGACGCGGATCAACAGGTTCTTGGCCTTGCGTGCCAGCAAGGTCTGCGTCGCAAGAACGTGTTCGACTTCGCTCGTGCCGATGCCGTGCGCGAGGGCACCGAAGGCCCCGTGCGTGGAGGTATGAGAATCACCGCAGACCACCGTCATACCCGGCAAGGTTGCCCCCTGCTCCGGCCCGATGACGTGGACGATGCCCTGCCGCTTGTCGTTCATCTTGAACTGCGTGATGCCCACGTGGTCGCAGTTCTTGTCGAGCGTTTCGACCTGAAGGCGCGACGTGGGATCGGCGATCCCATGAGAACGGTCGGTGGTCGGCACGTTGTGATCACTGACCGCCAGGTTGGCAGAGATGCGCCAGACCTTGCGGTGCGCGATTTCCAGGCCCTCGAATGCCTGCGGGCTCGTCACTTCATGGACGAGATGGCGGTCGATGTAGAGAACGGCGGTGCCGTCTTCTTCGGTGTGGACGACGTGCTCGTCCCAGATCTTGTCGTACAGCGTGCGGCCCATGATGACTCTCGAAGGGAATCTCGCAAAAGAGTGAGATTTTAGGCTCCCAGAAACAAAAACCCCGGCCGATCGGCCGGGGTTTGCGTGCGAAGCGGTCGCTTTTCCGGCGTCAGGCGCGTTGCGAAATGGGTTTCACGTCGCGCTGGGTGGCGCCAGCGAATAGCTGGCGGGGGCGGCCGATCTTGTACTCGGGGTCCGAGATCATTTCGTTGAGTTGGGCAATCCAGCCCACCGTACGGGCGAGCGCAAAGATCGCGGTGAACAGGCTCACCGGGATGCCAATGGCGCGCTGCACGATGCCCGAGTAGAAGTCGACGTTCGGGTACAGCTTGCGGGCGACGAAGTACTCGTCTTCCAGAGCGATCTTCTCGAGCGCCATGGCCAGCTTGAACAGCGGGTCGTTCTGCAGGCCCAGGGCCCCCAGGACTTCGTGGCAGGTTTCGCGCATCAGCTTGGCGCGCGGGTCGTAATTCTTGTAGACCCGGTGGCCGAAGCCCATCAGCTTCACGTTGGAGTTCTTGTCCTTCACCTGCTTGATGAATTCGCCGATCTTCTCGACACCGCCCATCTTCTGGACGTCTTCGAGCATGTTGAGCGCTGCTTCGTTGGCGCCGCCGTGCGCCGGACCCCACAGGCACGCCACCCCGGCGGCAATGGCCGCGAACGGGTTGGTGCCAGACGAACCGCACAGGCGCACGGTCGAGGTCGACGCGTTCTGCTCGTGGTCAGCGTGCAGGATGAAGATGCGGTCCATGGCGCGCACGAGCACTTCGTTGGGCTCGTACTCTTCGCACGGGGTGGCGAACATCATGCGCATGAAGTTGCCGGCGTACGACAGGTCGTTCTTCGGGTAGATGTAGGGCTGGCCGATGCCGTACTTGTAGGCCATGGACACCAGCGTGGGCATCTTCGCGATCAGGCGGATTGCCGAGATCTCGCGGTGCTGCGGGTTATTGATGTCGGTGCTGTCGTGATAGAAGGCAGACAAACCGCCCACCAGCCCGGTCATCACGGCCATCGGGTGCGCATCGCGGCGGAAGCCGCGCAGGAAGAACTGCATCTGCTCGTTGACCATCGTGTGATGAGTCACCGTCTGAACGAACTCCTCTTTTTGCTGCGCGTTGGGCAACTCGCCCTTCAGCAAGAGGTAGCAAGTCTCCAGATAGTCGCAGTGCGTGGCCAGCTGCTCGATGGGGTAGCCGCGGTACAGCAGTTCGCCCTTGTCACCATCGATATAGGTAATGGCCGACTGGCACGACGCGGTCGACAGGAAGCCCGGGTCGTAGGTGAACTTGCCGGTCTGGGCGTAAAGCTTGCGGATGTCGATCACATCCGGACCCACACTGCCCTTGTACACGGGCAGTTCCATGGCAGGGCTGCCGTCCGAGAACGACAGGGTGGCTTTCACGTCGGATGGGGTCATGGGCGTTCCTTAATGAGAGGCTTGGAAAGTCACGGCTCAGTGTTTGCTGTTGCGCATCAGCCTGAGCACTTCGAATACATCGTCTCGCTGCAACTCGCCTTCAGGCTCCTTGCGGGCAAGAAGCAGATCGAGCAAGTCGTTGTCCGGCAAGTCCATCAACGCGAGCAAGCCTTGGGCCTGCTGTTCCGTGATGGCGTCGCCCTGCCTCGCAAAGAACCGTTCGATGAACAGGTCGTTCTCCAGCAAGCCGCGGCGGCAGCGCCAGCGCAGCTTGGAGAGGGCTCGTTCGTCGATCAGTGTCTGCATGGCAGGCAGGGCTTTGCGGATGCGGGCGTCAGACGGCGCGGCGAACCATCAATTCCTTGATCTTGCCGATGGCCTTGGTCGGGTTCAAACCCTTCGGGCAGACGTCGACGCAGTTCATGATGGTGTGGCAACGGAACAGACGGTACGGGTCTTCGAGGTTGTCGAGCCGATCGCCGGTCGCCTGGTCGCGGCTGTCGGCGATGAAGCGATAGGCCTGCAGCAGCCCGGCGGGGCCGACGAACTTGTCGGGGTTCCACCAGAAGCTCGGGCAGCTCGTCGAACAGCTTGCACACAGGATGCACTCGTACAGCCCGTTCAGTTCCTCGCGCTCTTCGGGCGACTGCAGGCGCTCCTTCTCGGGAGGCTGCGTTTCGTTGACGAGGTACGGCTTGATCGAGTTGTACTGCGTGAAGAACTGGGTCATGTCCACGATCAGGTCGCGGATGACAGGCAGGCCGGGCAGAGGCTTGAGCACCACCACATCGGGCAGCGTGCGCATGTTGGTCAGGCAGGCCAAGCCATTCTTGCCGTTGATGTTCATCGCGTCCGAGCCGCACACGCCTTCGCGGCACGAACGTCGGAAGCTCAACGAGGGGTCGACCGCCTTCAGCTTGATCAGTGCATCGAGCAGCATGCGCTCGGAGCCGTCGAGTGCGACCTCGATCGTCTGCATGCGCGGCTTGGCATCGGTGTCGGGGTCGTAGCGGTAGATCTGAAAAGTACGCTTTGTCATGGGATCTCTCGGCTCAGAACGAGCGGACCTTGGGCGGGATGGATTCGGCGGTCAGCGGCTTGAGGTTCACTGGCTTGTAGTCGAGTCGGTTGCCCTCGGAGTACCACAGGGTGTGCTTCATCCACACCTTGTCGTTGCGACCGTTCGGGAACTCGGCCGAGTCGCCATAGTCGTTGACGGTATGCGCGCCCCGACTCTCGGTGCGGGCAGCCGCGGAGATCATGGTGGCGAGGGCCACCTCGACCAGATTCTCGACTTCCAGCGCCTCGACGCGCGCCGTGTTGAACACCTTGGATTTGTCGGCCAGGAAGATGTTCTTCGCGCGCTCGGCGACCGCCTTGATCTGCGTGACGCCCTCATCCATCGACGCCTGGGTGCGGAACACGCCGGCGTGCAACTGCATCGTCTTGCGGATGTCGTTCGCGACGTCCTGGGCGTATTCGCCCGCGGTGCTCTGCTCGTACTTGGCGAGGCGCGACAAGGTGTAGTCGGCAGCATCGGCCGGCAGGGCCTTGTGCGCCTTGGCCTTGAGGCCGCTCTCGACGATGTGGTTGCCTGCAGCACGTCCGAAGACCAGCAGGTCCAGCAGCGAATTCGTGCCCAGCCGGTTCGCGCCGTGCACGCTCACGCACGAACACTCGCCGACAGCGTACAAGCCGTTGACGACCGAATTGGGGTTGCCGTCCTTCGGCACCACGACCTGGCCATGGATGTTCGTCGGGATACCGCCCATCTGGTAGTGGATGGTGGGCACCACCGGGATCGGCTCCTTGGTGATGTCGACGTTCGCGAAGTTGTGCCCAATTTCGTACACCGAAGGGAGGCGCTTCATGATCGTCTCGGCACCGAGGTGGGTCATGTCGAGCACGACGTAGTCCTTGTTCGGACCACAGCCACGCCCTTCCTTGATCTCCTGATCCATGCAGCGCGAGACGAAATCTCGCGGCGCCAGATCCTTCAACGTGGGGGCATAGCGCTCCATGAAGCGCTCGCCGTTACTGTTGCGCAAGATCGCACCCTCGCCGCGGCAGCCTTCGGTCAGCAGCACACCAGCGCCGGCCACGCCGGTCGGGTGGAACTGCCAGAACTCCATATCTTCGAGCGGGATTCCGGCACGTGCGGCCATGCCCAGGCCGTCGCCCGTGTTGATGAAGGCATTCGTGCTGGCCGCGAAGATGCGCCCTGCCCCACCCGTGGCGAGAAGAACCGTCTTGGCTTCGAGGATGTGCACGTCGCCGGTTTCCATCTCCAGCGCGGTGACGCCGACCACATCGCCGTCTGCATCGCGGATCAGGTCCAGCGCCATCCATTCGACAAAGAATTGCGTGCGCGCCTTGACGTTCTGCTGGTAGAGCGTGTGCAGCATCGCGTGGCCGGTACGGTCTGCCGCGGCGCAGGCACGTTGCACCGGCTTTTCACCGTAGTTCGCGGTGTGACCGCCGAACGGGCGCTGGTAGATCGTGCCATCCGGGTTGCGGTCGAACGGCATGCCGAAATGCTCAAGTTCGTACACGACCTTGGGCGCCTCGCGGCACATGAACTCGATCGCGTCCTGGTCACCGAGCCAGTCGGAACCCTTGACGGTGTCGAAGAAGTGGTAATGCCAGTTGTCTTCGCTCATGTTGCCGAGCGAAGCACCAATGCCGCCCTGCGCAGCGACAGTGTGCGAGCGGGTGGGGAACACCTTGGACAGCACGGCGACATTCAAGCCGGCCTGCGCCAGTTGCAGCGATGCGCGCATGCCCGAACCACCGGCACCCACGATCACCACATCGAATCTTCTCTTTGAGACGGTTGCGCTCACGTTCACATTCTCCACAGCACTTGAATCGACCAACCCGCACAACCCACCAGCCACGCGATGGTCGCCACCTGCAGCACTAGGCGGATAGCCACGGGTTGCACGTAGTCCATGAGCACGTCACGGATGCCCACCCACACGTGGTACAGCAGCGCGACGATGGTCACGAAGGTCAAGACGCGCATCCATTGCGGATTGAAGATGCCGGCCCATTTGTCGTAGCCCATCGGCCCCGGCAGCAGAACTTGCACGATAACCACCAGGGTGAAAAGCGCCATCAGGACAGCGGTGACACGTTGCGCGAGCCAGTCGCGCAGGCCATAGTGCGCGCCAACCACCACGCGCTTGGAACCATAGTTCTTTGTCGTCATTGCGCAGGCCTCAGAAAAACAGCTTGTAGCCCAGAGCCAGGGTCAGCACGATGCTGATGGCCAGCGTCGCCAGCGCCGAGCTGCGACCGAATTCCTTGGACACCGAATGGGTCGCGTCCATCCACAAATGGCGCACACCGGCGGTGAAGTGATGCAAGTAGGACCAGATCAGCCCAAGTACGACCAGCTTGACGAACCAGGCCGGGATGAAGCCGATGCCAGCCGTGAAGGCGCTGGTGAAACGGCTGTAGCTGATCTCCGAAGTGAGGCTGGTGTCGAACATCCAGATGATGAAAGGCATCAGCACGAACATCACGATGCCGCTCACGCGGTGAAGAATCGACACGATGCCCGCAGGGGGCAGCCTGTACTGCGTCGCTTCGATGAGACGCATCGGAGAACCCGGTCTTTGCTTTACTGTTGTTTCAGCCATACCCCAACCTTGCTTGTAAACACGTAGAAACTTTATGAGTTTATTGCAATGCAGCAGCATCGCGCCGCAACCGCAACAAACCCAACCTCCTCACTCACCCTCAACTCAGTTCATTTCGGTAGTAGTGCGCCTCGGTGTTGTACAGCCCCCGGCGCAACTCGACGGGCTTGTCGCCGTAGGTATGGGATAGCCGCTCCACACTGAGCAAAGGCGTACCGACCTCGATCTGCAAGAGCTCGGCCGCCACCGCATCCGCAGCCACGGCACGAAGCTGCTCTTCTGCACGGATCATGCGCACGCCGAACTCGGTTTCGAACAGGCCGTACATCGGCCCACGGTATTCGCTCAGACGCTCGGCCGTCAGCCCTTTGAAGAGCCCCCCGTTAAGCCAGATGTCATCAAGCACCACGGGTTTCGCCCGGAAGTGCAGAACGCGGCGCACCTGGACCGCGATGTCGCCCGCCTTCAGATCGAGCGCCCGCGCCACGTCGGACGGCGCGCGCATGCGGCGGCAATCAATGAAACGACGCTCGAAGCCGCTGGTTTCGCCGGTATCGGAGGTCAACCGCAAGAAGCGGTACTGGATCGTCTCTTCGGCGTGGGTGGCAACAAAAGTGCCCTTGCCTTGGCGGCGGACGACGAGGTTCTCGTCAGCCAAGGCATCGATCGCCTTGCGCACCGTGCCCTGACTCACCTTGTAGCGCGCAGCAAGCTCGATCTCGCTGGGAATGGCCTCACCAGGCTTCCACTCGCCACCCTGGAGGCTGCGCGTGATCAACACCTTGATCTGCTGGTAGAGCGGGCTGAACGCAGGCCCCTCGCCCTCGGCCTCACCGGGCCGTGGGCTAGCAAGCGAGGGATTGGACGACGCAGCCATGTCGGGATTGCATCACACACGCCACGCCACGTCCACGAGACATTTGATAGATGTCTTATATAAGACATAAGAGTATTGACAGGGCGCGGGTTCCCACCTAGACTGCCCTAAACTTTCCGGCTGGCCACAGCGCGCCTCGCGCGCTGTCTTCGAATCCCTTTTTGAACCCCTGCGGAGCCTCCCCATGAGCAAGAAACCCGTTCGCGTTGCCGTCACCGGCGCAGCTGGCCAGATCGGCTATGCCCTGCTGTTCCGTATTGCCTCCGGCGAGATGCTGGGCAAAGACCAGCCGGTCATCCTGCAGTTGCTGGAGATCCCCGACGAGAAGGCCCAGAAGGCCCTCAAGGGCGTGATGATGGAATTGGACGACTGCGCGTTCCCGCTGCTGGTGGGCATGGAAGCCCATAGCGACGCCAACACGGCCTTCAAGGACACCGACTACGCGCTGCTCGTCGGCGCCCGCCCCCGCGGCCCCGGCATGGAACGCAAGGACCTGCTGGCCGCCAACGCCCAGATCTTCACCGCTCAAGGCAAGGCACTGAATGCCGTTGCCTCGCGCAACGTCAAGGTGCTCGTCGTCGGCAACCCGGCCAATACCAACGCCTACATCGCGATGAAGTCGGCCCCTGATCTGCCGCGCAAGAACTTCACTGCCATGCTGCGCCTGGACCACAACCGCGCGGCCTCCCAGATTGCCGCCAAGACCGGCAAGCCCGTTTCCTCGATCGAGAAGCTGGCCGTGTGGGGCAACCACTCGCCCACGATGTACGCCGACTATCGCTTCGCCACCATCGATGGCAAGCCCGTCAAGGAGATGATCAACGACGACGTGTGGAACAAGGACGTGTTCCTGCCCACCGTCGGCAAGCGCGGCGCCGCCATCATCGAAGCGCGCGGCCTCTCGTCGGCTGCATCGGCTGCCAACGCAGCCATCGACCACATGCGCGACTGGGCTCTCGGCACCAACGGCAAGTGGGTCACGATGGGCATCCCGTCGAACGGCGAATACGGCATCCCCAAGGATGTGATGTTCGGCTACCCGGTCACGACCGAAGGTGGCGAGTACAAGATCGTCGACGGTCTGAGCATTGACGCCTTCTCGCAAGAGCGCATCAACCTGACGCTCAAGGAACTGCAAGAAGAGCAAGACGGCGTCAAGCATCTGCTGTGACCCACGGAGGCGGCGTACGGCCGGGGCAAGCCCTCAACTCGCGGACCAAGGAGCTCGCTTGAGCGACTGGAATCCGCAGCTGTACCGCCGCTTCGAAGACGAGCGGACCCGGCCGGCCCGCGAACTGCTGGCCCGGGTGCCCCTCGACGCCCCGCGCACGGCGATCGACCTCGGGTGCGGCCCGGGCAATTCGACTGAATTGCTGCTTGATCGATACCCCGGCGCAGAAATAATCGGCACGGACAACTCCGAGCCCATGCTCGCCGAAGCGCGACTGCGCTTGCCCTCTTGCCGATTCGAGCTGAGCGACATCGCCGATTGGCAACCGGCAGCCGGCCGCCAGCCCGACCTGATCTATGCCAACGCCGCCCTGCAATGGGTTGGCAACCACGAGGCACTGATCCCACGGCTTTTCGACGGTCTCCCGCCGGGTGGTGTGCTCGCGATCCAGATGCCCGACAACCGCGACGAACCTACTCACCGCATCATGCGCGAGCTAGCGTCGATGGCTCCGTGGGCCGACCACATTGGCAGCGCCGCCTTGGTGCGCACCAAGGTCTTGCCCCTGACTGCCTACTACGACCTCCTGGCGCCGCAGGCCGCGGAGATCGATGTCTGGCGCACCGCGTACCAACACCCGATGGACTCGCCGGCCCGAATCGTCGAGTGGGTCAGCTCGACGGGCCTGCGGCCGTTCCTCGAACCGCTGCCACCTGTCGAGCGGGACAGCTACCTCGCAGCCTACGAGCGCCGCATCGCCGAGGCTTACCCGCCTCGGACCGATGGGCGGCTGCTGCTGGGCTTCCCGCGCATGTTCATCGTGGCGCGGCGCAAATCATGAGTGGCGCACTTATCCACCCGCGCCGCGCGCTCTTCGAGAGCGACCGCGTCGCGCGCGCGTTGCCCGTCTGCGACCACTATTGCGGCGTCGAGGCTCGCATGCTCAAGAGTCTGGCCTTGCAGGCTGAGCTGGGGCCCATCTTCGACGTCACGCTGGACTGCGAAGACGGCGCGCCGGTGGGTGGCGAAGCCGAACATGCGCACCTGGTGGCAGAACTCGCCACGTCGTCGCACAACGTTCACGGCCGCGCCGGGGCACGCGTGCACCCGTTCGATCACCCGTCGTTCGATTCCGACGTGCAAACGCTCGTCCGACGCGCGGGTTCCCGCCTGGCGTATCTGATGGTGCCCAAGGTCGAGAGCTTCGAGCAGGCCGATGCGGCGGTTGCGGCCATCGACCGCAGCTTGCAGGAGCACGGGGTTGCGCATGCGCTTCCGGTCCATGTCCTGATCGAAACCCACGGTGCGCTGCGCGATGTCGATCGCATCGCGGCGCATCCGCGCATCGAATCCCTCTCCTTCGGCCTGATGGACTTCGTGTCGGCGCACCGCGGCGCGATCCCGCAGGCGGGCATGAGCGCCGCGGGTCAGTTCGAGCACCCTCTGGTTGTGCGGGCGAAGCTCGAGATTGCCGCGGCCTGCCACGCGCATTTGAAGACCCCGTCGCACTGCGTGGTCACGGAGTTCCGCAAGCTCGACCTGCTGCAAGAGGCCGCCAATAAGGCAGCCCGACAGCTCGGCTATCTGCGGATGTGGAGCATCCACCCCGACCAGATCCGCCCGATCGTCGAAGCCTTTGCGCCGACCGTGGCGGAGACCGACCAGGCGATCGAGATTCTTCTTGCCGCCCAGGCGGCCGAGTGGGCCCCGATCAGCCACCGCGACACCCTGCACGACCGAGCCAGCTACCGCTACTTCTGGCATGTGCTGGAACGCGCCGAGCGTACCGGTCAAGCACTGCCCGCCTCGGTGCACGAGGCGTTCTTCGGCGATGACGCGAGGGGTGCAGCGTGAGTCTCACCGCAAGCCTTGTCCGCCACATGGCGAACAAATGTTTCCAGGTTGTCACGCGCGCGTGGGAACCCCCTAGCACGGCGCAGGCAGTCCGACGCCAGACGGCTCCCTCGAAGTGCGTGACTTCGAGCACGCCCCGTTTCGGAACGCGAGGCTCGATTCCTGCACCAAAGGCTGGCGCCGCTGGCGCTGCGCCCCAAAACACCTCGCAAGTGCCGTGCAGTTTGTTGCAAAGCTCGGATGCGGCACTGGCCTCCAAGTTAGCAGCCGATCACAATCCGTGGGTCCTTTCACAACCACGGAGTGATTCCATGATTCGTACCGCCATCATCGCAGTCTCCATGGCAGTTGCTGGCGCCTCTGCGCTGGCACAGACCACCACCGCCCCTGCGCCCGCCAAGAAAGCTGCCCCGGCGAAGAAGGCCCCCGCCAAACCGGCCGCAGCTGCGCCCGAGAAGCCCCTGCCCCCGGCCGATCAAGCCCAACTCGACGCCGCTGAGCGCACCTACTTCGGCAAGTACGACTGCGAGTTCAACCAAACCATGGACGTCGGCATGAACCCGAAGTACCCGGGCTATGTCAACGTCGTTTTCAAGGGCCGGACTTTCGTCACCAAGCCCGTCCTCTCGTCGACCGGCGCGCTGCGCCTGGAAGATACGGGCGGTGTCGGCCTGGTTCTGCAAATCGCCAACAAGTCCATGCTGATGGACACCCGCCAAGGTATTCGCCTGGTCGACGCTTGCATGCACGAGAAGCACAAAGCCTTCGAAGCTGCTCAACAGCAACCGAAGTAAGAGCTTCTCCGAGCGCAAGCGAGACGAATCACTCATGTTCCAGCGAGCCATTCCCCTCCCCCCTTCCCCCGCCCGGTGGATGGTCACGGGCGTGGCTCGCAAGTTTCTTGCTTCACTGTCCTATCGCTTCGCATCACTCGGAGAACTTCATGCTTCAAGCCTATCGCCAACATGTCGCTGACCGTGCCGCACTCGGCATCCCTCCCCTGCCGCTCTCTGCACAGCAAACCGGCGAATTGATCGAGTTGCTGAAGGCGCCCCCGGCGGGCGAAGGCGCCACGCTGGTGGAGTTGTTCACTCACCGCGTGCCGGCCGGCGTCGACGACGCGGCCAAAGTCAAGGCGTCGTACCTGGCTGCCGTGGCCCACGGCACCGAAAAATGCTCGCTGATCACCCGCGAGCAAGCTACCGAACTGCTGGGCACCATGCTCGGCGGCTACAACATCAGCCCCCTGATCGACCTGCTGGATGACGCCGCCGTCGGCGCCATCGCTGCCAAGGGCCTGAAGGGCACGCTGCTGATGTTCGACCAGTTCCACGACGTCCAAGAAAAGGCCGAGAAGGGCAACGCCAACGCCAAGTCGGTGCTGCAGAGCTGGGCCGACGCCGAATGGTTCACCTCGCGCCCCGAGGTGCCGCAAAGCATCACCGTCGCCATCTTCAAGGTGACCGGCGAGACGAACACCGATGACCTGTCGCCCGCACCCGATGCCTGGAGCCGCCCCGACATCCCGCTGCATGCGCTCGCCATGCTGAAGAACAAGCGCGACGGCATCACCCCTGAAGAAGACGGCAAGCGCGGCCCCATCAAGTTCATCGAAGACCTGCGCGCCAAGGGCAACCTCGTGGCCTATGTGGGCGACGTGGTCGGCACCGGCTCCAGCCGCAAGTCGGCGACCAACTCGGTGCTGTGGTTCACCGGCGAAGACATCCCCTTCATCCCCAACAAGCGCTTCGGTGGCGTCTGCCTGGGCAACAAGATCGCCCCGATCTTCTACAACACCATGGAAGACGCCGGCGCCCTGCCGATCGAGCTCGACGTGAGCCAGATGGGCATGGGTGACGTGGTCGAACTGCGCCCCTACGAAGGCAAGGCCCTGAAAGACGGCAAGGTCATCGCCGAGTTCAAGGTCAAGAGCGACGTGCTGTTCGACGAAGTGCGTGCCGGCGGCCGCATTCCGCTGATCATCGGCCGCGGTCTCACCGCCAAGGCGCGCGAGGCGCTGGGCCTGGCGCCCTCCACCCTCTTCCGCCTGCCGCAAGCACCGGTCGACACCAAGAAGGGCTTCTCGCTAGCACAGAAGATGGTCGGCCGCGCCTGCGGCCTGCCTGAAGGCCAGGGCGTGCGCCCCGGCACCTACTGCGAACCGCGCATGACCAGCGTGGGCTCGCAAGACACCACCGGCCCGATGACGCGCGACGAGCTGAAAGACCTGGCCTGCCTGGGCTTCAGCGCCGACCTGGTGATGCAATCGTTCTGCCACACCGCTGCGTATCCGAAGCCGGTCGACGTGAAGATGCACCACGAGCTGCCCGACTTCATCGCCCACCGCGGCGGCATTGCGCTGCGCCCGGGTGACGGCGTGATCCACAGCTGGCTCAACCGCTTCCTGCTGCCCGACACGGTGGGCACGGGTGGTGACAGCCACACCCGCTTCCCCATCGGCATCAGCTTCCCGGCCGGCTCGGGCTTGGTCGCCTTTGCCGCCGCCACCGGCGTGATGCCGCTCGACATGCCTGAATCGGTGCTCGTGCGCTTCAAGGGCAAGATGCAAGCCGGCGTGACGCTGCGTGACCTAGTCAACGCCATCCCGCTGTACGCCATCAAGGCTGGCCTGCTCACCGTCGAGAAGAAGGGCAAGAAGAACATCTTCTCCGGCCGCATCCTCGAGATCGAAGGCCTGCCCGACCTGAAAGTGGAACAAGCCTTCGAGCTGAGCGATGCCTCGGCCGAGCGCTCGGCCGCAGGTTGCACGGTGCACCTCAACAAAGAGCCGATCATCGAGTACATCAACAGTAACATCACGCTGATGAAATGGATGATCTCCGAAGGCTATGCCGACGCTCGCACCCTGCAGCGCCGCATCGCCGCGCAAGAAGCCTGGCTCAAGAACCCGCAGCTCTTGAAGGGCGACGCCGATGCCGACTACGCCGCCGTGATCGAGATCGACCTGGCCGACATCCACGAGCCCATCGTGGCCTGCCCGAACGACCCGGACGACGTGAAGACGCTGGCCGACGTGGCCGGCGCCAAGATCGACGAAGTGTTCATCGGCTCGTGCATGACCAACATCGGCCACTTCCGCGCAGCCTCCAAGCTGCTCGAAGGCAAGCGCGACATCCCGGTCAAGCTGTGGGTCGCACCGCCGACCAAGATGGATGCCAAGCAGCTGACCGAAGAAGGTCACTACGGCGTTCTCGGCACCGCCGGCGCCCGCATGGAAATGCCCGGCTGCTCGCTGTGCATGGGCAACCAGGCGCAGGTGAAAGAAGGCGCGACGGTGTTCTCCACCTCCACCCGCAACTTCCCCAACCGCCTGGGCAAGAACAGCAACGTCTACCTCGGCTCGGCCGAGCTCGCGTCGATCTGCTCCAAGCTCGGCCGCATCCCGACCAAGGAAGAGTACCTGGCCGACATGGGCGTGCTGACAGCCGCCAGCGACAAGGTGTACCAGTACCTGAACTTCGACAAGATTCAGGACTTCACGGATGCGGCGGAGAAGGTCACCGCCTGATCGCCGTAGAACGCGTCTTCTCATCAGCACCCAGCGGCGCCAGCCCCTGGGTGCTTTCTTTTTGATCGCAGTCGAATGAGCTCGGCCATGCCCAAGAACCCATTGAACGGATTGATCATGCGCACGGCGGTCGTGCGCCAGCCCGGGGTGGGCTACATCTACGCCGCCGACCCGAAGAAGGAAGCGGCCGGCAAACCCCATACGCTGATCTTCAAATACGCGGGTGGCAAGTTCACTGCGGGAGAGGCCAACTACAGCACCCATTCGGCCTGCATGATCAGTCACCCCATGCTCGCCCTGGTCGATGTATCCGCCCAAGGCATCTACGGGGTCAACAGCGCGGCCGGTGCCATGGGCGGAGATCTCTTCGACGTCAGCCAGCCGCCGCCCGCCCAGCCGCGCCTCGGTGGCCTGCGTGCGGTAGCCACCATTGCAGGGCAGGCGCACGCCGTGGGCCTGCGCGGCATGGTCTATCGGATGGACTCTCCCACGGCGTGGGCTCGCATCGACGAGGGGCTTGCGCAAACATTCAATGCCCAGGCAGTGCACGGGTTCGCCCTTGACGACCTGTACGTGGTGGGCCGCGAAGGCCAGGTGTGGCGCCTCGACGGAACGCGCTGGGTGCAGGAGGAATCTCCCTCGTCTGCCACGTTCACCTGCGTCACCTGCGCCCCCGACGGCACGGTGTACATCGGTGGCCACCAAGGCGCCCTGATCGCCGGGCGCGCAGGCTCATGGCATGTGGTCAACGACGACACCGCCATCGGCCCCATCTGGGGCGTGCAGTGGTTCGCCGGCGACCTCTACGTCTCGACGATGACGAACGTGTACCGGCTCGGCGCACAAGGTCTCAGCCCCGTCGATTTCGGCGACGACCCGCCCAAAAGCTGCTACCAACTGAGCAGTGCCGAAGGGGTGATGTGGTCGAACGGCGAGTTCGACTTGATGTCGTTCGACGGCAGCCGCTGGACACGCATCGTCTGACGCCCCGGCCCTCTTCACCGCCACGCCTTCATCAAGTTTCAATGACCTGAAGATTCAACCCAGACGCAAACGGCCCGCTTCACAGCGGGCCGTTTGCTTCAGACCGCTACCGGTTCAATCCACCAGCAGCGTGTAGCTGCCCGACGAGCCGGTGCTGCCACTCACGTAGCGCACCCGCACGTAGTAGGTGGCCGTGGCCGTGCCGTTGTTCTTGTACGACGTGGCATCCACAACCCCGGTGCCCAGCTTGCTGCTGGCGAGTTCGGTGCCAGAGCTGCTGTAGATGTAGAGGTCGTAGTTGGCGCCGCTCGGGGGCGTGAGCCGCGCGCCCAGCGTGCTGCCCGGGTTGATGTTGACGCGGTAGTAGTCGGTGTCGCTGCTGCTCGAGATGCTGCCGAGCACGGTGTAGCCCTCACGCACCAGCTGGGCTGTGCCCGTGGTGTTGTTCGACTCCACCTCGGCCACATTGTTGATCGGCGGCGGCGTGGTGCCACCACCCGCTGCCACCACCGCAGCGTAGGCGTCGACGATGCCGCTGCCGCATTGCGAGCAGGTGGCGGGGAAGGCGCGCGCCGAGCTCTTGAGGATGGAAGCCACCTGGTCCGGCGTGAGCGAGGGGTTGCGCGCAAGCATCAGCGCGACCACGCCCGCCACGTGCGGCGAGGCCATCGAGGTGCCCTGGTAGTACGCGTAGCTGTCGCTGCCTGGGGTGCGCGAGCCGCTGTTGAGGGTGGACAGGATGCCGTTGGCTGAGCCCGAAGCGGTGTCGCCGCCGGGCGCCGCCACCGCCACGATGCTGCCGTAGTTGGAGTACGACGCGCGCCCGCCGTTGCGGTTGGTCGCCGCCACGGTGATCACACCCGAGCAGCTGGCGGGCGAGAAGCCCGAGGCATTGGTGTTGCTGTTGCCCGCCGCCACCACCACCACCGTGCCGCGGCTGCGCGCCGAGTTGATGGCGTTCTGCGAGGTGCTGTCGCACGAGCCGCTGCCGCCGAGCGACATGTTGATCACTCGCGCCGGGTTGGGGTTGGCGGGTGCACCCGAGACGCTGCCGCCCGAAGCCCACACGATGCCGTCGGCGATGTCGGAGGTGTAGCCGCCGCAGGCGCCGAGCACGCGGATCGGCACCACCTTGGCACCGTATGCCACACCCGCCACACCGTTGCCGTTGTTGGAGACGGCGGCGATGGTGCCGGCCACGTGCGTGCCGTGCCAACTGCTGTTGTGCGATGGCGTGAAGTAGCCGCACTGGCCGTAACTCGCGTAGTCACCGGGGTCGCTGGCGTCGCCATCACGGGCGTTGCTGTCGTTGCTGTTGGCGGTGTCCTTGATGAAGTCGTAGCCGCCCACGATATTGGCCGCCAGATCGGCATGCGGACGGTAGCCTGTGTCGATCACCGCCACGCGCACGCCGGAGCCGGTGGACAGATCCCACGCCAGCGGCAGGTTCAGGCCGCCACGGGCCTCGAAGTAGTGCCACTGCTGGCCGTACTGCGTGTCGTTGGGCGTGGCCAGGGCCTGCAGGATGCGATCGGGTTCGGCGTACTCGACGTCGCTGTCGCCCGCCATGATCTCGCGCGCGAGTTCGCGCACATCAGAAACAGGCATGCGCCGCTCGAGCCTCATCACCTGCGCGTTCAACGCTGCGGCCCGCAGAAACTGCAAGCGCAAGCCGCGCCGGGCCGCAGCATCCTGCGCACGCTGGCGAACGGCCGCGGTGGCGGCGCCTGCACCGCCTCGGTACTTGATGATGAGCCGATCCGTAGGCGGCGAGTCAGCGCCTGCGGTCTGCCTGAACGCGTCGGCACTGCCGGCCTGCGCCGATGAAGCGGCTGCCAGCACGAGGGCCGCGCAGGCGATGTGAGTCAGCCGGGCAAAGCGCCCTTGAGATCCTTGTTTGCTCATGAGTCCCCCTGGGGTGTGACAAATTGCCGCCCAAGGGCGGAGCCGACTCAATGTAGTTTTGTGCACAATCGTGCATAACAGCGTTTACCCGAAGACTTTCGGGGCTGTCCTGGACCTGCAACGCCCACCTGCGGCAGGCCGATACAAGGCGCCCGAGGCGCGTCAGTCCGGGGCGATGTCGGTGGCGTAGTCCACCAGGGCGCCCAGGATGTCCTGGCCGCGCTCGTCGGCCGACTCCTGAAGCACATCGATCCGATCCATGAAGGCCTGCAGCGTGAGCGCACCGCCGGCGCCGTCATGCAAACGGTGCGCGCAGTGCTCGCGCCATTGGGCCTGCTCGACTTCGCTCAGGCTCGCCGGAAAGTTGCGCGCCCGGTACCTGAAGAGGAGTTCATCCAGCCTGCCATCGGCAAACGCAGGTCGCTTCTCGGACAACTGCGCCGGGCTCAGACCTCGCAGGCGCTGCAGGGTGCGACGGTCGTCATTGCCGATGAAGTCGCCATACAAGTCTTCGTCCACGTCAGCCTTGGCCGCCATGCCGGGCCGCTCGAAAACGGCGGGCCACATGCCAGCGAGCAGTTGGCCCCTTTGTGCTGCGGTTTCGGCATGGCGCAGGCACAACTCCACGTCGAGCCCCCAGCGCTGCGTCAGAGCCGGCGCAAACGGCCGGTAGTTGCCCACCACGATGGGCGACTTGTTGATGTGGATGGTCTTGATCGGCAAGCGGGCCACGCCCTCGGGCAGATCGTCGGTCTTGCTGAACATGCGCAGGCGGATGTCGTCGACACCGAGCGTGAACAACTCCGACGGGTCGTGCGACAAGTCCCACACGATCACTTCGTTCTTGTTGGTGGGGTGCGGCGCCAGTGGCCACACCAGCGCGATACCGCCGCGCTCCACGCCGTACATGCCCGAGACATGCAGAAACGGCCTGCCGATGCCCATCTCGCGCACGACTTCGTCCTTCTTGCGCAGCTTCAGGCAGAAGTCCCACAGCTTGGGCTGGCGCTCCTTGATCAGCTTGGCCATGGCGATGGTGGCGCGCACGTCAGACAGCGCATCGTGCGCGGCCTCATGCACCAGCCCGTTGGCCTTGGTCAGATGCTCCAGCTTGAATGACGGCCGGCCGTCGTCGTGCCGGGGCCATTCGATGCCCTCGGGTCGAAGGGCCCAGGTCACTCGCACGACGTCGAGCAGGTCCCAGCGGCCGCACTGGTTCTGCCACTCGCGCGCGTAGGGGTCGATCAGGTTGCGCCAGAACAGGTGGCGGGTCACTTCGTCGTCGAAGCGAATCGAGTTGTAGCCCACGCCGATGGTGCCCGGCGCAGCGAGCTCCCTTTCGATCAGGTCAGCAAAGGCATGCTCCGGCACGCCTTGCTCCAGGCAAGCCTGCGGCAGGATGCCGGTGAGCAGGCACGACTCCGGGTCGGGCAGGTAGTCGGGTGCCGGCTGGCAGTACACCATCACCGGCTCGCCGATCTCGTTGAGGTCGGCGTCGGTTCGCACACCTGCAAACTGGGCTGGCCGGTCGTGGCGCGGCACGCGGCCAAAGGTTTCGTAGTCGTGCCAGAAGAAGCTCATGTCGCTCATGGCCCGGGAATCTAACAGGCGGGCACGTGCGATAAGCTCCCTGGCTCCGCAGTTCTTTCGTACTTGCTTCGCCATGACACGCGCCTACAACTTCAGCGCCGGCCCCGCCGTCCTCCCTGAACCGGTTCTTCGCCAAGCCGCCGAAGAAATGATGGACTGGCACGGCTCAGGCATGTCGGTCATGGAAATGAGCCACCGCGGCAAGGAGTTCATGTCGATCCTGGCGCAGGCCAAGGCCGACCTGGCCGAGTTGCTGAACCTGCCGGGCAACTACAAGATCCTCTTCCTGCAGGGCGGCGGCGTCGGCATGAATGGCATCGTGCCGATGAACCTGCTGCGCGGGCACAAGAGCATCGATTTCGTGAACACCGGCTCGTGGTCCACCAAGTCGCTGAAGGAAGCCAGAAAGTACGCCCAGGTGAACGTGGCCGCCAGCAGCGAAGCCGACAAGTTCATGAGCATCCCGCCGCTCGAGAGCTGGAAGCTCGACCCCGATGCCGCCTACGTGCAGATCTGCTCCAACGAAACGATCGGCGGCGTGCAGTACCAGTTCACCCCCGACACCGGCAACGTGCCGCTGGTGGCCGACATGTCCTCCGACATCCTCTCGCGCCCCGTGGACGTGAGCCGCTACGGCCTCATCTTCGCCGGTGCGCAGAAGAACATGGGCCCGTCTGGCATGACGCTCGTGCTCGCGCGCGAGGACCTCATCGGCCAGGCCCTGCCCATCACGCCCAACGCTTTCGACTTCAAGCAGCAGGCCGACAACGACTCCATGCTCAACACGCCGCCCACCTACGCGATCTACATCGCCGGGTTGGTGTACCAGTGGCTCAGGAAGCAAGGTGGCCTACAGGCGATGGAGGCCCATAACCGCAAGAAGGCGGCGCTGCTGTACGAGCTGCTCGACGCGACGCCGTTCTACACCAGCCCCGTCGCGCGCGAAGCGCGATCGTTGATGAACGTGCCCTTCACGTTGCCCGACGATCGGTTGACGAACCTCTTCCTGCAGGGCGCCGCCGAGCGCGGCATGGTGCAGCTCAAGGGGCACAGCTCGGTGGGTGGCATCCGCGCGTCGATCTACAACGCGATGCCCATCGAAGGCGTGCAGGCCCTGGCCGACTACATGCGTGAGTTCGCCGCCCGCAACGGCTAAGCCGCAACCCGGCGAGCCCGCGTCGGTCGCTCAGGCCGCGCCGGGAAACAAACGGTCGAGCGCCGCCAGAAAGGCGCTCAGGTTGATCGGCTTGGTCCAGTATTCCGAGAAGCCTGCGGCCGTGGCCCGGGCGATGTCTTCGGGCATGGCATTGGCAGACAGCGCAATGCACGGCGTGGCCGAAGTAGCGGGCTGCTGGCGCAACCTCGACAGCACCTCGTAGCCGTGAATGTCGGGCAGTTGCATGTCGATCAGGATCAGATCGGGCTGCCACTCCAGCGCACGCGCGACACCGGCCACCCCAGTGGGGATGGATTCGATCTCCACCCCCGAGAAGTTGCGAACCATCTCCTCGATCAGCAAGGCATTGACCGGGTTGTCTTCGATGTAGAGCAGGCGTCCGCGGCGCTGGGCCCGTAACGCGGGTGCGGGTGCCGGCTCGGCCGCACTCGCCGAGACCTGATGCGGCGCCGCCGCTGGTGCGGCGGGCACCCCCGCCATGGCCTGCCGCGGCAGGTGCACCTCGAAACGCGACCCGATGCCCGGCCGGCTTTGCACGTGCACCGAGCCGCCCATGCGCTCCACGAGCGCCTTCACGACAGACAAGCCGACGCCCGCGCCCTCGATGCCCTCGCGCTCGACACCGAGGCGGTTGAATGGCTCGAACAGATGCGTCATCTGCTGAGCAGTCATTCCGCGCCCGGTGTCTTCTACCGTCAGCACGACAAACGGCCCGCGGTCACTCGTGCTCACGTGCACCCGACCGCGCGTGGCGTTGTACTTCACGGCGTTGCTCAGCAAGTTGATCAAGACCTGGCGCATGCGGATGCGATCGGCGTGCACCACGGCTTCCGTCGCCTCGATCTCGATACGCACACCTGCCTTGCGGGCGGACGAATCGACGAGCGCATGCGCCTCTTGCAACACGTCGGCAACGCGTTGCGAACGCAGATCGAGCCGCACCTCGCCGCTCTCCAGGCTGGAGAGGTCCAGGACATCGTTGATCAGCGACAGCAGGTGCTCCCCGGCCGAGAGGATGTGGCGCACCTTCTCTTGCGGCCCTGGGCCGGCAAGCGCCGGGTCCATCCCCAGCAGCTGCGAGAAGCCCAGCACCGCATTCAAGGGCGTGCGCAACTCGTGGCTCATGCGCGCCAGGAACTCCGACTTCGCCTGGCTCTCGCGCTGCGCCACGAGCTTCTCCTGCCGCTCGGTCACGTCGATCGCGATCCCGAACTGCACCGAGCCGCCCTCACGCCTCTCGTGGCGCGCGCGGCTGACGAGCCAGCGCACCTGGCCGTCGGGCCGCACCACCCGGTACTCATGCTCCACGGTCACGTCTTCGGTGGCACGCAGCTCCGCGTGCGCGGTGCGCATTCGTTCGCGGTCGTCGGGGTGGACCACCTCGCTCAGCCATTCGCTGCGCCGCGGCACACCGAGCGACTGCGGGCGGCCGATCATCTCGAACATCTGCGTGTTCCATTCGCCGCGCGTGCCGCTCGATTCGCGGCTCCAGATGCCGATGCCGGCCGCCGATGCGGCCACTTCGAGGCGGCGCGCCAGCTCCTGCGCCCGGCGGGTGTCTTCGACCTGCTCGGTGATGTCCAGCGCGACACCCAGGGCTTCGACCGGCACGCCTTCGGCGTTGCGACGCATCATCCGTCGCGTCAGGACGTAGCGGTAGGCACCGTCAGCCCGCCGGTAACGCGCCTCCATGTCCACGGGACGGTCGGTTTGCAGGGACTCACGCGCTTTGGCTTGCACCAGGGCGATGTCATCCGGGTGGATGAGCGCACGTACCTCGTTGATGTCCAGCCCCTCGGGCCGCGGGTGAATCCCCAGCAGCTCGAAGCACTTGTCGTTGTAGTGCACGCGGTCGGTGCGGTGGTCATGGCGCCAGATGGCGATGTTGCCCAGGTCGACAGCCAGCTTGAGTTGCGCACTCGTGGTGTTGAACGACTCCGCGAGTTCATAGACCTCCGTGTCGTCGACCATCACGCCGGTGATGAGGTTCGGCGTGCCGTCGGCCCCGGCCTTCACCTCCCACTGCGCATGCACGTGCCGCCACTGCCCGCTGGGCGAGGTGATGCGGTACCGCTTTGAGTATTTGCCCGGCGTGCGGGCGGAGTCGCGATAGTCCAGGCCAGGCCGGTCGTCCGGGTGGATGCGGGCCACGAATTCGGCGAAGTCAGGCGCGCCTTTGGCAGGGTCGAAGCTCCACATGCGGAACATGTGGTCATCCCAACTCCCGCGACCCATGGGCAGCTTGCGCTCGAACAGTCCGAGGCGGCCGAACTCCTGCGCGCGCTCCAGCCGCTCGGTGATGCGCGCCGCCTCCGTGCGCCAGTACGTGAGCTCGGTGGTGTCTTGCATCGCGCAGAGCCAGCGCGCCTCGGCCACCGATTCGGCATCGGCCAGCGGGCGCAGTCGGGCTTGTGCCGTGCGGGCCGATCCGTCGGCACCGCGCCAAGACAGGGCTTCCAGTTGCACGGGGCGCGCCTCGCGCACGGCATCGGCCAGTTCGGCGGGCTCGGGCGCCCCGAGCAGTTCGAAGAGCGGCATGCCAAATGCCGAGCCCGCTCGTGGGCCGAGGGCGCGCAGCAGGGCCGGGTTGGCCCACAGGAGGGCACCCTGTTGATCGAGCAGCGCCATCAGTTCGGTGCTGGTCTCGAGCAAAGCCGCCCACGGGCCGGATGGCAACTGCAGCGGCAAAGAGGAGCGTGTCGCCATGCGAGGGGTATGTAAGTGATCGTTACGCACTGCTCAGCGCAGTCTAGTCATGTCTGCAAGCCCCTCAGCCCCTGGATTGCCCCCGGTCGGGCGGCCTTCGTTCACGAACCGGCGATGAATTCGCGCCAAATACCGGGGCGAAGACGACGCCATTCCCATGTCACCCACCTGGCACGCACAGCACTGCAAAATGCCCCAGAACTTTTTCAAGGAGCACGCCATGGCCACCGCCAAGAAGCCAGCCGATCACGCTTTCGCCAGCACCTGCAAGACGTTCAAGACCCCTTCGGGCAAGACGGGCAGCTACTTCTCGCTGCCCGAACTCGCCAAGACGCACCCGAATGTGAACAAGTTGCCGATCTCCATGCGCATCGTGCTGGAGTCGGTGCTGCGCAACTGCGATGGCAACAAGGTCACGCCCGAGCACGTGGCACGGCTCGCCAACTGGAAGCCCACAGGTGACCGGGTCGACGAGATCCCGTTCGTGGTCGCCCGCGTGGTGCTGCAAGACTTCACGGGCGTGCCGCTGCTGGCCGACCTCGCCGCGATGCGCAACGTGGCCGTGGCCCAGGGCAAGAACCCGCGCGCCATCGAGCCGCTGGTGCCGGTGGATCTGGTGGTCGACCACTCGGTCATGGTCGACTACTACGGCACCAAGAATGCGATCGACCTGAACATGAAGCTCGAGTTCCAGCGCAACAACGAGCGCTACGAGTTCATGAAGTGGGGCATGCAGGCGTTCGAAACCTTCCGCGTCGTGCCCCCGGGCTTCGGCATCGTGCACCAGGTGAACCTGGAGTACCTGGCACGCGGGGTGCACAACAAGAACGGCGTCTACTACCCCGACTCGCTGGTGGGCACCGACAGCCACACCACCATGATCAACGGCATCGGCGTGGTGGCGTGGGGCGTGGGCGGCATCGAGGCCGAGGCCGGCATGCTCGGCCAGCCGGTGTACTTCCTGACGCCCGACGTGGTGGGCTTCGAGCTCACGGGCCAGCTGCGCCCGGGTGTGACGGCCACCGACCTCGTGCTTACCGTGACCGAGATCCTGCGTCGCGAGAAGGTGGTCGGCAAGTTCGTCGAGTTCTTCGGCGAAGGCACGGCCTCGCTCTCGCTGCCCGACCGCGCGACCATCGCCAACATGGCACCCGAGTACGGCGCCACCATGGGCTTCTTCCCGGTCGACGAGAAGACGATCGCGTACTTCCAGGGCACGGGGCGCACCCCGACCGAGATCGAAGCCTTCGAGTCCTACTTCCGCGCGCAGAAGATGTTCGGCGTACCGAAATCGGGCGACATCCACTACTCGAAAGAAGTGTCGCTCGACCTCTCCACCGTCACTCCGTCGCTTGCCGGCCCCAAGCGCCCGCAAGACCGCATCGAGCTGGGCAAGATGAAGGCCGAGTTCGGCGAGCTGTTCTCCAAGCCGGCTTCGGCCAATGGCTTCAACCAGCCGGCCGACAAGTTGCACCAGGTCTTCAAGACCAAGAGCGGCCTCGAGGTGCGCAACGGCGACGTGCTGATCGCCGCCATCACGTCGTGCACCAACACCTCCAACCCCGCGGTTCTGATGGCCGCCGGACTGCTGGCGAAGAAGGCTGTCGAGGCGGGCCTGAAGGTGGCGCCGCACATCAAGACATCGCTCGCGCCGGGCTCGCGGGTGGTAACCGAATACCTCGACAAGGCCGGGCTGAGCCCTTATCTCGACAAGCTGGGCTTCGCCCTCGCCGGCTACGGCTGCACCACCTGCATCGGCAACGCGGGCGACCTGACGGCCGAGTTGAACGAGGTGATCACCAAGAATGACCTCGTCTGCGCCGCGGTGCTCTCGGGCAATCGCAACTTCGAGGCACGCATCCATCCGAACTTGAAGGCGAACTTCCTCGCATCCCCGCCGCTGGTGGTGGCCTATGCGCTGGCAGGCACCACGCTGCGCGATCTCATGACCGAGCCGGTTGGCAAGGGCAAGGGCGGGCGCGACGTCTACCTCGGCGACATCTGGCCGAGCAGCGAAGAGATCCACAAGCTCGTCAAGCTCGCGATGGACGGCAAGGTCTACCGCGACAACTACGCGCAGGTGAAGACCAAGCCGGGCAAGCTGTGGGAGAACATCAAGGGTGTGAAGGGCGAAACCTACACCTGGCCCAAGAGCACCTACATCGCGCAACCGCCCTTCTTCGACAACTTCCACCCCGAGCCGGGGCTGGCCGATGCCGGCGTGAAGGGCGCACGCGCCATGGCGCTCTTCGGCGACTCGATCACCACCGACCACATCTCGCCTGCCGGCGCCATCAAGGAGCAATCACCCGCGGGCCAGTGGCTCAAGTCGCACGGGGTGCAAAAGGCCGACTTCAACTCCTACGGCTCGCGCCGCGGCCACCACGACGTGATGGTGCGCGGCACCTTTGCGAACGTGCGCATCAAGAACCTGATGATCCCCGCCGATGCCGACGGCAGCCGCGAGGAAGGCGGCGTGACGCTGTTCCAGCCCGGCAACGCCAAGATGTTCATCTACGACGCCGCAATGAAGTACATGGCCGAGAACACGCCGACCATCATCTTCGCGGGCGAGGAGTACGGCACCGGCTCTTCGCGCGACTGGGCCGCCAAGGGCACCGCCCTGCTGGGCATCAAGGCCGTGGTGGCGCGCAGCTACGAGCGCATCCACCGCGCCAACCTCGTCGGCATGGGCGTGTTGCCCCTTCAGTTCAAGGGCGACGACTCCTGGCAAACGCTGTGCATCACCGGCGACGAGAAGTTCGACGTGCTGCTGGGCACCGAACTCAAGCCGCAACAAGATGCCACGCTAGTGATCCACGACCTGGACGGCAGCACGCGCGACGTGCGCGTCACGCTGCGCATCGACACGCCAATCGAGGTCGACTACTACAAGCACGGCGGCATCCTGCCGTTCGTGTTGCGGCAGTTGCTGGCTTGATGTCGGCGAGGGCCGGCGTCTCTTGACCGGCCGCGCGCCGCGCCCGCTTCAGCCGAGGTGAGCTGAGAAGAGCGCCTCGCTGAAGCCCACGGTGATCGTGCCGTCGGCCCATCGCACCACGGGGCGCTTGATGACGCTTGCTTGTTCGATCAGCAGGCGGCGCGCCGATGCGGAGTCGGTCACCTGGGCCTTCACGGAGTCATCGAGCTTGCGCCAGGTCGTGCCCTGGCGATTGACGAGCTTCTCCCACCCCACGGCTTTCAGCCACGCGTCGAGTTCGGCTTCGGGCACGCCCTGCTTCTTGAAGTCGTGCCAGACCACATCGGCCTGGTGCTCGGCCAGCCAGGCGCGGGCGCGCTTGACGGTGTCGCAGTTGGGGATGCCGTAGACGTTGATGCTCATGGGTGCTCAGAACGGAAAGCGATCGCCCTCGCAGATAGGGTCCGGCCCATAGGCGGTATCGATCACCGTGGTCTCGGTCAAGTCCATGCCGATCTGGAACCACACGCAGAAGGGGCTGTCGAAACGGTAAGCCCAGGCGATCTGCTTCTGCCAGCCAATGCCGCGCTTCTGCCCGGAATGACCAATGCGCATCAGAACCTCGTTCACGCTCATGCCGCTGCGGATCTGGTTGAAGTTGTTCTCGGTCAACACCTGCTCCCACTTCACAAGCCGCCCCTGTGCGTCGAAATCGAGCATGAACGTGTGCTTGCCCATCGGGCCGCGTGCGTACTCGACGCGGCGCCCGCCATCTGGCAAGGGGTACTCGCCCGTGGGTGCGCCCATCGCCGTCTTGGCGGCATCGATGCTGCTACCGGGCTGCAGTGACTTGGGTGGCCCATAAGAGGTGGCGCAGGCCGCCATCAGGCAGGAGGTGAGCAGGCAGAGTGTCAGCGTGCTTGTCTTCATGGTCGCCTCGCGAAGCGCTCTGCGAATGCGAGCGCCGAGGTGCCGAGTCTAAGTCGCCTCGGTCAGCCTGGGTCGCGATCGGGGTCTGCACTGACGTTGCCTGTACCAGCGACGCAGCTTCAAAGCGGGCCCGGCTCTCAGCGGCCGGGCTCAGCGCACTACGCCTTGACGCCCACCTCGCGCGCCGTCTTCTGCCGGTCGGCCTCAGCCTTCGCAGGGTCAATGGCGTTGTAGAGCTCGGCCGTTTCCTGATGCGAGAGCTTGAAGAGGCGCATCACGTCCACCATGCGTACCGCTTGCTCACGCAGGCTTTCGGCCGCTGCCGTGCTCTGCTCGACCAGGGCCGCGTTCTGCTGCGTCATGTGATCGAGCGTGACGACCGCCTGGTTGATCTGACCAATGCCCGACGACTGCTCGCTCGACGCTCCGGCAATCTCGTTCACCAGATCCGTGACGCGCCGCACCTGCTGCACCACATCGTCGATCGTCTGACCGGCTGCATTGACGAGCTTGGAGCCACCGGCCACCGTCTCGACGCTTTGCGAGATCAGGCTTCGGATTTCCTTGGCCGATTGGGCGCTGCGCTGGGCAAGGCTGCGCACCTCTGCCGCCACGACGGCGAAGCCGCGCCCCTGCTCGCCGGCGCGGGCGGCTTCCACCGCCGCGTTCAACGCGAGGATGTTTGTCTGGAACGCGATGCTGTCGATCACGCCGATGATTTCCGAGATCTGCTTGCTCGACTTGGTGATCACTTCCATCGTCGAGATCACTTCGCCCACGACCTTGCCGCCGGTCTCGGCCGCCTGGCACGCCGTGGCGGCCACCTCGCTGGCCTGGCGCGCGGTCTCGGAGTTGTTGCGCACCGTGACGTTCATCTGCTCCATCGATGCCGCCGTCTCCTGCAGGCTGCTGGCCTGGCTTTCGGTGCGCGACGACAAGTCGAGCGTGCCGGTGGCGATCTCTGACGTGGCGCGCTTCATCAGGCCTGCGCCATCGCGCACGTCGAGCACGGTCGCGCGCATGTTCACGTTCATCTGCGACAAGGCGCGGATCACCGCACCGATCTCGTCGCTGCGGTTGCTGAGCATCTGCGAACCCAGGTTGCCTGCAGCAATGTCGTTGGCAAACCGCGCGGCCTGGCGCAGCGGCTTGACCACGCTGCGATTGAGGTAGGCGCCGATCACGATCGTCAACGCCGTCAGGCTGCCGGCCGCCAACCAGAAGGACAACTCGCCTACGCTGCCGTGCGTGGCCAGCTGGCCGCCGATCCCCACGACATTGAGGGCGGCCATTGCGCTCCAGATGCGCCCCTTGAGGCCCGTCTCGCGCGCCCACAGCATGAGCTTGCCCCAGCCATTGGCGGTGAATGCCTTGCCGTGGCGCAGCATCAGTTTCTTGTGCCTGCCGTCGAGCATCAACTTGTAGACCGGTTCGATCTTCTCGACCTCGCCCGGCGCCGGCCGGCTGTGGACCATCAGGCTGCCGGCATAGGCGCCGTTCTGCGCGAACACCGGCGAGATGTTCAAGCGCAGCCAGTAGAAGTCGCCGTTCTTGCGGCGGTTCTTGATGAGGCCCGTCCAAGGTTGCTTGCCGCGGATGGTGATGATCATGTCCTTCATCACCTGCGGCGGGTTGTCCTTGTGCAGCATGCGCGCCGACTGCGTGCCCTTCAGCTCGCTCCAGTCATACCCGCTGGCCTTGAGATAGGCGGGGTTGGCATAGAGAAAGTTGCCCGCCTGATCGCCCATCAGCACCAGCAGGTCTGATTCGTCGATGACATATTCCTTCGGGGTATGGCTCATATCTGTCCTCGCATTCACCACGGGTGGGGCATCGCCTACGGCGTGCGATGCGCTTGCTTGTTGTTCTCCCTGACTGCGAATCACTGATGCCGGGCGCACGAGCCCCCAGGGCGCGCCATAGCGGCGGCTGGCATCCAGTAGGTTGTCGGCCCGAACGCGTGCCGCTTGAGGCCGGCGTAACAGATTTGTTGCAGGGCGCTTCGGCTGCGGGCAGATTTCACGGGCGCTCGCCACGGACGCGCCAATGAAAACAGCCCCTGGCACTCGCGCGCCAGGGGCTGTCTCATGAATATTTGGTGGGCCCTGAAGGATTCGAACCTTCGACCAACGGATTAAGAGTCCGCTGCTCTACCAACTGAGCTAAGAGCCCGCTCGATTTAATTCTGTTCGCCCCGGAGGGCTGGTGGGTTGTACAGGATTCGAACCTGTGACCAACGGATTAAAAGTCCGCTGCTCTACCGACTGAGCTAACAACCCGCTGTTCTCTCGAAAGCCTTCGATTATAGCCCGGCTTCGGATCGATCGCGTCGCTCAGTTCGGCGAAGCTCGCATTGTAGCGCATTTGCTGCGGCCACCAAACCGAATGTTGCGGTCACCGTCACGGTCGAGCCGTAGCCGTGGCAGTTGAGGCTCCCGTCAACGTCACACACCTCGGTAGGCGCCACCACGGGCTCACGCGAGAACACACATCGCACGCCGATTGCGCCCGTGCGTGCGGCGCCATGCTGCTTGCGCAGCCGCTGCCGCAGCGAGGCGAGCAACGGGTCGTGCGTGACGTTCGCCAGATCCTCCACCTCGACGGCCTGGGGCCGCTGCTTTCCGCCGGCCGCGCCCACGCTGATCAATGCCACACCTGATTGCAGGGACCAAGCGGCCAGCGCCGCCTTGGCATGCACTTGGTCGCAGGCGTCGATGAGGACGTCGACCTCGCGGGGGAGCAGCGCCGGCCAGTTGTCGGCCGTCACGAAGTCATCGACAAACAGCACGTCGCAGCCCGGGTGGATATCCGCGATGCGCTCGCGCAATGCCAGGCCCTTGGATTGGCCGATGGTTGCGCCCATGGCCTGCACCTGACGGTTGACGTTCGACTCGGCCACGTGATCCATGTCGAACAGCGTCAGCTGCGCCACACCGCTGCGCGCCAGCGCCTCGACGGCCCAGGACCCCACGCCACCCAGCCCGACGACACCGATGCGCGCAGCGCGCACCGCCTCGTAGCCGGCGTCGCCATACAGGCGGCGCAAGCCGCCGAAGCGGCGCTCCAGATCCGGGGCCAACTGGTCGAGCGAAGCGTTCACGCGCCCGCCTACTTGAGCGTGGCCAGCCGTTCCTTGCCGGCCTGCGCTGCTTCGGACTTGGGATATGTCTTGAGCAGTTCGTCGAGCGTGCGCTTGGCCCCGCGGGTGTCCTTCAACTCCATCTGGCAGTTTGCGATGGACAGCAAGGATTCGGGCGCGCGCGGGTGGTCGGGCGCGGACGTGACGAGGCTGCGAAACGAATTCATCGCCTCCTTGTAGTCACGCATGCCGTACTGCGCATTGCCAAGCCAGAACAACACTGCGGCGTTGTAGCCGCTCGCCGGATAACGGCGCTTGAACGACGAGAGCGACGCTGCCGCTGCGGCGAAGTCGCCACTGCGCAAGGTGTTCATGCTTTCATCGAAGATGCGGCGCTCTTCGGGGTCGACCATGAACTCCTTGCCGTCGACAGTGACCTTCTGCGGCTCCAGCTTGGCGATGCGGTCGTCCACGCCCTTCAGCGTGTCTTTCTGGGCGCGCTGCAGTTCAGCCACGTCACGCGTGAGCTGTTCGTTGCTGCCTCGCAGCTTGGCCAGCTCGGTGCGCATCAGCTCGAGCTGGCTGTTGAGGTCGAGCAGGCTGCCACGCAGCTGGTCGGTCGACTCCTGAGCGGCCTTTGCCCGGGCATCGGCCTGGTCGAGCTTGGTTCGTAGGTCGAGGATGGCCTTGCGAGCCTCCGCGTCATCGAACAAGCCAGCATGCGCCGAGGGCATGCCCAGCAGCGACACAGCCATGAGCGCCCCGGCCGCGAAGCGCACGCCCCGGGCGTGCAGAGGTACTGCCATCTTCATGAAGCTCAACGGTTGACGAGCTCGGCGCGGCGGTTCTTGGCCCATGCGGCTTCGTCATGGCCGGCGTCTGCAGGGCGCTCCTTGCCGAAGCTGACTGCCTCGACCTGCGCATCGGTCACGCCGAGCAGGCGCAACGCCTTGGTGACTGCTTCAGCGCGCTTCTGGCCGAGTGCGAGGTTGTACTCGCTGCCGCCGCGTTCGTCGGTGTGACCCTCGACCTTCAGCTTCTTGGTGCGATCGGACGACAGCAGCTTGGCCTGGGACTCGACCGCAGAGCGGTACTCTTCCTTGATGACGAAGCTGTCGTAGTCGAAATAGATCACGCGCGCCGCCGTATTGGCCTGCGCGTTCTTGCTGAGATCGACACTTGCCACCTGGCTTTGCGAGCCACCTGTCGTGGCGCCCTGCCCCGGCGTGCGGGTTTCGACTGGAGCGGGCGTGTCGTCGAGCTTGACGTCCGACGCGCAGCCGGCGAGAAAGGCACAGGCCACGAGGCCGATGGATGCGATACGGGTTGCGATCATTTGGGCTTGCTCCTTTGAAGGTGGATGTGATTCTTGTGATGGGTGAACAGGTCAGCGCCCGTAGGGCCCCCACATCGGTTCGCGCACGTCGGCGTCCGTCGACACCAGCTTCGCTTTGATCTTGCCATCGAGCGTGGTGGTCATCAACACATCGCGGCCGCCGCTGCGGGTGGCGTAGATGAGCAGGCGGCCGTTGGGCGCGAAGCTGGGGCTCTCGTCGTCGCGGGTGTCGGTGATCGACTGGGCGTCGCCCTTGCCGAGCTCCATCACCTGCAGCTTGAAGGCACCGCTCTGGCGCGAAATGTAGGCCAGATAGCGCCCGTCGGGGCTCAAGGCCGGGCTGATGTTGTAGTCACCCGTGAACGTGACGCGCTCGGCCGACCCGCCCGAGACCGGCACGCGATAGACCTGCGGTCCGCCGCTGCGGTCGCTCACGAAGTACAGCGAGCGGCCATCCGGCGCGAATGTGGCCTCGGTGTCGATGGACGAACTGCTGGTCACGCGGCGTGGGTTCTCTCCGTTGCGCCCCATGATGAAGATCTGCGAGCCGCCATCGCGACTGAGGGTGGCCACGATGCTTTGCCCGTCAGGCGACCACGAGGGCGCGCTGTTCGTGCCCCGGAAGTTCGCAACCACTCGGCGCTGCCCGGACGACACATCCTGCGCATACACCACGGCCTTCTTCGCCTCGAACGAGACGTAAGCCAGCTCCTGCCCGTTGGGCGACCACGCGGGCGAGATGATCGGGTCGGGGCTCGCCAGCGCGACCTGCCCGCCTTCGCCATCGGAATCGGCCACGCGCAGCGCGTATCGGCTGCCCGATCGGGTGACGTAGGCGATGCGGGTTGAAAAAACGCCCTTCTCACCGGTCAATTTTTCATAGACGTAGTCGGCGATCTGGTGGGCTGCCAATCGCAGATCGGCGGGCGCGACGACCTTGCTCTGGCCGCCGATGTCACTGCCCTTGACGACGTCCCAGAGCTTGAAGCGCACATCGAACCGGCCATCTGCAAGCCGTGTGACCGAGCCACCGACCAGCGCGTCGGCGCCCCGCGAACGCCATTCGGTCATCTGCGGCTGGGCGCTCTCGTCGAGCACGCTCGAGTTGTCGATGCCCTTGAAGACGCCGGCACGTTCCAGGTCGGCGCGCACGATGGCTGAGATGACCTGCGTGGTCTTGTCTTCATCGCGAAAGCGCGCGATGGCGATCGGCAACTGGGTGGCGCCAACGCCGGAGATCTCGACCCGGAACTGCGCGAATGCCGGTCCGGCGAGCAAAAGACCCGAGGCGCCGGCAAGGCTGCCCCCAAAGAAACGACGGTTGATCAGCATGAAAGGTCAAGACCTCGCGAATTCAAATTGGTTCAACGTGTTTGCCGGCTTGGTCGGCCAGCAGGCCCATCTTGAGATAGCGGTAATACGTGCCTTCGGCCTGATAGATAGCAAGCACGAGGCCAAGGCGCCCGTCGAGAAACCCGCGCTTGATGATGTAGCACCGCACAAATGCCCACAAGCCATGGCCGAACGCCGCGCCGAGGCCGCCGCGTTTGCCCGCGGCCACCTTGTCGCGAGCCCGCCCGCTGCTGTAGCGGTTCATCTTGTCGATGGCATCGTCCAGCGTGGGCATGGTGTCGTGCAACAGATCGCCCGCAAGGCGGCTTACGCGCCCGCTCACGTCGAGCCGCTCATGGACCAGGTCGTCGGTGAAGCGGCCCTTGTCGCGCCTGAAGAGGCGCAGCACGCGATCGGGATACCAATCGCCATGGCGCATCCACTGCCCGCAAAAGCGCGAGATGCGCGAGAGCTCGTAGCCATCGGCTGACTGCGGGTTCCGAATGACATCCTGGATATGCGCCGCGAGTTCGCCGCTCACGCGCTCGTCGGCGTCGATGCTCAGCACCCAGCGGCCCTGCGCGAGCGCCAGCGCGCGGTTCTTCTGCACGCCGAAGCCGGGCCAGTCGTCCGTTTTGACCACGCGTGCACCCATGGACTCGGCTATCTCGCGCGTACCGTCGGTGCTGCCCGAATCCACGACCACCCATTCGTCAGCGAAAGCAACACTCATCAAACAGGCCGCGATGTGCCGGCTTTCGTTGTGGGTGATGAGGGTGACGGAGATCGCGATGTCGGGCATGTGTGGGGGCGGGTCAGCCCTGGCGGGTGCGGCGGATTGTAGGGATGCCGGCGATACATAATCCCCGCCACATGAGCACCCCCACCCTCCCCCTCAAGGAGCGCCTGCTCCGCGTCGCGCCTTACTTTGCGGGCACAGGTCGAGGCTTCGCCCTGGTGATCGTGGGCGCGGTCATCGCGGCTGCCACGGAACCGCTGATCCCCCAGGTGCTCAAGACCCTGTTCGACAGCGATGCCTTCACGCAACGCACCTTTCCGCTGTGGATGGTGCCGGTGGTCATCATCTCGATCTTCGGCGTGCGCGGCCTGGCGGGGTTGATGTCCGAGTACGGTCTCGCCTGGGCGGGCAACCGCGGCGCGCAGGCCTTGCGCACGGCCATGTTCGACCGCCTGACGACGGTGCACCCCTCCGTCTTCAGCAAGCACACCGCCAGCGCGCTGACGGGCACCATCACCTACGAAGCGCAGGGCGGCATCGCCATGCTGGTCGGGTCGGTGATGACGCTCGTGCGCGATTCACTCAGCCTGGTGGCGCTGCTGGTCTACCTGCTCTATCTGAACTGGCAGCTCACGCTGTTCGTGGGCTTCTTGTTCCCCGCCATTGCATTTGCGATGCGCAAGCTCAGCAAGCGGCTGCACCGGCTCACTCTCGAGGGGCAGGAAGCGGTTCATTCGCTGGCCTATGTCGTCGAAGAGAACGTGCTGGCCTGGCGCATCGTGCGGCTGCACGATGCCGGCGCGTCGCAGGCCAAACGATTTGGCCAGGGTAGCGACCGGCTGCGCCGCCTGTCGATCAAATCGACGATGGCGGCAGCCACCATGAGCCCCATCACGCAAATGATCTCCGCCTTCGGCGTTTCTGCCGTGGTGGTGATGGCGCTCTGGCAGAGCACGAGCCAAGGCGGCACGCCGGGCTCCTTCGTCGGCTTCATCACCGCCATGATGATGCTGCTGGCGCCGTTGAAGCACCTCTCCGAAGTCACCGGGCCGATCACGCGAGGGCTGGCGGCGCTGGAGCGCGGCGTGACGCTGATCAACGACACGCCGGATGAGATCGGCGGCAGCCACGATCCGGGCCGCGCTGCCGGCCGGATCGATCTGCGCCATGTGAGCCTGCAATACAAGAGCGACCTCGCACCGGCGTTGAACGACGTGACATTGCACCTCAATGCTGGCGAGACGGTGGCCCTGGTGGGCCCCTCTGGCGCCGGCAAATCAACACTGGTGAACCTGCTGCCGCGCTTTCTGGAACCAACCAGCGGCGAGATGCTGCTCGACGGCGTCCCCGTGCCCGAGTGGAGCGTGCGCGCCTTGCGGCGCCAGTTCGCGCTCGTGAGCCAGGACGTCGTGCTGTTCAACGACACGGTGGCCGCCAACGTGGCATTGGGCAGCGACGACGCCGAGAACCCCGACATGCCCCGCGTGCGGCAGGCTCTCCAGGCCGCCAACATGCTGAGCTTCGTGGAAGGGATGCCGCAGGGGCTCGACACTCTCATCGGCCACAACGGCAACCAGCTCTCGGGCGGGCAACGCCAACGACTCGCCATCGCGCGCGCCATCTACAAGGACGCACCGATCCTGATCCTCGACGAAGCCACCTCGGCGCTCGACTCGGAATCCGAGCGGCTCGTGCAGGAAGCGCTCGACACCTTGATGAAGGGCCGCACGAGCCTCGTGATCGCTCACCGCCTTGCCACCATCAAGGCCGCCGACCGCGTGCTCGTGCTCGATGGTGGTCGCGTGGTAGAGCAAGGCACGCATGAAGAACTGCTGGCACTGAACGGCCTGTTCGCCCACCTGCACTCGCTGCAGTTCAAGAACGATCACACATCCGCCGAGCCACCGCCTCACGCATGAGCCGACTGAGCATCATCACTGCCGTTCACAACCAGTTGGAGATGAACCGCTGGTTCGTCGAGAACCTGAAGCGATACACGCGCGGCCCCTTCGAGTTGATCATCATCGACAACGCGTCGACCGATGGCTCGGCCGAGTTCTTCGAGTCAGTGGGTGCGAAGGTGATCCGCAACGCGGCGAACTATTCGTACCCGTACACGCAGAACCAGGGCATTCGGGTCGCGCAGGGCGATTGGCTGGCCTTCCTCAACAACGACATCGTGGTGCCGCCGGCCTGGGACACCCGCATTCTGTCCGGCGCAGAACGCAACGGGCTGGATGCCCTCACCGTCTGCGGCATCGAGCGCATTGAATCGCCTGAAGCCACCCAGGTACTGCGCCGCCGCTGGAAGCGCGCCTCACTGCCCGTGCGGCTGCTCGGTGGCAAGCAACCGTGGCTCAAGCTGTCGCACCGCTGGATGTACGGCGACTGGGAGCGGTTCAGCCAAGACCGCGAACAACGCTTCGAGGGCCGCATCCTCGAGGGCTATGTGGGCAACTCGGTGTTGCTGAACCGCAAGGCCATCGCGCTCACGGGCGAATGGGATGAGCGCATCCAGGCGGCCGACGCGGATCTCTTCCTGCGCGTTAAGAAGCGCGCGGTGGACCATGGCGACATCAAGCCGCTGCACATTGCGCTCGATGTGTTCGTCCACCACTACATCCGCATCACGATGCGCGCCAACCCACCCGCCTTTGCCGATGCCGACCGCCTCATCCCGATGGAATCCAAATGGACGCCGGCCGAGGCACACCGGCTGCACACCGCACCATGAGCGCCTCGATCAGCGGTTTCACGTTCTTGCGCAACGGCGTGAAGCTGGGCTTCCCGTTCGAACAATCGATCCGTTCGCTGCTGCCTCTGGTCGATGAGTTCGTGATCGCAATCGGCCAGGGCGAAGACGACACGCGCGAGCGCCTGATGGCGATCGGCGACCCCAAGATCCGGTTGGTCGACACCATCTGGAACGAACGCATGGCCGAGCGCGGGTTCGTCTATGCACAGCAGAAGATGATCGCGCAGTACGCCTGCACCGGCGATTGGGCCTTCTACCTCGAAGGAGACGAGGTGCTGCACGAAGCCGAGCTCGCTGCCATTCGGGCATCGGTCGACCGGCACCACGACAACCCGCAGGTCGAGGCCTTGGTGTTCGACTACCTGCACTTTTACGGCTCGCCCCACTGGATCGCCGTGAGCCCGGCCTGGTACCGCCGCGAATGCCGGCTGGTTCGCAACACCATCCGAACCTACGCCCCCGATGGCCAGTTCTGGGTGGTGATGGATCGCCACCGCCATGGGCGCAATCCCCAGGCCGCGCTCGCCAAGGCCCATATCTACCACTACGGGCATGTGCGCCGCAGCGACTACATGCAGGCCAAGATGGACCAGGTGAGCAAGTACTGGTCGCACGGCGCACCGAAGGTGCAGTACGGCAACATCGACCCGCAATCGCTGCGGCCGTTCACCGGCAGCCACCCTGCCGTGATGACCGACTGGCTGGCCAGCGAAGCAGAGCAGCACTTTGCCGCCAACCCCGAGCACGTGCTGACGCGCCGCGAGCGCAAGCATCGCGCCTCGATGGTGCTGGAGCGCTGGTTTGGCTGGGACTTGAGCCGCAAGCACTACCGCCTCGTTGCCTGACCCCGCGATGCCTCTGCCGCCAGCCCGCCACGTCGGCATCAGCCTGGGCATGATCGCTTCGCTGAGCGACGGGATCGGCGAGTTCTCCACCCAGGTGTGCGAGCGGATCGCGGCACTGGCCCCTCAGTGGCGGCAGAAGTACGGCGTGCAGTTCCACCTGCACATGCCGCGCCACTGGCACGGCCGCTTCGGTCAGAGCGTGGCGTACCTCGACACGAGCAAGCTGCAGGGCTACTGGCATTGGCAAGGTTTTCGCCGCTTCGATGTATGGCATGGGCTCAACCAGCTCGGCAGAATCGTCCCGCCTTTCGGCACGCGCCACTCGTTGCTGACCATTCACGATCTGAACCAGATCTATCACGACAAGGAACGCGATTCGCAGAGAGCGATGCACAAGCTGATGCGTCGGCTGCGCTACTTCGACGAGGTGAGCACGCTCACGCACCACGTTGAGGGCGACATACGAAAGCACCTCGGATGGAAGGGCCCCATCACGGTCATCCCCAACGGGGCGCGTGATCTCACGGCTCATGCGCAAGAGACCGTGCCTGGCTTGCCCGCCGGCCAGTACCTCTTGCATCTGAGCCGCATGGCGGCATCAAAGAACCCGCGCAGCCTGCTGGAGATGGCCGCACTGTGGCCGGAGCAACCCTTGGTGCTCGCGGGTCCACCGACGCGCGATTCAGATCTGCTGGCAGCCGAGGCGCGAACACGCGGGCTCGCCAACGTGCATGTGGTGCAAGAGGTGAGCGACGCCCAAAAGGCCTGGCTCTATGCAAACTGCCGGGCCTTCCTCTTCCCGTCGATCACCGAAGGCTTTGGCCTGCCGCCGCTGGAGGCCATGCACTTCGGCAAGCCGGTGTTCCTCTCTCGCCTGACCAGCCTGCCGGAGGTCGGAGGCAGCGCTGCAGCCTACTTCGACAGCTTCGACGCCACGGCCATGCGGCAGACCATCGAGCGTGAGATGCCGCGTCTGCTCGCCAGTACAGGCACGATCCGGCAGCACGCCGCGCAGTTCAGCTGGGATCGCGCGGTACGGGACTACCTGTCGGTGTACGCAAGGATGCTGGGCCTGCCATCGCCTCCAGCGCACTGACGACCACGTCATCGGGCGGGATGTCGTCCACGCGCTCGGCGCCGTAGAGACAGGTGGTTCGGTTCGCGGCCGTGACCCGAAAGCGGGGCTCGATGATGCCCGCGAACATCGCCAGCACAGGCACGCCAGCCGTGTGCGCCACGTGCAGCAGGCCGCCATCGGCACACATGACCAGACCGCAGCGCTGCATCAGCGCCTGCACTTCGCCCAGGCTGTGTTGACCCACGCGGTCGATGAAGCGAAGCCCGGGCACCGAACCGACAATCTCGTCGCGCAGTGCGAGGCCGTTGTCTGCGCCGAGCAGCAGCACCGGCGCCTCCATGCCCGCCTGGTGCAAGCCTTTGAGCACAGGCACCCATCGGGTGTAGGTACGCCAGTCGCGCACGCCGCCGAGCGCAAGCGCCAGGCTGCCCTGCGGGACAGCGAGCCGGGAAGCCACGGCGATCGCGTCGGCGCCCGGCCACATGCTTGGCTTGGCCATCCGGTTGAGATCACCGGTGTCCAGCCGCAAGCCGAGCAGCTGGGCAATCCGGTAGAAGCCGAACAAGGTGCGGTTGAACTCCGGCCCCGTGTAGAAGCCCAGCACATGCGCAAAAGGCGTATGCCTGTAGTGTTGAAACTTGTCCCTCAGCGAGCGCGACGAGGTGCTGTGGAGCAACACCAGGTCATAGGCCTCGGCCAGCGCCGCGGCCGAAGACTCGACCTGGCCAAACACCTCGTCATGTCGATACAGGCTCAGAAGATGCTGGTCGGTCAGCAGGTCGAGCCGCTCCACGCGCCCTCGGAGCAGCACGCGTGCGGCCAGGTCCATCAGCGAGTCACCAACCTGAGGAGTGCCCTGGTGGATCCAAAGGATTCGCTTGTGCACGGCGGGGTCGATCCGCCGACGCTCCAGGCTGCGCTGCCCATGGAGGGCGAGGTTGATTTCTCTCAAGGCGCGGCGCCACGCCACCTTCGGCACCGGTGCATTGGCCGCGTAGTGCTGGGTATTCGACGGCAAGGCCTGCGGGAATGGTGGCGTCCAGGTCTGCGCCGCGTAGCGGGTCAGCCACGACCCGGAGGCATCTCCGCCCATCGCCTCGTCCGTCATGCCGCGGGCCCACGCAAGTGGCCAATCCACGACTTCGCCTTCAGTCTCATCCACAACCGGGCTTCGCCCCAGCGAAACCCAGCTGCATGCCGCCGGTGCGCAAGCAGCTGCGCCGCGGCGTCGAACTCGCCGTACCGTATCAACGCCTTCGTGATGCCAAGCGCCTGCGGCGTCAAGCTTGCAGAGCCTTGCAGGCTGGCGACGGCACGCAGGATCAGCCGGCGAAATGCGTGCATCGCGGGCCGGAGCTCCGCATCGCGCTGGGCGCCACCACGCATTTCGCGCAGCAGGCTGCCAAAGTAATGTGCCTGCACGGCGCGTGGATCGAGAGACTCGATGAACGCCAGCACCTGCGCTGGCTCCAGCACGGTGGGCAGGTGGTACGGCCCATGAAAGCCGAACTCGGCGCCAGTCAGCGGGTCATCCTCGGCCGCGAATCGACGGGCGATGTCGACCGGGGCGAAGCGAATGCCACTTTGCTCGAGCTCATACCGATAGGTCTTGCAGATGCAGATGTCTTCGGGGTGACTGGCCTGGATCTGCGGGCTTTGCAGGGCCTCCAGCAACCGGCGCGAGCGCAGCGAGAAGCCACCATTGCCGACCTTCCACGGCTCGGGAATGTGGTTCCACGGCGCACCGATGTAGTCGTGCTGCATGAACTCGTCGCTCCAAGCCTCGGCGTTCAGCACGTAGCCGTCCCACTGGATCACCAACAGGTGCGAGGTCACGAGGTGATCGGACAGGCCCTTGATCATGAACTGCGAGTAGGCCTCGATGCTGCGCAAGGGCTCGATCTCGACCCAGCGCACGCCCTCTGGGAGCGTCACGCCCCGCATGGTTTCGGCATCGCTGAACAGGACCGCATCAGCGAAGTGCACCTGCCTCATCGACACCTCCAGTGCACGCAATGCCCAGGGGAGCCGCGGTGTGCAGTCGATGCAGCAAAGGGTCACCTGCGAAAGGGAAAGCGTGCTCATCGCGATCGAGTCGGAAGCGGCGTCAAGGTGGCGTCGCATTCTCCCTTGAAAACGGGTTGACACCTCTTTCGTGCTCGGCACGCGCGGCCACACGACGCGCCTGCCAGATAATTCGCCGTCCCTTCATCGCCAAGAAGTCCGAGCTGACTCGGCGGCGCCGCCACTCTCTCTTGTCGTTCGCATGGCAACACCCAAGATCATCGCCTTTCATCTGCCTCAGTATCACGAGATCGAGGAAAACAACCGCTGGTGGGGCAAAGGCTTTACCGAATGGACGAACGTTCGCAAGAGCAAGCCTCTGTTTCGCGGCCATCGACAGCCCCGCGCACCGGCGGAAGGCCGCTACTACGACATGCTCGACCCGGCCACGCGCGAATGGCAGGCCGATCTGGCCCGGCGGCACGGTGTGTATGGCTTCTGCTACTACCACTATTGGTTCAATGGACGGCAGCTTCTTGAGAAGCCAGTCGACGCGATGATCCAAGCGAAGACGCCTGACTTCCCCTTTTGCCTGGCCTGGGCCAACGAGCCCTGGACGCGCGCGTGGGACGGCGGCGATCGCGATGTGCTCATGCCCCAGCTATACGGAGAACAGAACGAGTGGGACCGGCACTTCGCCTATCTGCTCAAGGCGTTCCAGGACCCTCGCTACATCCGCGTCGACGGCAAGCCAATGTTCCTGATCTACCGCACTGTCTCGATCGAACGGATGCCCGAGATGCTGGGGCGGTGGTATGCCTTGGCGCGCGATGCGGGCCTGCCCGGGTTGCACATCGTCTCGATGCTCACGGGCTCCGACCCGGACCACCGCGTCGAACTGTTCGACGCGAGAGCCGAGTTCGAACCCATGCACACGCTCCAGCATCACCTCACGCGCGGGCACCGGCGGCGCGAGAAACTGGTGCGGCACCTGGCCAAGGTTCGCCGCTTCTTCGTTCGCGATGCGCGACCGCACAAGCTGGGCACTCACGACTACGAGGCGCTGTGGAAGCAAGTCAACCGCCGACCCCTGGCCCAGAGCGTCTACCCAGGCGGCTTCGCCGATTGGGACAACAGCCCGCGCCGTGCGTTGCGGTCTCTCGTCCTGCGCAATTTCAACCTCGCAGCCTTCCGACGCGGCATGGCGGCACAGCTCGAGAAGGGGCGGCGCCAGAATGCCGAGTTCCTGTTCTTCAACGCCTGGAACGAGTGGGCCGAAGGCACCTACCTGGAGCCGGATGACGAGCACGGAATGAAGCTGCTAGACGTGATCCAGGACCTGACATCGCCCCATCCTCGTGGAGCCAATGAATGACCTTGCCCGACAAGCACCTCGATCTCGGCTGCGGCACCCGGCCGCGCAACCCCTATGGCCGAAGCAAGCTCTATGGGGTGGACATTCGCGATATCCCCGCAACCGACAGCTTCGAGTCGCGCGCCGCAAACCTGTCGCTAGACCCGATCCCCTACGAGGACGACACCTTCGGTTCGGTCTCGGCGTTCGACTTCATCGAACACATCCCGCGCGTGCTGGCGGTCGACTCGGGCCGCAGGACGACGCTGCCCTTCATCGACTTGATGAACGAGATCTGGCGCGTTCTGGCACCCGGCGGTCGTCTGTACGCGGTCACGCCGGCCTTCCCGGCGCCGGAGGTGTTCGTCGACCCAACGCACGTGAACGTGATCACCGATCGCACGCACTTCTACTTCTCTGGCGTATCCCCCTGGGGCCGCATGTATGGGTTCAACGGTGACTTCAAGGTGCTTCGCGTCGAATGGGTCCGGCAGCCTGACCTGAGCCTCGTCGTCGCGGAAGATGTCGCCGCAGAACGCGAAGAGCAGCAGCGGCGCTACGCAAAGGACAAACGCTTGTCGCGACGCATTGCCTACGGCGTCCGCGAGTCCATCCGGTTCCTCCGCGGCAAGCGCGGGTGGGAGCTTCCGGAGAACCGCAAGTCCCACCTGCTGTGGGAGCTCGAAGCCGTGAAGAAGCCGAAAGAAGTCTGACGCGGCCTACAGCAGCACGATGTCGTACGCCTCGGGCGACCCCGAGGTCTCGGCCTGCAACGAAATCGGTTTGCCGATGAAGTCCGACAAGCCTGCCAGGTGCTGGCTCTCTTCGTCGAGCAGCATCTCGACCACCGTGGCTGAGGCCACGACGCGGAACTCCTTCGGGTTGAACTGCCGTGCTTCCCGCAAGATCTCTCGAAGGATGTCGTAGCAGACGCTGCGCGGTGTCTTCACCTGACCTTTGCCCTCGCATATGGGGCATGGTTCGCACAGCATGTGGGCCAGCGATTCGCGCGTGCGCTTGCGGGTCATCTCGACCAGGCCGAGCTGGGTGAACCCGCTCACCGTGATCTTGGTGCGGTCGCGGGCGAGTTGCTTGCGCAATTCGGCGAGCACTGAGCCTTGGTGCTCCTCGCGGGTCATGTCGATGAAATCGATGATGATGATCCCGCCCAGGTTGCGCAAGCGGAGCTGGCGCGCAATGGCCTGGGTGGCTTCGAGGTTCGTCTTGAAGATGGTGTCGTCGAAATTGCGCGCGCCGACGTAGCCGCCGGTGTTCACGTCGATCGTGGTGAGCGCCTCGGTCTGGTCGATGATGAGATAGCCGCCCGATTTCAGGTCGACGCGGCGCGCGAGCGCACGAGCGATCTCCTCGTCGATGCTGTACAGGTCGAAGATCGGGCGCTCGCCCTTGTAGTGCGCAAGCTTGGCCACCGAACCGGGCGTGAACTCGGCACCAAAGGCCACGAGCTGCTCGTACTGGGCACGCGAATCGATGCGGATGGACTGGGTGGAGTCGTTGGTGAGATCTCGCAGCACGCGCTCGACCAGGCTCAGGTCCTGGTGCAGCAGCGTGCCGGCCGGCGACTTGAAGCTGCGTTCGCGGATCACGCCCCAGGTCTTGCGCAGGTAGGCGATGTCGTCGCCCAGTTCCTCGTCGGTTGCATCTTCGGCATTGGTGCGAAGAATGAAGCCGCCGCCGGCGTAGGTGTCACCGCTGCCCTCTTCCGGCTTGCCGACGAGCACGTTCATGCGGCTGCGCAGCTGCTCGCGCATTTCGTGCGAACCGATCTTCTGCGAGATGCCGATGTGATCGTCTTGCGGCAGGAACACGAGCATGCGGCCTGCAATGCTGATCTGTGTGGACAGGCGCGCACCCTTGGTACCGATCGGGTCCTTGATCACTTGAACGGTGAGCGTCTGACCCTCGAACACCAGACGCTCGATCGGCAGCGGAGGCGGCACGCCGGGGCCATGCTCGCCGCGCGAGCCGTTGTTGCCTGACACGTGAACATCTGCCACGTGAAGGAAGGCAGCGCGCTCCAAACCGATGTCGATGAACGCCGACTGCATGCCGGGCAACACGCGCGCCACGCGGCCGGCGTAGATGTTGCCGACCAGGCCTCGCTCCAGCGTGCGTTCGATGTAGAGGTCTTGCGCCGCGCCGTTCTCGACCACGGCCACACGCGTTTCCTGGGGCGACCAGTTGATGAGGATGTCTTGCATGGAGTACAGGGTTAGAACTTCACGCGCGCTTGCTTCAGCAGCTGGGCCGTCTCGTAGAGGGGCAAACCCATGATACCGGAGTAGCTCCCGTCGATATGCGCGATCCAGGCCGCAGCGGCACTCTGGATTGCATAGGCTCCGGCCTTGCCGAAGGGCTCCTTGCTTTCGATGTAGGCATCGATCTCTTGCTCGCTGATCGCTGCAAACCGCACGTGGGAGACGCTCACGGCGAGTGCTTCATCGCGCCCCCACGCGAGCGCCACCGCCGTGATCACGCGATGCGTTTGCCCGGCGAGCAAGGACAGGGTATTGCGCGCATCGACAGCATCGACGGGCTTGCCGAGGATGCACCGCCCCAGTGCCACGGTGGTGTCCGAACACAGAATGGGCGCTGGCGGAAGCCCGCGCGCCTTCCAGCGTGCTCGCGCCGCATGGAGCTTGGCCCGAGTGACTCGCTCGACGTAATCGGCAGGCAATTCACCCGCCTGCTCTGCTTCCAAGGCTTCCGCGTCTTCATCAGGCCCTGCAAGCAGGAGCTCATGGCGCACGCCGAGTTGGGTGAGCAACTGGCTGCGCCGCGGGCTCTGCGAGGCGAGATAGATGAACGACCTGGCATCGGGCTGACCCAAGGCGGAGTCCCCTTCCTGCGACGGAGACGGACCCGTTGCCGTGCGTGCAGATGATTTCATTCGCGGTGATAGGGGTGGTTGACCATCACCGTCCATGCCCGGTACAGCGCCTCGGCCAGCATCACGCGCACGAAGGCGTGCGGCAGGGTCAGGTCGGACAGGCGCAAGGTTTCGTCGGCGGTCTGCTTGAGCGCAGTGTCCAGGCCATCAGGGCCGCCGACCATCAGGGCCACGTCACGACCGTCGTGCATCCAGGCCTTCATGCGGGCCGAGAGTTGAAGCGTGGTCAAGCGATCGCCGCGCTCGTCGAGCACCACGCGCCGCACGCCCTTGGGCAGCGCGGCCTCGATGCGCGTGGCCTCGGCGGCCATCAATTGTTCGACGGTCTTGGAGCCGCGCGTCTCGGCCTTCACGGCTTTGAGATCCAGGCGCATCTCGGGCGGGAAGCGCTTGGCGAAATCATCGTAGGCCGTGTCGGCCCACGCAGGCATGCGCTGGCCGACGGCGACCAGAAACAGCTTCACGCCCGCCCGCTGCTCTTCTTGGGGGCGACCTTCTTGGCTGCGGCCTTCTTTGCAGCAGGCTTCGACGGCGCAGCCTTCTTGCCGACCACTTTCTTCGCACCAACCACCCTGGTGACGACGGCCTTCTTGGCCGGCGCCTTCTTGGCTGGTGTCTTGACCCCCACGGTGCGAGTCACGACCTTCTTGGCTGCCGTTGTGCCCGCCGACTTGGCTGGCGCCTTGCTCTTTGCGGCTGTCTTCGAAGCGCTGGCTTTTGCTGAACTTGCCTTGGCGGAACTGGCCTTGGCGGGGGCCGCCTTCGTCGCCGTCGTCTTGACCGGTGACTTCTTCGCCGGCGCCTTCTTGGCCACCGCTTTCGCAGGCTTCTCAGGTTCGCTCGCCTTGACCAGCTTGGTGGGCGCCTCGGCTTTCAGCTTGACGGGCTTGTCACCCCAGATCTCTTCGAGGTGGTAGTAGTCGCGGATGGCGGGTTGCATCACGTGCACCACGGCAGCGCCGCAGTCCACGATGATCCATTCGCCGTTGTCTTCGCCTTCCGTGCGCAAGACCGGGAAGCCCTTTGACTTGACGGCATCGCGCACGCTGGCGGCAAGCGCCTTGGTTTGACGGTTCGAAGTGCCCGAAGCAATGACCACGCGCTCGAAGAGCGGTGAAAGGTGCTCGGTGTCGAAGACCTGGATGCCTTGGGCCTTCACGTCTTCCAGACCATCAATGATGGCGCGTTGCAGTTTGCGGATGTCCATTCAGCTCCTGGGATGCCTCTCGAGTCTCTCGGTGGTGGCCGCCGCGTGCAGCGGCCGGGGGTGGATTATCGGTAGAGGTGGTGTTGGGCAATATAGCTCGCCACGGCAGCGGGCACCAGATTGTCGATGGGTTGGCCAGCCGCGACACGCTGGCGAATATCGGTTGACGAAACGTCCATCATCGGCAGGGACACGACGCTGTGCGGCGCAGCAAGCACGTCGGGGTGAGCCTGCGCGGTGGTGCCCGGTCGGTTGGCCACGGCGAGCGTGACGCGACCGAGCAACTCGCGCCAGTCGCGCCAGGTGTGCAGGCCGGCGTACTGATCCTGGCCCACGAGAAGAAACCACGAGTGCCCCGGCTCGCTCGACTGCATCTCGCGCACCGTGTCGAGCGTGAAGCTCGGCCCCTTGCGTCTCAGCTCGCAGCGGTCGAGCACGAAGCGTGTCTCACCCTCGATGGCCAAACGCACCATGGCTTCGCGGTGATGCGGTGCCGCCAACTCTCTCGCCTTCTGCCAGGGCTGTCCAGCAGGTATCCAGCGCAATTCGTCGAGCGCCAGATCGGCAAGGGCCAGGCGGGCAAGTGCCACATGGGCGTTGTGGACAGGGTCGAAGCTGCCGCCGAACAGGCCGATTCGCTTCACTGCGCGCCTTGTTCCGCCGCCCAATCGCGCGGGCGCAGAAAGTCGGTGTAGAGGCGCGCCTCGGGTGTTCCAGCTTCAGGCGCCCAGTTGTAGCGCCAACTCACGAGCGGCGGCATCGACATCAGGATGCTCTCGGTGCGCCCGCCCGACTGCAAGCCGAACAAGGTGCCTCGGTCGAAGACCAGGTTGAACTCGACATAGCGGCCACGGCGATACGACTGGAAATCGCGCTCGCGTTCGCCGTAAGCCAGGTGCCTGCGGCGCTGCACGATGGGCAGGTAAGCCGCGATGAACGCATCTCCCACAGCCCGGGTCATCTCGAAGCTGCGCTCGAACCCGCCTTCGGCCGGGCTGAACGAGAAGTCGTCGAAGAAGACGCCGCCCACACCACGCGGCTCGTTGCGGTGCTTCAAGAAGAAGTACTCGTCGCACCACTGCTTGAAGCGGGAGTACTTGTCGTCGCCATACGGGGCCAATGCGTCGCGATTGCAACGGTGGAAGTGGATGGCGTCCTCGTCGAACCCGTAGTAAGGCGTGAGGTCCATGCCGCCGCCGAACCACACCACCGGTTCGCGGTCTGCGGGCAGTGCCGCAAACATGCGCACGTTCATGTGCACGGTGGGCACGTAAGGGTTGCGCGGGTGGAAGACCAGTGACACGCCCATGGCCTCGAACGGCGCGCCGGCCAGTTCGGGCCGGTGCTGCGTGGCCGACGGCGGCATGGCCTGGCCCTTCACGTGCGAGAAGTTGCAGCCACCGCGTTCGAGCAACCGCCCACCTTCGATCAGGCGCGACAGCCCATCGCCCTGCAGCCGCTCACCGGCCGGGCGCTGCCATGCGTCGGTGACGAAGGGTTCGCCGCTTTCGGCCTGCATGGCATCGATGATGCGCGTCTGCAGGCCGAGCAGGTAGTCGCGTACGCCTTGGGTGCTGGTCATGGGGCGGGGCTGCGGTGCAAGCCGCCCTCAGCGCTTGATCGCCCGGTGGCCGATGTCGTTGCGGTACTGCGCGCCGTCGAAGCGGATGCCCTGCAGCGCCTCGTAGGCACGCGCCTGGGCGAGCCGTGTCGATTCGCCGAGCGCCGTGACGCACAGCACACGCCCGCCAGAGGTCAGCACGGCATTGCCCTGCTTGGTGGTGCCGGCGTGGAAGACCATGGCATCGCTTGCCGCCGCCGGCAAGCCGGTGATGGCATCGCCCTTGCGCGGGTCGAGCGGGTAGCCAGCCGCGGCCATCACCACCCCCAGTGCCACGCGCCGATCCCACTGCAGCTCGACCTCGTCGAGCGAGCCGTCGGTGGCGGCCATCATCACGTCGACCAGGTCGGTCTTGAGCCGCATCATGATGGGCTGCGTCTCGGGGTCGCCCATGCGGGTGTTGAACTCCAGCGTCTTGGGCACACCGTGTTCGTCGATCATCAGCCCGGCGTACAGGAAGCCGGTGAACGGGATGCCATCGCTTTGCATGCCGGCGATGGTGGGCAGGATGATGTCCTGCATCGCTCGCGCGTGGACGTTCGGCGTGACCACCGGCGCCGGTGAGTAGGCGCCCATGCCGCCGGTGTTGGGGCCTTGGTCGTTGTCCTGCAAGCGCTTGTGGTCCTGGCTCGTGGCCAGGGGCAGCACGTTCTTGCCGTCGCACAGCACGATGAAGCTGGCTTCCTCGCCGGTCAGGAACTCCTCGATCACAACGCGTGCGCCACCGGCGTTGTGCTTCACGCCGAGCTTGTTGTCGTCGGCCGCGAGCATCCAGTCCACGGCTTCGTGGGCTTCGGTCAGCGTCATCGCGACTACCACGCCCTTGCCAGCGGCCAGGCCATCGGCCTTGATGACGATGGGCGCGCCCATCTTGTCGACGTAGGCGTGTGCAGCGGCCACGTCGGAGAAAGTTTCGTAGGCCGCGGTCGGGATCGCGTGGCGCTTCATGAAGTCCTTGGCGAATGCCTTGGAGCTTTCGAGCTGAGCAGCCGCACGGGTGGGGCCGAAGATGCGCAGGCCCCGGGCGCGGAACTCATCGACCACGCCTGCCGCGAGCGGCGCCTCGGGGCCCACCACCGTGAGCGAGATCTTCTCGGCCTGAGCGAAGTCGGCCAGCGCCTTGACGTCGGTGATGTCGATGTTCTTGAGGTGCGGGTCGAGCGCCGTGCCGCCGTTGCCCGGCGCGACGAACACCGTCTGCAGCTTGGGGGATTGCGCCAGCTTCCAGGCCAGCGCGTGTTCGCGGCCGCCGGAGCCGATGACGAGGACTTTCATGGATGCCTTCTGTTCCTGCTGGGGTTCTGTGTCGCTGTCTTTGTCGCTGTCCGTGGGGCGCGACCTGGATCAATCGCCGATGACGGCGTTGTGATAGACCTCTTGCGTGTCGTCGAGGTCTTCCAGCACGTCGAGCAACTTCTGCATGCGTTGGGCATCCTCACCCGCGAGGTCGATGGTGTTCTCTGCGCGCATGGTCACCTCGGCAATCTCAGCCTTGAGGCCCGCGGCTTCGAGTGCGGCCTTGACGGCTTCAAACTCGCCCGGCGCGCTCAACACCTCGATGGAGCCATCGTCGCCGGTGACGACGTCGTCGGCGCCCGCCTCCAGGGCGACTTCCATCACCTTGTCTTCGTTCGTCCCCGGCGCAAACACGAGTTGCCCGCAGTGCTTGAACTGGAAGGCCACCGAGCCTTCGGTACCCAGGTTGCCACCGTGCTTGCTGAAGGCGTGGCGCACCTCGGCCACGGTGCGCACGCGGTTGTCGGTCATGCAGTCGATGATGACGGCCGCCCCACCGATGCCGTAGCCCTCGTAGCGGATCTCTTCGTAGCTCACGCCTTCGAGGTTGCCGGTGGCCTTGTCGACGTTCTTCTTGATCGTGTCGGCCGGCATGTTGGCCGCCTTGGCCTTCTCGATCGCCAAGCGCAGGCGCGGGTTCATGTTCTGGTCACCGCCCCCCTGACGGGCCGCGACCATGATTTCACGAATGATGCGAGTCCAGATCTTGCCGCGCTTTTCGTCCTGGCGGCCCTTGCGGTGCTGGATGTTGGCCCACTTGGAATGACCCGCCATGAAAGGAATCTCCTCGCCCTGCCCGAAAGCGGCAGCGCTGCGTTGTTGATCGGAAGCCCGCCATTTTACGGGGGCGGCAGCTCTTCCTGGGTGGCCGCATCGTCCGCAGCGATCAGGCGGAGGTCACTCTCGTCCTTGAGTTGAATACCGGTCAGCCCGCGCCGTGCTGCGGCCGCGAGCAACCACGCCAACTTGCGTGCTGCTTCGGCCGGCGGCAAGCCGGCTGGGCGAATGTTCGAGATGCAGTTGCGCTCGGCGTCGTTGCGGCCCACCCGCGGGCTATAGGTCACGTAGGCACCCAGGCTGTCGGGTGAGCTGAGGCCAGGGCGCTCGCCAATCAAGACCGCCACGATCCTTGCTCGCCACAGTTCACCGACTTCATCGCCAAGCGCCACACGCGCCTGCCGCGCCAGCACCACGGGCGTATCGCGCCAGGCCGGAGGCAGTTCGGCATGCAACGCCCGCAACAAGGGTGCAGCGTGCCGCTCGACGGCCAAGGGTGACAGGCCATCGCCGATGAGGACGACCAGCTCGGGCAATGCCGGTGGCGCCAAAGCCTGCAGCCGCGCCACGCTCGCCTCATCGAGCCGGCGGCCCAGATCGGGGCGCATCAGGTACTGCTCGCGGTCGCTCGCGCGGCTGTGCACGATGGTCGTGGACCAACCTTGCTCAGCGAGCCCTTCAGACAAGGCGTCGGCATTGAATGGGTGGTGCACGGCATCCTGCGCCAGCGCGTGTGCGCAACCGAACCGCAGCAGTTCCTCCGTCGGCACACCGTGGCCGGCACGGCCCAGGCCGATGCGGGCCGGCGTGTGCGCTCGCAGCGACTGCCAGGGATCGCGTCGTACGAGCCCGCCCATCACGCGCCCTCACCCGCGACGCCTGGCACCAGGCCGGAAAGCTGGAGATGTCCGCCTGCGTCATGCCGCAGACGGCCGCGGCCGTCTGTGATGCTCATCTTCGTGAGCCAGGCCTCGAACTCCGGTGCGCGCTTGAGGCCCAGCAGCTCACGCAGGTACAGCGCGTCATGGAACGAGGTGCTCTGGTAGTTGAGCATCACGTCGTCGGCGCCGGGCACCCCCATCACGAAGTTCACGCCCGCCGTGCCGAGCAAGGTGAGCAGGTTGTCCATGTCGTCCTGGTCGGCCTTGGCGTGGTTCGTGTAGCAGACGTCGCAGCCCATCGGCAGGCCGAGCAGCTTGCCGCAGAAGTGATCCTCCAGGCCGGCGCGAGTGATCTGCTTGCCGTCGTACAGATACTCCGGCCCGATGAACCCCACCACGGTGTTGACGAGCAAGGGCCTGAACGCGCGCGCCACCGCGTAAGCCCGGGCCTCGCAGGTCTGCTGGTCCATGCCATGGTGTGCGTCGGCCGACAGCGCACTGCCCTGCCCTGTTTCGAAGTACATGAGGTTGGCATCTTCCGGTGCGCCCAGCGTGGCACGGCGCAGCGAAAGCGCCATCTCCCGTGCCTCACGCAGGAGCGCCAGATTGACGCCGAAACCCGCGTTCGCCTTCTCGGTGCCGGCGATCGACTGGAAGACCAGATCCACCGGCGCGCCCTGCTGCATGGCCGCCATCTGGTTGGTCACATGGGTGAGCACGCAGCTTTGCATGGGGATCTCGAAGCGCTGGCGCACCTCGTCGAGCTGGCGCAACAGGCGGATCAGCGCTGGCACGCTGTCGGCCGCCGGGTTGATGCCCACAACCGCATCGCCACAGCCATAGAGCAGGCCGTCGAGCATGGACGCGGCAATGCCCCGGGGATCGTCGGTCGGGTGATTGGGCTGCAAGCGCACGGCCAGGTGGCCGGGCAGGCCGATGGTGGTACGAAAGCGCGTGACCACGCTGCATTTGCGCGACACGAAAATCAGATCCTGATTGCGCATCAGCTTGCTCACCCCTGCGGCCATCTCGGGCGTGAGGCCGGGAGCGACGCGGGTGAGTGCCGCGGTGTCGGTGGTCTCGAGCAGCAACCACTCGCGCAGTTCGCCCACGGTCAGGCTGGCGATCTCGGAAAACGCCGAAGCGTCATGGCTGTCGACGATGAGGCGGGTCACCTCGTCGTCCTCGTAGGGCACCAATGCGCGCTGCACAAACGCGGCCAACGGGAGGTCGGCCAGCGCCATGCGGGCGGCCATGCGCTCGGCAGCACTCCCAGCGCAAACGCCGGCGAGCACGTCGCCCGAGCGCAGCGGCGACGCCTTGGCGAGCAAGTCTTTCAAGTCGGCAAAGGCGTAGGTCTCGCCTTGCACGGCGTGGCGGTATCCCATGGGCTTGCACCTGCGGGTGGACACGTGCCCATTGAAACATCGCAAGCCCCGGCCCGCTACCGCGCGGGCCTTGCCTTCGATAGACTGAGCCCACATCCCCCAGCGAGAACGCACCATGGCCGAGCCCATCCTGATCGCCAAGAACGACAAGAACGAGTGTTTTCTTCTCCCCGCCCTGGCCAACCGCCACGGTTTGATCACGGGCGCCACGGGCACGGGCAAGACCATCACACTGCAGACGCTGGCCGAGAGCTTCAGCAGGATCGGCGTGCCGGTGTTCATGGCGGACGTGAAAGGCGACCTCACCGGCATCTCCCAGGCGGGCAAGGTGAGCGACAAGCTCGCTGCCGTGCTGAAAGAGCGCGGCATCGAGCCGCCGGCCTCGGCCGCCTGTCCCGCCACCTTGTGGGATGTGTTCGGCGAGCAAGGCCACCCGGTGCGCGCCACCATCAGCGACATGGGGCCGCTGCTGCTGGCACGCATGCTGGCGCTCAACGAGACGCAAGCCGGTGTGCTCAACCTCGTCTTCAAGATCGCCGACGACAGCGGCATGCTGTTGCTCGACCTGAAAGACCTGCGCACCATGCTCCAGTACGTGGGCGACAACGCGTCGAAGTTCACCACTGAGTACGGCAACGTCAGCGCGGCCAGCATCGGCGCGGTGCAGCGCGGCCTGCTTCAGATCGGTGAGCAAGGGGGCGACAAGTTCTTCGGCGAGCCGATGCTCAACATCACCGACTTCATGCAGAGCACCGACGGCCAAGGGGTGATCAACATCCTGAGCGCCGACAAGCTCATGAACGCGCCGCGCCTGTATGCCACGTTCTTGCTGTGGATGCTGTCCGAGCTGTTCGAGCAGTTGCCCGAGGTGGGCGACCTCGACAAGCCCAAGCTCGTTTTCTTCTTCGACGAGGCCCACCTGCTGTTCAAGGACGCGCCGGCCGCCCTGATCGAACGCATCGAACTTGTGGTTCGGCTCGTGCGCTCCAAGGGGGTCGGCGTGTACTTCGTGACGCAGAACCCGCTGGACATCCCCGACGCCGTGCTCGCCCAGCTCGGCAACCGCGTGCAGCACGCCCTGCGCGCATTTACGCCGCGCGACCAGAAGGCGGTCAAGTCGGCTGCCAGCACCATGCGTACGAACCCCGGCCTCGACATCGAAACGGCCATCACCGAACTGGCCGTGGGCGAGGCGCTGGTGAGCCTGCTCGACGAGAAAGGCCGCCCCAGCATCACGCAGCGCGTTTTCGTGATCCCGCCGGGCAGCCAGATCGGGCCGATCACGGCCGAACAACGCAAGGCGCTGATCGGCAACTCACTGGTGGCCGGCGTGTACGAAAAGTCGGTCGACCGCGAATCGGCCTACGAAATGATCAAGGGCCGGGCCGAGACAGGTGCCGAAACCGCCTCCACCCAGCCCAAGGGCGGCGCCCAGGCCCAGGCCGAAGACGGCGGCATCCTCGGCGGATTGAACGATGTGCTGTTCGGGCGGACCGGGCCGCGCGGCGCCAAGTACGACGGCCTGGCGCAGACCATGGCCAAGTCGGCCATGCGCACCATGGGCACTAGCGTCGGCCGCGAGATCGTGCGCGGCGTGCTCGGCAGCCTGTTCGGCGGCGGCAAGCGCCGCTGACCCAGCGCTTGAGTTACTGAACCGGCGCGGACTTGATCCCGGGCAGCGCCACCACCCGCGCCAGCTTGCGCAGGTCGAGAATCACGCCGTTGGCGAAGTAGCTGCCCGGTGCGTCGGGCTCCAGCGCCGCGATCGCCAGGTTGGCCAGCGGCTGGCTCAGCGGCACGTAGTAGCTGCCCACCGGTGCGTCGATCAGGGAGTTGGCAGCGTTCAGCTTCAGCACACCGCCCTGGCGCGCGGCCGCTTCGCTGAAGGTCTCGGCCTGCAACACGCCCATCGCGTTCACCTGGTCGACCCGCAGGCCGAGCAGGCGCAAGCGCGCCACGGCGTCGGCCTGATCGGCGGCGAGCCAGTAGCCACACGGGCGCGGGCGGCTCTTGAGGGCTTGCAACGACAAGGCGGTGTCCCAGTTCACGTTGACCTCGCGATCGGCACCGGTCGTCGGATCGAGCATCTGGAGCGTGAACTCGCTGGGTGTGAGCCCCGCTTCCACCACGACCTGGCCCTGGCACGTCTGCGAGCTGACTTCGGCCTCGACGTATTGCCGCAGCTTGAGCAAGTCTGCGCCGCGCGATGCGGCACTGCGCAGCAGGCTCGTCACCGACACCACCTGCGTGTGAACGCGCCGCTTGAGTTGCTCTCGGCCGATGCCAGCACCCCGCGAGGCCACGCTGAAGCTCACTGCGTTGCGCAAACCTGCGGCGTTGCGCAGGCTGTCCGCACCAGTGCCGAGCATGCTCAGGCGGCGGTCGGCCACGTCGTCGGACGTCGTGTAGGCCCACTGCGCGCTGAGCTGGTTCTGCTTCAGGCTCGCCAGCAAGGGGCCGCGGAACCATTCTTCGGAAGCTTTGGTCACGAAGGCCGGCAGGTTTCCGGTGCCTGCGTATTGCAGCAAGGCGTCGTAGCGCTGCAGCGTGCCGAACTTCTGGCGGTAGAGAGCGTCGGCCACGGCGTACTCGCGGGCGCTGACGACCACGGCCGGCTGGTACTCGCGCAACAGCCGGGTGAGGGCCTGCGTCTCCACGCCACCCAGGAGGATCTGGTCACGATCGATGTCGATGCCGTTCGCGGTCGCCTGCGTGCCCGCCAGCGCACCATCCGGGTTGGCGCGCGGCATCACCAGCACATTGATGCGATCGAGCAGGTTGCGCAGCGAGCCGCTGGCCAGCTCTTGCGCCACGACCAGCAAGGCCTCGGCGCCGGCGGGTTCATCACCATGCAACTGGCCGACGATCAAGACGGTAGGGCGACCGCTGGCCAGCAAGGTGGCTGCGCTCGGGTCGGAGCCTTGGGTGAAGAGCAGCGCCTCGAGCGGCGTGCCTTGTTGCGAAGTACCCAGGTTGATCAGGTGCACGCCCGACGCACCGTTGCCCGCCAGGCCCCGCACGATCGACTGCAACTCCGACTGCGTGGTGAAGCCGCTGCGCTTGTCCTGCAGGGCGGGGACTCGATAGTTCACCGCGGGATCGGGAAAGCGCGCCGCGACCGCCGGGTTGACCGCCGGCGCCGCCGAGGGGGTGGGCGCTACGGGCAGCGCCACGGCGGCTTCCGACGCCGGAGCGGGCCGGGGTGCGGCGGCGGCCGGCGGTGCAGCCACGGGCGGCGGCGGTGCCGGCCGGTGCGGGGGCATCGGCGAGCTGCACCCGGCGACGCCCATCACCACGGTGGCGGCAGCACCAAGGGCACCCAGTTGCAGCATCCATTGATCAAGACCGCGCGCCACTGTTCCAGCCATGTCTGTCTCCGCTCCTGGGGGGTTTGACTATAGCCACGGACACCGGCAGCGGACACGGGCCACGGGCACCAGCCTCTCGCGCCTTGCCGATTGCGCTTCGCGACGCACGCCGCCACTTCGTCGCATGCGCCTCGTCGCGCCGCGCGTCGACCGGCAAAGTGACGCCATCCCATCACGACAAACGCCGAGGAACACCATGACCTCCGACCTCCCGACCAGCCTTCTCATTCAACAGATCATCAGCCACACGCCCGTGTGGGTCTGGGGCGTCCTGGCGCTGCTGACAGCATTCGGCTGGCGGCAATCGTCGGCGCAAGTCCTCGCCACACGCCGCCTCACGGCGCTGCCGGTGGTGCTGGGCGCGTTGTCGGTGGCGGGCGCGGTCGGCCTGCTCGGCCTGCACGCCGCCGTCTTCATCGCCTGGGCTTGCGGCGCCGCCGCGGCCCTGGGCGTGAGCCGCTGGATCGGCCTGCCGGCTCAGGCTCGCGCGCTCGGCCAAGGTCGTTTCGAGGTGCAAGGCAGCCTGGGTCCACTTTTCACGATGTGGGCGATCTTCTGCGTGCGCTATGTGAGCGCGGTGCTGGTGGCCATCCACCCCGCATTGGTGCACGACACCGCGTTCAGCCTCGGTCTGCCCGCGGTCTACGGCGCGCTCAGCGGACTGTTCGTGGCCCGATGCCTGCGCATCCTGCGTGCACCGTCGCAGCCCGGCTCGAGCGCCCAGGCCGCCTGAGTAGACTGCGCCAGCCCAGACCACCTGCCTCGCCAAGCAACCATGCGCCCCCCTGCCCAGCAACTCGCCCTCACCCTGCTCCGCAATGGGTCGCTGGTGGTCGCATTCAACCTTCTGATCGGTACCGGCCTCGCACTGCGCAACGCCGACCCGCTCAACCAGATGGTCTACGCGCAGGCGATCGGGCTGTCGATCTGGCTGCTGATGGACCTGGGCAAGTTCGCCTTCAAGCGCGGGCCGACCGGCTCCTGGCCCGTGGGCTGGCGCCGCTGGGTGCTCATGGCCTTCAGCATCATCGTGGGCTACAGCATCGGCCGCTTCATTGGCGATGCCTTCAGTGGGAGATCGACGCTCCAGGAGATGTCAACCTCACCCGGCGCCGCGCTTGGTTACTTGCTACTCACGCTCGGAGCCGCGGGGGCCATCAGCTACTTCTTCCACAGTTGGGGTCGGGGCCGCGAACTCGAGAAGCTGGTGGCCACGGCCCAGCGCGATGCCGCCGAGAACCAGTTGAAGCTGCTGGCCTCACAGCTCGAACCGCACATGCTGTTCAACACGCTGGCCAATCTGCGGGTGCTCATGGGCATCGACCCCGTGCGTGCGCAAGACATGCTCGACCGCCTGGTGGCCTTCATGCGCTCCACGCTGACGGCCTCGCGCAATATGCTTCAGCCGCTGTCCGAAGAGTTCTCCCGCATCGACGATTACCTTGCCCTCATGAAGGTTCGCATGGGCGACCGCCTGCAAGCGCAGGTGGACTTTCCCGAGGAACTGGGGACCCTCGCCGTGCCCACGCTGATCCTGCAACCCCTGGTCGAGAACGCCATCAAGCACGGCCTGGAGCCGCACATCGCGGGTGGGCGGTTGGTCGTCACGGCAAGCCGCACCGAGCACGATCTGATGCTGAGCGTTCGCGACACCGGCGCGGGCCTGTCCACGGTGGCGAACGATGGCACCCACTTCGGCGTGAGCCAGGTGCGCGAACGGCTGGAAACGCTCTACGGCGCCGAGGCCACGTTCGCACTCGAGAGCCCGACGGACGATGAAGGCGGTACGCTGGCCATCATCCGGATTCCCTTCAACCGAACCACTTGAACGGCCCAGGATTGTCATGAACGCCACCGCCCTCATCGCCGAAGACGAGCCCTTGCTCGCCGAACATCTCAAGCTGGAGCTTCGCAAGCTGTGGCCGCAGCTCGAGATCGTGGCCACGGTCACGCATGGCGAAGCCGCCGTGCAGCAGGCGCTCTCACTGAGGCCGCAGGTGCTCTTTCTCGACATCCGCATGCCCGGCCTGAGCGGCCTCGAAGCCGCCCACCAGCTCGCCGAAGAATGGCCCGACGGAGCCTCCTTCCCGTTGCTGGTGTTCGTGACGGCGCATGACGAGTACGCACTCGAAGCCTTCGAGCGTGCTGCCGCCGACTACATCCTCAAACCCGCGACCACCGAGCGGCTGGCGCAAACCTGCGGGCGGCTCCAACAGGCGCTCAAGCAACGCGAACAAAGCGCCGCGCCGGCCGACGCCATGGATGCCGCACTCGTGCAATTGCGCCGTCTGCTCGGCGCGACGGCCTCGCAGCCATCCACCGCGCCCCGCCTGCGGGTGATCCAGGCTGGTGTGGGTGCTGCGGTGCACATGGTGCCGGTCGATTCGGTTCTCTATTTCGAGGCCGCCGACAAGTACGTTCGGGTCGTCACACCCGAGCGTGAGCATCTGATCCGGGTCTCGCTGCGCGAATTGCTGCCCCAGCTCGATGCCGACCGCTTCTGGCAGATCCACCGCGGCACCGTGGTTCGGGCCGATGCGGTCGAAAGCGCGGCGCGCGACGAGGCGGGCAAGGTTACGCTGGCACTGCGCGGTCACCCGGACAAACTGGCGGTGAGCCGGCTGTACGCCCACCTTTTCAGGGCCATGTGATGAGAGAACGCCTCCCACGCGACAGCATCGAGGCCCGGGCGCACCGGCGCGTTCGGCGCAAGCTCGGCTTCTACTGGCACTCCCTGGTGTTCGTGCTCGTGCACCTCGGCTTCGGTATCGCGTACCTGCTCGGCGAACGCACGCGCCCGTTCTTCGTGTGGGGCTGGGCCATCGGCCTGGCGATCCACGGCATCATGACCTTCGCCTCGCTGCAGAGCGAGGGCATCCGCGAACGCATGCTGCGCGAGGAGATCGAGCGCATGCGGCGCGACCGCAAGGAATGACCGAGCCGGGAGGGAGCACCTTGCGGCGGCTCCTCACGGCTCAGCACCTTGCGCCCAGGCGCTCATCAGTGATGGTGGCGGCGATCATCCCCACGACCGCGCGGGCCGTGCCCCGGGTGATGGTCGTGCCGGTCGCCATTGCGCTCCCAGCCTGCGCGAACCATGGGCTGTCGGCCATACGGCACCGGAACGGGGCGGTAGACAGGCACGACCGGACGGTAGACAGGCACCACCGGCCGGTACACCGGCACCGGGCGGTACACGACGCGTGCAGGTGCCGGCTGGTACACCACCACAGGCGGGGGCGGCGCGTACACGACGGGAGCCGGCGGGTAGTAAACGGGGGCGTTGGAAATCACGGTGCCCACGGCCGGCAGGTTGATGCCGACGGACCAATGCACATCGGCCGCCTGGGCGGCGCCTGCGAAGACCGAGCCCAGTGCAAGCAGGCCGGCGGCGAGGGTGGATTTGCGGTTCAACATGGTGTGCTCTCCTTTTCAGACCCGACACAAGCCGGTCGGTCTGTGCACACAACGCGTCGAACTCAGCTTGCGTTCACACGCTGGAGGTAAAGCCATGTTGCCGAACGTAAAGCGGGCGTCGACCGACCACCGCGCCGTGTGAGCGGCTCCGGGCAGCCTCAGGGTGTTTCGCCGCGCTGGGTCATCTCCAGCATCGACTGCAGGTCGGCCAGTTCGGTAAGAACTTCAAACGCAAAGCCCTGCCGGCGACCGGGCCGGGTACTGAACATCAGCTCTCGCAGTTGCGTGTGCAGATCGACCGGGGCCTCCCACAGCTCGGCCAGGCGGTTCACGATGTGCGGGTGCCGCCGGGCCGTTGCCAGCGGCTGGTAACGCGGTGGCAGGCGAGCCAGCCACACGTGGGCGTCTGGCGTGAGGGCATTCGATTGCGGTTGGCGCTGGGGGTAGTCGGACGAAACTGCTTGGTTCACGGTGAATGTCTGTCTGGCACCGGTCGTGTCTCGGCCGGCGATGCCCGGATTGTTCTGGGCTCCACCCGCGCGGGCCAGAGGCGGCGCCCCTGCGGCCGAGGGGGGTGGCGATGCCGGACACGGCGCCTGTGTGCAAACCGTCACGCCGACCCCGCAGCCCGCTTGCGCAAAGGGCGCCCACTACAATCGCCCGCGCTGGTTTTCTCCAGCCAATCCCCTGATTCGAAGCGCCTTGCATGAGCGACGACAAAGCCCACTCCCCCAGCAACTTCCTGCGGCAGATCATCGAGCGCGACATCGCTCAGGGCACCTATGCAGGCCGCCGTTTCGCCGGCACGCCGGGTGATGCCGCGCACCATGCCGCCGGGCCGCTCGATGCCGCGCGCATCCGCACGCGCTTCCCACCCGAGCCAAATGGCTACCTGCACATCGGCCATGCCAAGAGCATCTGCCTGAATTTCGGTCTGGCGCGCGACTACGCAGGCGTGTGCCACATGCGCTTCGACGACACCAACCCCGAGAAGGAAGAACAGGAGTACGTCGACTCCATCCTCGATGCGGTGAAGTGGCTGGGCTTCGACTGGCAGGCGAACGGCACCTCGCACCTGTTCTACGCGAGCAACTATTTCGACTTCATGTACCGCGCGGCCGAGGCGCTCATCGGCGCGGGCCTCGCGTATGTCGACGAGCAAACCGCCGACGAGATGCGCGCCAACCGCGGCGACTTCGCCACGCCCGGCACCGACAGCCCGTTCCGCACGCGCACGCCGGCCGAGAACCTGGCGCGCTTTCGCGAGATGCGCGGCGGCTTGCTCGCCGACGGCGCGGCTGTGTTGCGCGCCAAGATCGACATGGCCTCGCCGAACATCAACCTGCGCGACCCGGCCCTCTATCGCATCAAGCGCGCCACGCACCACAACACCGGCGACACCTGGTGCATCTACCCGATGTACACCTTCGCGCACCCGATCGAAGACGCGCTGGAACAGGTCACCCATAGCATCTGCACGCTGGAGTTCGAAGACCAGCGCCCGTTCTACGACTGGCTGCTCGACAAGCTGTGCGAACTCGGCCTGCTGGCGCAGCCGCGCCCGCACCAGTACGAGTTTGCGCGGCTCAACATCACCTACATCGTCACCAGCAAGCGCAAGCTGAAGCAACTGGTCGACGAGAAGCACGTGAACGGCTGGGACGACCCGCGCATGCCCACCATCGTCGGCCTGCGCCGCCGTGGCTACACGCCCGAAAGCCTGCAACTGCTGGCCGAGCGAAGCGGCGTGAGCAAGTCGGGTGGGTGGCTCGACTACAGCTCGCTCGAGATCGCCCTGCGCGACGACCTCGACCCCAAGGCAGCCCGTGCCTGCGCGGTGCTCGATCCGCTGAAGCTCAAGCTCGTCAACTTTGCCGACGTGTTCGGCACGGCAACCCACGGCGAGCCCTGCCACGCGCCTGTGCACCCAGGCCACCCCGAGCGCGGCCAGCGCCAGTTCACCCTCACCAACGAGGTGTGGATCGAGCGCGAAGACTTCATGGAAGTGCCGCCCAAGGGCTACCACCGCCTCTATCCCGGCAACAAGGCGCGCCTCAAGTACGGCTACGTCGTCGAGTGCGTGGGTGCGGAGAAGAACGACGCCGGTGAAGTGACGGCGGTGCTCGCCAAGATCGTGCCGGACACCAAGAGCGGCACGCCGGGCGCGGATTCGGTCAAGGTCAAGGGCGTGATCACCTGGGTCAGCGTGGCCACCGGCATCCCGGCCGAGATCCGGCTGTACGACCGGCTCTTCACCGCCGCGCAGCCCGACGCGGGTGGCGCCGACTTCCTGGCAGCCCTCAACCCGAACAGCAAGAAGGTGGTGTCGGGCTATGTGGAACCGAGCCTGGCGCAGGCCCGCGCCGAAGATCGGTTCCAGTTCGAGCGCCACGGCTATTTCGTGGCCGACCGGCTCGATCACGCTCCGGGCAAGCTGGTGTTCAACCGCGCCACCACGCTCAAGGACACCTGGACCGCCAAGTAAACCCCGGGGCGTGAGCCGGGTGGCCACGGCCCCGAGGATCAGTCCTCGGGTTCTGATGCCCTGCGTTTGCCCCGTCGCTCCTGCTTTCGCTCCTGGCGCTTCGCGTCGGCGAGCAGCCCTGCGGCCAGCCAGGTGGAGAACTCTTCGGGCGTTTCGAGCGTCACACGCCCAAGGTGCCCGGCGCGGAAGTCGAACATCACGATCTCCGCCGCCTTTTGCAGGTTCACGCGCCCACCACTTTGCAACGCGCCGCGCTTTCGGCCGATGTCGGCCAGAAGGTCTTCGTCGGTCAGGCTGCCTGCGGCGTCCACGCGATAGCGATCGGCCAAGCTCTGGGCGTAGTGCTGCTTGAGGTAGTTCAGCAGTTCGAGCGCGACTTCCTCTTCGTCATAGGCATTGCGCCCGACAGCACCGCTCGCGGCCAGGTTGTAGCCGCTCTTGTCCACGATGATGCGCGGCCACAGCATGCCGGGCGTGTCGAAGAGGTAGACATCGCTCGCCAGCGCGATGCGCTGTTCGGTCTTGGTGATGCCCGCCTCGTCACCCGTCTTGGTGGCCTTCTTGCCGGTCAGGGTGTTGATCAGCGTGGACTTGCCCACGTTCGGGATGCCGCAAATCAGCACCCGAAGCGGCTTGGCCATGCCGCCGCGCAAGGGCGCCAATGATCGACTGGCGTCCACCAGGCGCTGCGCGGGTGCAGTTTCAGAGGCATCGAGCGCGATGGCGCGGGTTTCAGGCAATGCGTTGTAGTGGGTCAGCCACTCGGCGGTGCGCGCCGAGTCGGCGAGGTCTTGCTTGTTCAGCAGCTTGAGCTTCGGGCGCTTGCCGGTGAGCTCAGCCAGCAGGGGGTTGGCGCTGGAGCCTGGCAAGCGGGCATCGAGAAGCTCGATGACGACGTCTATCTCCTTGATGCGCTCGGCTATTGCCTGGCGCGTGAGATGCATGTGACCAGGAAACCACTGGATCGGCACTGTCGATCGCTCCTCTGAAACGGCGGCCTGCCGCCGCGCGGATTGTCTCAGAGGGCCGTGGGCCGGCCGTCAACAACAAAAGTCAGTGCAGATCACTCAACTGAACGGCAGGCGCCGCGTACTCCCGGCCAACCACCGCGCGGGCGTACAGGTAGTTGTGGCGGGCCCGGTCGCTCAGCGCGTCGAGCTGCACCTGCCCGCAGGCATCGCAAGGGAAGCTCAACGCACGCCCCTCGTGAAAGAGCGATTGGAAGCGCAACTCGTAGTTGGCTGAGATCTGCAAGGAAGAACTGTTGGTACTCATGGCAACGAACTCCTGCTGCTATGGCCGTGATGACAACGTGAGAGAAGCTTAGGAGCCGGCGAGCTCCGTGTCCCTAAGCGACTGCCTCTGCGCGATGTCGAAAAGTGGATGAGCCAAATGTAGGAATTCGCCCGACACAATTCATGTGACTTCCGACCATCCGACGCCCCTCATTCGGGGCATCACGCGTCGGCAATCGAGGCACGCCGTGACTCAGTACTCGGATTCGGAGGGCCCGCCGCCGGGCTGGCTGTCGCCGGCGACGAGCGTATTGCCCATGCCGAGCAGCTCGCGCGCACGCTGCAGGTTGAGCAGTTGATCCCGGCTGCGCCGCGCGTGCGCGCGGTCGCGCTCGAGCTCCCAGACGAGCTTGATCAGCTCCTTGTGCGTAGCCGCGCTGCGCACGCGGCCGAGCGAGAAGGTCGCGAAGAGCGAGTCGCGCCGCACGGTGTCGACCAGGAGATCGCGCGCCTGCTGCAGGCGCTGCTCATCGGTCAGCTTCGGGGCGGGCCGCGCATGGTCTGCCACCTTGAAAGGCGTGGCGCGGGCCTGGTTCACCCATTCCGGCGCGCGCGGCGTGTCGTTGATCTCGATCACCGGCGGCACGTAGCGTGGCACGGCGGGAGCCGGTGCGAGCATCGAGGGTGCCGCCGCGGCAACCATCGGCGGGCGTGTCGGTCTTGGGGTTGGATCGGGTGTGGGCTCGACCACTGCCGCAACGGCAGCCGATGCGGTGGGCGCCATCACCACCTCGGCGATCGCAGCGACGCTTTGCGCATCTTCTTCGTCGAAGGCCTCTTCCGAAGCCGGCAAGGGTGGCGCGGTGTCGACGGCCTCGTCTTCGTCTTCCGGCAGCAGGTCGCCCATGGGCGTCAGTGCGGGTTCGGGGTAGACGTCGACGTCGACGCTCGTCAGACGGGGGGTGTCGAGCGCGCCAGGCATGGTCTCGACCGGCTCGGCCGCCTGGGCGTCGTCAGGGATCTCGACCAGCCCCATGCGCACCAGCTCTTCGAAGTGGCTGGTCTGTGCGCCGGCCTTGAGCGCCATGGTCAGCACGTCGCCAAGCGAACGGCGGCCATCGACCAGCAACAAGACGGTGCGGTAGCGCTGACCCAGCCCGCGCGTGCGCTGGCGGAGTTCGTCGACGCCGGCGGGCGTCTTGGTGGGGGCGGTGAGCTTGGGCATCGATCAGGTTTCGGTCTCGCATTGTGGCGCGGCCCGAAAGTGGGGGGCAACCGCTCGCCCAGCCGGCACCGCCGGCCAGCCAGGGGTCACGGACACCGCTGCTTACACCGTGCGGCGGGCAGCCAACAGCCAAGCCGATTTCACCCGCTCAGCGCTGGCTGCGTGCCTTGCGGCCATCGAACTCGGCCAGTTGCTGCTTCAGCAGCAACAGCAGCACACGTGCCGTGGCCTCGTCCATGCTCAGCGTGGTGCCGGGCTCTTCGTCGCCGCGGGCGTTCTTGGGAAGCACGAGCGCATCGATCCGGGCCTCGACGAGCCCGTTGCGGTTGCTCATGGCCTTGATCTTTTGCAGCTCGATCTGGAAAGTCTTCAAGCCAGCTCCTGGCGAAATTGGTCTACGGAAGCCCTGAGACTATCTCAATACGCAAGCCCGGCTAGCATCGCCCCATGAACCTCATCTATGTCGCCGACCCGATGTGCTCGTGGTGCTACGGCTTTGCCAAGACGCTCGACGAACTGCTCGCCCAACCCGGGCCCGCCGCGCCCCTGCAACTTGCCCTCGTGATGGGCGGCCTGCGCCCGTTCACCACCGAAACCCTGTCGCCGGAGCGCGCCACCGAGATCGCCGGCCATTGGCACCATGTGGCCGAGGCGAGTGGTCAGCCGTTCGCGCAGGCGCCCAATACCTCGCTGCACATCCCCGGCTTCGTGTACGACACCGAACCCGCAAGCCGCGCCGTCATCACCGTTCGCACGCACTGGCCGCGCGTGGTGTGGCGCTATCTCAAGGCCGTGCAGCATGCCTTCTATGCCGAAGCCAAGGACGTGACGAAGCCCGAAGCGTTGGCCGATGTCGCCGAGGCGCTGGGCATCACGCGTGTCGACTTCGCCAAGGCCTTCGCTTCGCAGGAGATGCGTGACGCCACCCTGGCCGACTTCCAGCAGTCGCAGCAGTGGGGCATCAGGGGCTTCCCGGCCCTCATCGCGGAACACGGCGACCACTTGCACCTGGTCTGCCAGGGCTACATGCCAATCGCCGAATTGCGTGAACGGCTTGGCAGCGCAGCCGCCCCGCACTGACCCGGCCGCCCTGCGCAGCCCGGCCTCGGATACGCTCGGCGGCGTTCAAACCCGCGCCCGTGGAGCCTTCGCCATGAAACGCCGCATCTTCCTCAAGACAGCCGGTGCGGCTGCGCTGCTGCCGAGCCTGACTCTGGCGCGCGAAAACTACCCGAGCAGCCCCATCACTTGGATCTGCCCCTATGCCGCAGGCGGCAACGCCGACACCCGCTCCCGCCAGATCGCGCGCGTGATGCAGGGCCTGCTCGGCCAGAGCATCGTCGTCGAGAACCAGGCCGGCGCAGGCGGCAACATCGGCACCGAGACGATCACCCGTGCCAGGCCGGACGGCTACACGATCGGCATGGGCAACTTCGCGCCGCTGGCGGTGAACCATGCCCTGTTCGACAAGCTCCAGTTCAACCCGGCGACCGACCTGACGCCGATCATGCTCATCGAGCGCGGCCCGCTCGTGCTGATGGTGCGAAGCGACTCGCCCTATCGGTCGGTCAAGGACATCGTCGACGCCGCACGGGCGCAGCCCGGCACGCTCAGCTACGCATCTGGCGGCGTGGGCGGCACGCACCACTTGAGCGGTGCGCTGTTCCAGCATGTAGCGGGCATCGAGTTGACGCACGTGCCCTACAACAGCGGCGCCGCGGGCAGCAGCGATCTGATGAACGGGCAGGTCGACCTGATGTTCGAGCAGATGTACTCGGCCTCGCGTTCTCTCAAGCGAGGCCGGTTGCGCGCGCTGGCAATCACCAGCAAGACCCGCTCCCCCCTCTACCCCGACCTGCCCACCATGGCCGAGAGCGGCTACCCGGCTGTCGAAGTGACGAACTGGCAAGGCATCGTGGCGCCCAGGGGCGTGCCGTCCGACGTCGTGAAACTGCTGAACCGCACGGCCAACCAGGCGCTGCAAGACAGCGAGCTGCGCCAGGCGATCATCGACCAGGGCAACGAGGTAGCAGGCGGCTCGCCGCAAGACTTCGCGGCGGTGATCCGCAGTGAATCTCGGCGCTGGGGCAAGGTCGTGCACGACGCCAAGATCCAGCCCGCGTGAGCCAGCGCGGCACGGAGCAGCCCCGCCGCCAAACACTCACTCGGTCGGCCTGCACCTCTGCGCGATCCATGCGCCGATGAGTTGCGGGTCGTTCACGGTGCGCAGCTCCATGTAGGCCTCGGCAGCCTCCGGGTAACGGCGCCGCAGGTAGTTGAGCCACTGCTTGATGCGCCCGGCCTGGTGCCGCGGCACGAGGTGAAGGCGGACCTCCTCCCAGAACGCATGCATCAACGGCAGCACCTCTTGCCAGGGCAGCGGTGCGCGATCCGGCGCTGCGATGGCGAGCGCCAGACCGGGGTCGCTGACCATGCCACGCCCGAGCATCAGCGCGTCGCAGCCCGACGCCTGCCGGCAACGCTCGGCGTCGTCGGCGTTCCAGATCTCGCCGTTGGCAATGACCGGGATCGGCAGGGCCTCGCGGATCTGCTGGATGCGGTCCCAGTACGCAGGCGGCCGGTAGCCGTCGGACCGCGTGCGCGCGTGCACCACGATCTCTTCGGCGCCCCCGCGGTGCAGCGCCTGCGCGCACTCGAGCGCGAGGGAGTCGTCGTGGAAGCCGAGCCGCATCTTGGCCGACACCGGCATGCCCGACGGCACGGCGCGCCGCACCGCAGCCATCAGGGTGTGCAGCAAGGGCGGGTCGACCAACAAGGCGGCGCCGCCACCGTGCCGGTTGACGACCTTGGCCGGGCAGCCGAAGTTGAGGTCGATGCCCGCCGGCCCGAGCGCAGCCAGCTTGGCGGCGTTCTCGGCCAGGCAGACCGGGTCGGAGCCCATCAATTGCGCCCGCACCGGCACGCCCGAGGGCGTGCGCCCCCCATGGCGCAGCTCGGGCACGATGCGCAGGAAGGCGCGATCCGGCAGCAGGGTGCCGGTGACGCGGATGAACTCGGACACGCAACGATCGATTCCGCCCACACGCGTGAGCACGTCGCGCAGCATGTGGTCGAGCAGGCCTTCCATCGGCGCGAGGAGCAGTTGCGTCATGGCGGGTATTCTCCGACGCCATGGAACCCCAAGTCGCCTCCGTCAGCCTGAGTGCTGAGCACAGCTTCTCGAAGAACACCACCTCGCAGATCACGCTCTTGGCCGGCCTGGGCGTCGAGGGCGATGCGCACTGCGGCGTGACCGTGAAGCACCGGTCACGCGTGGCACGCGATCCGACCCAACCCAACCTGCGCCAGGTGCACCTCGTGCATGCCGAGCTGTTCGAAGAACTGGCAGAACAGGGCTTTACGATCGAGCCCGCTCAGATTGGCGAGAACATCACCACGCGCGGCATCGACCTGCTGGCACTGCCCGTCGGCACGCGTCTGCACATCGGCGACTCGGCTGTCGTCGAGCTCACCGGCCTGCGCAACCCCTGCGAGCAGCTCGATCGGTATCAGCCCGGCCTGATGGCGGCGGTGCTCGGGCGCACCCCCGAGGGCAAACTGCTGCGCAAGGCCGGCGTCATGGGGATCGTGATCGAAGGCGGCGGCGTTCGCCCGGGCGACTCGATCCGCACCGCATTGCCAGCACACCCGCACCGTGAGCTCGAACGCGTCTGACGGCCGCCGAACCCGGGGTGCTGCGCCATGAGTCCTGCCCTCGAAACTGCCTGCACGCTTTTCGACACCGCCATCGGCCGCTGCGGCATTGCCTGGGGGCCGAACGGCATCAGCGCCTTCCAGTTGCCCGAGCCTGATGACGCCGGCACCCTGCGCCGCATGTTCCGCCGCGGCCAGCCGCTGCCGCGGGCCAAGCCGCCGCGCGAGGTTCAAGGCGCGCTCGACGGAATCGTCGCGCTGCTGCAAGGCCAGCCGATCGACCTGCGCCAAGTGCAGATCGACTACGACGGCATTGCGCCCTTCCATCGCCGCGTGTACGAGATCACGCGCGAGATCCTCGCCGGCCAGACACGCACGTACGGCCAGATCGCCGCCGAGATGGGTGAACCCCATGCCTCGCGTGCAGTGGGCCAGGCGCTGGGCGCCAATCCGTTTGCCGTGATCGTGCCCTGCCACCGCGTGCTGGCGGCAGACGGCCGCTCGGGTGGGTTCTCGGCCGGCGGCGGCGTATCGACCAAGCTGCGCATCCTGCTGATCGAGCAGGCTCAGTTCGGGCCCCACCCTGGGCTGTTCTAGGATCGCCCTCGATTCGACACCAAACCAAAGGAGACACCCTTGAAAGCACGCCTGACCCCTGCCCTGGCCTTCGCCCTGCTTGGCACCTGGGCCGCAACCGGCGCCCACGCGCAGGCCAGCGCCCCCGCTGCGCAAGAGGCCGGCGCCGTCACCACCAAGAGCGGCCTCGTCTACCGCTCCCTGAAAGACGGCACCGGCGCGAGCCCGAGCGCGACCGACACCGTGAAGGTGCACTACCGCGGCACCTTCCCCGACGGCAAGGAGTTCGACAGCTCCTACAAGCGCGGCCAGCCGATCTCGTTCCCGCTCAATGGCGTCATCAAGTGCTGGACCGAAGGCGTGCAGATGATGAAGGTCGGCGGCAAGGCCAAGCTGGTATGCCCGGCGTCCATCGCCTACGGTGAACGCGGCGCCGGTGGCGGCGTGATCCCGCCGAATGCCACGCTGCTGTTCGAAGTCGAGTTGCTCGACATCTCGCCGAAGCGCTAAGGCAACGCTGAATAAGTCCCCGCGAGGCGGCGCGCCTCGGTTTGGGATGGGCTGCAAGGCGCAAAGCACAGCGATACCCGCAGGTATCGCGAGCATTTGCAACGCCGCAGACCGCCCAAAACGAGGATGCGCCGTTCGCGAGGGACTTGTTCAGCGTTGCCCTAAGCCTCCAGTCAACCGGCGACGGGCTGCAACTCCGGCTCGTCGTCGTCCTCGGCTTCTTCACCGAGGAAACCACCGCTCTGGTGCGCCCACAGGCGCGCATACAAACCACCCTGCGCCAGCAGGCTGCGGTGGTCGCCCATCTCGACGATGCGGCCCTTGTCGAGCACCACCAGCCGGTCCATCGCGGCGATGGTGCTCAGCCGGTGCGCAATGGCCACCACGGTCTTGCCTTCCATCAGCGAGTACAGGCTCGCCTGGATGGCGGTCTCCACCTCGGAGTCGAGCGCGCTGGTGGCTTCGTCCAGCAGCAGGATGGGCGCGTCCTTCAGCATCACCCGTGCGATCGCGATGCGCTGGCGCTGGCCACCCGAGAGCTTGACGCCCCGCTCGCCCACATGGGCGTCATACCCGGTGCGGCCCTTCGCATCGGCCAGGCCGGCCACGAACTCATGCGCCTCGGCGCGCCTGGCGGCTGCCAGCATCTCGGCCTCGTCGGCCGAGGGCCGCCCGTACAGGATGTTGTCGCGCACCGAGCGGTGCAGGAGCGACGTGTCTTGCGTGACCATGCCGATCTGGGCGCGCAGGCTGTCCTGGGTGACGCCAGCGATGTCCTGGCCGTCGATCACGATGCGGCCGGCATCCACATCGTAGAAGCGCAGCAGCAGGTTCACGATCGTCGACTTGCCGGCACCCGAGCGGCCCACGAGGCCGATCTTCTCGCCGGGGCGGATGTGCAGCGAGAGACCGTCGATGACCTTGCGCGCGGCGGACCCCTTGGCGCCGTAGGCGAAGTCGATAGCTTCGAACCGCACATCGCCGCGGGTGACGGCAATCGGCATGGCATCGGGCCGGTCGAGCACTGTGCGGTGCTTCGACAGCGTGATGATCCCGTCCTGTACGGTGCCGATGTGCTCGAACAGCGACGCCATCTCCCACATCACCCAGTGCGAGATGCCGTTCAGGCGCAACGCCATCGCCGTGCCGGCCGCCACCGCGCCCACGCCCACCTGGCCGAGCGTCCACAGCCACAGCGCCGCTCCGGCGGTGCCCGCGATCAGGATCACCGACAACACCTGGTTCGCGAGCTCGAAGCCGGCCACCATGCGCATCTGCTGCTTCACCGTGCCGAGAAACTCCTCCATCGCACCGCGTGCGTAGGCGGCTTCGCGGCCAGCGTGCGAGAACAGCTTGACGGTTGCGATGTTGGTGTAGGCGTCGGTGATGCGCCCGGTCATGAGCGAGCGCGCATCGGCCTGGTTCTTGGCCACATGCGCCATGCGCGGCACGAAGTAGCACAGCACGCCGATGTACAGCGCGAGCCACACGAAGATCGGCGCCAGCATCCACAACGCGAAGCCACCGAGTACCGTGAGCAGCGTCACGAAGTAGATGATGACGAAGACCATCAGATCGGCGCCGATGAACCAGGCATCGCGCACCGCCAGGGCGGTCTGCATGACCTTGGTGGCCACGCGGCCCGCAAACTCGTCCTGATAGAAGCTCATGCTCTGGCTGAGCATCAGGCGGTGGAAGTTCCAGCGCAGCAGCATCGGGAAGTGGCCGCCGAGCGTGAGGTGCTTGAACGCCGTCTGCAGGCCCACCAGCCCGATGCTCAGCACCAGGATGCCCAAGAGCCACAGCAGCGATTCACGCTCGCGCGACCACAACTCGGCCGGCGGCGTGTGCGAGAGCCAGTCGACGATGCTGCCCATCATCCCGAACAGGTAGGCCTCGAAGGCGCCGATCGCCGCCGACAGCAGCGTCATGCCCAGCAGCCACGGCCGCATGCCGCGCGTGCCGGCCCACAGGAAGGCGAGCAGCGAGCCCGGCGGCGACGCGGGCGCGTCGTCCGGAAATGGGTGAACCAGCCGTTCGAAGAATCGGAACAAGAAAAGCCCCTGGAAACGAGATCGAAGCCCGGAAGGTTAGCGGATGGCGCTTCACGATAATGGCCGTCCACCGATAGGCCCTGATGTACCGCCCGACTCTCCGATACACCCTGCTCGCGCTGGCCGGCGCCGCGCTGATCGCGCTGCTTGCAGCAAGCGCCACGCTCGCTGCGCTGTACGACGATCTGCCCGAGATCGACATGCTGGTCGACTACCGCCCGCGCCAGCCGCTGCGCGTGTTCACGCGTGAGGGCGTCGAGATCGGCGAGTTCGGCAGCGAGCGCCGCTACTACCTGCCGATCACGCACACGCCCCGGCTGATCCAGGACGCCATCCTCGCGATCGAAGACACCGGATTCCGCGACCACTCAGGGGTGAGCGTGAAAGCCACGCTGCGCGCGGCGATCGCCAACCTGTGGCACGCGCGCAGCCAGGGGGGCTCGACCATCACGCAGCAGGTGGCGCGCAACTTCTACCTGACCAAGCAGAAGTCGTATGCGCGCAAGCTGCGCGAGGCGCTGCTGGCGCTGAAGATCGAGCGCCGCTTGAGCAAGGACCAGATCCTCGAGCTCTACATGAACCAGATTTACATGGGCCAGCGCTCGTACGGCTTCGAGGCCGCGGCGCAGTCCTACTTCGGCAAGCCGCTGCGCCTGCTCTCAGTGGCCGAAAGCGCCATGCTCGCCGGCCTGCCGCAGAACCCGCGCTACGCGAACCCCGTGACGAACTACGACCGGGCGCGCAAGCGCCAGCTGGTGGTGCTGGAACGCATGCGCAACACGGGCGCCATCACCCAGAAGCAGTACGACACCGCCAAGTCCGAACCGCTGCATCTGGTGCGCCGCACCGATGCACCCGTGCATGCCGAGTACGTGGCCGAGGCCGTGCGTCGCACGGTGTACGCGCAGTACGGCGAGGCGGCCTACGCCCTGGGGCTGAAGGTCACCACCACGCTGCGCGCCGCCGACCAGCAGGCCGCGTACGACGCCCTGCGCAAGGGCCTGGTCGATCACGAGCGCCGCCAGCCCTACCGCGGCCCGGAGGACAACGAAGACATCCCGCGCGATGCCGTGGCCGGCGACCCGGCCGTGGCCCAGGCCCTCGCCGACCATACCGACGACGAGATGCTGCGTGTGGCGCTCGTCACCGAGGCGAGCCCGCGCGAGGTGGTGGCCACCTTGTCGAGCGGCGAGGTCGCCCGCATCAGCGGCGACGGCCTGAGGCAGGTGCAAGCTGCGCTGCAGCCCCGCGCCAGGGCAGAGCTGCGAATTGCGCGCGGCGCCGTGATCCGCACCGTGCAGGACGGCGCCCGGTGGTCGATCACGCAATGGCCCGAAGCGCAGGGCGCGCTCGTGGCGCTCGAACCGGCGGGCGGTCGCGTGCGCGCGCTGGTGGGCGGCTTCGATTTCGGCCGCAACCAGTTCAACCACGCCACGCAGGCGTGGCGGCAGCCCGGGTCGAGCTTCAAACCCTTCATCTACTCGGCGGCCATCGAGAACGGCGTGATGCCCGGAACCTTGGTCAACGACGCGCCCTTGCCACCCGACACCGACGGCAAGGACCCAGAGTGGAACCCGAAGAACTCCGACGACCAGTACGACGGCCCCATGACCCTGCGCGATGCGCTGGCGCGCTCGAAGAACCTCGTCACCATCCGCCTCGTGCAGCTGCTGGGGCCGGACGCCGCGCGCCAGTGGGCCGCACGTTTCGGCTTCGAGCCCGAGCGGCAGCCGGCCGACCTCACGCTCGCTCTGGGTGCCGGCGCGACCACGCCGATGCAGCTTGCGTCCGCCTACGCTGTGCTGGCCAATGGTGGCCACCACGTGAAGCCGGTCATGATCGATCGCATCACCAACGCGCATGGCGCGGTGCTGTTCGAAGCCGTGCCTGCAACTCCGGCCGAAGTGGACCGCGTGATCCCGGCCCGAAATGCCTTCCTCACCAACACGCTGCTGCAGGAAGTGACGCGCTCGGGCACGGCGGCCCGTGCGCAGGCGCAACTCAAGCGACCCGACATCTACGGCAAGACCGGCACCACCAACGATGCGGTCGACGCCTGGTTCGCGGGCTTCCAGCCCAGCGTCGCGGCGGCCGTGTGGATGGGCTATGACACGCCACGCAGCCTGGGCGAGCGCGCCTCAGGCAGCGCCCTCGCGCTGCCGGTGTGGATCGACTACATGAAAACCGCGCTGCAAGGCGTTCCCGTGCACGAGGCCGAGGCACCGCCCGGGCTGGAGCAGGTCAACGGCGAATGGGTCGACGTGGCCAACCCGCCCGCCAGCCCCTGAGGGCCATGCGGATCGGTTTCAGGCGGCGCTCGTCTTGCGCGAGGCCCAGAGCTTCTGAACGGCGCTCACGACCACCAGCGCGATCGCGCCCGCCACCACACCCACCAGCCCATTGAGCAACGCGGGAACAACCACTTCGCCCACGCCACCCAGGCCGGCGCCGATGTGTTCGATGGCGTGGTGCAGCGCTGCGATACCGTGAACCAGGATGCCGCCACCCACCAGAAACATGGCGGCCGTGCCCGCAATCGTCAGGCCCTTCATCAAGTAGGGCGCGGCCCACAGGATGCCGCGGCCCAACGCTCTCGGCGCGCTGCCAGCCTTGTGGCTGAGGTACAGGCCCAGGTCGTCGAGCTTGACGATACCCGCCACGACCCCGTAAACGCCCACGGTCATCATGATCGCCACCCCGACCAGCACCGTCGCCTGGGTGACGAAGGTCGCTTCGGTGACGGTCCCGAGAGTGATCGCAATGATCTCCGCGGAGAGAACGAAATCGGTGCGCACGGCGCCCTTGATCTTGTCCTTCTCGAGCGTCGCCAGGTCCACCTTCGGCTTGTTCATCTCGGCTTCGAGTGCTGCCAGGCGCGCCGCCTCGCCGCCGTCTTTCTCGTTGCGGTGCGACCATTTGTGCGCGAGCTTCTCCACGCCTTCGTAGCACAGGAACAGACCGCCCACCATCAGCAGCGGCGTCACCGCCCAGGGCGCGAACGCGCTGATGAGCAGCGCGGCCGGCACCAGGATCGCCTTGTTCATCGCCGAGCCCTTTGCCACGGCCCACACCACCGGCAACTCGCGATCTGCACTCACGCCGCTGACCTGCTGCGCGTTGAGCGCCAAGTCGTCGCCGAGCACGCCCGAGGTCTTCTTGGCGGCGATCTTGGTCAACAGGGCGACGTCATCGAGGACGGTCGAGATGTCGTCGAGAAGGGCGAGCAAGCTGGTGGCCATGGTGTGCAGACGCGGAGTTGAAACGAGCAAGTTGAAGCGAGCGAAGCGCGCGCTGAGCCCGCCGCAGCTGCGGCGAGGATGGTACGCGAGCGTCAGCCCGCATTCAGATTGCGCTCAGGCCTTGAGCCCGGCGAGACCGCCGGAGCGTGACCTCAGCCCAGGGCGAGAAACTCCACCCAATTGCCGTCCGGGTCCTCGACCATCGCGATCTTCACGCCCGGGCGCAGTTCGCGTTCCTTCATCGCCACCTTGGCACCTGCCGCGGCGCAGGCGTCGACCATCTCGCTAAGGTTGCTGACGGTCATGGTCCAGTAGCGGTAGCCGCTGCCGCCTGGGATGCCGCCCGGTGCGGCCGGGGCCGCCACCTTGTCGGCCACCACGAGCTTGACCATGCTCTCGCCGCACAGCATCTGGTGCATGGTGCCCACGCCCTGCACGGCCATCTCGCGCAGGTACTTGAAGCCCAGCACGTCGCGATAAAAGGCCAGCATGGCCGGGCCGTTGGTGGTGACGATGCCGAGGTCGATCGATTGCTTGGTGAGTTGCACGCCCATGACGCAAGGTTCCTGTACTGGTTGATCAAGGCCGACACGGTAGCAGGCGCGCGCCTTGCTCTGCCACACTGACCTATAAGCTTGCGCCTGCCGCACCCGAACCCTTCAGACGATGCCCTCTCCCGATTTCGGCCCCTCTACCCAGCAATCCGACACCGCCCTGACCCGCGAGGCCCTGCCAGCCGGCACCCGGCTGGGCGGCTACCAGATCGTCGACGCGCTGCTGCGCGGCGGGTTCGGCATTCTTTACCTGGCGCTCGATTCGTCGCTGCAACGGCAGGTGGCGATCAAGGAGTACCTGCCCGCCGATCTGGCCGTGCGCAGCGGCGCGTCCCAGGTGGAGCCTCGCACGCCCCGGGTGGCCGAGGCCTTCGCCAGGGCGCGCGATGCCTTCATCGCCGAGGGCCGCCTGCTGGCGCAACTTCAGCACCCCTCGCTCGCCCACGTGCACAGCACCTGGGAGGAGAACGGCAGCGCGTACATGGCGATGCCCTACTACGAAGGCCATACGCTCGCTCAGGTGCTGGCCGCGCAGAAGCGCCCGCCCGACGAAGCCTGGCTGCGCGCGATGCTCACGCCGCTCCTGGGCGCACTCAGCGTGCTGCACAACGCGCAGTGCCTGCACCGCGACATTTCCCCCGACAACATCATGTTGCTGGCCGACGGCAGGCCGGTCTTGATGGACCTGGCCGCGAGCAACCGCGTGGCCGGCGACGACGCGATGTCGCTCGGCCAGAGGCTCAACCCGGCGTACGCAGCCATCGAGCTCTACAGCGAATCGGCCACCCTGCCGCAGGGCGCCTGGACCGATCTCTACGCCCTGGCCAGCGTGCTCCATTTCGCCATCACGGGCCAGCCCCCGGCGCCCGCCACGCTGCGCGTGAACCCCGATCCGCAGCGGCCGCTGGCCGACACCGTGCGCGCACTCCAGGCGCGCTACCCGGCGCTGCGCTACGACTTCACGCCCGGCTTTCTCGCCGGCATCGACAAGGCCCTGTCGGTGCGGCCCCGCGAGCGAGCGCGCGACGTGGCGGACTTCCAGCGCCTGCTCGATCGGCCATCCCAGGCGGCGCAACCACCCATCCAAGCCACGCCCGCCGCACCGGATGCTCGCGCGAGCGCCGACGCACGTCGCGAACCCGTCTTCGATCCGCCCCCTGCCACGCCGCGCGAGGAGTGGTTCGCCGATGCACCACCCGAGCGCCAGGCCGCCATCGCCCCCCCGCCGCGCCGCAGGGGCTCGCTGTGGGTGGCAGCCCTGGGGTTGATCGCGCTCGTCGGCGTCGGCGGGTGGTGGTGGATGCAGATGCAACCGGTGAGTGCCACGGCGAGCGCACCCGCCGTGATGCCGGCACCTGCCGCACCCAGCGTGGCGACCGCCGCGCAGGCCGCGTCGCAGGCGGTCCCGGTCGCTGCTGTCGAAGCATCCGTGCCGGCCGCACCCGCGTCGGCGAGCCCCACGTCGATCGCGCCCAGCGAACTGGCTGCAGCGCCCTCGCCCGCTGTGCCCGGCTCTGTTCCCGCTCAAGCCCCCCTGGTTCAACCTCTCCCCTCGGAAGCTGTTCCCGCCACGCCGGCCGTGGCCCCAGCACCAAGCGCGCCGGAACGCCCCGCGCCCGAGGCCCCGGCACCGCGCAAAGCCAACAGAGAGAAATCTCCCGCAGCCGCAAGCACCAGCGCCGAAGCCAGCACGCCGCGAGCTGCCTGCGGCACGCGCGTGAACTTCGCGCTGTACTACTGCATGGAGCAGCAGTGCGACCGCGCCAAGTTCATGCAACACCCGCAGTGCATCGAGTTCCGCGCGCGCGAAGAGTGACGCCGCAGCGCGCCACGCAAGCTTCACTTCGCCTTTACCTCCCAGCAACCTCGCAGCGTCAACACCGCTTCGGCACGCACCGTTGATCACCCGTGGGGGCCTGTCGGCACCCAGGAGTGAAGACGATGAACCAGTCTGTCCGACGAAGCAAGCTCGGCGTGCTCGGTGTGGTGCTACTCACGCAGTTGCTCAGCGCCTGTGTCGTGGTGCCCGTGCCTGCGCGCCGCGTGCGCCCGGTGGTGGTCGAACCGGCCTACGGCCCGCCGCCGCCGTACTACGAACCTCGTGGGCGCCGATAGGGCATCGCTGCCCGATGGTAGACACTGGCCGCCTCAGCGCACCACTCGGCGCACCAGGGAGCCACCATGAACACCACAGGCGACGCCACACCCGCCCCGGCCAACGCGGTGACACGCCGCGTTGCCGATCTGCCGGGCCCACGCGGCATTCCCTTGCTGGGCAATGCGTTGCAGGTTCAACTCGATCGCATCCACCGCGACATCGAAGCGTGGGCCCGTGAGTTCGGGCCGTACTTTCACTTCCGGCTCGGCCGCCTGCCTGTGCTGGGCGTGGCCGACCACGAGGCCATCGCCACCCTGCTGAAAGACCGCCCGGATGGCTTTCGCCGCACCTCGCGGCAGACGATCGTCGGCATGGAGATGGGCTTCAAGCCCGGCGTCTTCGGTGCCGAAGGCCAGGCGTGGCGCGACCAGCGCCGCATGGTCATGGCGAGCTTCGCGCCGAACCATGTGCGGGCGTACTTCCCGACGCTGCTGAAGGTCTCGCAGCGCCTGCGCGGGCGTTGGCAGGCCGCGGCCCGCGCCGGGCGCACCATCCCCTTGCAGGAAGACCTGATGCGCTACACGGTCGACGGCGTGGCCGGCCTCGCGTTCGGCACCGACATGAACACCTTGGAGTCGGACGACGACGTCATCCAGCGCCACCTCGACAAGATCTTCCCGGCGCTCTTTCGGCGCATCTTCGCGCGCGTGCCGTACTGGCGCGTGTGGCGCAGCCAGGCCGACCGAGAACTCGACCGCAGCGTGACGGCGATCAAGCACGCCATTGCCAACTTCATCGCCCAGGCGCGCGAACGCATGCGGATCAACCCTGCGTTGCGTGAGCAGCCGAGCAACCTGCTCGAAGCCATGATCGCCGCCGCCGACCACGGCGACAGCGGCGTGACCGACGAACACGTGGCCGGCAACATGCTCACCATGCTGCTCGCCGGAGAAGACACCACCGCCAACACCATCGCCTGGATGATCTATCTGCTGCAGCGCAACCCGCAGGCCCTGCAGCGCGCCACCGACGAAGTGCACCGCATTGCCCCCGACCCGGCCGCCTACACGCAAGAGCACATCGACCAGTTGCACTACCTGGAGGCCTGCACCGCCGAGACCATGCGGCTCAAGCCGGTGGCGCCGATGATGGTGTTCGAGGCCCTGCGCGACACCCGTGTGCACGACATCCTCGTACCCCAGGGGGGCTACGTGTGGTGCGTGATGCGCCACGACAGCGTGAACGAAGCGCACTTCCCCGACCCCACCGCCTTCAAGCCCGAACGCTGGCTGGACGGGGCCGACGCGGCGCTCGCACCCAGTTCGCCCAAGCGCGTGTCCATGCCCTTCGGCGCCGGCCCCCGCGTGTGCCCCGGGCGCTATCTCGCCACGCTCGAGATCAAGATGGCCATGGCCATGCTGCTCGGCAGCTTCGAGATGGAAGCGGTCACCACGCCCGATGGGCAGGAGGCCCGCGAGCGCATGGCCTTCGCCATGTCGCCGGTGGGCCTCGGGCTGCGGGTGCGTGAACACGTGACCGCCGCCTAGCGCATCGCGCCAAACGCAACACCACCCGTACGGATCGTGGCAATCGCCACGCAATGCGTCTGCTCGCGATGAGAAAGGCCTCATGCGCGAGCCCCGCCTGCCGACAATCGGCGCATGCGCCGCGGTCCATTCCTGCGTGAACTCGCCGATCGCGTTCTGACGCGCGAGCCCGCGGTGCGCCGCAACCTGAGCTTGTGGTTGACCTCGGTCGTCACCTACGTCCTGTACGCCGGCCTCCTGGGCCTGCAGGTGGCGCTCGGCTATACGCCGGCGCGCATCGCAGCGCTGCTCGTCGCCAGCGCGGTGGTGATCAACGCCGGGTTCTACATTGGCGTGCGTCTCGGGCTCGGCCCGCGTGGTGACCGTCACCTGGGCGTGAGCCAACTGCTGGTCGGCATCGTCTACATGTGGGCCAACTACGCCGTGGCCGGGCCGGTGGCGGGCGCCACGCTCATCATCATGGCCAGCCACATCGTCTATGCGCTGTTCGGCCTGGCGACGCGCCGCGTGTGGCAGATCGTGGCCTTCTCGCTCACGGGCCTGGGAGCCACCATGTGGCTGTGCAGTCAGTGGCAACCCGAGCGCTACCCGCTGGGGGAGCAACTTCTGGGCTTCGGCTACGCCGCGCTGGTGGCGGCGCTGATCGCGCGGCTGGCAAGCCTGGTATCACGCATGAACGAGAGCCTGCGCACACAGCGCGGCGAACTCGCGCTCGCATTCGAGAAGCTGCGCCTGCTCGCCACGCGCGACGACCTTACCCAGGTGCACAACCGCCGCCACATGCTGGAGCTGATGACGCTTGCACAACAGCAACGCGAGCGCAGCGGCGCAGCGATGTGCGTGGCAGTGCTCGACATCGATCACTTCAAGGCGATCAACGACCAGTACGGTCACACCGCGGGTGACGAAGCCCTGCGCCGCTTCGCCCAGACGGCCCAGCAGGCCTTGCGCACGAGCGATCTGCTCGGCCGCTGGGGCGGCGAAGAGTTCGTGGCGCTGCTGCCCGACACCCCGCTAGCCGCGGCGCAGCAGGCGCTTGCGCGGGTGCGCGAGCAGGTTGCGTCGGCCGATTTTTCCGGCGCAGCGCCCGATCTGCGCATGAGCTTCTCCGCCGGGCTGGTCCAGGTGAACCCTGGCGAGCGCATCGAATCGGTACTCGAGCGTGCCGACCACGCGATGTACCGCGCCAAGACCGGCGGGCGCGACCGGATCGTGCTGGGTTAGGGCCTGTTCGCACCACCCCGCCCGAATGACCGGGCGCGCGCCAAACCCTGGGGTCCGCGCGAGAATGCGCGCCTGCCCGGGGCGATGCCCGGCGTGCCCCAACCCGCCACCACGCGTGAGCCTGATCCCCCTCTACCTGGACGACGCCCTCGTCGTCGTCGATAAGCCCGCCGGCCTGCCCTCGGTGCCCGGCCGCCCGGCCGAACTGCATGACTGCATGGCCTCGCGCGTGCAGGCGGTGCTGCCCGATGCACTGGTGGTGCATCGGCTCGACATGGCGACCTCCGGCCTGCTCGTCTTCGCCCGCCACAAGGCGGCCCAGAGCACGCTCGGCACCGCCTTCGCCGAACGCCTGGTGGCCAAGCGCTACCTGGCCGTCGTGGCGGGCGTGATGGATCGCGAGCACGGCGAGATCGACCTGCCGCTCATCGCCGACTGGCCCAACCGGCCCTTGCAGAAGGTCGACCACGAGACCGGCAAGCCCTCGGTGACCCGCTTCGAGGTGCTGGTGCGCGAACCCGGCCGCACCCGCGTGGCGCTCACGCCGTTGACCGGCCGCTCGCACCAGTTGCGCGTGCACATGCAGGCACTCGGCCACCCCATCGTGGGCGACACGCTTTATGCGCCGCCCGCAGTTGCAGCGCGGTCGCCCCGCCTGCTGCTGCACGCCCACGCGCTCGCGTTCGCCCACCCGGTGAGCGGAGCGCCCCTGTCCTTCGAGAGCCCTGCTCCATTCTGATGAACCTCGCACCACCTTCCACCGCGCCCGACACCCCGCTGCGTGCCTTCCCCGCCTTCATCCGCTTCTGGTTCGCGCGCGTGTTCGGCACCATCGGCAACCAGATGCTCATGGTGGCCGTGGGCTGGCAGATGTACGAGTTGACCAACAGCGCCTGGGACCTCGGCATGGTCGGCCTGCTGCAGTTCCTGCCTGCGCTATTGCTCACCCTGGTGGCGGGGCATGTGGCGGACCGCTACGACCGCACGCGCATCCTGGCGCTGTGCATGGCGGCGCAGGCGGTCATCGCGGTGGTGTTGATGACGGCCGCGCACGGCCATTGGGCGAGCCGCTGGCTCTTGCTGGCCATGTCGGTCGGCCTGGGGGTGGCCAAGGCCTTCCAGATGCCGGCGCAGCAGGCGCTGGTGCCTTCGCTCGTGCCGGTGCCGGTGTTGCCGCGTGCGCTGGCCTTCAGTTCGGCAGGCATGCAGGCGGCCATCATCGGTGGCCCGGCTCTGGGTGGGTTCATCTACGTGGCGGGCGCGAACGCGGTCTACGCGGTCTGCGCGCTGAGCTTCGTGATCGGCGGCGTGCTGTTCACGCGCATCGGCCACCCGCACGTGCCGCCGCCCAAGGAGCCGGTGTCGATGGGCACGGTGCTGGCAGGCTTTCGATTCATCTGGAACCGCCCCGTCGTGCTCGGCGCCATCTCGCTCGACCTGTTCGCCGTGCTGCTGGGCGGTGCGACCGCATTGCTGCCGATGTTCGCCAAGGATGTGCTGCATGTGGGCCCGTGGGGGCTGGGGTTGCTGCGCGGTGCGCCCGCGGTAGGCGCGCTGTGCATGTCGGTGGTGTTGACGCGCTGGCCAATCAACCGCCGCGTGGGCAAGGTGATGCTGGGTGCCGTGGCGGTGTACGGCGTGGCGACGTTGGTGTTCGCGCTCTCCACGGTTTTCGTGCTCTCGTTCGTGGCGCTGTGGGTGAGTGGCGCGGCCGACATGATCAGCGTGGTGATCCGCCAATCTCTGGTGCAGCTGGAAACACCCGACGCCATGCGCGGGCGGGTGTCGGCGGTCAACTCGATCTTCATTGGTGCATCGAACCAGCTCGGTGAGTTCGAGTCGGGGGCGACGGCGGCGCTGCTCGGGCCGGTCGGCTCGGTGTTGCTGGGCGGCATCGGCACCTTGGCAGTGGCGGTGTTGTGGCTGAAACTCTTCCCCGCCTTGGCAAGCCGTGAACGATTGACCGAAGCGCCCTGAGGAGGGCCCTTCGACCGGGTTTTCACGAGCGTTCGAACACAAGGCCGCGAAGATACTTCGCGCACCCTGGCTGCCCCGAACAACGACACCATGACAGCATCGACGCCGAATCGCCCTGACTTTCTCTACCCGGGCGGCTCGCCGCTCATGCACCCGCCGCTGCAGCTCCAGGATTCGGAGATGTACGGCTTCTTCGTGAAGGGCGACCTCACGAAGCTGCAGGCCACGGTCGACGAAACCCTCACCGCCTGTGCCGGCGGCGAGATGCGCTTCCAGGTGTTCTCGCCTTTCGTGATGCTCACCTTCACCAAGGTGCACAAGGCGTTCTCCACCTGGCCCGCCGACCAGGCCAAGGGCTGGGGCGAAGAGCTCGACATCATCACCTGGGTGATGGTGGGCCAGATCAAGAAGGGCGAGGCCGGCATCAGCCGCGTGTTCTTCTACCCGTGCCACATCTTCGTCGACGACGCGATGGCGCTCATCAATGGGCGTGAGCTGTTCGGCTACCCCAAGTACCTGTGCGAATACAGCATGCCCGCCCCGGGCGAGCCGGCGCGCTACTTCTCGCTGGCGGCCAAGGGTTTCGAGCCTTTCTCGCCCGACTCGAAGCTGCAGACGCACCCGCTGATCGAGGTGGCCGCCACCACCAACCGCCACGGCGTGCGCAAGCTCGGCGGCTTTGTGGAGCTGATCGAAGAGGCGATCGAACTCATCGCCGCCAACCTGCCCGCCACGCTGGAGCTCGACAAAGAGGGCTGGGAGCAGATCGCCGGCATGCTGCGCAGCCCCGGGTGCGAGCAGATCTTCCTGAAGCAGTTTCCCGATGCGTCGGGCGTGAAGGCGGTGTACCAGGCCATCGTGGCCGCGCCCGCCAAGGTCACGGCCGTGCACGGCGTGGAGGTGTTCGAGGACGACTACGAAGTCACGCTGCACCGCTTCGCGAGCTTCCCGCTCAACGAGACACTGGGCCTGCAACTGGGCACGCAGCCGGGCATCCTGCCCTTCCACCTGAGCTTCGACTTCGAAGTGACGCCGGGCGAGGAGATCCACGACAACTCGCAGGTCGCGCCCGAAAAGATCGCCATCCTCGGCGGTGGCGTGGGTGCCATGACGGCGGCCTTCTACCTCACCGACCAACCCGGCTGGCAGAACCAGTACGACGTGACCGTCTACCAGCTCGGCTGGCGCCTGGGCGGCAAGGGCGCGAGCGGCCGCAACGCAGCGCTGGGCGAACGCATCGAAGAGCACGGCCTGCACATCTGGTTCGGCTTCTACCAAAACGCCTTCAAGACCATCCAGCGCGCCTACGAACTGATGGGCCGCCCGCCCGGCGCGCCGCTGGCCACCTGGGAAGACGCCTTCAAGCCCCAGCATTCCTTCGCGCTCAGCGAACTGATCGACGACAGCTGGCGCCAGTGGCTGATCGACACGCCCATCCGGGAAGGCGTGCCCGGCAATGGCGACGAAGACATCGGCCTGTGGGACATCGCCCTCACCATGTACGCGTGGGTCAAGATGTGGATCGGCGAGCTAGATGGCGTGCACGGTGAAGAAGCCGCCGTCGCAACCACCCAGACCGTGACCACGACGACCACGACCACCACCACCGTGGCCGCCGTCACGAGTGAGGACGGTGACAACAGCTGGCTGGAGACGATCGCCACCCGCATCGAGCGCACGGTCGAGACGATTGCCGCCGACCTGCACAGCGCCTTCGACGCCACCCTGTCGTTCGTCAAGAGCCTGCCCAGCCTGGTTGACCAGGACAGCCACGACCGCTCGCTGCAGGCCAGCGCACTCAAGAGCGTGCGCTCGGCGCTGCGGGCGCGCTACGGTGCGCGCGCCGAAGACGACACCGTGGCCGACGACCTGCGCCGCCTGTACATCTGCATCGACCTGGCCGTCACCTCGCTCATCGGCATGCTCGAAGACGGCGTGTTCGAGAAGGGCTTCGACGTCATCAACGGCGAAGACCTGTGCGACTGGCTGATCCGCCACGGCGCCAACGAGAAGATCAGCGTCCACTCCGCCCCCATCCGCGGCCTGTACGACCTGGTGTTCGCCTACGAAGATGGCGACTTCGACCGCCCCAACATCGAAGCCGGCACGATGCTGCGCGGCATCCTGCGCATGACCTGCGGCTACCAGGGCGGCATCATGTGGAAGATGCAGGCCGGCATGGGCGACACGGTCTTCACGCCCTTCTACGAAGTCCTCAAGAAGCGCGGCGTGAAGTTCAAGTTCTTCCACAAGGTCGAAGAACTGTTGCCCGATGCGAGCGGCAAGACGGTCGGCCAGATCCGCATGACGCGGCAAGCCGATCTCGCCGGAGCCGACTACCACCCCGTGCGCAGCGTGAAGGGCCTCGATTGCTGGCCCAACCAGCCGCTGTACGAGCAGATCGACCCCGCGCAGGCGGCGCTGCTGCAGGCCGACCCGCCCATTAACCTCGAATCGAACTGGACCGATTGGCCACAGCGCTACCAGGCCAAGTTCGGCAAGCCACTGCCCACGGTCACGCTGCAGCGCGGTGTCGACTTCGACCGCGTGGTGTTCGGCATCTCCGCCGACGGCCTGGCGCAGCTCTGCCCGCAACTGGTTGCGAAGAGCACGACGCTGCAGAACTCCGCCAAGTTCGTGAAGACCGCAGCAACGCAGGCCTACCAGGTCTGGCTGGACCGCACTGTGCCGCAGCTCGGCTGGAAAGACTTCGGGCGCGGGCATGAAGTGCCGGTGCTCACGGCCTTCAGCGAACCCTTCGACACCTGGGGCCCGATGGACCAGACGCTGATCCGCGAAGACTGGCCCGCGCCATTCGAGCCGAAGAACGTCTCTTACTTCTGCAGCGCGCTGCCGATCAAGGACTACCCGCCGTTCACCGACTCCGACTTCCCGGTGCGCATGGCCGCGCAGGTCAAGCAGGCCGCCATCGACCAACTCAAGCACCAGATCCACGCCCTGTGGCCGGCCGTGGCCACGGTGCAGGACTTCGACTGGAGCCGCCTCATCGACACGACAGGCGCGAGCGGCGAGCAACGCTTCAGCAGCCAGTACTGGCGCGCCAACGTCGACCCGTCCGAGCGCTACGTGCTCTCGGTCGTCAACAGCACGCAGTACAGGCTGGCCGCAGACGGCACGGGCTTCTCGAACCTCTACGTGGCAGGCGACTGGATTCGCACCGGCGTCAATGCGGGCTGCGTCGAAGCCGCGGTGATGGGTGGCATGCAGGCCTCCCGAGCGATCTGCGGCCACCCGAAGGTGATTGCCGGCGAGAAAGACGTCCCGTGATGTGTGACATTAGTCGCACTTCGCGAAACAGCCTTCGTCTGCCCATGCAACTTCTCGTTACATTGCCAATCACGTCCGCTCAGCGAAATTGATAGCCGCGATGTCGCGCTTGTTCCCCTGGTTCCGCTATGGCTCGGCCTGCCTGCACTGGCTGCCGGTCCTGGCCCTGATGCTGTGCTGCGGCCTGGCGCAGGCCCAGGCGTCGGTGTCGCTCAATGCGGATGCCGAATCCGAAGTCTCCGGCCGCGGCCAGTTCTACCAGGCCCAGGACGAGACCCCGCCCGCCAGCGGCGCCGAGCTCGACGCCTGGCTGGGCAAGCTGAAGCCGGTCAACCGCGTGAGCCTGTTCGGCGGCACCTACTGGTTCCACGCCACGGTGCAGAACGACACCTTGCAAACGCGCTGGGTCATCGATCCGACCGGGACGCTCATGGAGCGCATCGAGGTGCGCGTATACACGCCCGGCCAGGCCGTGCAGTCGTTCAACACCGGCTATCACACGAGCGGGCCGTACATGCTGCACTACGGTGGCAACGTCGAGTTGCCGCCGGGCGCCCGCGCGCAGATCCTGCTGCGCATCGAGAGCCGTTATTTCGCGCGCTACCCGAGCGTCTTCGTGGCCAGCCAGGCGAGCTACCGCAAGACGGTCGTCTCCGAGAACGTGCTGACGCTGTGCGCGCTGGGCGCCACGCTCACGCTCGCGCTCTACAACCTATTCGTCTACCTCGGCGTGCGCGACCGCGCTCTGCTGTACTACGCGCTGTACCTGATCACGGCCACCATGTCGTGGTCGATGACGCTGCACGTACCGGCCGACTGGCTCGGCTGGCGTGCGCTCGACTGGCACTACGTCCTGTTCTTCCTCGGTGCGGTGTTCAACACCATGTTCTTCCTGGAGTTCCTTCGCCTGAAGGAGCACGCGCCCCGCCTCGCCTGGGTCGCCAAGGGAAACATGTTCCTGGCGATCGCCCTCATCCCGATCTGTTTCGTCTCGCTCGCCTACGCGCACCAACTCGCCACGGCGATCATCTCCGTCACGCTCACGGTGGCGCTGATCTCCGGGATGATCCGCCTCGGCCAAGGCTTCCTGCCGGCGCGCTATTTCCTCGCCGCGTTCTTTGCGTTGTTGCTGCCGGCGATCCTGATCCTGCCCGCGAACTTCGGCCTGGTGCCGAGCGTGATGCGCAACATCGAGTTGTTCACCCTTCTCGGCGCCACCACCGACGCCTTGCTGCTCGCGTTTGCACTGGCCGACAAGATCCGGCTGCTCGGCCGCGAGAAGGACGAATACCTCGTCCGCCTGAACGCCGCCCTCACCCAGGCCAGCACCGATTCGCTCACAGGCATCGGCAACCGCCACGCCTTCGACCGCGAACTGAGCGCGATGACGATCAATTCGCACGACCCTGCGGCATCCGAACGCACGATGCTGGTCATGATCGACCTCGACGGCCTCAAGCAGATCAACGACAAGCACGGCCACTCGCACGGCGACGGACTGCTTCGCGAGTTCGCCCAGCAGCTCAGCGTGCTCGAGAGCGACGGCATGCGCGTCTTCCGCCTGGGCGGCGACGAGTTCGCCGTGCTTGGTGACCGCAGCCAGGAAGACCTCGCGCGGCACACGCTGCACCTCGTCGAACGCAAGCTGCATGAAGCCGGGTTTCCCGATTGCGGCATCAGCTTTGGCGTGGCCTTCGGGTCGGAGATCAATTCCGGCTCGCAGCTGCTTATGCACGCCGACGCGCGCATGTACCTCCACAAGACGACCAAGCGCACAACGACTGCCTAGTTCGGCCCCCCAGCCTCTGCGCCCCTCCCCCCGAGGGGTGCCGCCTGGTGGACCGGCGAAGCCGGATCCACAGACGTTGCTTGAGGGGAGCCACGCTTCGCTGGCTCAAGCTTCGCCGCGCTTCATCTTCAGCCTCAGCTGCGCGCCACGCCCGCGCGCCTTCCACTCCGACAACTGCTGCTGCCGCTCCAGCACCGTGAGCGTGTCGCGGCGCATCTCGCGCAGCAGCTTCTGGTAGTTGCGCAGCCGATCGGGCGACACCCCTTCGCGCACCGCGCAGCCGGGCTCGTCGCCATGGCGGCAATCGCGGAAGCGGCATTGGTCGGCCAGCGAGGCGATGTCTTCGAAGCTCAGCGCCAGCCTGCTCTCGTCGGCATCGGGCCGCAGCGTGCGCAGGCCCGGCGTGTCGATCACGCATGCTCCACCCGGCAATTGGTGCAGTGAGCGCGAGGTGGTGGTGTGCTTGCCCCGGCTGTCGTGCTCGCGCACCGCGCCGGTGTCCTGCACGGGTGCACCGGCCAGGGCATTGGTCAATGTCGACTTGCCCGCCCCGGACGAACCCAGCAGCACGACGGTCTGCCCAGGAGAAAGATAGCCGTCGAGCACGCGAGTGGTCTGCGGTGCCGTACCGTTGACGGCCACCACATCGACCTTGGACGGCAACCGCCTGCGCAGGTCCGCAATGGCCTGCTCCACCTCATTGGCGGACACCACATCGGCCTTGGTGAGCACCACCACAGGGGTCACGCCCTCACCCTGCACCAGCGCGAGAAATCGCTCGAGCCGCCGCGGGTTGAAGTCGTCATCCAGGCCCATCACGAGCAGTGCGGTGTCCACGTTGCTCACCACCGCGTGGCGGCGCCCGTCGGCATCGCGCCGGGCAATGTGCGAGATCGGCGGGATGCGCTCGTGCACCCAAGGTTCGCCGTGCGCGTCGTGCACCAGCACGACCCAATCACCCACGGCCACGGCGGTGTCCCGGTCGGCCAGCTTGCGCGCGAGCTTGGGCAGCACGCGCGCGCGAGCTTCGTGCAGGCCGTCGTGTACCTGCAGCGTCTCGCGATGCACTTCGGTCACGCGCACAAGGCGACGCGCCAGGGCATGCACCTCGTCGGCGTCGGTCTCGGGAACGGGTTGGGAACAGATGGCCACCAGGGCCATCGCGGGGGTCAAGCCTACCGAGCGCAAGCGCTCGACATCCATTTCGATCATGGTGAGATCTGTCTTCCATCGTCGGGATGGCGCGGCGCAATGCCGCGCGGTTGCCTGCGCGCGAGTGCGCGAGGCCGCGAAGGGGAGGAAGCAGGTCAACCGCAGCGCAGGCGCGCCACAGCGAACGTTCAGATCTCGCTCTTTGCCAGCCTGGGCAAGCAGAGCGTGACGACGCGGCTCAGGCGATGCGAGCGGCGACCCACAGGAGGGCAATGTCAGCGTGCGTCATTGAGTGGTCTCCTTTGAAGTGGGTGGATGGGACGGCGCGCAGTCTGGCACGCGCCAAAGGCATGGTCAACGATCGTTTCGATTCAAATGTTGCGGCATGTCGGGGATGACACGCGCTTCGATGTCGACCACATCGGCTTGTGCCTGCGGTTTGGGCCGCATGGCGGCGAACGGATCGCGCGGATCGACCTTGAACCGCACCACGCGGGGGCGGCGGCCGCGCAGCGCGCTCCAAACCGCGAACACCACGCTGAACAGCAGGCCCGTCACGAGCAGCGCTGCTGCAAAAACCAGCCCCACGGTAACCAGCAAGGCGCACAAAACGAATGAGAAGAGTGCTTGCATGTAAATTCGGTGCGGCCTGCCACCGGCAGCCCGTGGTCGCGGAAAACCCACACATGGGGATTATCTGCCGCGATACAACCCCCTCATCTCCGCAGAACGAACCGATCGCATGAACAAGCCCGCGCTGTCGTCATTCGCCCCCTTCGCAGTTGCCATCGCTGCCGGCCTCACCGCCTGCAGCAGCAATGCCCCGAGCGCCCCGCCCGCCGAGCCGGTGCCGGTGCTGGCACCGAATCCCAATTTGCTGGTGCAAGGCATCCCGCCGATCCCGGCGAGCCTGGCCGACGAGGTGGCCAAGTACACGGACTTCCGCGGCCATGGCTTCGCAGACTGGCACCCGCAGCGCCGCGAAATGCTGGTCTCGCACCGCAAGGCCGGCGCCAACACGGCCCAGCTCTTTCGCGTGGCGCAAGCCGGCGGCGAGCCGGAGCAACTCACCGACTCGGTCGACCCCGTCAACACCGCGAGCTACGAACCGCGCAACGGCAAATTCGCCGTGTTCGAGCGCAGTTCGGGCGGCAGCGAAGCCGACCAGCTCTACCGCCTTGACCTCGCGACGAAGGAAGCCACTCAGATCACCGACCCCTCGGAGCGCCACAACCTTCAAGGCTGGCTGCGACGCAGCAGCACGCTGATCACGGCGTCGCTGCCGCTCGACAAGACAGCGCAGGGCGGAACGCGCAACAAGGTGACGACGACCTTCCGCTTGGTGAACCCGCTCAAGCCCCTGGCGGCCCGCAAGCTGGCCGAGCTCGAGGGCGGCGGCTGGTATGCGGGGGGTGTGTCGTCCGACGACAAGCGCATCGCCCTCACGCGCTACATCTCTGCCACCGAGTCGCAGGTCTGGATTCTCGACGTGGCCTCGGGCCGCGCCACGCAGATCCTGCCCGCGCCGGGCAGCAACGAACGCGCGACCTACTACGCGAGCGAGTTCACGCCCGGCAACACCGGCCTCCTGGTGTTGAGCGACCAGGCGGGCGAGTTCCGGCAGCTGCTGAGCTATCGCTTCTCGAACAGGCGGCTCACGCCGGTCAGCGCGCATATCCCGTGGGACGTGGACTCCGTCGCCACCACACAAGACGGGCGCCGCATCGCGGCGATCGTCAATGTCGAAGGCAAGGAAGAACTGCACCTCTTCGACGGCCGCACGCTCAAGGAACTGGCGCAGCCGCAGGTGCCGCCGGGCAGCGTCACGGGCGCGAGTTTCCACCGCCGAACCGGCGAACTCGCGCTGTCGATCAACAGTGCGCAAGGCCCGCAACAGATCGTCAGCCGCCTGCCCGATGGAGCAATCACGTCGTGGACTCAACCGTACGCCCCGCCCGGCGTGGACATGGCGAGCTTCCAGGACCAGAGCATCGTGCGCTGGGCAAGCTTCGACGGCCGAATGATCTCGGGCCTGATGAACATGCCACCCGAGCGATACACCGGCAAGCGCCCGGTCATGGTCCTGATCCACGGTGGCCCGGAGGGCCAGTCGACCATGGGCTTCCTAGGGCGCTACAACTACTACGTCAATGAACTCGGCATGGCGCTGATCCAGCCCAACGTGCGCGGTTCGAGCGGCTTCGGCAAGAGCTTTCTGTCGCTCGACGACGGCGTGAAGCGTGAAGACTCGGTCAAGGACATCGGCGCCCTGCTCGACTGGATCACCACGCAGCCGCAGCTTGATGCAAGCAAGGTGATCGTGATCGGTGGCAGCTACGGCGGCTACATGAGCCTGGCCGTCAGCACCAACTATGCGGAGCGCATCGCCGGTTCGATCGACGTGGTGGGCATCTCGAATTTCGTCACCTTCCTGCAGAACACCGAGAGCTACCGCCGCGACCTGCGGCGCGTCGAGTACGGCGATGAACGCGACCCGGCGATGCGCGAGTTTCTGGAGAAGATCTCGCCGCTGACCAACGCCAGCCGCATCACCAAACCGCTGTTCGTGGTGCAAGGCAAGAACGACCCTCGCGTGCCTTACACCGAGGCCGAGCAGATCGTCGCCAAGGCGCGCGCCAACAACACGCCCGTCTGGTACCTGCGCGCCGAGAACGAGGGCCATGGCTTCCAGCGCAAGGAAAACGCCGACTACCAGTTCTACGCGACGGTGCTCTTCCTGAGGCAGACCATCGGCCATTGACCCCGCCTTGCCCGCCGCGGCCGGCAAGGCGGCGGGCTCACACCGGCCCCTGGAAGCCGCCCGCGCGGAAGGTGATGACCAGCGTGTCGCGGTGCCCATCGGCGGCCACCGGCTGGATCGGCGTGCTCTCGTGGATCACGCGTTCGTCGTCGAGCACGAGCGCCGTCCAGGGCTCGGTCAGCGTGAAGCGGATGCCCTTGGGCCCGTTGGCTTCGAACACCCGTGTTTCACCGCCCTTCACGCCCACGCGGTTCACCAGGATCACCGCCACGAAGTCGACACCATCGCGATGCGCGCCTTCCGGCGTGGGGCGACCAATGCCTTCGGAGGTATCGATCCGGAATTGATGCGCCTCGACGTACCAGGGCTGCGCACCTTTCACGGCAGAGCAACTGCGGCTGAGCGCTCTCAGCATTTGCTCCCAGACGGGGTGCGCCACGATCTGCGGTTCGATCGGTTCGAACCACCGCTCCAGACCGCCGTGCAAGGCGTTGTATTCAACCGGCTGCCAATGAGCGCGGTGGGGTGCCTGGGTCACGTTGTCGCCTTCAACCACGAAGCACGCGTGCCGCCGGCGGCGGTAGTTGCCACCATCGCGGAGGTAGGCGTCGGGCACGAGATCGTCCCAACTTGATTCGAGCGCTGTCAGGGCCACCGGTTCGCACGACAACAACTCGCACCATCCGGCAGGGCTGAGCGTGGCATGGCCGGCGCCGCGCAGCGCATCGACGAGCGCTTGCGGCGCAATGAACGGTGGCGTGAGGGTCATGGTCATGGGCCTGAATGATGCCAGCGCACCGCGCTGCCACAATCGGCCGGGCCTGTTCACCTCCACCCCACGTACATGTATTACGGCGAACGATTCAACAGCTTCACGCATCTGGCCGGCCTTGTGGCCGCCACGGCCGGCGCTGCCGTGCTCATCACCCAACGCGCTCTGCATGGCGATGCGTGGCAGATCGTGGCCTCGAGCATCTTCTCGGCCACCATGGTGCTGCTGTACGGTGCCTCCACGCTGTACCACTCGGTGCGCGGCCAGGCGAAGCGCGTGCTGGTCAAGTTCGACCACTGCGCGATCTACCTGCTGATCGCCGGCACCTACACGCCCTTCACGCTCGTCACGCTGCGCGGCCCTTGGGGTTGGTCGCTGTTCGGCGTGGTCTGGGGCCTGGCGGTGATCGGCATCCTCAAGGAGCTGGTCGTCGGCCGCGATCGGGTGCCTTCGGTACCGCTGTACATCGCCATGGGTTGGCTGGCCGTGATCGCCGCGGCGCCGCTGGTGCGGGAGCTTCCCGCCCCCGGCTTGACTTGGCTGATTGCGGGTGGGCTGCTCTATACCGCGGGCGTCGTCTTCTACGCCAACGACGAGCGCTGGAAACACGCTCATGGCGTGTGGCACCTCTTCGTGCTGGCCGGCACTGCCTGCCATTACGTGGCTGTGCTGCTCTACGTGAACTGAGTAGCCCGCGGTCGTCATGCGCGCCAAACGGTTGATCGAACTCCTGCAGCTCGCCCCGCACCCCGAGGGCGGGCACTACCGCGAGATCTTTCGGTCTGCCGCCCGCGTCACGCCCGACGACGGCCGCCCGGTCCGCAGCGCCCTCACCAGCATCGACTTCCTGCTGCAGCGAAGCGAGTTCAGCGCCTGGCACCGGGTGGCATCCGACGAGGTCTGGCACTGGCTCGAAGGCGAACCGCTGCGCCTTTGGTGCATGCCACCTTCGCTCGACCGCATCGATGCCGTCGACCTGGCACCCGCAAGTGTCGCGTCGGCACCGCGACACGTCGTGCCATCCGGGTGGTGGCAGGCCGCCGAGCCGCTCGGAGATTTCGCCTACGTGGGCGCCACCGTCGGCCCGGGTTTCGAGTTCGCCGACTTCTCGTTCGCGCGCCTCGATGCGAAGGTCATGTCAGCCATCACGGCGCTGAACCCAGCCCTGTTGCGGCTTGCGGGCGCAGACCAGCCATGAGCACCGATCAACCGCGCAACCCGCTGCACGGCGTGACGCTGGAGAAGATGCTCACCGAGCTGGTTGCCTTCTTTGGCTGGCCGGGCCTGGGTGAGCGCATTCAGATCCGCTGCTTCACCAGCGACCCGAGCATCTCATCCAGCCTGCGCTTCCTGCGCAAGACGCCGTGGGCGCGCGAGAAGGTCGAGGGCCTGTACCTGTACATGCTGCGAGAACAGGCGCGCACTCAGCGCCGCCCCTGACGGCGCCACCGCAGCGAGGCTGCATCAGGCTTCGTGCGGCCGCTCCTCGGCCCCATCGAGCGGGGCCGGCAGGGTCGGCGCGTGAATCCGGATGCGGGCGCCGTGCAGCCCCACGACCTGGCCCGCCCGGATCTTGCAGGCCTTGCGCAGCTCCTGCCGGCCATCGACCTCGACCTTGCCGCTGGCCACCATGGCCTTGCCTTCGCCGCCGCTGCTGGCCAGGCCTGTCACCTTGAGCAGGGCGTCCAGCGTGATGTAGTCGCCCCGCAGCTCGAACTCGATCGTTCGCATCCCCTGTCTCCGTGTGTTGTTGTGCGACTTCAGCGAGTGTGCGCCAACCCGAGCTCGCGGGCCAGCAGGGCGTAGGAATGGCGCCTCACCTGCGGGTCGTGTGCCCAGGTGTTGATGACGATCTCAGCCAGGGCCAACTCTTCGCCCAACGCACGCAGCTTGTGCGCCACCTGCGCCGCGCTGCCGACGAACGCGCGTTGGCGCATCGGCTCCACGATGCGCATCTCGTCGGCGTTGAAACCGCGCTCGGCGATGACGTCGGGCGACTGCAGCGGCCCCAGCACGCCGCGCCCGCGGTCAACGCGCCAGCGTTCGCGGCTCAGGGCGTGGTGCAGGGCCTCTTCTTCGGTGTCCGCTGCGAGCGCCCAGACGCATATCGTCGGTTGGGGCGTCGGGTGGCGGGCGCTGGGCTGGTACAGCCGGCGGTACAGGTCCAGCGCCTGCTCGACACCCTGGCCGTCGACGAAGAAGTACGCGTAGGCATAGGGGAGCCCGAAGTGCGCGGCGAGTTGCGCGCCGTAGTCTGAGCTCCCTAAAACCCAGATCTGCGGCGCCTCGGGCCCGCGCGGGTGGGCGACGATCCCGCGGTGGGGCTCGCCGGCCGTCCAAGCCTGCAGGTCACGAACCTGCTCCGGAAAGTGGTCCGCCGTACCGTAGGTGTGCGGGTTGAGCGCTTGCGCGGTGCGCATGTCACCCCCTGGCGCCCGGCCGACGCCCAGGTCGATGCGCCCGGGTGCCAGGGCTTCGAGCACGCGAAACTGCTCGGCCACTTTCAGCGCCGCATAGTGCGGCAGCATGACTCCGGCGCTGCCGATGCGAATGCGCGTGGTGCGCGCCGCGATGGCCGCCATCAAGATCTCGGGGGCGCTGCCCACGATGGTCGGCAGACTGTGATGCTCGCTCAGCCAGAAGCGGTCGTAGCCCAGCTCCTCGACGTGTTCGGCCAGCGCCAGAGTGTCGCGAATGGCGGCGTCTTCAGTACTGCCATGGAGTGAGATGGATTGATCGAGAACAGAGAGCTTCATCACGCGGTTTTCACAATGCCTGAGGTATATTCAGACTACAGGTATACGCAAGACAGTGGTTGCGAGTGATCTTTTCGAATGCCGGGCTGATTCCAGCCCGGTTCCGTCAGAACCCCCGAATAACGTCTCTTGAGTGTCTCTGCATGCGGAGCATGTGCTACGCATTACTTAAGCAAGAAAGATAGGAATCGTCCATGACGACTCAAACCGGTACCGTGAAGTGGTTCAACGAGAGCAAGGGCTACGGCTTCATCGCTCAAGACGCGGGCGGCGCTGACCTGTTCGCCCACTTCCGTGACATCCAAGGCTCCGGCTTCAAGACACTGCTCGAAAACCAGCGCGTCGAATTCGAAGTCAAGCAAGGCCAGAAGGGTCTGCAAGCCGCGAACATCCGCGTGCTGTAAAGACTGGGTGTCAAGCCACTCATGAGAACGCGGCCTCGGCCGCGTTTTTTTATGCCTGAATGTCATGCAGCAATGCACGGCCACGAACCCGGCGCTACGATGCGGCGGCACGCAACCACGGAGCCCCGCATGAGCACACTCACCAGCGCCACCAATCGCCAGGTTCGCCTCGCTGAACGCCCGGTGGGGCTGCCTACGCGGGCCAACTGGAACATCACCACCGAAGCAGTCGCCGAGCCGGCCGCGGGCGACGTGCTGATCAAGACGCTCAGCCTCTCGCTCGACCCCGCCATGCGGGGGTGGATGAACGAGGGCAAGAGCTACATCCCCCCAGTGGGTATCGGTGAAGTCATGCGCGCCGGTGGCGTGGGGGTGGTGGCTGCGTCCAAGCACCCCGACTACGCCGTCGGCGACCACGTGAGTGCAAGCCTGGGCGTGCAGGAGTACTGCCTGATCGGCCAAGCCGAGCACAAGAGCTACGGCCTCGCCAAGATAGACACGCGGGTGGGCACCCTCACGCAGTGGCTCAATGTGCTGGGCATGCCGGGCATGACGGGCTACTTCGGCCTGATGGACGTGGGCCAGCCCAAGGCGGGCGAAACGCTCGTCGTCTCGGGCGCAGCCGGCGCGGTCGGCCAGACGGTGGGCCAGCTCGGCAAGATCCTCGGGCTGCGCGTGGTGGGCATCGCCGGCGGGCAGGCCAAGTGCGACTGGGTCGTGCGCGAACTGGGCTTTGACGCCTGCGTCGACTACAAGGCCGGCAACGTCAAGGACGGCCTGCGCGAGCACTGCCCCAAGGGCGTCGACATCTACTTCGACAACGTCGGCGGCGAGATTCTCGACACCGTGCTGACGCGGATCACCCGCAGGGCGCGCATCGTGATCTGCGGCGCCATCAGCCAGTACAACAACACGACGCCCATCAAGGGGCCGGCGAACTACATGTCGCTGCTGGTCAATCGGGCGCGAATGGAAGGCATGGTCGTGTTCGACTACGTCGATCGCTACCCGGAAGCCATCGGCGAGATGGCGGGCTACCTCAAGACCGGCAAGATGAAGAGCAAGGAAGACGTGGCGACCGGTGGCGTCGAAGCCTTCCCCGAGACCCTGCTCAAGCTGTTCAACGGCGAGAACTTCGGCAAACTCGTGCTGCAGGTCGCAACTGCGTAGCACTTCACGGACGGCGCCGACCTGCGACAAACTGCGCAAAGCGTCGGCCCGCTAGACTGGCCTGCCATGCCTCCGATCCAGGTGACATCCGCACTCCCCGCTGGCATACCGGCCTGGGCCGCGGCGCTGGACGCCGTTTCCGACCTGATCGCCCTGCTCGATGCGCAAGGCCGCATCCTGTGGGTCAACGCGGCCTTCTCGCGCCTGAGTGGCCATGCCGCCCCTGACGTCGTGAACCGCGACGCGGCGGACTTGCTCTCCCCTGCCGATGGCTGGGCGCTCATTGCACCGTCGATCCGCACCGGGCAAGCCTTCGACCCCGCCGATCTGCCCTGGCTCGACGCTGCCGGCCACGCGCACACCGCACGTGCCAGCGCGCGGGTGGTGGCCGATGCCGGCCCCGCGTGCCTGATGCTCAGCCTGCAGGACACTACCCTGACCGACGAACTGCGCCGCACCGCAAGCCGCCAGGCCGAACTGCTCGACATGACGCAGGAGGTGGGCCGCCTCGCCGTGTGGGAGCGCCAACTGCCGGATGGTCCTGCATTCTGGGACAGGCACATGTATCGCCTGTTCGGCATGCGCCCCGAAGACGGCCCGCCCAACTACGACCTCACGGCGAAGCGCATCCACCCCGACGACGGTGCCGGCGACGTCTACCGCACGTCGCTCGACAAGCCGGGCGTCTATGAGCAACACAGCCGCCTTACGCTGCCTGCCGGCGAGCTGCGCCACGTGCATTCGCACTGGGAGGTGAAAGGCAACGCCCAAGGCATGCCAGAGCGCGTGATGGGCCTCATCATCGACGACTCGCGCGCCTTCGAGCTCGCAGACGCATTCAACAAAGCCAACGCACAACTGCGCATTGCGGTGGAGTTGGGCAACATCGCGATCTGGCGGCACGACCTCAAGACCAACCGTTTCCATTACAACGACCACGCCTTCAAGATCCTCGGCATGGAGCCGCGCGAAGGCGGCCTCGCCCTCGAGGAGGTGCGCTCGTTCATCCATCCGGACGACATCCCGCACGTCCAGGAGACGGCGGAACGCGCCCTTCACACCACGCAGCCGGTGGATATGGAAGCACGCTATCGCCGCACCGACGGCCGATGGATCTACGTGCTCACGCGCCGCATGGTGCACCGCGACGCCAACGGCACACCAATCGAGTTCATCGGCGTCGGCCTCGACGTGACGGAGCAGGTGGAAAAGCTGCGCGAAGCCAATGAGGCCGCCAAGCTGCTCCAGTTCGCGGTGAACGCGGCCGGCGTGGGTGTCTGGAGCCGCGCACCTGACGCAGAGCGCGCGACCTGGAACCAGCAGATGTTCAAGATCGCCGGCCGCGATGAAGCGCTCGGCGGGCCGACGCGCGATGAATGGGTCTACGAGATCGTCCACCCGGACGACCGTGCCGCCATCCTGGAAGCCCGCGCCGCCATCACGCCCGAGATGACCTCACTCGAGCACGAGTGCCGCATCCTGCGCCCCGACGGCGAAGTCCGCTGGCTGGTGAACCGCGCCACCCGAGAGGTCCGCAATGGCGTGCCGATGGTGGTGGGCATCACCATCGACGTGACCGAGCGCGTGCGAGCCGAGACCGAGCTGCTCAGCGTGAACGAGCGCGTGGCGCTGGCGGCACGCAGCGTGGGGATGGGGACCTGGGAATGGAACGTCGTCACCGGCGCCGCCAAGTGGGACGAAGCGATGTTCCGCCTGCGTGGCATGGAGCCACAGGCCGAGGCCCTCGACGCCGTGCAACGCCTTGCAATGACGCACCCGCAAGACGTCGAGCACGTCCGGCGTGAGTTGCGCGAAGCCGCCGAGAACACCGGCCCTACCGCCTACGAGTTCCGCGTGGTCTGGCCCGACGGCACCGTGCGCTGGCTCGCCTCGCGCTCTACCCCCGCGCCGTCGGTGGATGGCCGAAGCAAGCTGCGCATTGGCGTGAACTGGGACATCACCGATGCGATGAGCGCCGAGGTGAGCCGCCGCGAGAAAGAGCTCGCGCTGCGCGAAAGCCGCGCCAAGTCGGAGTTTCTCTCCCGCATGAGCCACGAGTTGCGCACACCGCTCAACGCCGTGCTCGGCTTTGCGCAACTGCTGCTGATCGGCAAGGACACCCTGCTGCCTCAGCAGCGCGGCAAGGTCGCACACATCCAATCAGCCGGCGAACACCTGCTCGCGCTGATCGACGACGCGCTCGACCTGTCCAGCCTGGAGAGCGGCCAACTGAAACTCGACCTGCAGGCGGTGTCTGTGGCAGACGTGCTCAATGAGGCCTTGCCGCTTGTCGATGCGCTCGCGCACACCCACGGCGTTGCGCTGCGCACTGGTGCCACCGATGGTGTGTTGCACGCCGACCGCACGCGCCTGCGCCAGATGCTGATCAACCTGCTGAGCAACGCGATCAAGTACAACCGACCCAACGGCAGCGTGACGGTCTATAGCGAGGTCAGCGGCGACGCCGTCATCTGCCATGTGCAAGACACCGGCCGCGGCATGACGGCCGAACAGCAGGCGCACCTGTTCGAGCCGTTCAACCGCCTCGGCCTGGAGCGCGAAGGGATCGAAGGCACCGGCATCGGCCTGGCCGTCGTCAAGGCCCTCGCCACGCACATGGGCGGCGAAGTGATCGTCAGCAGCCAACCCAACGTCGGCTCGACCTTCTCCATTCGCCTGCCGCGTGCGGCCGACGCAAGCCTGGCAAGCACGACGAGCAGCGAGCCCAGGCCCCCCGCGCAGCAACTGGCAGCGGCCCGAAAGGGCACGCTCCTCTACATCGAAGACAACGCGATCAACGTGGTGCTGGTGGAAGAACTGATCCGCATGCGCCCCGGCCTGCGCCTGGAATCCACTGCCACGGGCCTGGCCGGCGTGGCGCGCGCCGCGAGCCTGCAGCCCGACCTGATCCTGATCGACATCCAATTGCCCGACATCAACGGCTTCGAGGTACTGCGCCATCTGCGCCAGCAGGCACAGACGGCGCACATCCCGTGCATCGCCCTGTCGGCCAACGCCATGCCGGCGGACATCGCACGCGCCAAGCTGTCGGGGTTCACCGACTACTGGACGAAACCGATCGACTTCGGCCAGTTTCTCGACGCGCTCGACAGGATCTTCCCGGACGCGTAACGGGCGGTCGGCACGGCGCACGCGCTCGTGCATCGAGCCGCGGGGAAACGACGACCCGGCACGGACCACGCCGGCCGTGACAGCTGCATGACTCCCCCCTCTGGGTGACGTTTTCTGCGGCGCAGCATGGAAACATCCGCCCTCCATCGAAAACAAGAAGTTCAGGAGAGGTTCCATGTCATTGTCATCACGTGTTGCCCTGTTGGCCGCCACCGTACTCATCGCATCCTGCGGTGGTGGAGGGGGCGGAGACGGGAGTGCACCATCACCGTCCCCCGCGCCTGCGCCTGCGCCTGCGCCAGCGCCCGCACCAGTCCCGGCACCACCACCCCCGCCTGCAGCGGGCAGCTTCGAGGTGTCAGGCCAGGTCCGCGTGAGCGGCAACACGCTGGTCGACAGCGATGTGAACGACGTCAACTCGGCATACACATCGAACGACACCTTCCCCGTGGCACAAGCCGTGCCCATTCCGCTGAGCCTGGCCGGCTACGTCAACGTGGCCAATCAGGGTCCCGCTGGCCGGTCGCGCACCCCCGGTGACCGCAGCGACTATTTCGCCGTCTCGGGGGTGGCCGGCCAGACGGTTTCCCTTGTCGTCGCCGACCCGCAAGCCAGCGACATCGACCTCTACCTCTACGACGAGAACCGCAACGAGGTTGATGTCTCCGAAGGCACGGGCCGGCTCGAGTCCGTCACGATCCCGGCCACTGGCCGCTACTACATCGAGGTCTACGCGTACTCGGGCGCAGGCCAGTACGTGCTCGCCGTGGGGCAGGCAGGCGCGCAGGCTGCCGGCCACGCGGGCGAGGCCGACGGTGTGCTGCGGCGCAGCGCCGAGTTCGTGCCGGGCGAGGTGGTCGTCCGCTGGCGTCAGCCCGCGCAGGTGCTTCAAGCTGGCAAGCGCAGCTCGGCCTCGGTGCTCTCGGTTCACGGGCTGACCAAGGCCGCAGGCGCCCCCGAAGGCGACTGGCTGCTCACCCTGGACAGCCCGCGCACGCTGCTGGCCCAGTCGCGCAACACGCCGCAAGCCGCGCGGGCTGCGAACGTGCCTTTGTCGTCGCGTGACCTCAAGGCAGCGACGCTGCAGGCGATCAAGCGGCTGCGCTCCGACCCCGCCGTGCTGTATGCCGAGCCCAACTACATCCGCCGCGCTCTCGCCATTCCGAACGACGAGTTCTACGCCTTGCAGTGGCACTACCCGATGATCAACCTGCCCGCCGCGTGGGACCGCACGGTCGGCAGCAACACCGTCACCGTGGCGGTAATCGACACCGGCGTGCTGACGGGCCACCCTGACCTGGCCGGCCAACTCATTGCCGGGTACGACTTCATCACCGACCCTGCCAATGCAAACGATGGCAACGGCCCCGACAACAACCCCGACGACCCTGGCGACAACTCGACGCCCGGCGGCGAAAGCAGCTTCCACGGCACCCACGTCGCCGGCACCATCGCGGCGGCCACGAACAACTCGATCGGCGTCGCAGGCATCGCACCAGGCGCCCGAATCATGCCCTTGCGCGTGCTCGGCACCCAGGGGGGCAGCAGCTTCGACATCACGCAGGCCGTCCTCTACGCGGCGGGTCTGCCGAACAGCTCCGGGACCGTCCCGGCACGCCGCGCCGACATCGTGAACCTGAGCCTGGGCGGGAGCGACTCGTCGCAGGCGGAGCAGGCCGCCTACACGCAGGCACGGGCACAGGGCGTCATCGTGGTGGCGGCAGCGGGCAACGAAGGCAATGCCGGGCTCTTCTACCCAGCTTCGTACGACGGCGTCATCTCGGTCAGCGCCGTGAGCATCCGGCGAACGCTGTCCAGCTACTCCAACTTCGGCACGCGTATTGACGTGGCCGCCCCAGGTGGGGATGGCGGCGACCTGAACGGCGACGGCTACATCGACCAGGTACTCAGCACGGTCGGCGACGACAGCGGGGGCACCACGCGATTCGCCTACACCTTCCATCAAGGGACCTCCATGGCGTCGCCACACATGGCCGGCGTCCTCGCCCTGATGAAATCGGTGAACCCACGCCTCACGCCGGACGACATCGACCGGCTGCTGGCCGCGGGGCGGCTGACGAATGACCTGGGCGCACCTGGCCGTGACGACCAGTTCGGCCACGGTCTCATCGATGCGCTGAAAGCCGTGCAGGCGGCGCAAGACGGCAACACCCCGTCGCCGGCGCAGTTGGTGGCAACGCCAGGCAGCCTGGTCTTCGCCCCCGGCGCGACCACGCAACCGCTGAACCTGGGCAACGCGGGCACCGCAACCCTCAGCGTGTCATCCATCAACGTGAACCCGCCGAGCAGCTGGATCAGCATCACACCACCGACATCGGCCAACGGCCTGGGCACCTACACGGTCAGCGTGAACCGCGGGACACTCGCGCCGGGCGCATACAGCACCACGCTCGAGATCACCTCGTCCGCCAACCGCGTGAATGTTCCGGTGACCTTGCAAGTGGCCGGCGGTGGCGGAGGTGGAGGCGGTGGTGCCACTGCCGACCTGGGCACGATGTACATCCTCCTCGTGAACCCCGACACCATGACCGGCATCGGCCAAGTGCGGGCGACCGCCAGCAACGGCGCCTACAGCTTCCAGTTCGGCAACGTCCCGGCAGGCACCTACCTGCTTGTCGCCGGCACCGACCCGAACAACGACGACAGCATCTGCGACGTGGGTGAGGCTTGCGGTGCGTTCCTCACACTCGACGAACCCGTTCGCGTGACGGTTGACGCCAACCGCAGCGGATTGAACTTCGGGGCGAACTACGTGACGACGATCGGCGCCAGCACTGCGCAGTCGCGCTCGGCGGGGGGCATCAAAGGGCTGAGGGTGCGCCGATGAAGCGGCTCGTCGCGTCACGCTGGGGTGTCTCGGTGGCCGTCGCCGCCTCGGCACTGATCGGCGCATGCCAAGCGCAGGCGCCAGCGTCCAAGCCGACAGGGGTGCCGCATCAGGTGGTCCATGCCGGCGGCCAATGCGGCACCAGCGACACCTCGGTGCAACGCGTCTCCGATGCGAGCGCGCTGCAGCAGCTCATGCAAGGGCGCAGCCTGGGTACGGCGCCCGCCGCGCCTCTCGTCGACTTCGATCGCTCGCTGGTGCTGCGCATCTCGATGGGGCAGCAAGCGAACGCCGGCTACGGGATGGGTGTGACCGGCGTGCGGCTCGAGGCGGGTGCGCACCGGCTCGTCATCGTCACCACCTGGACCCAGCCTGAGCCGGGCCGCATGTACGCGGCCATGGTCACGCAGCCGTGCGTGATCGTGGCCGTGCCGCGTGGCGACTACCGAAGCGTCGTGGTGGTGGATGGGCAGGGCCGCGAGCGCGCCTCGACGCCACTCGCGGCCGCGCGCTGAACGCGCTTCACGCCGGCTGGTTTGCCTCTTCGAGCAAACCCCGCTCGCGCAGCATCGGCTGCACGAGCGGATCGCGCCCGCGGAAGGCGCGGTAGGCGGCGCGCGGCTCGCGGCTGTTGCCACTGGAGTAGATGAACTGCTCAAGACGCCGGGCAACCGCCGGGTCGAAGGGGTTGCCGGCTTCGGTGAAGGCGTCGTAGCCGTCGGCGTCGAGCACCTCGGCCCAGAGATAGACGTAGTAGCCGGCCGCATAGGATGAGCCGGAGAAGAGGTGCTGGAAGTGGGCCAGGCGATGGTTCATCCCCACGGCGGCGGGCAGGCCCATGGCTTGCGCCTGCTCGCGCTCGAAGGCCGTGATGTCCGGGCCTTCGGCCGAGGTGAGCGCGTGGGCTGCCATGTCGACGCGGGCTGACGCCACGTAGCGCACTGTTTCGTAGCCCTGATTGAACCGGCTGGCCGCCTCCAGGCGCTCGATCAGGGCGTCGGGAATCGGCTCGTTGGTCTGATGGTGGCGCGCATGCTTCTTGAGCACCTCGCGCTCGCTCAGCCAGTGCTCGAAAAGCTGCGACGGCAACTCGACGAAATCGCGCAGCACGTTCGTCCCCGACAGGCGCTCGTACGTCACATCGGAGAGCAGGCCGTGCAGGCCATGGCCGAACTCGTGGAACAGCGTGCGCGCGTCGTCGAAGCTCAACAAGGTGGGTTCGCCCGGCGCCCCCTTGGCGAAGTTGTTGTTGTTGATCACGATGGGCAAGGCCGCGCCGCCCTGCTCCCCGAGATTGCGCGACTGACTCCTGAACAGCGACATCCACGCGCCACTGCGCTTGGTGGGCCGCGCGTAGTTGTCATGCAGGAAGATGCCAACCAGACTGTCGCCTGCGTTGCGGCGAACCTCGTAGACCTTCACGTCGGGGTGATAGGCCTGCAGATCCGTGCGAGGGGTGAAGGCCACACCGAACAATCGCTGTGCGCAATCGAAGACGGCCTCGACCATGCGGTCGAGCGGGAAGTAGGGCTTGATCTGCGCTTCGTCGAGGTCGTAGCGCGCCTTGCGCAGCTTCTCGGCGTGGAAGCGCCAGTCCCACGCTTCGATGTCGGTCGAGTCACCGTGCGATGCGGCCAATGCTTGCAAGTCGGCCAGTTCTTGCGCGGCGCGTGCCTTGGCGGGCTCCCACACCTGGGTCAACAGCCCGGCGACGGCAGCCTGGTTGCCGGCCATGGTGTCGGTCAGGGCGTAGTCTGCGTAGCTCGCGTAGCCGTGCAACCGCGCCTGTTCGTTGCGCAGCGTGAGTATTTCGCGTGCGACCGGGCGGTTGTCATGGTCGCCCGCGTGTTCGCCGCGTGACACCCAGGCACGCCACGCCTGCTCGCGCAGGTCACGGCGCTCGGAGAAGGTCAGGAACGGCACGATGTGCGAGCGCGACAGCGTGATGACGTGCACGTCACCCATGCCACGGTCGGCCGCCGCCTGCCGCGATGCGGCTCGCACGAAATCGGGAAGGCCGGCGAGATCGCGCTCGTCACTCAGCACAAGGCGATATGCGGATTCATCCGCCAGCACGTTCTGGCTGAATCGCGTCGTGAGTTCGGCCAACTGCTGCATGATTTGTGCGTATCGCCTCTGCGCATTGCCGGCCAGCTGAGCACCTGAACGCACGAAATCGAGGTGAATGCGCTCCAGCAGTCGCACCTGCTCGGCCGAGAGGCCCAGTGCCGCGCGCTGTTCGTACAGCGCGTCGATGCGCGCGAACAGCGGCTTGTTCATCGACACCGCACTGCGGTGCGCCGCAAGCGGGGCGGCCATCTCTCGCTCGACCTCCTGCAAAGCCGGCGATGTTTCGCTGGATGTAAGGTTGTCGAACAGATCAGCCACGCGAGACAGAAGCTGGCCCGTGCGGTCGAGCGCCGCGACGGTGTTCTCGAAGCTTGCAGGTTCGGGCGATGCAGCGATCAATTCGATCTCGGCCAGGTGCCGAGTGATCGCCGCGGCGAAGGCCGGCTTGAAATGCTCGGCGCGAATCTCTGCGAAAGGGGGCAGCCCGTGCGGGGTATTCCAGGGCTGCACCAGGGGATTGCTTGTGGCAACGGTCATGGTGATTTTCTCGGTGGTGAGACGCGCCGATTCTAGGCAGCACCCCGCCCCCACACCTGCACCGGCCGCCGTGGCCCTACCGGGTCACTTTCCGGCCTTGATGTCCTTGTAGTCGTCTTCCAGGTAGCGCCGGTTCTCGCAGCTCTTGCCCCAGCTGGCTCGCTCTCCTTGGGTGGCCTCGACCTTGCCATTGAAGGCCGTCACCCGGTCCTGATAGGCGTCGATGCGCTTGTCGTGCGCCTGCGACTTGGCGACGTAGGCCTCCACCGCCTCCTTGTTGGTGCGATCCAGCGTGGCCATCTCGGTCTTGATGGCCTCGCCATCGCGCTCGATCGCGGCGCGTTCCGTCTTGAGGTCGTCCTGGTCCTTGGTGTTCTGCTGGTTCTGCGCACTGATGCGCGACTGTTGCGCCAGGCAGGCACGCAACTCCGACATGCTCATCACCTTGCCAGTGCCCTTGCCAGTGCCAAGCGTCCCCTCGCGCGGAGGGGCGGCATGCGACGCAGCGGTGGCCAAAGCGAAGATGGCCAGCAGACAGGTGGCCAAAGAGTGCGTGAACCTCATGTTGATCTGATCCTTGATAGGCGAATGCGCCACCACAGCTGTCACCGTGGTGCCAGCAGGGGTGCGGGGTGAATTTGATAATCCGAAGTGTCCCCCATCCGCCCGACGACATGTCCACATTCACCCCACTGGCCAGCCTGCTGGCCGCGCGCAGCCGCCACGAGAGCCACGTGCGTTTCGAGATTCCTAGCGACTGGCTGCAAGGCCGCACCTCGTTCGGCGGCCTGATCTCCGTCATCGCCGTGCAGGCCATGCGCGACGTGGCTGGCGCCGACTGGCCCGCCGCAGTGCGCCTGCGCGCGCTGCAGACCAGCTTCATCGGGCCGGTGGCGCAAGGCCCGGTCGAGGTGCAGGTGACCCTGCTGCGTGAAGGCAAGAACGTGCGGCAGGTACAGGCGCTCGTTCAGCAGGAGGGCCAGACGGCCGCGTTGCTGCTCGGCGTATTCGGCTCCGAGCGCGACACGCTCGTGCCGGAGATGTCGCCCCAGTGCCCGCCGGCAGCCACCGCGCCGGATCAGACCCCGAAGCGCGCCCTGCCCCCTGGCGTGGCGCCGCAATTCACCCAGCACATGGACATGCGCTTCGTCGGCGGTGGTGAGCCGTTCACCGGCAGCCTGCGCACAGAAACCAGCATCCACCTGCGACTGCAGGGCGAGCCTGCCAGCGAGATCGACGCCGAAATGCTGACGGTCTTGCTGGCCGACGTGCCGCCGACGCCGCTGCTGTCGCAGTTCACCAAGCCCACGCCTGCAAGCTCGGTCTCGTGGGAGCTTGAGTTGCGCCCGATCACGACGACGTCGAACGACGGCTGGTGGCGTGTCGACACGGAGGTGCTCGCCGCGGCCGGTGGCTACTCGAACCAGGCCACGCGCCTGTGGTCGCCTGGCGGTGAACTTGCCGCGCTGGGCTACCAGGTGGTCACGGTCTACGGCTGAGCCGTCTTCTTGGCGGGGGCCTTCTTGCCAGGGGCCGCCTTCGCAGAGGCCGCCTTCGCAGATGCCGCCTTGGCGGGAGCCTTCTCGCCAGTCGGCGCCTTCTTGGCAACCACCTTCTTCGCGGGTGCGGGCGCATCAACTGGTGCAGCAGCTGCATCACCACCAAGGCCCCGATCCAGCAACTCAGCCATCAAGCCGTTGAGACCGCCCTCGTGCTCCGGGGCGATTGCGTGCAGGCGCTTGACCAGTTCGCTCGGCAACTTGCAGGCAAAGGGCACCAGACCGGCTGCTGCATCGCGCAGGCGGCGTTCGCGCCGGTCCAGGACTTCGCCGGCGCCTTGCGCAAAGCGGCTGGGGACGCCGGCCGACTTCATGTTCCCGGCGACCTTGAGGCCGAGTTGCTTGGCCAGATCGAACTTCTTGAGGCTCATGGACTTGTCTCGCTAGGTGGCAATTGATCGCCGGATTGTCACCGCGCCGGATGGTCTAATGCGCCTCCCTCCCCGAAGCCCGGCACCCATGGCGCTCAAAGCCACCATCTACAAAGCGCAGTTGCAACTGGCCGACATGGATCGCAGCATCTATGGCGACCACAGCGTGACGATCGCGCGGCACCCGTCCGAAACCGACGAGCGCATGATGATCCGCCTGCTGGCCTTCGCGCTGCACGCACCAGCCGACACTGACCATGGCGCCATGGAGTTCGCCAAGGACCTCTGGGACACCGACGAGCCCAGCCTCTGGCAGAAGGACCTCACCGGCCAGATCGTGCAGTGGATCGACATCGGCCAGCCCGACGACAAGCGCCTGATGAAGGCCAGCCCGCGCGCAGAGAGCGTGCAGGTGTACAGCTTCAGCCACAGCACGCCGATCTGGTGGAGTGGCATCGCCACCAAGATCACACGGGCCCGCAACATCGCCGTCTGGCAGATCCCGGCCGAGCAAAGCCAAGCGCTAGCAGCACTGGCGCAGCGCACCATGCAGCTCCAGGTCACAGTGCAAGACGGCGCGGTGTGGGTGGGCGACGGCGCGAGCAGCATCGAGATCACACCGCAGCGCCTGAACCCGGGCGTTTGACACACTGTCTTACATCGGGATCGGCCAATAATTGGCCACGCCAACAGGTTTGGAGATCCCATGACCGATACCGCACGCACTCACGCCGTCCAGCACAACGAAGCCCGGCGCCGGTTCGAAACCACCGTTGAGGGACACCTCAACAAGGTCGAGTACGAGCTCGATGGCAAGGTGATGCGCATCACGCACACCGTCGTGCACCCCTCCGTCGAAGGCCGGGGAATCGCATCGGCCATGGTGGCGGCCACGCTGGCTCACGCACGCAGCGCTGGCCTGAAGGTCGACCCGCAGTGCCCCTACACGCGCGCGTACATGCAGCGCCACCCTGAAACGCAAGACCTGCTCGCATGAACATGCTCGCCTGGCGCCATGCCGCGGGCATCTTCGCGGCCACCCTGTTGCTCTCGATGAGCCCCCACGTCATGCCCCAGACCCCCACCACGCCCACCCCGGCCGAGAAACCCGCCGATCCCTATCTCTGGCTCGAAGACGTGCAAGGTGAGCGAGCACTCGACTGGGTTCGCGAACGCAATGCGATCACGCAGAAGGAACTGACGGCCCAGCCCGGGTTCGCCAGCACCCGCAGCCAGCTCCTGGAAGTGCTGAACGCCAAGGACCGCATCCCGAGCGTCACCCGCCGCGGCGACTGGCTCTACAACTTCTGGCAAGACGAAACCCACAAGCGCGGCCTGTGGCGCCGCACCACGCTCGCGGAGTACCGAAAGCCTGAGCCGGCCTGGGACACCCTGCTCGATCTCGATGCCCTCGGCAAGGCCGAGAACGAGAACTGGGTCTGGGGCGGCGCCAATTGCCTGGGGCCGAGCTACAACGACTGCCTGATCTCGCTCTCGCGTGGCGGGGCTGACGCCAAGGTCGTGCGCGAGTTCGACATCGCCACCAAGGCGTTCGTGAAAGACGGCTTCACGCTCACCGAAGCCAAGACCGAGATCGAATGGATCGATGCGGACACGATCTACGTGGGCACCGATTTCGGCCCCGGCTCCATGACCGATTCGGGCTACCCGCGCGTCATCAAGCGCTGGAAGCGTGGCACGCCCCTGTCGGAAGCCGCGACCGTGTTCGAGGGCATCGCGCAAGACGTGGCCGTGTCGGTCAGCGTGGACAAGACGCCCGGCCACGAACGCACGTTGTTCACTCGTGCGCTCGATTTCTACAACGCCAAGAGTTTTCTCCTGCAGGGCGACAAACTGGTGCCGCTCGACATCCCGAGCGACGCCTCGCCCAGCTTCCTGCGCGACACCATGCTGCTGCACCTGCGCAGCGCGATGGTCGTGGGCGACACCACCTACCCGAGCGGCTCCCTGCTGCACACCGATGCCGCAGCGTTCATGCGCGGTGATCGCAAGTTCGGCGTCTTGTTCACGCCCACACCCACGCGCTCTCTGTCGGGCTACTCGAGCACACGCGACCACGTGCTGCTCAACATCATCGACAACGTGGCCGGCAAGCTGGAGGTGTGGCACAAGCAAGGCGCTCGCTTCACCGGGCACGAGGTCAAGGCCCCCTTCCCCGGCGCCCTGGGCGTGGCGGGGCTCCACGACCCGCTCGTCAAGGACGATCCGCTGGCCGAGTCCTACTGGCTGACCTACACCGACTTCCTCACACCCGACTCGCTCTACCTCGCCACCACGAAGACTGCCGACAGCCCGGCCTCAGGGCGCAGCGAATGGGGGGCTGAACTCATCAAGTCTCGTGGCTCGTTATTCGACAGCAGCGGCATGCGCGCCGAGCAGCGCTTCGCCACGTCGACAGATGGCACCAAGGTGCCCTACTTCGTGGTCTGGCCCAAAGGTGCGAAACCAGATGGCAGCAACCCGACCTTGCTCTACGGCTACGGCGGCTTCGAGATTTCGCTCAAGCCCTGGTACTCGGGCGGATTCGGCCGCGCCTGGTATTCACGTGGTGGGGTGCTCGTGGTGGCCAACATCCGAGGCGGTGGTGAGTTTGGACCGCAGTGGCATCAGAGTGCCGTCAAGGCCAACAAGCAACGCAGCTATGACGACTTCATCGCCGTGGCCGAAGACCTGATCGCGAACAAGATCACCTCGCCGAAGCATCTCGGCATCATGGGCGGCAGCAACGGCGGCCTGCTGGTCGGCGCCACCTTCACGCAACGGCCCGACCTCTTCAACGCGGTCGTCTGCCAGGTGCCGCTGCTCGACATGCAGCGCTATCACAAGCTCCTGGCCGGAGCCTCCTGGATGGCCGAGTACGGGAACCCCGACGTCCCCGACGAATGGAACTTCATCTCCAGGTACAGCCCGTACCAGAACGTGCAGACCGAAAAGAAGTACCCGCGCGTGCTGTTCACCACCTCCACCCGCGACGACCGCGTGCACCCCGGCCACGCCCGCAAGATGGCAGCACTCATGCTGGCGCAGAAACACGACGTGCTCTATTACGAAAACATCGAGGGCGGGCACGGCGGCGCAGCCGACAACGAGCAACGCGCCCACCTCCAGGCCCTGGAATACACCTACCTCTGGGAACAGCTCAAGCGCTGACCTTCGCGCCCGCCAATCGCTGGACATTCGTGCAGTACTTAACGAACGATTAGCACGACTGATCAAAAAGTGAGCGGCCTTGCACCGAGTTGCTAAACCGCATCACTCGCTTCTCCTAGTGTCCGAGCCGTACAGGCTGGGGCAGACTCCTGTTTTGTGCACGCTTGTGCAACATAACTTTGGAGAAGTGACTTCATGAACAAATCTCGTTTGCCCAGCAACCTGGCGCGCAGCTTCGTCTGCATGGCCCTGGCCGCCGGCCTCGTGGCCTGCGGCTCCGACGACGACGAGGCACCGGCAGCGGCGCCCATCAACGTCGCGACCACCGCCAACGGCCAAGTTCGTGGCACCGAGAACGCCACGTCGGTCAGCTACAAGGGCATCCCCTACGCAGCCGCCCCGGTGGGCGATCTGCGCTGGCGCGCGCCCGCGGCACCGGCCAACTGGACGGGCGTGCGTGAGGCCACCGCCTTCGCGCCGCACTGCGCGCAACCCGCTTCGCCCTTCGGCTCTGCGTCGACGAGCGAAGACTGCCTCTACCTGAACGTGTACACCCCGAAAGCACCCGGCAATTACCCGGTCTTCGTGTGGATCCACGGTGGCGCGTTCTATCTGGGTTTCTCGAACGGCTACGAGCCGACCAAGCTGGTCGATCAAGGTCTAGTCGTGGTCACGCTCAACTACCGCCTTGGCGCACTCGGCTTCATGTCGCATGCCGCCCTGTCGGCCGAGCAAGGCGGCAAGTCGGGCAACTACGGCCTGATGGACCAGCAAGCGGCTCTGAGCTGGGTTCGGGCCAACATTGCCAACTTCCACGGCAACCGGGACAACATCACGATCGCCGGTGAATCCGCAGGTGGCTTCAGCGTCCACTCGCACGTGGCTTCGGCCGGTGCCGCAGGCCTTTTCCACAAGGCCATCGCGATGAGCGGTGCCTACCCGTTTGCCGCACCGCAAGACGTGCTGGCCGCCCCGGCGCCCTATCCGAGCGCACAAAGCAAGGGCGCGCAGGTTGCTTCGACAGCGGCCACGATCCTTTCAACCGCCACGGGCACCACCGTCCCGGCCTGTACCACCGCAGCCTGCCTGCGTGCACTGCCCGTCAGCGCTCTGCTGGGTGCCCAGATGGTGGCCTACCCGAGCGGCCCGGTGCCTTCGGTCGACGGCGCTGTGCTGACGCAAGACGTGCGCACCACGATCTCGGCAGGCACGCACAACCGTGTGCCGATGATCGAAGGCACCACGCGTGACGAATGGCGCCTCTTCGCAGCACTCGACGAGCTGCAGGCCTCCCCGCCGATGACGCAGGTGCTCAACAGCGACGCCGACACGATCAACAAGGTCGCGACGCTGATGGGGCACCCGTTCGTTTCGACAGCGATGCCAACGGCCAGCGCGATCGTGACCAACTTCTACCCCGCGTCAAGCTTCCCCGGCGGTGCTCCGATCGCCTACGGCACGCTCGGCACCGACATGATCTTTGCCTGCAACGGCCGCATCGCTGCGCTCGAACTGCAACAGCATCGGCCGGTGTTTGCGTACGAATTCCGTGACCGCACGGCACCGTCGACACTGCCCCACCGCTCCGGTTTCGATCTGGGCGCGCCCCATACCTCGGAACTGCAATACCTCTTCACGATGCAGGGCAGCGCATCGTTCAACGCGGCACAGCAAGCCCTGTCGGACACGATGGTGCGCTACTGGGCCAACTTCTCGAAGAACGGCGATCCGAACGGTGCAGGCGTGCCGACCTGGGCCGCCTATACGCAGTCGAACGACAGCTACCAGGGCCTCGATATCGGCACCAACGGTGTGGCCGCACTGCCCAGCTTTGCCGCGGACCACCGCTGCACCGTCTGGAACAACAACACGCCGTACACGCCCACGCCGTGATGCACGGTTCACCGCCGCGGCGCGGTGGTGAACATCACCCTTGAATTGCCACGTACAAGTGGTCGACGCGCTGAGCCTCAGTCGCCTGACCACACCAACAACAAAGAGGTAGGGAGTGCAGGCTGGCGCAAGCTGGCCCGCTGAGCGACCGGGAGCAGTCAGCCCGGTTGCGTGGATGGCCCGGCAGGTCCCCTGCCGGGCCGTTTCTTTTTCAAGGGTGTGAACCTTGGCGGCGGCGTGGCGCTGCCCGGCTCCCGCCAGGCGCGTGTTTGGAGGGGCGAATGCCCCGCCGGGTCCTTTACTTGGCTTCGGCGTCCTGCAGCAGGCGCCACATGACCTTGCCCGACCCAGACTTGGGCAGGGTGTCGACGAACTGAACGAGTTTCGGCACCTTGTAAGCCGCCATGTGGTCCTTGGCCCAGTCGGTGATGTCGGCCTCCGTGGTCTTGCCCTTGGCCTCGGCGCGCAGCACCACCACCGCCTTGACGGTTTCGCCTCGGTAGGCGTCGCGCGCCGCGATGATGCAGGCCTCTTGCACGGCCGGGTGCCGATACAGGAGCATCTCCACTTCTGCCGGCCAGACCTTGAAGCCGCTCGCGTTGATCATTCGCTTGAGCCGGTCGGTCAGGTAGAAGTAGCCCTCTTCGTCCATGCGGCCCAGGTCGCCGGTGCGAAAGAACGACTTGCCATCGAACTCGACGAACGCGGCCGCCGTGGCCTCAGGTTGGCGCCAATAGCCTTTGAAGACCTGCGGGCCGTGCGTGATGATTTCGCCCACCTCGCCGGGCGGCAGCTCCTGCATCGTGTTGGGGTCGACCACGCGCGAATCGACGCCGAAGATCGGGATGCCCAGGCATTGCAGCTTGGCGCGTTCCGGCGGGTTGCCATGGCTGGCCGCGGCGGTCTCGGTGAGGCCGTAGCCCTCGGCGAAGTGGATTCCGAACTCCTTCTCCAGCCGCTCGGCGATGGCCGCGGGCATGGGCGCGCCACCACCATTCATGAAGCGCAGGCTGGAGAGGTCGAAGCTCTTGTAGTTGGGGCTGCCGAACAGGTCGAGCACCATGGTCGGGATGCAGGTCCAGTGGCTGATCTGGTAGCGGGCGAACACGCGCCCGACCACTTCGCGGTCCCATCGGGGCATGAGCACGATGGTCGACCCCGCAAACACCGCGGCCGACATGCCCACCATGCCGGTGATGTGGAACATCGGCACCACGCCCAGGCCCACGGCCTCGGGGCCGCCGTGGCTCCACTGGATGCCGCACGACTGGTGCATCAAGGTGCGGTGCGTGTGCATGCAGCCCTTGGGGTTGCCGGTGGTGCCCGAGGTGTACGGCAGCACGGCCAGATCGTCCGGCCCGGCCGTGTGCGGGCCGGGCTTGCGCGCCTGGGCGAGCACGTCTTGCCATCGCACGTAGCTGGGGCGGCCGTCACCCGCCTCAGGCAACGGTGGATCCGCGCGCAGCCACGCATCGATCGGCGCCGACGGCGTGTCGGCCGGATCGGTCTCGGCGGCGCCGTTCATGGCGTCGCTGTAGCGCGTGACGAGCACATGACGCAGGCGCGCGGATTCGGGAACGGCGGCATTCGCCTGGTCCACCAGGGCGGCCAGATCGGCACTGCAGATGAAGACGCGCGCCTCGGGGTCGGTGATGTAGTGCTGGAGTTCGTCGGCGCGGTTCATCGGGTTGATCGGCACCACGACGGCATTCGCACGCAGGATGCCGAAGAAGCTGGCCATGAACTGCGGGCAGTTCTGCATGTACAGGCCCACCCGGTCACCGGCCTGCACGCCCACGCTTTGCAGCCAGCCGGCGACGGCTTCGGCCTGGGCGTGCAACTGCTCATAGGTGTTCGTGCGCCCGAAGAAGATGGTGCAGGCCTTGTCCGGGAAGCGCTGGGCGGTCACCTCGAGGTTGAACCACAGCGAAGTGGACGGCACGGCAAGCCGGCGCGGCAGGCGGGCCGGCCAGATGCGTTCATGTGGGCGGGGGGCAGCTTCAGTCACGGGCGGATCCTCTGAGTTACGTGGCAAACCATTGCAAGACACCTCGTAGCATGGCAGTGCAAATACCAGCCGCCCGCCCCGAGAAAACCCTAGATCAGCTTCGCGACAGCGTCGGCGCATGGGCCAGCCCGGGTCGCTTCTTGCTTATGCTGCGCCATGGTCATCGCGCTGGCCCCGAACCGCCTGGAGCTTCCCGCCTTCCTCGATCTGGAAGCCTCGGGGTTCGGCCGCGCGAGCTACCCGATCGAAGTGGGCTACGTCCTGCCGGACGGCAGCAGCTTCTGCACCCTGATCCGCCCCGCCCCGAGCTGGACGCACTGGGACGAAGCCGCCGAGCGCGTCCACCACATCACGCGCGAGATGCTGCAACGGCACGGCCGCGACGTGCATGAGGTAGCGCGGCTGCTGAACGAGCGGCTGCAGGGGATCACCCTCTACAGCGACGGCTGGGCGCACGACTACACGTGGCTGGCGGTCTTGTTCGAAGAAGCCGGGATGGTGCCCCGCTTCAAGCTGGAAAGCCTGCGCAGCCTGCTGACCGAAGGCGAGGCTGGTGCCTGGCAGGCCGCCAAGCAGGGCATCGCGCAGGCCATGCAGGGCCAGCGCCACCGTGCGAGCACGGATGCACGGCTGCTGCAGAGCACGCTGCAGGCGCTGCGCGCGGCCTGATCGCTGCGGGGGCGGCCCCTAGAATCGCCGATCTTTCCCGCTGACCGACCTCTGACTGACACCCAAATCATGACCGACAAGATCACCGCCACCGTCAACACCCGCGCCAACGTCTACTTCGATGGCAAGTGCGTCTCGCACAGCATTGAGCTCGCCGACGGCAGCAAGAAGAGCGTGGGCGTGATCCTGCCTTCGTCGCTCACCTTCAACACCGGCGCGCCCGAAGTGATGGAACTCGTCGAGGGCGTGTGCCGCGTCAAGTTCGCCGGCAGCGACAACTGGCTGGCCTACAGCGCCGGCCAGTCGTTCAACGTGCCAGGCAAGTCGTCCTTCGACATCGAAGTGACGCAGACGCTGCATTACGTGTGCCACTTCGGCTGAGCGCCAAAATCACGCCTCAGCGCATCGGCACCCAGGACTGCAGGCGCGGAAGCATAGCCCGGTAAGGTGCCAGCAGCAGCGCGGCCATCAGCCATTTGACGCCGAGGTCGCCGCTCCCGAGTTGGAGCCAGTTCACGCCGGGTTCGCCGGCGAAGGCGATGAAGAAGAAGACCGCGGTGTCCAGCACCGAGGCGATCGCCGAGCCGAAGAGCGGCGCCTTCCACCAGCTCTGTTGACGCCAGCGGTTGAACACCGCCACGTCGAGCAATTGCGATGAGATGAAGGCCGCGCCCGACGCCAGCGCGATGCGCCACGGGCCAAGCCCCAGCGACACCACCACCGCTCCCGCCAGGCCGATCCAAGCCACCTTGCGGGCCGCCGCGGCGCCTACCGCGCGGTTGGTCAGGTCGGTAACCAGAAACACCACCGGGTAGCTGAATGCACCCCAGGTCAGCCACTCGTTGATCGGGTACTGGACCAGCCAGTTCGACGCGGCAATCACCACCAGCATCGCAAGAATGGGCCGCCAGAGGCGCGCGATCGAGATAGTGCCGTTCATGAAGCGCCTCAGACCACCACCGGCTCCGGCTCCAGCCGGATACCGAACCGCCCGTACACACTCTCCTGGATGGCACGCGCCAGGGTCATCACTTCGGAGCCGATGGCGCCGCCACGGTTGACCAGCACCAGCGCCTGCTTCTCGTAGACACCGGCGCGGCCCACGGTCTTTCCTTTCCAGCCGCAGGCATCGATCATCCAACCCGCCGCGAGCTTCATGCTTCCGTCGGGCATCGGGTAGTGAACGATCTCCGGGTCGCGGCCGATGATGTCGCGGCACTGCTCGGGCGTGACCACCGGGTTCTTGAAGAAGCTGCCCGCATTGCCCACCACCGCCGGGTCGGGAAGCTTGGCACGGCGGATCGCGCAGATCCAGTCGAAGACCTGCTGCGGGCTGGGCATGGCGACACCGGTCTCGTGCATCTTTCGCTCGAGCTCCAGATAGCCCAGTACCGGTTGCCAGGGTTTGGGGAGCCGATAGCGCACGCGGGTGATGACGACGCGGCTTGCCAGGGAGCGCTTGAACTCGCTGTCGCGGTAGCCAAAGGCGCACAAATCGGCGCCGAGCGTGACGGTGCGCCCCGTGACCAGATCGACACCGTCGAGTGACTCGAAACGGTCTTTCATCTCGATGCCGTAAGCGCCGATGTTCTGCACCGGCGATGCACCCACCGTGCCCGGGATGAGCGCCATGTTCTCCAACCCCGGCAGGCCTTGCGCGAGCGTCCAGGCCACGAACTCGTGCCAGTTCTCGCCAGCGCCCGCCTCCACGATCCATGCGTCGGCGCGCTCTTCGACCAGGCGCCGGCCCACCACCTCGACCTTGAGCACCACCTGCGGCATGTCGCGCGTAAGAACGATGTTGCTGCCGCCGCCCAGCACGAACTTGGGCGAGCGGCCCAGCTGCGGGTGATCGACCACCTGGCGCACGTCGGCGTCGCTTGTGATGCGCACCAGCGTCTGCGCCACGGCGGGCAAACCGAAGCTGTTGTAGGGTTTCAGGCTCACGCCCGATTCGATATGCATGGCAGAATTTTCGCCGATCCAGCCGAAAGAGACCTGCACATGCCCAGCTTCGACGCCGTACTTGACCCGAACCTCGTCGAGGTGCGCAACGCGATCGATCAAACCGCCAAGGAGATCGGCACCCGCTTCGACTTCAAGGGCTCGTCGGCGGCCGTCGAATTGAAGGAGAAAGAGCTGACCGTCTTCGCCGACAGCGATTTCCAGATCAGCCAGGTGCTCGACATCCTTCTGGCCAAGATGACCAAACGCAATGTCGATATCCGGTTCCTCGATCGCAGCGCCAAGGTCGAGAAGATCGGTGGCGACAAGGTCAAGCAGAAGATCGTGGTCAAGAGCGGCATCGACAGCGACACCGCCAAGAAGATCCAGAACCTCATCAAGCAAAGCAAGATGAAGGTGCAGGCCGCGATCCAGGGCGACACGGTGCGCGTCACCGGTGCCAAGCGCGACGACCTGCAGGCCGCGATGGCCCTCATCCGCAAGGACGTGCCCGACGCGCCGCTCACCTTCAACAACTTCCGCGACTGATCGTCGTGCGCTTCACCACCGCGCTAGGGGCTGCGCTGGGCGCCGCCTTGGTGCTCGCCGGCGCGGCCCATGCGCAGGCCGTTTCGATGAGCGGGCGCCTGGGCGACAAGGCCTTGCTCGTGATCGACGGCACACCCCGCACGGTGGCTGTGGGCAGCACGGTGCAAGGCGTGAAACTCTTGAGCACCACCGCCGACGGCTCGATCGTAGAGATCGCCGGGCAACGCGTCACCGTGCCGCTGGGCGGTGCTCCGGTCAACCTCGGCGGCGCCAACACCGAAGGCGGTGGCGACCGCATCGTGCTCACCGCCGGATCGGGCGGGCACTTCGTGACCCAGGGTTCCATCAACGGGCGGGCGGTGCAGTTCGTGGTCGACACAGGGGCAACTACGGTGGCCATCAGCCAGGAAGAGGCCGATCGCATCGGCCTCAAGTACAAGGACGGCCAGACAGGCATGGCCAGCACCGCCAACGGCATGGTGCAAGTGCACCGGGCGAAGCTCGGTTCGGTGCGCGTGGGCGATGTGCAGGTCTACAACGTCGACGCACTCGTGATCCCGGCGCCGATGCCCTACATCCTGCTCGGCAACAGCTTTCTCACGCGCTTCCAGATGAGGCGCGACAACGACGTCATGACGCTCGTCAAGCGCCCTTGACGGGCCAGCGGATCAGGCCTTCAGCCGCACCCACACCGGGGCGTGGTCGCTGGCCTTTTCCTTGCCGCGCGCGTCGCGATCCACATCCCCCGCCTCCAGTCGCTTGGCCAGGTCGGGCGATAGCAGCAGGTGGTCGATGCGGAAGCCCGCGTTGCGCGGCCAGCGTTGGCGCATGTAGTCCCAGAAGGTGTACTTCGGTTCGCCCGGGTGCAGGGTTCGGATGGCATCCGTCCAGCCCTGGTCGAGCAGCTTGAAGTAGGCGGCGCGGCTCTCGGGCTGGGTGAGTGCGTCTTTCACCCACGAGGCCGGGTTGTAGATGTCGGCCTTGTCGTCGGTCGGGATCACGTTGTAGTCGCCGAGCAGGATGGTGGGCTTGCCCTCTTTGAGCAGCGCGGCCGCATGCGCGTTCAAGCGGTCGAACCACTTCAGCTTGTAGTCGAACTTCGGGCCCGGTTGCGGGTTGCCGTTGGGCAGGTACAGGCAACCGATGACGATGCCGTTGACCTCGGCCTCGATGTAGCGGCTGTGGGTGTCGTCGGGGTCGCCGGGCAGTCCACGGCGGCGCTCCTGGGGCATCACGCCCTTGGCGAGGATGGCCACGCCGTTGAAAGATTTCTGGCCGTGCCAGATGGCCTCGTAGCCCGCCTCGCGCAAGGCCTCATGCGGGAACTTCTCGTCGGGCGTCTTCAGCTCCTGCAGGCAGGCGACGTCGGGCGAACTCTCGGCCAGCCATTCGAGCAGGCGTGGCTGGCGGGCATTCATGCCGTTGATGTTGAAGGTGGCGATCTTCATGGTGCGGGGCAACTTGTGAGTTTGAGCATTCTGCGCGCAGCTCAGCGTCCCGGCGCACGCGCCAGGGCAAAAGCCAGCCACGAACCCAGGCCGAGCAGGGCCAGCACGAGGATCACCTCGCGGTAGCCCGGCAGCGCGAGCAGCAGCCAGGCCACGGCCAGCGGGGCTGCGGCACGTGACACAAGCGAGATCGTCGTCATCGCACCGCTGATGCGGCCGACATGCTCGCGGCCGAAGAAGTCCGGCACGATGTTGCCTCGCACGATGGTGCTCAGGCCATTGGCAATGCCGAAGAACATGGCGAACAACATCAGTGCCACGAAGTGGTCGGCCAGCGCGAACACCGTGAGCGACGCCGGCGTGCCCGCCAGCACCACGAGGCCGAGCGTGCGTGGCGACACATACCGGCCCAGCCACAGATAGACCAGCCGGCCCGCCACCTGCGCCGGGCCCACCCACATGACCACCGCCAGCGCCTGGGCCTCGCTCGTGCCCTTGGCCGCGAAGGCCGGCATGATGTGCGCCCACAGCGCCGCCGACACGAAGGCATAGAGCGTGAACGCAGTGGTGAGCAGCCAGAAAGACCGGTGACGCAGGGCGTCGTGCAGCGTGGCGTCGTCGACTGCGTCTGGCGTGAGGTGGCGCGAGGGCATGTCGGGCCCGCGCAAGGCCCACGCATGAAGCGGAGCGACGACACACAGCAGCGTCAGGCCGATGACCACCAAGGCCACTCGCCACCCGCCCATCGAGATCAGCCCCGCCACCGCCGGAAACGACAAGGTGCTCGCGAACCCGCCCACCAGCGTGAGCGAGGTGATGCCCTCGCGGTAACGGTCGGGGAAGCGCTTGGTCAGCACTGAGAACGCTGGGTCGTAGAGGCACATGGACATCGCCGGCCCCATCAACGCCCAGGCGGCATACAGGCCCACCAGCCCGCTCACCTGCGACCACACGAGAAAGCCCACGCCGGCGAGCGCGGCGCCCAGCGTCATCACCCACCGGCCGTGGCCGCGATCGATCGCCGCGCCGGCCGCGTAGCTGCAGACGCCCCACAAACCCATGCCCAGGGTGAAGGCGCCCATCGTCTCGGGCTTGCCCCAACCGAATTCGCGCTGCATGGGCAGCACGAAAGACGAGAAACCGTAGAACAGCGCCGCCCAGCAGAGCAGTTGCCCCACCGCGAGTGCAACGATGGTCGAGCGGTAGGACGGCAGTTTCACGGGCGCGATTATCGTGAGCGATGATCCCGACCGGCCCCTGGGCCATCAGCCGACCTCTCCAACGCTCATGAAACTCTCGCAGATCATCTTCTCCCAAGGCTTTGGCGCACGCCGTGAATGCGAAGGCCTGATCGCCTCTGGCCTGGTCAGCATTGCCGGGCAGGTGCATGACGACCCGTTCGAGGACATCGACCCCGAAGGGCTGGTCTTCCACGTGCGTGGCGAACCCTGGCCCTATCACGCCAAGGCGCTGATCGTGATGAACAAGCCACAGGGCGTGGAGTGCTCTCAAAAGCCCAAGCACCACGTGAGCATCTACAGCCTGCTGCCCGTGCCGCTGCGACGGCGCGACGTGCAAAGCATCGGCCGCCTGGACGAAGACACGACCGGCCTGCTGCTCTTCACCGACGATGGTGCACTCATCCACCGCCTGACGTCGCCCAAGAAGCATGTGAACAAGATCTACGAGGTGACTTGCAAGCACCCCGTCACCGACGAGCAGGTGCAGCGCCTGCTGGCCGGCGTGAAGCTCGTGGACGACCCGGCCACGGTGGCCGCCGCGGCCTGTGAGGTCACCAGCGAACTCACGCTGCGGCTCACGCTCACCGAAGGCAAGTACCACCAGGTCAAGCGCATGCTGGCGGCAGTGGGCAACCGCGTCGAGGGCTTGCACCGCAGCGGCTTCGGCGCCTTGCAACTTCCTGCCGATTTGGCCCCCGGCCAGTGGCGTTGGCTGCCGGGCCCGGAAGTGATCAGCCCGCGATAATCGGCGCCCATGCAAGTTTTTCGCGGCATCCACCACCCCGACATCGCCAACGCCTGTGCCCTGACCATCGGCAACTTCGATGGCGTGCACCGTGGCCACCAGGCCATGCTGGCGCTGCTTCGCTCCGAGGCCCAGCATCGCGGCCTGCCCTCGTGCGTGATGACCTTCGAGCCCCACCCGCGTGACTACTTCGCGCGGTTGGCGGGCAAGCCAGAGGCCGCGCCCGCCCGCATCGCAACGCTGCGCGACAAGCTCAGCGAGCTGGAGCGATGCGGCATCGATCAGGTGGTCGTGCTGCGCTTCGACAAGGCTTTGGCCACGCAGTCGGCCCAGGCCTTCATCGATGAAACGCTCGCAGCCGGTCTGGGGACACGTTACGTGCTGGTCGGCGACGACTTCCGGTTCGGCGCCAAGCGCGCGGGCGACTACGCCATGCTCGATGCCGCAGGTGCCGCGCAGGGCTTCGACGTGGCCCGGATGAACAGCTACGAAGTGCACGGGCTGCGCGTTTCAAGCTCGGCCGTGCGCGATGCCCTCGCCACGGGCGACATGGCGCAAGCGGCCGCGCTGCTCGGCCGCCCGTACAGCATCAGCGGCCACGTGGTGCACGGCAAGAAGCTCGGGCGCACCCTGGGCTTTCGCACGCTCAACCTGCGCTTCGCGCACGCCAAATCGGCGGCCATGGGGATCTTCGCCGTGCTGGTCCATGGCCTGACCGAGGCGCCTCTGGGTGGCGTGGCGAGCTTGGGCATCCGGCCCACGGTGGACGACAGCGGCCGCGTGCTGCTCGAAACGCACGTCTTCGACTGGCCCGCCCACCTCGGCAACGAGGGGGCCTACGGTAAAATCGTGCGCGTGGAACTGCTGCACAAACTGCGCGACGAGGCCCGTTTCGACGGGCTGGAGGCCTTGCAGGCCGCGATCGACCTGGATGCTCGCAATGCGCGCGAGTTCCTGGCCGCCCATGCGGCTCAACGCCGCCAGACCACGCGCGACCGAATTTAAAGCTCGCCCCACTCCTCTTCGCTGAAGAGCTCGCGAGCCCAGGCCATCGGGCCTGCCCCCACCCACACAGGCGCGCCCCCACGGTGTGCAAAGTGCCATGACCGACAAGACCACCGCCCCCGCCACCGACTACCGGTCCACGCTCAACCTGCCCGACACGCCCTTCCCCATGCGCGGCGACCTGCCCAAGCGCGAGCCGGGCTGGGTGAAGGACTGGGACCAGCAAGGCATCTACAAGCGCCTGCGCGAAGCGCGCCATGGCGCCCCCAAGTTCATCCTGCACGACGGCCCGCCCTACGCCAACGGCCAGCTGCACATGGGCCACGCGGTCAACAAGGTGCTCAAGGACATGATCACGAAGGCGCGCCAGCTCAAGGGCATGGACGCGCTCTACGTGCCCGGCTGGGACTGCCACGGGCTGCCGATCGAGAACCAGATCGAGAAGACCTTCGGCCGCGGCTTGCCGCGCGACGAGGTGCAGGCCAAGAGTCGCGCCTACGCCACCGAGCAGATCGCCCAGCAGATGGTCGACTTCAAGCGCCTGGGTGTGCTGGGCGACTGGGAGCACCCCTACCGCACGATGGACTTCGGCAACGAGGCCAACGAGATCCGCGCCTTGAAGCGCGTGATGGAGCGCGGCTTCGTCTACCGCGGCCTGAAGCCCGTGTACTGGTGCTTCGACTGCGGCTCCTCGCTGGCCGAGTTCGAGATCGAGTACGCCGACAAGACCTCGCACACGGTGGATGTGGGCTTCAAGTCGGCCGAGCCCGAGAAGCTCGCCGCCGCTTTCGGCCTTCCCAAGCTGGAGAAGGAAGCTTTCGTCGTCATCTGGACCACCACCGCCTGGACGATCCCGGCCAATCAGGCGCTCAATCTGAACCCCGAACTGGAGTACGCCCTGGTCGACACCGAGCGCGGGCTGCTGCTGCTGGCGTCGGCGCTGGTCGAGAAGTGTCTGGAGCGCTACGGCCTGCAAGGCCAGGTGATCGCGACCACGCTGGGCAAAAACCTGGGAGGCCTGAACTTCCATCACCCACTGGCGCACGTGCACCCGGGCTACGACCGCCTGAGCCCGGTGTACCTTGCCGACTACGCCACGGCCGAAGACGGCACCGGCATCGTCCACTCCGCGCCCGCCTACGGCATCGAAGACTTCAACTCCTGCCGTGCGCACGGGCTGGCGCTCGACGACATCCTGAACCCGGTGCAGGGCAACGGCACCTACGAAGCCTCGCTGCCGCTCTTCGGTGGCCAGAACATCTGGAAGGCCGCCGCCGCAGTGACCGAAGCGCTGCGCGAGAACGGCCGGCTGTTCAACACCGCGAAGCTCGTCCACAGCTACCCGCACTGCTGGCGCCACAAGACGCCGGTGATCTATCGCGCTGCGGCCCAGTGGTTCGTGCGCATGGACGAAGGCGAAGGCGTGTTCACCAAGGACAAGGCGCCCAAGACCCTGCGCCAGACCGCGCTCGAAGCCATCGACGCCACCAGCTTCTACCCGGAGAACGGCCGCGTTCGGCTTCGCGACATGATCGCCAACCGACCCGACTGGTGCATCAGCCGCCAGCGCAGCTGGGGTGTGCCCCTGCCCTTCTTCCTGCACAAGGACAGCGGCGAACTGCACCCCCAGACCATGGCGTTCATGGACCGCGCGGCGGCCATCGTCGAGAAGGGCGGCATCGAGGCCTGGTCCAAGCTCGACGCGGCTGAGTGGCTGGGCGCCGAGGCGACCCAGTACAACAAGAGCAACGACATCCTCGACGTTTGGTTCGACTCCGGCTCGACCTTCTTCCACGTGCTGCGCGGCAGCCACGAGGGCGGCCGCCACACCAGCGGCCCCGAGGCCGATCTCTACCTCGAAGGCCACGACCAACACCGCGGCTGGTTCCACTCGTCGCTGCTGATCGCCTGCGCGATCGAAGGCCGCGCACCCTACCGCGGCCTGCTGACGCACGGCTTCACCGTCGACAGCCAGGGCCGCAAGATGAGCAAGAGCCTCAAGAACGGCATCGAGCCGCAGGAGGTGAGCAACAAGCTGGGCGCCGAGATCATCCGCTTGTGGGTGGCCGCCTCCGACTATTCCGGCGACATCGCCGGCGACGACAAGATCCTCGCTCGCGTGGTCGACGCCTACCGACGCATCCGCAACACGCTGCGCTTCCTGCTCGCCAACACCAGCGACTTCGATGCATCGAAAGACGCCGTGCCGCTGGGCGAGATGCTGGAGATCGACCGCTACGCCCTCGCGCGTGCGGCCGAGTTCCAGGCCGAGGTGCTGGCGCACTACGAGGTCTATGAGTTCCACCCGGTGGTCGCCAAGCTGCAGGTCTTCTGCAGCGAAGACCTCGGCGCGTTCTATCTCGACGTGCTGAAGGATCGGCTCTACACGACGGCCCCGAAGTCCCTCGCCCGCCGCAGCGCGCAGACGGCGCTCTGGCACATCACGCACGCCATGCTGCGCTGGATGGCTCCCTTCCTGAGCTTCACCGCAGAAGAGGCGTGGAAGGTGTTCGCGCCGGGCCAATCGCCGTCGATCTTTACCGAGGTGTACAGCGACACTTCATCGTGGATGGACGAGACGTTGGCAGCGAAGTGGAACCGCATCCGGTATGTGCGCGATGAAGTCAACAGGCAACTTGAAGAGCTTCGCAAGAACTCGGAGATCGGCTCCTCGCTGCAAGCCGAAGTGGAGGTGTTTGCAGACTCCGACCTCCTGAACGACCTGAGATCGCTCAGCGACGACTTGCGGTTCGTTCTGATCACTTCGCGCGCGGAAGTGGCCGATGCAACCACACCAGAGGCAAAGCAAACGATTGCGCGACTTGGCTTGATTGGCTTGCTGCCAGCGGGTGGCGGAGAGGTGCTTACTCAAAGACCCAGCATGGTCTTCGTTAAAGCATCCAAGAGCAACAGTTCGAAGTGCGAGCGCTGCTGGCACTACCGCGATGACGTGGGCGCCGATGCGGCCCACCCCACCATCTGCGGGCGCTGCACCAGCAACCTCTACGGCGCGGGCGAATCGCGCAAGGCGGCATGAGCATGGCATTCGACAAATCTCGCTCCGCCTTGTGGCCGTGGCTGCTGGTCGCCGCCGCGGTGATCGGTCTCGACCAGCTCACCAAGTCACTGATCCTGCAGCACTTCCAGTATGGCGACAGCCGCTACATCACCTCGTTCTTCAACATCGTGCGGGCACACAACCCGGGCGCGGCTTTCTCGTTCCTGGCCGATGCCTCGGGGTGGCAGCGCTGGTTCTTCGTCGGCCTGGGCGGAGTGGCCGCGATCTTCATCGTCTGGATGCTGCGCAGCCATGGCGGCCAGCGCGTGTTCGCCTGGGCACTCTCGCTGATCCTGGGCGGCGCGCTCGGCAACGTGATCGACCGCCTGATCCACGGCTACGTGGTCGACTTCGTCCAGGTTCACTGGGGAAGCCGCTACTTCTTCCCCGCCTTCAATGTGGCCGACAGCGCCATCACGGTGGGCGCGGTGCTGCTGATCCTCGACGAACTGATGCGCGTGCGCCGCGGGCGCTGACGCGTCGGTGGTTCAGGGTTTCGCGCCGGCCTCGAACCAGCGCTTGACCAGATCACGCTCTTCGGGCGTCATCTGCGTGGCGTTGTTCAACGGCATCAGCTTGAGCACCGAGGCCTGCTGATACACCGCCTGAGCGTTGTGCAGGATCAACTCGGGCGTGTGCAACTGGATGCCCTTGTTGACGAGTTGCTCGCTGTGGCACATCACGCAGCGCTGCGCGACAACGCTTTGAACCTCCGCAAAGCCAGGGGCTGCGGCGGGACCGGCGGCGCGGTTCGCAGGCGCCTCCGGCATCGTGGCGCTGGCCACGCCCGCCAGCAGCACGAAGCCCACCACCGCATACCACCACGGCACCGCCTGGCCCGTGGCCAGCGCCTTGTGGCGGAGCACGAAGCTTTGGCGGATCAAGGCGCCGGCCAGCATCATCACGACCAGCACCAGCCAGTTGTTCGCTGACTCGTACAAGAAGCCGTAGTGGTTGCTCAGCATCGCCAGGATCACCGGCAGCGTGAAGTAGGTGTTGTGAACGCTGCGCTGCTTGCCACGGCGGCCGTACACCGGGTCCACCGGTTGGCCGGCCCTCAGCGCCGCCACCACCTTGCGTTGGCCGGGGATGATGACCATGAGCACGTTGCCGCTCATCGTGGTGGCCATCATCGCGCCCACCAGCAGGAAGGCCGCCCGGCCGGCGAACAGGTGGCACGACAGCCACGCCGCGAACACGATGAACAGGAACACAAGCACGCCGACGATCAGGTCACCGTTCTTGCGGTGGCCGAAGAGTCGGCAGATGCCGTCGTAGATGGCCCAGAAGGCCACGAAGAAGCCCAGCGCCGTCACCACCGCCGCGGTGGGTGACCAGTCGAACACCCGCTTGTCGATCAGGAAAGTGCTCGCGTTGAACAGGTACATCACCGTGAACAGCGCAAAGCCGGTGAGCCATGTGGAGTAGCTCTCCCACATCGACCAATGCAGCTTCTCGGGCAGCAGCGCTGGTGAGACGGGGTACTTCTGCTGGTGATAGAACCCGCCGCCATGCACGGCCCACATTTCGCCACCGACGCCCTTGTCGCGGTCCTTCGGATCGGCGGGGCTGATCAGGCCGTTGTCGAGCCCGACGAAGTAGAACGAAGCGCCGATCCAGGCGATGCCGGTGATGACGTGCGCCCAGCGCAGCAGCAGGTTGAGCCAGTCAAGAAGATGGGCGTCCATGTGTATACAGTTTCAGCTACCACGGTAGGTGGAATAGGCCCAGGGGCTCGCCAGCAGAGGCACGTGATAGTGCTGATCTGTATTGGCCAGGCCGAAATCGAGAGGGACGTTCTCGAGGAACGGGGGCTCGGGCAACGCCACGCCCCGTTCCCGGAAGTACGCGGCGAGCTCGAACACCAAGCGGTAGGTGCCGGGCTTGAAAGCAGCGTGGTCGAGCAGCGGGCCGTCGGCGCGGCCGTCGCCGTTGAGCACCACCTGCTTGATCTGAACGGGCTCGCCCGTGCCGGTGCGATACAGCGTCACGCGCATGCCGGCGGCGGGGCATCCGTTCATCGTGTCGAGCACGTGGGTGGTGAGTTGGCCCATGCCGGGGTTGCCTTCAAAAATGAGTTGCAAGACACAATAAAGTGTATACAGTTTGCCGAACGACGCAACTCCCAGCCGGCACTTGACCGCCATGCCTCGCACCGAAACCCTGCAAGCCATCCGAGCGCCCGGCCGAACGCCGCGAGCCGGGCGTAAGCAAGTTTCGAGCGCAGAGGCTGCCGACGCCAGCCTCCAGACGACCACCCGCCGCATCGCGGACTCGATCACCACCGCCATCGTCGAGCGGCGGCTCATGCCCGGCACCAAATTGGCCGAGCAGAAGATCGCCGACATCTTCAAGGTCTCGCGCACCATCGTGCGTCAGGCCTTGCACCAGCTCAGCCGCGACAAGCTCGTGACCCTGGAGCAGGCCCGCGGTGCGCGTGTCGCGCAACCCAGCGTCGAAGAGGCGCGCCAGGTGTTCGAGGTGCGCCACATGCTCGAGTCCGCCATGATCCGCCGCGCAGCAGGCGAACTCACGCCCGGGCAGATTGCCGAGCTGCGCGCGCACCTGCGCGACGAGCAGGCCGCAGTGCAGCGCACCGATGTATCGGGCCGCACGCGCCTGCTGGCCGACTTCCATGTGGTCATCGCGCGGATGCTCGGCAACGAGACTCTGGCCGACATCTTGCGAGAACTGGTGTCGCGCAGTTCGCTCATTTCGCTGATGTACCAATCCGCCCATTCCGCCGAGCACTCCTACGCCGAGCACGTGGCCATCGTCGACGCGCTGGAGCAAGGCGACGCCCGCGCCGCCGTCAAGCTGATGGAGAACCACCTGCGCCACGTCGAGCGCAACCTGCGACTCGACCCGCGCGTGCCCGACCTCGAAGCCGTGCTGTTGCAACAGACCTGAACCATGACACGCTCCAACGACACTGCGGGCCAGGCGCCGGGCCAGCCCCAAGCCAGCCCTCACGCACTCGGGGCGGCGCGCGATGCAGCCGCCGAGCGGGGAGCTGACACCTACCCGCGCGACCTGGTCGGCTACGGCCGCAACCCGCCCCACGCCCAATGGCCGAACGGCGCACGCATCGCGGTGCAGTTCGTCCTCAACTACGAGGAAGGCGGCGAGAACAACCCGCTGCACGGCGACCCCACCTCCGAGACTTTTCTCTCCGAACTCGTCACTGCCCAGGCCTACGAGAGCCGGCACATGACGATGGAATCGATGTACGAGTACGGGTCGCGTGCAGGCGTGTGGCGCATCCTGCGCGAATTCGAGAAGCGCAAGCTGCCCTTGACCGTGTTCGGTGTCGGCATGGCCATGCAGCGCTACCCGGAACTGGTGGCCTGCTTCATGGAGAGCGGCTACGAAATCGCCAACCACGGCCTGCGCTGGATTCACTACCAGAACCTGCCCGAGGCCACCGAGAAGCGCCACCTCGACCTCGCCACCCACGTCTTGCGCGACATGACCGGCGGCGCCTGGCCGCTCGGCTGGTACACCGGGCGGGACAGCCCGAACACCCGCCGCCTCGTCGTAGATCACGGCGGCTACGAGTACGACAGCGACTACTACGGCGACGACCTGCCCTTCTGGACGCCCGTGACCAAGAGCGACGGCAGCACGGTGCAGCACCTAGTGGTGCCCTACTCGCTCGATACCAACGACATGCGCTACGTGCAGGCGCAAGGCTTCAACACGGGCGATCACTTCTTCACCTACTTGCGCGACAGCTTTGATGCGCTCTATGCCGAAGGCACCGATGGAGAGCAGAAAGGCACACCCAAGATGATGAGCATCGGCATGCACTGCCGCCTGCTGGGCAAGCCGGGGCGCATCGGCTCGCTGCAACGCTTTCTTGACCACGTGCTCGCGCACGACAAGGTGTGGGTGTGCCGCCGCATCGACATCGCGCGGCATTGGAAGCAGCACTTTCCCGCACCGGCATGAACTTGACGTTGGACCAGCTCAATGCGGCGACGCTGACCCAGGCGTCGGAGATGCTCGCCGGCGTCTACGAGCATTCGCCCTGGATCGCCGAGGCCGCGCTCACGCACCGCCCGTTCAAGAGCCTGGCTCACCTGAAGCACGCCATGGCCGATACCGTGCGGCAGGCCGACCGTGTGGCGCAGCTCGCGCTCATCCGCGCCCACCCGCAACTCACCGGCAAGCTGGCCGACGCGGCCGCGCTCACGGCGGAGTCGGCCCATGAGCAGGCCACCGCGGGTCTCAAGGCGTGTTCGCCCGAAGAGCTGGCCGCATTGCAGCGCCTCAACGCCGAGTACCTCGCCAAGTTCGGCTGGCCCTTCATCGTGGCGGTGCGCGGGCCGCGCGGCACCGGCCTCACGCGGCAACAGATCATCAACACCTTTGCTCGCCGCCTCGAAGGCCACGCCGATTTCGAGCTCGCCGAGTGCCTGCGCAACATCCACCGCATTGCCGAGATCCGCCTCAACGACAAGTTCGGCGTCGAGCCCATCCTCGGCAACCAGGTGTGGGACTGTGCCGAGCTGCTTGCGCAACACAGCGACGTGGATGACGCCCTCACCGTCACCTACCTTACCCCGGCCCATCAGGCCTGCCAGGTGCAGCTCGTTCGCTGGATGCATGACTGTGGGTTCGATGACGTGCAGGTCGACGCCGTCGGTAACGTGGTCGGCATCTACGAAGGCACGGACCCCACTGCGCCAAGCTTGCTCACCGGCAGCCACTTCGACACGGTGCGCAACGGGGGCAAGTACGACGGTCGGCTCGGCATCTTCGTGCCGATGGTCTGCGTGCGAGAACTGCACCGCCAAGGCCGGCGCCTGCCTTTCGGCCTGGAGGTGATCGCCTTCGCCGAAGAAGAGGGCCAACGCTACAAGGCAACCTTTCTCGGCTCGGGCGCGGTGATCGGCCGCTTCGACTACACCTGGCTGAACCAAGAGGACGCCGATGGCATCACCATGCGCGAAGCCATGTTCGCGGCGGGGCGCGACATCTCGCAGATCGACGCGATGAAGCGCGACCCGGCGCAGTACATGGGCTTCGTCGAAGTCCATATCGAGCAAGGGCCCGTGCTGAACGAGATCGATCTCCCGCTGGGCGTGGTGACCTCCATCAACGGGAGCGTTCGTTACCTGGGCGAAGTGATCGGCATGGCCAGCCACGCCGGCACCACGCCCATGGACCGCCGTCGGGACGCCGCCGCGGCGGTGGCCGAGCTGCTCCTGTACGTGGAGAAGCGCGCCGCACAGGTGCCGAACCTGGTGGGCACCGTGGGTATCGTCAACGTGCCCAGCGGTTCCATCAACGTGGTGCCGGGGCGCTGCCAGTTCAGCCTGGACATCCGCGCCACCACCAATGAGGTGCGTGACGCCATGGCGCACGACGTGCTGGCCGAGTTGCAGCGCATCAGCGTGCGGCGCGGGCTGCATTACACGATCGAAGAGACGATGCGCGCCTCGGCCGCGCCGAGTGCACCCGAGTGGCAAGCCCGCTGGGAGCGCGCCGTGGAGTCACTGGGCCTGCCGGTGTTCACGATGCCCAGCGGTGCGGGCCACGATGCCATGAAGTTCGACGAGGTGATGCCGCAGGCCATGCTCTTCGTGCGCGGCGGCAACTCGGGCATCAGCCACAACCCGCTGGAGGTGACCACGAACGACGACGCGCAACTGTGCGTGGAGGCGTTCTCGCACTTGCTTGAGCAACTGGCCGCCGAGCCCACGACGCGAGCCAAGACACCATGAGCCCACACACCGAACTCGACGCCTGGATAGACGCCCACTTCGACGACGAGGTGCGCTACCTGCAAGCGCTGGTGCAGGTCCCGACCGACACCCCGCCCGGCGACAACGCGCCGCACGCCGAGCGCACCGCCGAACTCCTGGCGGGGTTAGGCTACAGCGCCGAGAAGCACCCCGTGCCCGAGGCCGAGGTGCGCGCCTACGGCCTGCAATCGATCACCAACCTGATCGTGCGACGCGCTTACGGCCCCGGCCCCACCATCGCGCTGAATGCCCACGGCGACGTGGTGCCGCCCGGAGAAGGCTGGGTGCACGACCCATACGGTGGTGCAATCGAAGACGGCAAGCTCTACGGGCGCGCCGCCGCGGTGAGCAAGAGCGATTTCGCCACCTTCACCTTCGCCGTGCGTGCGCTCGAATCGCTGGGCGCACCGCTCAAGGGCGGTGTGGAACTGCACTTCACCTACGACGAAGAGTTCGGCGGCGAACTCGGCCCGGGCTGGCTGCTGAGGAACGGCCTGACGAAGCCCGACTACCTGATCGCCGCCGGCTTCAGCTACGAGGTCGTCACCGCGCACAACGGCTGCCTGCAGATGGAGGTGACCGTGCACGGCAAGATGGCCCACGCCGCCATCCCGAGCACGGGTGTGGATGCGCTGCAGGGTGCGGTCGCCATCCTGAACGCGCTGTACGCGCAGAACACGTTGTACAAGCAGGTCACTTCCAAGGTGGCGGGCATCACGCATCCGTACCTCAATGTCGGCCGAATCGAGGGCGGCACCAACACCAACGTTGTGCCCGGCAAGGTGGTGCTCAAGCTCGATCGCCGCATGATCCCCGAGGAGGACCCGGTGGCCGTCGAAGCCAACATCCGCAAGGTGATTGCCGACGCGGCAGCCAGCTACCCCGGTATCGCGGTCGACATCAAACGCCTGCTGCTGGCCAACTCGCTGCAACCGCTGCCGGGCAACAAGCCGCTGGTCGATGCGCTGCAGAAGAACGCACAGGCCGTGTTCGGCGAGTCGATCCCGGCGATGGGCACACCGCTCTACACGGATGTGCGGCTGTACTGCGCGCAAGGCATCCCGGCCGTCATCTACGGTGCCGGGCCGCGCACGGTGCTCGAATCGAATGCGAAGCGGGCGGACGAGCACCTGGTGCTGGAAGATCTGCGGCGCGCGACCAAGGTGGTGGCCCGCACGCTGTACGACATGCTGAAAGTGGCCTGAAGGTATGGCCGCACAGCACCACCACACATCAGCGTCCGGCATGGTCCGCACACCACCGACCGCTCAGGCTGAGGTATCGAAGCCCCGAGCTTGCCGAGACCGTGCACGGCTTCGATACCTCAGCCCGAGCGGACAGTGATGTGAGCAGGCAGCCCAACACCAGAACCTCCATGCTCCGCCTAGAACTTCTCAAGCTCAGCAAGAGCTACCCCGCCGTCAAGGCCAACGACCAGGTGAGCCTGCGCGTGAAGCCGGGCGAGATTCATGCGGTGCTGGGCGAGAACGGCGCGGGCAAGTCCACGCTGATGAAGATGATCTACGGCGCGGTGCGGCCCGACGAAGGCGAGATCCGCTGGAACGGCGAGCCGGTGCAGATCCGCAGCCCACACGAGGCGCGGCAGTTGGGCATCAGCATGGTGTTCCAGCATTTCAGCCTCTTCGATACGCTGACCGCGGCCGAGAACGTGTGGCTCGGTCTGGGCAAGGGCATGTCGCTCGCCGAGGTCAGCACGCGCATCACGCAGGTCTCCAAGGAGTACGGGCTCGACGTGGAGCCGCTGCGCCCGGTTCACACGCTGTCGGTGGGCGAACGCCAACGCGTCGAGATCGTGCGCGCGCTGATGACGAGCCCGAAGCTGCTGATCCTCGACGAGCCCACCTCGGTGCTCACGCCGCAGGCGGTCGAGACGCTCTTCGTCACGCTACGCAAGCTGGCCAGCGATGGCTGCAGCATTCTCTACATCAGCCACAAGCTCGACGAGATCCGCGCGCTGTGCCACCACTGCACCGTGCTGCGGGCGGGCCGCGTCACGGGCGAGGTCGATCCCACGCAGGAGACCAACGCCAGCCTGTCGCGCCTGATGATCGGCGCGGAGCCGCCGCAACTTCAGCACGCGCCGCGCACGCCGGGCGAGGTGGTGCTGGCCGTGCACGAACTGAGCCTGGCCAAGCTCGACCAGTTCGGGATGAACCTGCAGGGCATCGGCTTCGAGGTGCGCGCGGGCGAGATCGTGGGCATCGCGGGCGTGTCCGGCAATGGCCAGCAGGAACTCATGGCCGCGCTCTCGGGAGAGGACACCCGCGCCGCGCCGGCCACCATACAGCTCTTCGGCCAGCCCATTGCGCGCAAGCCGCCGCAGGTTCGCCGTGCGGCGGGGCTGCACTTCGTGCCCGAGGAGCGGCTTGGGCGGGGCGCTGTGCCCACCCTCTCGCTGGCCCAGAACACGCTGCTGACGCGTACCGAGGCCGTCAGCCGCGGTGGGTGGCTCAAGATCGCGCAAGTGGCCGAACAGGCACGCCAGCTCATCGAGCGATTTCATGTGAAAGCGGGCGGGCCGCAGGCCGCGGCCAAGAGCCTTTCGGGGGGCAACCTGCAAAAGTTTCTGGTCGGGCGCGAGATCGACGCACAACCCAAGCTGTTGATCGTCTCGCAGCCCACCTGGGGAGTGGACGTGGGGGCAGCCGCTCAGATCCGGGGCGAATTGCTCCGCCTGCGCGATGCCGGCTGTGCGGTTCTCGTCGTGAGCGAAGAGCTCGAAGAGCTGTTCGAGATCACCGATCGCCTGCATGTGATCGCACAAGGACGGCTCTCGCCCAGCATCGCCACGCGACAGGCCACGATCCCTCAGATCGGCGCGTGGATGTCGGGGCTGTGGCAAGGCCAGCACGAACTTGCACACGAGGTGACGCATGCTCAAGCTTGAAGCCCGGCCTGAGCCGAGCCGTGTGATGTCGGTGGCATCGCCGCTGATTGCGCTGGCCATCACCGTGGTGGTCGGCGTGCTGCTGTTCATGGTGCTCGGCAAGGACCCGGTGCGCGGCCTGCAGGCGTTCTTCGTCGAGCCGCTGAAAAGTGGGTATGCCTTGAGCGAGCTGGCACTCAAGGCGACGCCGCTGCTGCTGATCGCGCTCGGCCTGGCGGTGTGTTTCCGATCCAACGTGTGGAACATCGGCGCCGAAGGCCAGTTCATCCTCGGTGCCATCGCGGCCAGCGGCGTGGCCATGATGGCCGGCAAGGAGACCGGTGGCTGGATCGTGGTGTTGATCCTCCTGGCCGGCGTGGCGGGCGGCATGCTGTGGGCGGCCATCGTGGCGCTCTTGCGCGACAAGGCCAACGCGAGCGAGATTCTGGTCAGCCTGATGCTCGTCTACGTGGCCGAGATGGTGCTGAGCTATCTCGTCTACGGCCCCTGGAAGGACCCGGCGGGCTACAACTTCCCTCAGACCATCAGCTTCCTGCCCGCCACACAGGTACCCAAGCTCTTCAACGGGCTGCGCGTCAACATCGGCCTAGTGATAGCGCTGGTGTCGGTGGCGCTGTTCTGGTTGTTCATGTTCCGCAGCTACTCGGGCTACCAGATGCAGGTGGGCGGGCTCGCGCCAGCTGCGGCGCGCTACGCAGGGTTCTCTTCGCGCAAGGCCTTGTGGACGGCGCTCCTGCTCTCTGGCGGCATGGCGGGCCTGGCCGGCGGGCTCGAGGCCGCGGGGCCGCTCGGGCAGCTCACGCCGCACGTGCCGGCGGGCTATGGCTTCGCGGCCATCATCGTGGCCTTCGTGGGCCGCCTGCACCCGGTGGGCATCGTGTTCTCGGCGGTGTTGATGAGCATGTTCTACATCGGGGGCGAGTTGGCGCAGTCCCGCCTGGGGTTGCCGAAGTCGCTTACCGGCGTGTTCCAGGGGATGCTGCTGTTCTCTCTGCTTGCCTGCGACACCCTTATCCACTACCGCATCCGCCGGGTGCCCACCCGCCCGGCTGCGGCCGGCAAAGCCTGATCGACGCCTTCACGGACGCCCGATGGACACATTCGCACTGCTGATCGCCGCCACGCTCAATTCGGGCACCGTGATCGCCTTTGCCGCACTGGGCCTGCTCATCAACGAGCGCGCGGGTATCGTCAACCTCGGGGCCGAGGGGATGATGCTGGTCGCGGCCATCGCCGGCTTCGCTGCCGCGTTCCACACCGGCAGCGAGTGGTGGGGGCTGGCCGCAGGCGCAGGCGCCGGCGCGCTGCTGGCAGCCGCGTTCGGGCTGCTGGTCATCTGGCTCAACACCAACCAGTACGCCACCGGCCTCGCGCTCAGCCTCTTCGGCGCCGGCTTCTCGGCCTTCATGGGCATCAAGTACACGCAGGAGCGCCTGCCCGAGCACGCCGCCGCGCCCATCCCGCTTTTGGGCGACCTGCCCTTCATCGGGCCGGCGCTCTTCCGGCAGCACGCGATGGTCTATCTGGCAATCGCCCTCACCATCGGACTCGCGTGGTTCCTCTACCGGTCCCGCGCGGGCTTGATCCTGCGGGCGGTGGGCGAGTCACCCGAGTCGGCGCATGCGCTCGGGTACCCGGTGCGCCGCATCCGACTTGCGGCGGTGGTGGTGGGTGGTGCGCTGTGCGGCACCTCGGGGGCGTACATCTCGGTGATCTACACGCCGCTGTGGGTGGAAGGCATGGTCGCCGGCAAGGGCTGGATCGCGCTCGCGCTCACCACCTTCGCCACCTGGCGCCCGGCACGGGTATTGCTCGGTGCCTATCTGTTCGGTGGCGTGACCATGCTGCAGTTTCATCTTCAGGGCGAAGGCGTGCAGGTCTCGAGCCAGTTGCTAACCATGCTGCCCTACCTCGCCACCATCGTGGTGCTGGTGCTGATCTCGCGCAACGCCACCTGGATCCGCGTGAACATGCCGGCTTCGCTGGGCAAGCCGTTCTTTCCTGGGAGTTAGATAAATAATCCGAGGCGCTCCACGAGAGCGCTCGAACCTCGTGTGTGATTTCCTATTGCGATGACCTTTCCTCTGGAGAAGACATGACCCGAACATCCAAACGAGCCCTGCTGAAGATCGCCGGGTGGAGCACTCTCGCCGCGGTCACCGCGCTGGTAGGCTGCGGCAAGAAGGAAGAAGCCGCTCCGGCTGCCCCCTCCGAACCCGTGGCTGCAGCCTCCGCGCCTGCGCCGAAGCCCGAACCCCTGAAGATCGCCTTCGCCTACGTCGGCCCGGTGGGCGACGGTGGCTGGACCTTCGCGCACGACAACGCCCGCAAGGCGGTCGAGAAGCAATTCGGCGACAAGGTCGTCACCAGCTTCGTCGAGAACGTGCCCGAAGCGGCAGACGCCGAGCGCGTGTTGCGTGACATGGTCGGCCAGGGCAACAAGCTGATCTTCGGCACCACCTTCGGCTACATGGAGCCCATGCTCAAGGTGGCGGCCGATGCCAAGGAAGTGAAGTTCGAGCACGCCACGGGCTACAAGACCTCGGAGAACATGCGCACCTACGACAGCCGCACCTATGAAGGCGCGTACATGGCTGGCGTGATCGCAGGCGGCATGACCAAGAGCAACACGCTGGGTGTCGTGGGCTCGGTGCCCATCCCCGAGGTGATCCGCAACATCAACAGCTTCACGCTGGGTGCTCAGTCGGTCAACCCGAAGATCAAGACGAAGGTGGTGTGGGTCAACAAGTGGTTCGACCCACCGAAGGAAACCGAAGCCGCGCAATCGCTGATCAACGGCGGCGCCGACGTGCTGTTCCAGAATACCGATTCATCCGCCGTGCTCAAAGCCGCCGCCAAGGCCGGCAAGTACGCCTTCGGCTGGGACAGCGACATGTCGTCCTACGCACCTGAGGCCCACCTGGCCTCATCGATCATCAACTGGGCGCCGTACTACATCAAGGCCACCAGTGACGCGCTGGAAGGCAAGTGGGCGACCGGCAGCGTGTGGTGGGGCGTGAAGGAAGACGCGATCGACATCGTGTCCATCTCCGACAAGGTGCCGGCCGATCTCAAGGCCAAGGTCGAAGCGGTCAAGGCCGGACTGAAGGATGGCAGCTTCGTCATCTGGAAGGGCCCGATCGTCGGCCAGGACGGCAAGGACCTGGTCAAGAAGGACGAAGCCGCTGACGACAAGTTCCTGAGCGGCGTCAACTTCTACGTGAAGGGCGTTGAGGGCAAGGTGCCCGGCGCCAAGTAAGGCACAGCCTGCGGCTCAACACGATCGAAGGCCGCCGCGTGCGGCCTTCTTTCATTCGAGAGGAACCAGGTCATGACCGAAGCCGGCTTGTGGCACCCCGTTGCCGATTGCGCCTCGCTAGTCGATGCACCACTCGGCGTGCGCCTGCTCTCGCAAGACCTCGTGCTGTGGCGCGACGCCAGCGGCGTGGCGCATGCCTGGGCCGACCGCTGCCCCCACCGCGGCACACGGCTTTCTCTCGGCCGCGTCGTGGCGGCCGACGTCGGTTCGCGCCTCGAATGCCCGTACCACGGCTGGCAGTTTGCAGTCGACGGTCACTGCAAGCGCGTGCCTGCCCTGCCGCAATTCACGCCACCCGCCGCGCACACGGCCTGCACGCATGAAGCGCGCGAGGCACATGGCCTGATCTGGGTCCGGCTGCAGGCCTGCGATGCGCCACCGCCCGCCTTCGACGCCGAGACCGACCCACGCCTGCGCAAGCTGCAGTGCGGCCCCTACGACGTGGCATCGAGCGCGCCGCGCATCATCGAGAACTTTCTCGATCTCTCTCACTTCGGTTTCGTCCACGAAGGCCTGCTGGGCGACCGCGCGCACACCGCCATGGCCGACTACCGCATCGAGCCCACCGCACACGGCTTCATCGCCCACGGCTGCGAAGCATGGCAGCCGCAGAGCAACCGGCTCTCCACGCAAGGCAGCCAGGTCGCTTACCGCTATGAACTCACCGGCCCCTACAGCGCCCAACTCACCAAGCTGCCGCAGGCGCAGAGCGACTACCAGGACGTGATCGGTCTCTTCGTCTGCCCGATCGAGCCCGAGCTCAGCCGCGTATGGTTCCGGCTCGCCGTGACAGATTTCGATTCCACCGACAACGAACTGCGATCCTTCCAGGACACCATCTTTCTGCAGGACAAGCCTGTGCTCGAATCGCAGCACCCGAAACGCCTGCCGCTGAGCGGCGGCGAGATCCACTGCGCCGCCGACCGGAGTTCCGCTGCCTACCGCCGCTTCCTGCGTGAACGCGGCATCACCTTTGGAGTCTGCTGATGAGCCTCATCCCCGAGCACGTTGCCACCATCCCGCGCGAGCGACTGCCCGCCCTGCTGCGCGCCATGCCCAAGGCCGAACTGCACATCCACATCGAAGGTTCGGTCGAACCGGAGCTGATCTTCGAGCTCTCGAAGCGCAACAACATCGACATCCCGTACGCAAGCGTGGAGGCGCTGCGCGAGGCGTATGCCTTCACCGACCTGCAGAGCTTCCTGGACATCTACTACGCCGGCGCCAGCGTGCTCATCCACGAGCAGGACTTCTACGACATGGCGATGGCCTACTTCCGCCGTGCAGCCGCCGACAACGTGGTCCACGCCGAGCTCTTCTTCGACCCCCAGACCCACACCGAGCGGGGCGTGAGCTTCGAGACGGTAATCAAGGGCCTCACGCGCGCCTGCGACACGGCCAGGCGGGAGCTGGGCGTGAGTGGCCTGCTGATCATGTGCTTCCTGCGCCATCTGAGTGAAGAAGCCGCCTTCGCCACGCTCGAAGAATCGCTGCCCTGGCGCAAGCATTTCGTCGGTGTCGGGCTGGACAGCGGAGAGCGCGGCAACCCGCCGGAGAAGTTTGCCCGTGTCTTCGAGCGCTGCCGCGCGCTCGGCCTGCATGTGGTTGCACATGCCGGTGAAGAAGGCCCACCCGAGTACATCTGGAACGCGCTCGACGTGCTCAAGGTCGAACGCATCGACCACGGCGTGCGCTGCCTCGACGACCCTGCCCTCGTGCTGCGCCTGGCCGCAGACCGCACCCCGCTCACCGTGTGCCCGCTGTCGAACATCAAGCTCTGCGTGTTCGGTGACATGAAGGACCACAACATCGCCAAGCTGCTCGAAGCCGGCCTGTGCGTCACCGTGAACTCCGACGACCCGGCCTACTTCGGCGGGTACATGAACCAAAACTTCATCGCAACCTTCGAGTCGCTGCCAGAGCTGGGACCGCGCGCTGCGTTCCAGCTGGCGCTGAACAGCATCGATGCGAGCTTTGTGCCCGAGGCCGAGAAGGCAGGCTGGCGCGCAAAACTGGAGGCGGCGTTTCAGTAGCCATCGTGCCGGGTACCGGCGCCCCTCTGCGACAATCGCCCCCGAACCGCCTGCGTGCCCCCGCAGGCGGTTCGTGTTTTCAACGGGGCCATGTAGAGGAACACCATGTTCAAAAACCTCGCCCGCGGCCTTCTGGCCGCGATGCTCGCGGCCGCGTCCGCACACTCCCCCGCACAGACATCGTCGGTACCGCATGCGTCGGCGAAGCCGCCGCTCAAGGTCGGGTTCGTGTACGTCAGCCCTGTCGGAGACGCCGGATGGAGCTACCAGCACGATCAAGCCCGCCTGCAGATGGAGAAGGCCCTGGGCGACCAGGTGAGCAGTACCGTCGTGGAAGCCGTGCCCGAAGGCGCCGACTCAGAGCGCGTGATGCGTGACCTGGCCTCGCGTGGCAACAAGCTGATCTTCGCAACCAGCTTCGGCTACCTGGAGCCGGCGCTGCGTGTGGCGGCCGATTTCCCTGGCGTCGTGATCGAGCAGACCGGGGGCTACAAGACCGCCAAGAACCTCAACACCTACAACGGCCGCTTCTACGAGGGACGCTATCTCGCGGGCCTGCTCGCCGGCAAGATGAGCAAGAGCGGCGTGGCGGGCTATGTGGCGGGCTTCCCGGTGCCCGAGGTGATGCAGGGCATCAACGCCTTCACCCTGGGCATGCGTGCGGCAAACCCGAAAGCGCAGGTGAAGGTGCTGTGGCTCAACACCTGGTTCGACCCCACACGCGAGCGCGAGGCGGCCACCACGCTCATCAACCAGGGGGCGGACATCCTCACCAACCACAGCGGCTCGGCCGCGGTGCCCCAGACGGCACAGGCCTTCTTCAAGAGCAAGGGCGTGCGCGTGGTGTCCTACCAGAGCGACATGCGACGCCACGCGCCCGATGCGCAGCTCACCGCCGTCACGCCGCAATGGGGCGCCTACTACACGCGCGTGGCTCAATCCGTGCTCAACGGCACCTGGCAATCCAGACCCGTGTGGGGCGGCATCAAGGACGGCTTCGTGGGCCTCGCACCGTTCTCGCCTTCGGTTCCGGCCGAAGTGGTTGCGCTGGTGAAAGCGCGCCAGGCAGACATCGAAGCCGGCCGCCTGCACCCGTTTGCGGGCCGCCTCGTCGACAACACCGGTGCCGTGCGTCAAGCCGAGGGCGTGATGGACGATGCCACGCTGTCGCGCATGAACTGGTTCGTGCAGGGCGTGATCGGCACACTGCCCAACGGCTGATCACTTCGGCGCGGGCAACCCGCGCACAGCACGCGATGACGCGAGGCGGCACACTCGCGGGATGTCTTCTTCTTCATCCCCTCGCCTCACCCCCGGCGTCATCGTCCTGCTGACTCTCCCGCCCCTGCTGTGGGCCGGCAACGCGGTCGTCGGTCGAATGCTGGTCGGCCTGTTCCCGCCGCTGGCGCTGAGTTTCGCGCGCTGGGTGCTGGCACTGCTCATCCTGCTGCCGCTCGGCTGGCGCGTCTTCAAGCGGCCGCAGGACATCCGACGCCGCCTGCCCTACCTGGCGCTGCTGGGCTTTCTGGGCGTGGGCAGCTTCAACGGCCTGCAGTACCTCGCGCTGCAAACCTCCACGCCGCTCAACGTGGCGCTCATCATCTCGAGCATGCCGCTGTGGATGCTCGGCCTGGGCGCGCTGTTCTATGGCGAGCACCCGACGCGCCGGCAGATCGCGGGGGCGGTGCTGTCGCTGATCGGCGTGACGCTCGTCGTCTCGCGCGGCCAGGCCGAGGTGCTGCTCTCCTTGCGGCTGCTGCCGGGCGACATCGTCATGCTCGTGGCCGTAGCGCTGTGGGCCTGGTACAGCTGGCTGCTCGCACGCCCGCCGGCACACATGACGGGCGAAGCCCGCCCACCCTGGGGCTGGGCGGAGTTGCTGCTGGTGCAGGTGCTCTTCGGTACGGTGTGGGCCGGTCTCGGCGCGGGAGCCGAGGCCGCGGTGCACCAGAACACCACGATCCACTGGACACCCGGCGTCGTGGCGGCGCTGGCCTACATCGTGATCGGCCCGTCGATCGTCGCCTACCGGTGCTGGGGCGCGGGCGTGGCCACGGTCGGGCCCGCCATCGCCGCGTTCTTCAACAACCTCACGCCGGTGTTCGCTGCCCTGCTGTCAGCCGCGGTGCTGGGCGAAACGCCGCACTGGTATCACGTGCTCGCGTTCGCGTTCATTGCCGCGGGCATCGTCGTCACGTCGAGGCCGGGCAGGCGCTGATCCATCAGAACGTGCCCGGGTAGGCGCCGCCGTCCATCAGGATGTTCTGGCCGGTGATGTAGCCCGCGTGCACGCTGCACAGAAAGGCGCACATGGCGCCGAACTCCTCCGGCGTGCCGAAACGCTGGGCGGGGTTCTGCTTGCGCCGTACCTCGGCGATGGCTTCGATGGTCTGCCCGCTCGACTTGGCCGCGCCTTCCATCGTCACGCGCAGGCGGTCGGTATCGAAGGGCCCCGGCAACAGGCCGTTGATGGTCACGTTCTTCAGCACCGTCTTGCGTGCGAGGCCCGCGGTGAACCCGGTGAGCCCCGAGCGCGCGCCATTCGACAAACCGAGGATGTCGATCGGCGCCTTCACCGCCGCCGACGTGATGTTGACGATGCGCCCGAAGCCGCGCGACATCATCGGGTCGACCACGGCCTTCATCAGCTCGATGGGGGTGAGCATGTTGGCGTCGAGCGCCTTGATCCAGGCGTCGCGGTCCCAATCGCGGAAGTCTCCCGGCGGTGGGCCGCCCGCGTTGTTGACGAGGATGTCCACCTGCGGGCACGCCGCCAGCGCGGCAGCTCGGCCCTCAGGCGTAGTGATGTCGCCCGCCACCGCGCGCACCTCGCCGCCCGCGTTCAGATCACGCAGCTCTGCGACCGTGGCCTCCAGCGCCTTCGCGCCGCGCGCAGTGATCACGAGGTTGACGCCCTCTCGGGCCAGCGCCTGCGCGCAGCCCTTGCCCAAGCCTTTGCTGGCGGCGCACACCAGCGCCCACTTGCCCTTGATGCCGAGATCCATGTGTCGTCTCCTCAGTTGACTGTCGAATGTGAAAGCGTGCGTTGCGACCGGATCATCGCCACTTGGCGAGCAGCCAGATACCCGCAAGCACCAGCACCGTGCCCATGGCGACCCACACCGTGAACGGCTCGCCCAGGATCACAATGCCCATCAGGATGGTGGACAAAGGACCGAACATGCCCACCTGCGTGGTCATAGGCGCGCCGATGCGCTCGATGGCCATCATCACCAGCAGCACCGGGCAGAAGGTGCAGGCCGTCGCGTTGAGGATCGACAGCCAGATCACCTCGGGCGCCACCGCCATGGCCGACACCGGCCGCAGGATGAAGAACTGCCCGATGCACAGCACGCAGGCCACCGAGGTGGCAAGCCCCGTCAGGCGCAGCGCGCCGAGCCGCTTGACCTCTTCGCCGCTGTAGATGAGATAGAGCGCATAGCTCACCACGCTGGCAAACACCAGGGCCGCGCCCAGCGCCACGTCGCTGCCGAGCAGCGTGACCTCGTGGCCGAACACCAGGAACACGCCGCAATAGCTCACGGCGAGTGAAACGATCTGCCGCCGCGTGACCTTCTGCTTGAACAGCACCACACCCAGCGCCAGGACCAGCGTGGGGTTGAGGTAGAGGATGAGCCGCTCCAGCCCGGCAGTGATGTACTGCAAGCCGGCGAAGTCGAGAAAGCTGGCGAGGTAGTAGCCGCTGAAGCCGAGGCCAATCACCGCCAGCCAGTCACGCTGCGTCAGTGCCGGTTTGCCGCGCCCGGCCCACCACGACAGCAGCAGGAACATCGGCATCGCGAACAGCATGCGGTACATGATCAGCGTGACTGCATCCACGCCATACCGGTACGCGAGCTTCACGATGATGGCCTTGCCCGAGAAGGCTACGGCCCCGAGGATCGCGAAGGCCAGGCCGGGCCACATCGCACGGTGGGCCGCCGGCGCACCGGTTGCCAGTTGAGGAGAACGCATCGGCGCGATTCTAGGAAGGTGGCCCACGCCGCGCCGCGCGAATGAAAAAGCCCCCGCGGGCAAAACCCGGCGGGGGCTGAATCGGCAAAGGTCAGATTGCTCGATCAGCGATCAGTCGCTGTCAATCGCGATCCAGCTTGCCATCGGCATTGCGGTCCACGCCCGAGCGTGTGCCGTTGCCAGGAGGCACGCAGGTGAAGGTCACCGGCGAGCCTGCCGTGGCGGTCTGCGCGATCAGTGCCGATTGCGATACAGCCGCTTCGCTGGTCTTGTCAGGCACGAAGTTGCCGGCGCTGTTGCGCACCCAGCCCTTGGGCGTGCCGGAGACAACCGCCTTGGCGATCAGCTCGCATTCGGGCACCGGGCTCGTGACACCGGAGCGAGCCACCAGCAGGTTGAGGCGGGCCACCACATCGGACTGCGACGCATTGGCCTGAGTCACCGTCACCTGCTGGCCGACCACCGGGTTCACCTCGGCGGGCGCGGCCATCACGTACTGCTCGAGCTGCTGCTTCTGCGTGGCCGAGAGTGCGTTGAAAACGTCTTCGGAGAAGAAGTCGATCAGCGTGCCGAACTTGCCGGCGTTGTTGTAACCGTAGCCACGGATCTGATCGCCCACGGGACGGAACAGCGAGCGCGTCGAGTTCGTGCCGAACATGCCGACCTTCTGGTACATGTTGCGGATGTGGGGGATCTTGAAGTCCTGATCGAGCTGCGCGCCCTCGATCGACATGGTGGTGTCGGAGCCGAAGAGCCCGCGGGCCGGGTCGACCGTGTGGCAGCCGTTGCAGGTGGAGATCGTGTCCGAGGTCACCGTGTTGTAGACGTTGCGCCCCTGCGCCTGAACCGTGGTCAGCGAGTTGTCCAGGTTCGTGATCGGGTTGGGCGGGTACATGATCTCCAAGGCGAAGTCGGCGAATGCCTTCATTTCGGCAGCCGACAGTTGCGCCTCGCGCCCGAGCAGGCCGGTGAAGGCCACGTTGAAGTCCTCGAACGACTGATGCTCGATGGTTTCTCCGGTGCTGCGGCTCACGCCGGTGCGGTCACCACGCCAGTGCAGCGGCCCGTGCTTGGACATACCACGGAAACTTTGCGTCGTCATCGGCCCCTTCATCGGGTGGAAGCGGGCCTTGCGGCCGAAGCGCGGCACAGCGGAGTTGTAGGTGTTGGGGCTCGAGACCTGTTCTTCGCTCGGGTTGCCGAGGTCCCAGGCCAGATGGTCCACGTCACCGAAGATGTGGCAGCCCGAGCACGACGAGTCGCCGCGGCTGGAGGTGTAGTTGGCGTCGTACAGGAACTTGCGGCCGTTCTTCACGACAGCAGGCTCCGGGTTGTACATGGTGACGTGAGCCGTCTCGCTCAACGAGGTCGTGCTCACCACCGAGAGGCCGTTGTCGCCGCGCGTGGTCACGTAGGCCACGTTGCGGCTCGGGTCCAGCACCACACCGGTCGGCAGGCCGCCGGTCAGCGTGACGTGGCTGCCCGAAGACGGCGTGAAGCTGTTGCCTTCGAGCTGCGAGGTACTGAAGCGACCGAGCTTGTTCGAGCCCATGGCCGCGACGTACATCGTGCCGCCATCGGACGTGATCGCCATCTCGAGCGGCGTGGCCAGGCTGGCTGCCTTCTCCGCGGCCGTACCCACGGCCTGGTCGTAGCTGGTGATGTGCTTGTTCAAGTGGCGCGGCGTGACGGTGCTGCCGTCGATCACCGTGATGCGGCTTTCGACGAAATGGCCGCGCACGGTGGTCGAGCGGGTGCCCGGGCCTTCGAAGCGCACGACGTTGCGCGCTTCCTGGTTGCTCACGTAGACCTTGCCCGACGCGGGATTGACCGCGACGTTGAAGAGCGTGGTGCCCACGCCCGAGACCCGGCCCGTCACCGTGGGCACGCTGCCCGAGGTGTCGATGGTGAAGACGTCGTAGTCGGGCAGGTTGATCTTCACGCGCGAGGTGAAGTCACCGGGTGCCACGCCGCGCGTCGGGTCGCCGTTGTCCATCCAGCGGCCGGCAGCGTTCTTCTGCACGATCAGCGGGTTGCGCGGCGCAGCGGTGCCGCCGGCGTCGGTCGTGGGCGATGGCAGCGTCAGGCCGCCGTTGCCCAGGTCTTCGTTCAAGACCGTGGTCTTGTTGCCCGAGTTGAACACCGCGGCGTAGACGCGCGTGCCCGCGGCGTTCTTCGCCAAGCCACGCAAGGTGTCGCCGAACATGTTCAGGCGCGTGACCGGCTGGCCGCCGAGGCGCGTGCCGAGGTTGGACGCGTCGTAGACCCACACGTCCGCACGGCCGATGCCGGGCGTGGTGAGTTGAGGGTCCAGGCCGGAATTCTGGCCACGGTGTGCCGCGGTGATGAACGCCCACTTGTTGCCGGTGCCGGCGAACACGATGTCGCGCGGCTCATCGCCCACGTGCAGGGTGTTGACGACCTTGGCAGGCGTGGACGACACGTCGACGATGCTCACGCTGTCGGACAGGTGGTTCACCACCCACAGCTGGTTGTCGTTGGCCAACGCCACCGACACCGGCTCCAGGCCGACAGCAATCGATTCAGTCAACACCGGCGTACCGGAGGTCGTGTTGTAGACCTCGACGCGGTTGTCCGGGGTGTTCACGACGAAGAGGCGCGAGCCGTTGCTCGTCAGCGCCATCGGGCGGACATGGCCCGTTTCGAAGGTCGCGAACTTGCCGATGGCCGGCTTGGGCGCACCACCACCGCCGCCGCCACCGCCACCCACCGTGCCTTCAACGGCCACGTTGTTGACGGTGTAGGACTCCGTGGCGCTGTTGGCGCTGACGCGAAAGCGCACGCGCAGACCGCTCACGCCGGCCGCCGCAGCGGGCAACGTGAAGCTCGCGCGCGAGCTGGTCGTGGAGTTGGTCGATTCGAGTGCCGTGTAGGTCGTGCCGTTGGTCGAGTACTCGGCGATGCCGCTCTCGCCCGAGTCGAGGCCCGTGGTCAGCCGATCGAAGCTGACCTTGATGTCGGTGAATCCCACCGTGCTGATGGACGGCGACGTGATCGCTCCATCCGTCGACAGCAGCGCGGCCGTCATGCGGGCGCCAGCACTGCTGGTCGACACCGAGCCGGCGGTGGTGAAGCTGCCGAGCCCGGAGCCGAAGCTCTGTTGAAGAAGGACGTCCGCGTGGGCAGTGCCTGCCAGGGCGGTGAGCCCCAGACCCAAGGCGAACACGGGTAAGCGGAGCCGCCTGGATGCGGCTCCCCTGAGGGATAGCTTCATGTTGTCTCCTCGTTGCGTGGCAACGTAGTTGTGGTTTACCGATCACTCCCATCCGTCTGCTGCGGGTGGTGAGGCGCCGGACCGGCCCACATCCCTCACTAAATGAGAAATATGCACAGATTCGCACGCTGATGCGATTCTGAACGAGTGTGCATCTTTTGTTGATGAATGGCCCCTGAACGGAATGGGCACCCGGAACCATGAAAAAAGCCCCCGCAGCGCGACCTGCGGGGGCTGTTCAGGGAGCGGTTGACTCGGGTGTCAGTCGCGATCGAGCTTGCCGTCGGCGTTGCGGTCCACCCCGGCACGCGTGCCGTTGCCGGGAGGCACGCAGGTGAATGTGACCGGCGCTCCGGCCGTGGCCGTCTGGCCGATCAGCGTGGCCTGCGACACCGCGGCTTCCGAGCTCTTGTCCGGCACGAAGTTGCCGGCGTTGTTGAGCACCCAGCCCTTCGGCACGCCACCGACCACCGATTTCGCGACCAGCTCGCATTCAACCCGCGGGCTCGTGACCTTGGCGCGGGCCACCAGCAGGTTGAGGCGGCTCGTCACGTCTGACTGCGTGGCGTTCGCCTGGGTCACCGTGACCTGCTGACCGACCACCGGGTTCATCTCGGCGGGCGCGGCCATGAGGTACTGCTCGAGTTGCTGCCGCTGGGTGTTGTTGATCCCGGCGAAGACCCGCTCGCTCAGGAAGTGAACCAGCGTCCCGAACTTGCCTGCGTTGGCGAAACCGAAGCCCCGGATCTGGTCGCCCACGTTGGTGAACGCCGTCTGCTGTGAGTTCGTGCCGAACATGCCGACCTTCTGGTACATGTTGCGCAGGTGCGGGATCTTGAAGTCCTGGTCGAGCTGCTGGCCTTCGACCGACATGGTGCTGTCGGTCCCGAACTTGCCGTTCGGCGGGTCGATGCGGTGGCACCCGTTGCAGGTGGTGATCACGTCCGAGCGCACGGTGTTGTACACGTTCTGGCCCGTGGCTTGTATGGTGGTCAGCGAGTTGTCCAGGTTCGTGATCGGGTTCGGCGGGTAGATGATCTCGAGCGCGAAATCGGCAAATGCCTTCATCTCGGCGTCGGTCAGCTGCACGTCTCGGCCCAGCAGGCCGGTGAACGCCACGTTGAAGTCCTCGAAGGACTGGTGCTCGATCGCCTCTCCCGAGGTGCGGGCCACGCCGGTGCGGTCGCCGCGCCAGTGCAGCGGGCCATTGCCGCTCATGCCGCGGAAGCTCTGCGTGGTCATCGGCCCCTTCATCGGGTGGAAGAAGGCCTTGCGCCCGATGGCCGGCACATTGGTGTTGTAGGTGTTGGGGCTGTTGACCCGGCTCTCGCTCGGGTTGCCGAGGTCCCAGGCCAACTGGTCGAGGTCACCGAAGATGTGGCAGCCGGAGCACGACGAGTCGCCGCGGCTGGAGGTGTAGTTTGCGTCGTACAGGAACTTGCGGCCGTTCTGGACCACCGCCGGCTCCGGGTTGAACATCTTCACGTGTCCGGTCTCGCTGAAGCTGCTGGTGTTGACGACCGACACCCCGTTGTCCCCCCGCGTGGTCACGTAGGCAAGGCTGCGCGTCGGATCGAGCACCACGCCAGTCGGAAGGCCGCCGGTCAGCGTGACGTGGCTGCTGGCCGAGGGCGTGAAGCTGTCGCTTTCGAGCTGCGAGGTGCTGAAGCGCCCGAGCTTGTTCGAGCCCATGGCCGCCACGTACATCGTGCCGCCGTCAGCCGTGATGGCCATCTCAAGCGGCGTAGCCAGGCTGGCAGCCTTCTCGGCGGCCGTGCCCACGGCCTGGTTGTAGCTCGTGATGTGCTTGTTGAGGTGGCGCGGCGCGACCGTGCTGCCGTCGATCACCGTGATGCGGCTTTCAACGAAATGCCCACGCACCGTGGTCGAGCGCGTGCCCGGGCCTTCGAAGCGCACGACATTGCGGGCTTCCTGGTTGCTCACGTAGACCTTGCCCGACCCGGGGTTGACCGCGACGTTGAAGAGCGTGGTGCCCACGCCCGAGACGCGACCGGAGACCACGGGCAGCGTGCCTGTCGTGTCGATCGTGAAGACGTCGTAGTCGGGGAGGTTGATCTTGACGCGGCTGCTCAGGTTGCGCGGGGCGACGCCGCGCGTCGGGTCGCCGTTGTCCGTCCATTGGCCGGCAGCGTTCTTCTGCACGATCAGGCTGACGGCGGGGCCGGCGTTTCCGTTGGCGTCGGTCGTCGGTGAAGGCAGAGTCAGGCCGCCGTCGCCGATGTCCTCGTTGAGCACCGTGGTCTTGTTGCCGGAGTTGAACACCGCCGCGTAGACACGCGTGCCGGCGGCGTTCTTGGCGAGGCCGCGCAGCGTGTCGCCGAACATGTTCAACCGGGTGACGGGCGCACCGCCCAGCTTGGTGCCGACATTGGCCACGCTGTACACCCACACGTCCGCGCGGCCGACGCCTGCGGTGGTGAGTTGCGGGTCGAAGCCTGCGTTTTGGCCGCGGTGGGCCGCGGTGATGAAGGCCCACTTGTTGCCGGCGCCCGCGAACACGATGTCGCGCGGCTCGTCACCGACGAGCAGTGTGTTGATCACCTTGGCGGGGCTGGTCGACACGTCGACGATGCTCACGCTGTCGGAGAGGTGGTTGACCACCCAAAGCTGGTTGTCGTTGGCCAGGGCCACCGACACCGGCTCCAGACCGACCGGGATCGACTCGGACAAGACCGGCACGCCCGATTGCGTGTTGTAGACCTCGACACGGTTGTCGGGCGTGTTGACCACGTACAGCTTCAGGCCGTTGCTGGACAAGGCCATCGGGCGCACATGCCCGCTTTCGAAGGTTGCGAATTTGCCGATGGCCGGCTTGGGGGCACCACCGCCGCCGCCGCCACCACCGCCGCTCACCGTGCCTTCAACGGCCACGTTGTTGACGGTGTACGACTCGAGCGCGCTGTTGGCATTGACGCGGAAGCGAAGCACCAGGTTGCTGATGCCCGCCGCGCTCGCCGGTAGCGTGAAGCTCACGCGCGACGAACCGGTCTCCCTCGTGGATTCGAGGCCGGTGAAGGTCGAGCCATTGATCGAGTATTCGGCAATACCGGCCTCGCCGAGATCGAGCCCGGTCGTCAAGCGGTCATAGCTCACCTTGATATCGCTGAAGCCCACCGTGCTGATGGGCGCCGAGGTGATCGCGCCATCGGTGGACAAGAGTGCAGCCGTCATGCGGGCACCTGCAGAGCTCGTCGAGACGGACCCCGCCGAGCTGAAGGTGCCCAGGCCACTGGAGAACGCCTGCTGCAGCAGGACGTCGGCGTAGGCACTGCTGGCCAGGGTGCTCAGCCCGAGGCCGAGCGCGAGCAAAGGTATGCGGAGCCGCCTGGGGGCGGCCCGTTTCCGGAATAGCGTCATGTTGTCTCCTCGTTGCCGGGCAACGTTGTTGTGGTTACCGATCACTCCCACCCGTCTGAAGCAGGTGGTGAGACGTGGAACGGATTCACAACTCGCCCAAGCAGAGAGAGTTCATGACCTTATTCGCACGCAAGTGCCATTCTGGCCATGCGTGCATTTTTAGGGTGAACACCCGGTGAACCCAGGTTCAACCAACCCTGAACGGGGCTTCAGAGCGCCACGGCTTGCCCGTCGCGCCTGGGATCGCTGGCGGCCACGTAGCCATCGACGCCCGGGTCGCCCAGACGCCAGATGAACTGGCCGGCGCCGAAGTCCTGGTAGGAGTCCTGGATGACTTCCATCACGTGACCGCGATCGGCCAGCCCCTGCACAGTGGCGGGGTCCATGGCGCTTTCGACGTTGATCTCCAGCCCCTGATTGAAGCGCCAGCGCGGCGCGTCGCAAGCCGCTTGGGGCTGCTGCCGGTAGTCGAGCATGCGCACCAACGTCTGCATGTGGCCCTGCGGCTGCATGTTCGCGCCCATCACGCCGAAGCTCATGACGGGCTTGCCTTCCGCCGTAAGAAAGGCGGGAATGATGGTGTGGAACGGTCGCTTGCCCGGCGCCACCACGTTGGCGCTCTTCGGGTCGAGGTTGAACGCATGACCGCGGTTCTGCATCGAGAGCCCGTAGCCCGGCACCACCACGCCCGAGCCGAAGCCCATGTAGTTGCTCTGGATGAAGCTCACCATCATGCCGCTCTCATCGGCCGCGCTCAGGTAGATGGTGCCGCCCTTGACTGGGTTGCCCGCGCCAAAATCCTGTGCGCGCGTCATGTCGATCAGCTTCGCACGCGATGCGAGGTACGCGTCGTCGAGCATCTGCTCGGCCGTGACCTCCATGTTCGCAGGCTCGCTCACGTAGCGGTAGGTATCCGCAAAGGCGAGTTTCATCGCCTCGATCTGAAGGTGCTGCGAGTCCACGCCATCGACCTTCATCGAGCTCAGGTCGAAGTTCGACAAGATGCCCAGCGCCATCAGCGCCGAGATGCCCTGCCCGTTGGGCGGAATCTCGTGCAGCGAGTGGCTGCCGTAGGTCTTGCTGATCGGCGTGACCCACTCCGCCTTGTAGGCCGCAAAGTCTTCGGCGGTGATCGCCGCACCGTGCTCACGCGCATGCGCAGCGGCGGCTTCGGCGATCTCGCCGCCGTAGTAGGCAGCGCCCAGTGTGTTGGCGATGAGCTTGAGCGAACGCGCCGCCTGCTCGAAGCGGAACAATTCGCCCACGTTGGGCGCGCGCCCTCGCGGCATGAAGGCGTCGGCGTAGCCGGGCTGGTCGGCCAGCAAGGGGGCGGCGGCGGCCCACTTCTGCTGCACGATGACAGGCACCGAGTAGCCGCGCTCGGCGATCTCGATCGCGGGCTCCAGCAGATCCGGGAAGGGCAACTTGCCGAACCGCTCGCTCAGCGCGACCCACGACGCTACAGCGCCTGGCACGGTGACGCTATCCCAGCCGCGCACGGGCGGGCTCTTGGCGTCGGCGCCGTACTTGGACTTGAAGTACCCGGGAGTCCACGCCTGCGGCGCGCGGCCCGAGGCATTGAGACCATGCAGCTTTTCGCCATCCCACAAGATGCAGAAGGCGTCCGACCCGAGGCCGTTGCTGACGGGTTCGAGGATGGTCATGGCCGCTGCTGCGGCAACGGCCGCATCCACCGCATTACCGCCCTTGAGCAGCATGCGAATTCCCGCCTGGGCCGCGAGCGGGTGCGAGGTCGAGACGATGTTGCGCCCGAACACGGGCAGGCGTTGGCTCGTGTAGCCGGCGGTCCAGTCGAAACTGTGCTGCGTCATGGTTTCCTCATGGGGTGTGATTCGGTATCGGTGAAGCAAAGCAATTCGCGCTCCCAAACGAACAAGCCGCCCGGGGGCGGCTTGAGCGAGGGCCGGCGGCGCGTGACCCGCGCCGTGCTGCGTCAGTCTTCAACGAACGCTTCTTCGCGCTTCTTCTTGATCGACGGCAACATCACGACGACGACCATCAATGCCGCGGCAATCAAGAGGCCGGCCGAGATCGGCCGCACAACAAAGGTGCTCCAGTCGCCCCGGGCCAACAGCAGCGCACGCCGCAGGTTCTCTTCCATCATCGGGCCAAGGATGAAGCCCAGCAACAGCGGCGCACCTTCGCAACCCAGTTTGTAGAACAGGTATCCCACGACGGCGAAGACTGCCGTGAGGTACACGTCCCAGTTGTTGTTGTTGAGCGTGTACACGCCAATGCAGCAGAACAACGTGATGGCTGGGAAAAGGTAGCGATACGGCACCGTCAGCAGCTTGATCCAGATGCCGATCAGCGGCAGGTTCAAAACCACCAGCATCGCGTTGCCGATCCACATCGAGGCGATCAACCCCCAGAAGAGCTCGGGGTTGCTCGTCATGACCTGCGGGCCGGGCTGGATCCCCTTGATCGTCATGGCGCCCACCATCAGCGCCATCACGGCATTGGGCGGAATACCGAGCGTGAGCATCGGGATGAATGAGGTCTGCGCGCCCGCGTTGTTGGCCGACTCGGGACCCGCCACACCGCGAATGTCGCCGCGGCCGAAGCGCCCGGACGCACCCGCGATCTTCTTCTCCATCGTGTAGGAAGCAAACGACGAGAGCAGCGCACCGCCACCCGGCAGCACACCCAGCAAGGAGCCCAAGGCCGTACCGCGCAGCACGGCGGGAGCCGCATCCTTGAAGTCCTGCTTGGTCGGCCACAGGCCCTTGACGTCCTTGGTGAAGACCTCGCGCTGCTCGGCCGGCTGGCCCAGGTTGGCGATGATTTCACCGAAGCCGAAGATGCCCATTGCGATCACCACGAAGCCGATGCCGTCGGTGAGTTCCGGGATGTCGAAGCTGTAGCGAGCGGTGCCGGAGATCACGTCGGTGTTGATCTGCGCGAGCGTGAGGCCCAGGATGATCATGGCGATGGCCTTGATCAGCGAGCCCGATGCCAGCACCACGGCGCCGATCAGGCCGAGCACCATCAGCGAGAAGTACTCCTGCGGGCCGAACTTGAAAGCCAGCTCGGTGAGCGGCGGCGCGAAGGCCGCGATGATCACCGTGCCCACGCAACCGGCGAAGAAGGAGCCCAGGCCGGCTGCCGCGAGTGCCGGGCCTGCCCGCCCTTGGCGGGCCATCTGGTAACCGTCGATCGCTGTCACTACGGAGGCGGATTCACCTGGCACGTTGATCAGGATTGCCGTGGTCGAGCCACCGTACTGCGAGCCGTAATAGATGCCGGCCAGCATGATGAGCGCGGGCGTCGGGTCCAGGCTGTAGATCGAAGGCAGCAGCATCGCAATCGTCGCCACCGGCCCCAGGCCTGGAAGCACACCGACCAGCGTGCCGAGCAGGCACCCCCCCAACGCGTAGAGCAGGTTTTGCGCGGTGAAGGCAACGCCAAACCCCAACGCCAGATTGCTGAGCAATTCATTCATGGTCTCGGACCTCGTTCAGCGTTCTGTTTGTCAGGTGGACATGAAGCCCGGCATGGTCGGGATCGTCAGGCCAAGGCCCTTGACGAAGACCAACCACGAGAAGATCGTGAGGATGATGGCGTTCGCCACCACGCCCTTCCACGAGAACTCGTCGCCGGCAAAGCTGACCACGACCACCAGCAGCGGGATCGAGATGAACAGGCCCAACGGCGGCAGCGCGATGGCAAACAGAGTGATCGCAATCACGATCACGAGCAACGGCCGCCAAGCGATGGCGCCGATCTTGTCACCGCCCTCTGTCTCGATCGTGAGCGACTTGAACAGCACCACCGCACCGAGGATGGCGAGGATAACGCTCAGGATCAGGGGGAAGTAGCCGGGGCCTGGGCGGGCCGATGTGCCCATGCTGTAGTTGGTCGCACCGACTGCGAAGCCGATGCCCACCACCAAGAACATGATGCCGGACCAGAAGTCCTTTTCGCTCTTGATCTTCAAAGCCTGCTCCTGGCTGTCTCGGAGCAGGGGATTCTAGGTAGCCCGACCTATGGAACCGTGTGTGGTTTACACGTAGCGAAGCACAGGCCCGCTGCGCGGAATCGGTGTGCGAACTACGTCTCCCACGCAGGGGTCGCGCGAAGAACTTCTTCGATGGTGGTGAGGCCTTCTGCGACCTTCATGGCACCTGCCAGCCGCAACGGGCGCAGGCCTTCGCTCAGCGCCTGCTTGCGCAGCCTTGCGATGTCGGGCGTCGGGTGAATGCAAGCTGACGCGGCCTCGCTCACGCTGAGCAATTCGTACAGACCGGCGCGGCCCCGATATCCCGTCATGCGGCATTCGAGGCAACCCACCGGCTTGTAGGGCTTCACCTTGCCGTTGATGCGCCACGGCTTGATGACTTCGTCGATCTGCTCGGCGGTCGTCGTCTCGTCGGCCTGCTTGCAACTCGGACACAGGGTGCGCACCAGTCGCTGCGCCAGCACGCCGATCACAGTGGCACCGATCAGGTAAGGCGGCACGCCCAGATCCGACAGGCGCGTGATCGCGGCAGCCGAATCGTTGGTGTGCAAGGTGCTGAACACGAGGTGCCCGGTGAGCGCAGCCTGGATCGCCATCTCGGCGGTCTCCAGATCGCGGATTTCGCCGACCATGATGATGTCCGGGTCCTGCCGCATGAGAGCCCGCAGACCTTCAGCGAAACCGAGATCGATGCTCGACTGCACCTGCGTCTGGTTGAACGCGGGCTGGATCATTTCGATCGGGTCCTCGACCGTGCAGACGTTGACCTCATCGGTCGCCAACCGGCGCAGCGTGGAGTACAGCGTGGTCGTTTTGCCCGACCCGGTGGGCCCCGTCACGAGGATGATGCCGTGAGGCTTGGCGACAAGAGACTCCCAGCGCTGCGCGTCGTGCGATCCGAAGCCGAGCGCGTCGAGCTGCTTGACGGTGGTGTCGGGGTCGAAGATCCGCATCACCATCTTCTCGCCGAAGGCGGTCGGGATGGTGGCCAGCCGCATCTCCACCTCGTCGCCCTGCGGGTTGCGCGTCTTAATGCGGCCATCGAGCGGGCGGCGCTTCTCGACCACGTCCATGCGGCCGAGCAGCTTCACGCGGGCGATCATGGCGTTCATCACGCCGGCCGGGAGCTGGTAGACGGTGTGCATCACGCCGTCGATGCGAAAGCGGATCACCGAGAGGTCTCGGCGCGGCTCGAGGTGGATGTCACTCGCGCGCTGGTCGAAGGCGTACTGCCACAACCAGTCGACCACCTGCACGACACCCTGGTCGTTGGCGTCGAGTTGCTTGTTGGTCTTGCCGAGTTCGACGAGCTGCTCGAAGCTCGCCTGCGCCGATTGCTCGCCGGTCTTGATGGCCGCGCGCACCGAGCGCTGCAGCGTGTAGAACTCGGTGGTGAACTTGGCCACATCCAGCGGGTTGGCCACCACGATCTTGAGTGCCTTGCGCGTGTGAGCTTCGATCTCGGGCACCCAGCCCAGATCGAAGGGCTCGCTGGTCGCAACCGTCACGTCGTTCAGGCCGAACTGCAGCGGCAGAGCGCGCCGGCGCTCGGCATAGTTGATCGACATCACATCGGCCACACGGCCCACGTCGACCTTGAGCGGGTCGATGCGCACATACGGCAGGGCGCAGTGCCCCGCCAGCCATTCGGTCAGCGACTCCACATCGAGCGGCTTGCCGGTCTTGGCGTTGAGAAGTTGCGCATTGGCCAGGCGAACAAGCGGATGCTGCACGCTCGCGCCGGCGGCAAAGCGGGTCGAGGTCTGCTCGAAGTTGGCGACGCTGATGATGCCGTCTTCAAGCAACCATCGCAGCAGGCGCTTCCAATCCAATCGGCCGGGAGGGTGCGTGGTGGCAGCCTTTGCGGGCTTGGCTGGCTTGGGCGGCTTGGCTTCGGGATCGGCAGTGGTCATGACGTGGGCTTGGGCAGGGCGCGGATCATGCGCAGCCACTTGCGCGCAGGCAGATCGAAGCGAGTTTCAATGTTTTCTGCACGGGCAGCAAGCACGGCACGGTCGGGCAGCGTCAGGCTCTTCACTGCCACCACGACCGTGTTGCCCTCCTTCGTGGGCCGAAGCGACCAGACCGAATCGTCGCCAAACGCGCGGGCAATGCGCCGTGCGCTCTGCTCGAAGCTGGCATCGCGCCCGAAGAGGTTGACGGTCATCACGCCGCCCTCGGTGAGCACGCGGCGGCACGCGTCGTAGAACGTTTGGCTGTCGAGCACGGGGCTGGCCGCATCGTGGTCGTAGAGGTCGATATTGAGCACATCGGCCGTCTCGGTGCGATCAGGGTCGGCCACGTAATCAGCCGCGTCCATGTGGAGCACCTTCAGCTTCGAATCGTCGGAAGGCAGGTGGAACCACATGCGGCATGCGTCGATCACCGTCGGGTTGAGTTCCACGGCCGTGGTTTTCATGCGCAGGTTGCGGTGGCAGAACCGCGTGATGGCGGCAGAGCCCAATCCGAGCTGCACAGCGTGGCCTTTGGTCACGCGATCGGATTCGCGGATCAGCATCCACACCATCATGCGCTGCACGTATTCGAGTTCGATCGCGTGCGGCTTGCGCACACGCATGGCACCTTGCACCCAGGGCGTGCCGAGGTGCAGGTACCGCACCCCCTCGAACTCGGACAACGTGGCCGGCGCCATCTCCTTGCGCTTCTTCATGCGACCCCGTGTTCTGCGAACGCCGCCCGCCAGGCCGCGAGCTTGCGCTCGAAGCTCCAGGAGGCATTGGCGGGGCTGGTGGATGGCAGGCGAAGCACAGCCAGGCCAAGCGCGCGGGTCACTCGCATGGCGCGTGCCGATTCACCACCGTTGTGCGCCACCGCCTGCAACTGCGGGGCGTGTCGGCGCAGGCCAGCCAGGTCGTTGAACTCGGCGTCGTGGATCGCGCTGTCGAGGCTGCCATCGCGGCGGCAATGGGCGTAGACGTCCCAGATGCCGAGGCCATGCCGTAGCACCTGTACCAGGCGCTCGGCGTAACTCAGGCTGCGCAACTCGATGCCCCAAAGCTCCGAGAGAATTGGCCAGAACTGGTTGCGCGGGTGCGCGTAATACTCGCCCGCGCTCAAGGAGGCGACGCTCGGGAAGCTGCCCAGCACCACCAGCCGCGTGTGCGGAGCGATCACCGGGGGCAGGCCCTTGAGCAGCGGCGGCGTGGCGAGATGTGGGCGGGTCATCAGGCGGCAGAGTCTGCCAGAGCGCCCAGGCGCGGCAGGGCAACCCGGGCGTTGTGCGAACACTGCTCGGCGGTCTGGGCGAGGCTCCAGCCACGCAGTTCGGCCAGGGTGGCCGCGATGCGCGGCAATTCGGCCGGCTCGTTGCGCGACACCTCGCCCACAGCCCGCTGCGCCGCTGTGCGGTACAGCCAGTGCGGCGGGATGTCTGGTGCGTCGGTCTCCAGCACCAGAGCGTCGCCTGGCACCTCGGCCGCGATCCGGCGGATCTGCAGCGCCCGGTCGAAGGTCATCGCACCACCGAAGCCGAGCTTGAAGCCAAGGTCCACGAAGATCTTCGCCTGCTGGTCGCTGCCATTGAAGGCATGCGCGATGCCGCGCACAGGGGTGCGACGCAGATACTTCAGCAACGCGTCGGCCGAGCGCCGTACATGCACGATCACCGGCAGGCCGGCCGCGTGGGCGATCTTGATCTGCGCGGCGAAGAAGTGCTCGGCCTTGGGCTGGTCAAGCCCAGGCACGAAGTGATCCAGGCCGATCTCTCCGACCGCCACCAACCGTGGGTCATCGCGGTGCTCGGCCAGGGCTTCTCGCAAGGCCTGCAGGTCGGATTCGGCCGCGTCGTTCACGCACAGCGGGTGGATGCCCAGCGCATAGGTCAGTCCATGGCGGTGCGCCAGATCGCGTACGGCACCGAAGTTGCTCCGTGCCACGGCGGGCAGCACGATCTGCGTGACACCGGCGGCCCGGGCGCGGGCCACCACGGCATCGCGGTCGGCATCGAACTCGGGAGCATCGAGATGGCAATGGGTATCTGTCCAAAGCATGGCGGCATCATGCCCTGCCCGTGCACTCCGGCTGCTGCCGTGATACGGTGTGCATGCCGACAACCTGTGTTTTTTCAAGGGCTGCGGTTTCCCTCAAACGCCGCTTTACGTTGGAGGTGGCAGGCATGAGAAAGGCCCCGCTGTACAGCCGTTCGCCGCGACCGTCCGCAGCACCGCCCGCTGCTGCTGCCGACCACGCCGCCACGCCCGACGCCGCACCCGTTGCGAGCGCCCTGCCTACTCCCTCCCCGCAGGCTCCGACGGGCCGCCTGCGCCGCTGGTCGACCCGCTTCGGGGTGCTGTGCCTGGCCGTCCTGCTGGGCGTTCTGACGGCCCGCAGCTTCGCCCCTGTCGCCCCCGGTCAAACCGAGCGCCAGTTCGATGCAGCCGTGCGGCGCTCGCTGGACAAGGAGCCCCTGCCCTCCGCCTACGCCAAGGCCTACGCCGCGATCGCGCCGTCGGTGGTGCTGGTCGAAGGCGAAGACGACATCGACGCCCCTCTGGACGCCCCCCCGCCGAAGGACAAGAAAAAGCCTGCCGCGAATGACGAGCCCACGCCTGACGCCAAGCCCCACGGCAAGCACGCCACCGGCACGGGCGTGGTGATCGTGGACAACGGAACCATCCTCACCAACCTGCACGTCGTCTCGGGGTCGCGGCGCCTCAAGGTCACCTTTGCCGACGGCAGCGAATCCGAAGCGCAGATCGTGGGCGTTCAGGCCGACAACGACCTGGCCGTGCTCCGCGCCCGCACCATCCCCGACGACCTGCAGGCCGCCACCATGCGCTCCACCGGCGACCTGATGCCCGGCGACGAGGTGATCGCGGTGGGCTTCCCGTTCGGTATCGGCCCGTCTGTCTCGGGCGGTGTGGTCTCGGGCCTGAAGCGCGAGTTCCGCTCGCCGCAGGGCGGGCGCAAGCTGACCAACCTGATCCAGTTCGACGCCGCCGCCAATCCCGGGAACTCGGGCGGGCCGCTCGTCACGACGGACGGCAGCGTGGTGGGCATCGTCACCGCCATCCTGAACCCGTCCGAGCAACGCACCTTCATCGGCATCGGTTTTGCCGTCCCCATCGAGAACGCCGCAGCCGCTGCCGGCATGCCACCCTTCTGAGGCCCACCTGATGAGCACCACCGACAACAGCCCCACCGCCACGCTGATGGAGCAGATCCTCTACGAGGTCAAGCGCGTCGTGGTCGGCCAGGACCGCTTTCTGGAGCGCGTGATGGTCGCGATGCTGGCCCAGGGGCACTTGCTCGTCGAGGGTGTGCCCGGCCTGGCCAAGACCATCACCATCAAGACCCTGGCCACCACGCTGCGCGGCAGCTTCAAGCGCATCCAGTTCACACCCGACCTGGTGCCTGCCGACCTGATCGGCACGCGCATCTACAACCAGAAGACGGGCGACTTCGCCACCTCGCTCGGACCGGTATTCGCCAACCTGCTGCTGGCCGACGAAATCAACCGTGCGCCCGCCAAGGTACAGAGCGCGCTGCTCGAGGTGATGCAGGAGCGGCAGGTCACCATCGCCGGCGAGACCCACAAGGTGCCCTCGCCCTTCCTGGTGATGGCCACGCAGAACCCGATCGAAACCGAGGGCACCTACCCGCTGCCCGAGGCGCAGGTCGATCGCTTCATGATGAAGGTGCTGGTCGACTACCCGAGCGAGGAAGAAGAGTTCGTCATCGTCGGCCGGGTGACGGGCGACCCCGTCACCGTGGCGCCCATGGCCAGCACCTCGCAGCTTGCCGAACTCCAGCACGAGTGCAGGCAGGTGTACGTGGACCCCTCGCTGGTGCAGTACGCCGTCAAGCTGGTCGGCGCCACGCGCACGCCCGCCAAGCACGGGCTGAGCGATCTGTCGAAGTACATCACCTTCGGCGCCAGCCCCCGGGCCACCATCGGCCTGATCGAGGGCTCCAAGGCACTGGCGATGTTGCGCGGCCGCAGCTACGCGTTGCCCGAAGACGTGCTCGATCTCGTCGCCGACGTGCTGCGCCACCGCCTGGTGCTGAGCTACGAGGCGCTGGCCGAAGGCCTGAGCGCCGACAAGATCATCCAGCGCATCGTGCTCAAGGTGCCCAAACCCGACAAACCCATGGCCCACCATGCCGGCGAACGAAGCAACAACACCTGACGCGCTGCTGCGCCGCCTCGAATGGACGGTGATCCGCCGTCTCGACGGGCTGCTGCAGGGTGACTACCGAACGCTCTTTCGCGGCGCGGGGCTCGACCTGGCCGATCTGCGCGAGTACCAGCACCACGACGACGTGCGCCACATCGACTGGAACGTCACCGCGCGCCTCCAGCAACCCTACGTGCGCCAGTTCACCGAAGACCGCGAGCTGACCGCGTGGTTCTTGCTCGATCTCTCGGGCAGCGTTGATTTCGGCACCGCGCGCAGCAAGCGGGCGGTCTCGTCCGAGTTCGTCGCCGTGCTGTCGCGGCTGCTCACGCGCCATGGCAACCGGGTGGGCGCCATGCTCTACGGCAACCAGCTCGATGAAGTGCTGCCGGCGCGCCTGGGCCGCACCCATGTGTTGCATTTGCTGCAGCGCATGCAAAAGCACCACAGCCCGCCCGCCAAGAACCAGACGCAGCTGAACGACCTGCTCCAGCGTGCCGCCCCGCTGATCCCGCGCCGCTCCACGGTCTTCGTCGTGTCGGACTTCATCAGCGCACCGGGCTGGAGCGACAGCCTCGCCCGCCTGGCGCAGCGCCACGAGGTGTTGGCCGTTCGCCTGTACGACCCGATCGAGATGTCGTTGCCCGACCTGGGCATGGTCAACATGCACGACGCCGAGACCGGCGAACAGGTGCTCGTCGACACCCACGACTCCGGCTTTCGCGCACGCTTTGCCGACGCGGCCGAGGAGCACGAGACGCAGCTGCGCGGCGCGCTCGCCCGCGCCGGTGTCGACACCCTGGAACTCGCCACCGACGAAGACCTGCTGAACACCTTGCTGCGCTTTGTCGAGCTACGCCGCCAGCGCGGCCAACTCGCGGCAGGCGGTGGCCTGCCCGCCCACATGAAACCCATGCCCAAGGAGCACGCGAATGAGCTTCGCATGGCCTGAGTTGCTCTGGCTGTTGCTGGCACTGCCTCTGCTGGTGCTGCTGTACTGGTGGCTCTTGTATCGCCGCAAGAAGGCCTCGCTGCGATTTGCCAGCCTGGCCATCGTCAAGCAAGCCATGGGCAAAGGCCCCGGCTGGCGCCGGCATGTGCCGCCGGCGCTCATGTTGCTGGCCCTGGCCACGCTGATGCTCGCCACCGCGCGGCCGCGGGCGGTCATCACCCTGCCGCTGCAGCAGGAAACGATCATCCTCGCAATGGATGTCTCGGGCAGCATGCGGGCGACCGACGTGCAACCCAACCGCATGGTGGCGGCGCAAGAAGCGGCCAAGGCGTTCCTGAATGACCTGCCACGCAGCGTGCGCGTCGGCGTGGTCTCATTCGCCGGCACGGCCGCCGTGGTACAGCCGCCCACCCAGAACCGCGAAGACACGGTCGCCGCGATCGACCGCTTTCAGCTCCAGCGCGGCACGGCCATTGGCAGCGGCATCGTGCTGTCGCTGGCAACGATCTTCCCCGACGCCGGCATCGACCTCTCGCAGATCACAGGCCAGCGCGCGATGCCGCCCGGGCCTGGCGACTTGCCGCCGAAAGAGTTCACACCGGTCGCACCGGGCTCCTTCAACTCGGCCGCGATCGTGCTGCTCACCGACGGGCAGCGTACCACCGGACCTGACCCGATGGAGGCGGCCAAGATGGCGGCCGACCGCGGGGTGAAGGTCTACTCGGTGGGCATCGGCACCAAAGAGGGCGAGACCATCGGCTTCGAAGGCTGGTCGATGCGCGTGCGGCTCGATGAAGACACCTTGAAGAGCGTGGCCAACATGACCCGCGCCGAGTACTTCTATGCCGGCACGGCCGCTGACCTCAAGAAGGTGTACCAGTCGCTCAGCTCGCGCCTCGTGGTCGAGAAGAAGGAGACCGAGATCACCTCGATCTTCGCCGCGGCAGCCGCCGTGCTGGTGCTGCTGGCCGCCGGCTTGTCGGTGTGGTGGTTCGGGCGGGTGGCCTGATCTTCGAGCGGCCGCAGGCACTGGCAACCGACACGTCATCGAGGGGTCACGTTCAGGTCACACGCCCCACGTGAAATGGCGGCGTCTGCCACTCAACACCCGCCTTCCATGCCCGCTTTCGCCCCTGCTTTCTCTCTGCTGCGCGCGACCTGCCTCGCGCTTGTTGCCGCCACCTCGATGGCCTGTGCGCAGGCGCACGACGTTCGCCACCGCCCGCAGCCCGACACGCCGCCGCTCGTGATCGCGCACCGTGGCGCTTCGGGCTACCTGCCGGAGCACACGCTGGCCGCCTACTGGCTCGCCATCGAGCAGGGGGCCGACTACGTCGAGCCCGACCTCGTGCCCACCAAGGACGGCGTGCTCGTCGCCCGCCACGAGAACGCCATCGCCGTTCTCAATGCCGACGGCAGCGTGCGCGAAGCCACCACCGATGTCGCGGAGCGTCCCGAGTTCGCAGGCCGCAAGACCACCAAGGTGATTGACGGCAGCAGCATCACCGGCTGGTTCACCGAAGACTTCACCCTGGCCGAGCTGAAGACGCTGCGTGCCCGCGAACGCCTGCCGCAACTGCGCGTGGCCAACACGCGCTTCGACAACATGTTCGAGGTCCCCACGCTCGACGAAGTGCTCGACCTCGTCAAGCAGGCCAACGAACGCCGCCGCGAGCGCGCCCTCAAGAGCGGTGGCGTCAAGGCTGCACTCGCGCTGCGCCCGATCGGCATCTACCCCGAGACCAAGCACCCCAGCTACTTCGCCAGCATCCGCCTGCCGATGGAAGCGACGCTGGTGCGCACCTTGCATCGGCATGGTTACGTGCTGCCGAACGCGCCGGTGTTCATCCAGTCGTTCGAAACGGCCAACCTGCGTGCCATGAGCCGCATGACGCGCCTGCCGCTGGTGCAACTGCTCAACGGTTCGGGCAAGCCGTATGACTTCGTTCTGAGCGGTGACCCGCGCACCTATGCCGACCTGGCCAAGCCCGATGGCCTGCGTGAGATCGCCACCTACGCCAACGGCATCGGCGCCAATACCAACCTCATGATCCCGCTCGCCGGCGGCCGCCTGGGCCAGCCGACCACGCTGGTGCAGGACGCCCACACGGCCGGCCTGATCGTCCACGGCTGGACCTTCCGTGCCGAGAACAGTTTCTTGCCCAACGAGTTCGACAGTGCCGGCACGCCCGCCGACCTGGGCAATCTGGCCGGCCAGATCGACGCCTTCCTGGCACTCGGCATGGACGGCTTCTTCACCGACCAGCCCTTCCTGGGCCGGCTGGCGCGCGACGCGTTCGTCGCGAAGAAGTGATGTGAAAGAAGGGGCTGGCCTCGCGGCCGCCCCTTGTGCCGCACTCGCCCTCAGGCGGCCAGCCGGCCCAGGGTGAGGTGCAGCACGCGGTCGCAGCGCGCGGCCAGGGCCTCGTCGTGCGTGACCATCACATAGGCCATGCCCTGCTCGCGCGCGAGGCCGAGCATCATCTGGAACACGGTGTCTGCGGTGCGGCGATCGAGGTTGCCGGTGGGCTCGTCGGCCAGCACGCAAGACGGCCCGCCCGCCAGCGAACGCGCAATTGCCACACGCTGGCGCTCGCCACCCGACAACTCCGAAGGCCGGTGATGCACGCGGGCCGCGAGGCCCACCTGTGCCAGCACCGCCTGCGCCTTCTCACGCGCCAGGGCCTTCGGCAAGCGGCGGATTCGCAGCGGCATGGCCACGTTGTCCAACGCCGAGAACTCCGGCAGCAGATGGTGGAACTGGTAGACGAAGCCGAGCTGCTGGTTGCGCCATTCGCCTTGCGCAGACGCACTCATCGTGGCGAAATCCCGCCCCTGCAGCTCGACCTTGCCCTGCGTGGGCGCGTCGAGCCCACCGAGCAGATGCAGCAGCGTGCTCTTGCCCGACCCCGAAGCCCCCACGATGGCGATCGTTTCGCCACGCTCCACGCGCAGGTCCACGCCCTGCAGCACGGGCACGTCGAGGCCGCCTTCGGTGAAGCGCTTGTGCAGGCCCTGCGCCACGATCACCGGCTTGTTCGCCCCGTCATTCATAGCGCAGCGCCTCGGCGGGTTGCACGCGGCTGGCGCGCCAGCTCGGGTAGATGGTGGCCACGAAGGCCAGCAACAGAGAGATCAAGGTGATGGGAACAATGTCACCCGCCTGCGGCTCGCTCGGCATGCGGCTGATGAGGTAGATGCTGCCCGGCAGGAAGCTCGTGTGCAGCACGCGCTCGATGAAGGGCACGATCACATCGATGTTGCACGCCACCAGCAGCCCCATCAGCACGCCGCCCAAGGTGCCGATGACGCCGGACGTGGCCCCCTGCACCATGAAGATCCCCATGACAGAGCGCGGGCTGGCACCCAGCGTGCGCAGGATGGCGATGTCGGCGCGCTTGTCGGTGACGGTCATCACCAGCGTCGACACCAGGTTGAACGCCGCCACGGCAACGATGAGCGTGAGGATGATGAACATCAGGCGCTTCTCGATCTGCACTGCGGCGAACCAGTTGCGGTTCGTGCGGGTCCAGTCGCGCGCCAGGATGCGAGGCCCGAGCTGCGCCGACAGTTCGGACGCCACCTGTGGCGCCTGGTGCAGGTCATTCAGCCGCAGTTGCACGCCAGTCGGCCCTTCGACACGGAAGAGCCGAGCCGCATCATCCAGGTGGATCAGCGCGAGCGTGCTGTCGTATTCGTAGTGGCCCGAATCGAAGGTGCCCACCACGGTCATCTGTTTGAGCCGCGGCACCACGCCGGCCGGTGTGACCTGGCCGCCCGGGGCGAGGATGGTCACGTTGTCGCCGGCACGCACGCCGAGAGAGCGGGCGAGTTCGCTGCCCAGCACCACGCCCCACTGGCCGGGCACCAGCAAGGCGAGCGTGCTGTCCTTCAGCTTGGCGGCGAGGTCGGTGACGGTGGCTTCGTCGTTCGGCGAAATGCCGCGCACCACAGCGCCCCGCATCTCGTCGCCACGCGCCACCAGGGCCTGCGCGGCCACGAAGGGCGCCGCACCGATCACCTGCGGGTTCTTGCGGGCGGCGGCGGCCGTAGCCTGCCAGTCGTCCAGCGCGCCACCACCGATGTCCGACAACTCGATGTGCGCCACGATCGACAGCATGCGGTCGCGCACTTCTTTCTGGAAGCCGTTCATCACCGACAGCACGATGATCAGAGCCGCCACGCCGAGCGCAATGCCCAGCATCGACACACCCGAGATGAACGAGATGAAGCCGTTGCGCCGCCCGGCACGCCCCGCCCGGGTGTAGCGCCAGCCAATTTGAAGTTCGTAGGGCCAATTCATGTGGGGCGGATGCTACCTGAGGGGCCATCTGGCCCCGGTGTTCGGGCAGGGGCTGGTTGAAAGTGCACGAACGTCCAATAATCTCCTTGCCCATAACAGGCGCCACCAAGGCGCCACCATCCAGGAGACAAGCATGACTTCATTTCGACCCCTGTGGGTCGGCTGCGCGCTGCTCGCCAGCATCGCGACCCAAGCCGCCACCGTTTCTGCGCAGCGCCCCAACCTGTCGGACAGCCAGGCCGCGAGTTACACGAAGGCGGCTTACCTGCAGCGCGCCGGCACCATCGGTTCCTTGGTCAGCGACAACTGGAACCCCACCAGTGCCGGTGATGTCGCCGGCTTCACCGCCAAGTACACCGTAGCGGCCGACGGAAGCGGCACGCACAGCACGGTTCAGGACGCAATCAATGCCGCCAGCGGCAGCAACCGCGTCTATATCGCAATCAAACCCGGCACGTACCGTGGCGTGACCTGCGTGCCCAAGGGCAAGCCCCCGATCACGCTGTACAGCACCAGCAGCGACGCCGCGCAGACTGTGCTGGTCTACAACAACTACGCCGACAAGGCGAAGTGGTCGAGCACCGCAGCCAACCCATGCAACCCGCAGATCGGCGCGACCACCTACGGCACCACCGGCAGCGCCACGTTCACGGTGGCGGCGAACAACTTCGCGGCGAAGAACATCACCTTCTCCAACGACTTCAGCGAGAACACGAGCGGCAACCTGCAGGCGGTTGCGCTGATGACCACCGGCGACAAGCTGGTGTTCGAGAACGTGCGCGTGCTGGGCAACCAGGACACGCTGTTCCTGTCGACAGGCGGCTCCAACATCGTGGCGCGCGCCTACTTCAAGAGCAGCTACGTGCAGGGAGACGTCGACTTCATCTTCGGCCGCGGCACCGCCGTGTTCGAGAGCTGCACGATCAAGTACCTGTCGACGCGATGGGGCAACAACGGCAACCACATCGCACCGGCCACGGCCGCGGGCAACACCTATGGCTTCCTGTTCTCGGGCAGTCATTTCACCAAGGACAGCGGCACACGCAGCAACGCCATCTCGCTGGGCCGCAGCTGGGACGAAGGCGTGAGCACCGGCACCTACCGGGCCGGCGTGTCGCCCAACGGGCAGGCGGTGATTCGGGAGAGCACGCTCGACAGCCACATCAAGCTGCAGGCGCCCTGGGGCTCGTCGACCTCAGGCCGGATGTTCAGCGCATCCGGAAACCGACTGCGCGAGTACAAGAACACCGGCTCGGGTTCCTGACCAATCCGGTCGCAACAAGCAAACCAAGTTGCTCATCCAGCAACGCCCGCGGATCCGGCTTTGCCGGGCCGCTGGTTGGCGCCCCTCGGGGGCAGGAGCGCAGCGACTGGGGGGCTAACGTTCTATCCGCGCGTAGGCGCTGTGGTTGTGGATGGACTCGAAGTTCTCCACATCCACGCTGTAACGGCCGATGCGCTTGTCGGCGTTGAGCCGCAGGGCCACGTCACGCACGAGGTCTTCGACGAACTTCGGGTTCTCGTAGGCATGCTCGGTGACCCACTTCTCGTCGGCCCGCTTGAGCATCGGCCAGATTTCGCTGGAGGCCGACTCTTCGGCGAAGCGCACGAGCTCGGTCCACGCGACGGGTTGCAGCAACTCGGCGCGGATGGTGACGTGCGAGCGCTGGTTGTGCGCGCCGTAGTCGGAGATCTCCTTCGAGCACGGGCACAGCGACTTCACCGGCACCAGCACCTGCGACCACACGGTGGTCACGCCATTGACGGCCTCGGCGATCCAGCTGCCCTGGTAGTCGAGCAGGCTCTCCAGGCCCGACACCGGCGCGCGCTTGCGAATGAAAAACGGGAAGCTGACGTCGACATGCCCTTCGCTCGCGTGGAGCTTCTCGAGCATGGCCGTGAAGTGCGTGCGCAACGAGGCGGCATCGAGTGGCTCGCCGAGCGTGCCCAGCCACGCCACGAAGCGCGACATGTGCGTGCCCTTTTGCTCGGCAGGCAACGCCACGGCCATGTCCCACACGCCGATGGTCGGCTGGGTGGCATCGCCCATGCGCAGCGTCAAGGGATAGCGCACGGACTTCACGCCCACGCGCTGAATGGCAAGGTGGCGCTCGTCGCGCTCGCTTTGCGTGTCGGGGATGTGCAGCGTGTCTTTCAACGCGCTCTTGACGTCACTCATTTGATTCATAACAAGCAAGGATGACAGCTAACGCACGCCCTGGTGGGCCCAAGGTCATCGGGTCACGACCTCGCTAACCATGCGCCGCCGGCCTCAGCAGGGCCGGGCGTGCGCCAAAGCGTTGGAGGATCGACTTCTCGATGCCCGCGGCGTCCAGGCCACACAAGCTGAGAAGCTTGGCGGGGTCACCATGCTCAATGAATTCATCGGGCAAGCCCAGACTGAGAACCGGCACCTCGATGCGGGCCGCAGCCAGCGCTTCCTGCACTGCGCTGCCGGCGCCGCCCATGAGGCAGCCTTCCTCGATGGTCACGATTGCATCATGGCTGCGCGCCAGTTCCGTCACCAGCGCTACATCCACCGGCTTCACAAAGCGCATGTTGGCCACGGTGGCGTTCAGGCTCTCCCCGGCGGCGAGCGCAGGGTACAGCAAGGTGCCAAAGGCGAGGATCGCGATGCGCTCGCCTTGGCGGCGCACTTCACCCTTGCCCCAGGGCAGGTCGGTCAGCGCCGGGTCCACGGCCACGCCGGTGCCCGAGCCGCGCGGGTAGCGCACGGCGACCGGGTGATCCTGGTGGAAGGCGGTCGTCAGCAACTGGCGGCACTCTTTCTCGTCGGCCGGTGCCAGCACGCTCATGTTGGGAATGCAGCGCAGGAAGGCGATGTCGTAGGCACCGGCGTGGGTGGCACCATCGGCGCCGACCAGGCCGGCGCGGTCGAGCGCGAACACCACTGGCAGGTTCTGAATCGCCACGTCGTGCACGAGCTGGTCGTACGCGCGCTGCAAGAAGGTGGAGTAGATCGCCACCACTGGCTTCATGCCTTCGCAGGCCAGGCCGGCGGCAAATGTGACTGCGTGCTGCTCGGCGATGCCGACATCGAAATAGCGCTTGGGAAAGCGCTGCTCGAACTCGACCATGCCCGATCCCTCGCGCATCGCGGGTGTGATGCCGACCAGGCGCTTGTCGGCCTCGGCCATGTCGCACAGCCATTGGCCGAACACCTGCGTGAAGGTGGGCTTGGGCGGCGTGGCAGGCTTCTTGAGGCCTTCGGCCGGGTTGAACTTGCTCGGGCCGTGGTAGGCCACGGGGTCGGCCTCGGCGAGCTTGTAGCCCATGCCCTTCTTGGTGACGACGTGCAGGAAGAGCGGGCCCTTCATGTCGCGCAGGTTCTCGAGCGTGGGAATGAGCGAATCGAGGTCGTGGCCGTCGATCGGGCCGAAGTACGTGAAGCCGAATTCTTCGAATATGGTGCCGGGCACGACCATGCCCTTGGCGTGCTCTTCGAAGCGCCGGGCCAGCTCGAACAGCGGCGGTGCGTTCTTCAGCACGGTCTTGGCGGTATCGCGCGCAGCGGCGTAGAACTTGCCGCTCATCAGGCGCGCGAGGTAGCGGTTGAGCGCGCCTACCGGCGGCGAGATCGACATGTCGTTGTCGTTGAGCACCACCAGCATGTTGGCGCCGGCCACGCCACCGTTGTTCAGCGCCTCGAACGCCATGCCAGCCGTCATGGCGCCGTCGCCGATCACGGCCACCGAGCGGCGCTCTTCGCCATTGATCTGCGCGGCGATCGCCATGCCGAGAGCGGCGGAGATCGAGGTCGACGAGTGTGCCGTGCCGAAGGTGTCGTACTCGCTCTCGGGGCGGCGCGGGAAGCCCGACAGGCCGCCGAGCTGTCGCAGGGTGGCCATGCGGTCGCGACGGCCCGTGAGGATCTTGTGCGGATACGTCTGGTGGCCCACGTCCCACACGATGCGATCGTGCGGCGTGTTGAACACATGGTGCAGCGCAATCGTCAGTTCGACCGTGCCGAGGTTCGACGACAGATGCCCGCCTGTCTGCGACACGCTTTGCAGCACGTAGTCGCGCAGCTCGACCGCCAGCTGCTTGAGCTCGGTGCGCGAGAGCTTGCGCACGTCGGCCGGGCCGTCGATGGTCTTGAGCAAGTCGTGTTTCATCTTCAGGAATCCCTCTCCACCACGCGGTCTGCCAATTCGGCCAGCCAGGTCACGTCTGCAATCGCACTGCGCTTCAAGGCCGCATGGGCCTTCTCGCGCAACTGGCGCGCGTGCTGCCGGGCCGCGTCCAGGCCCAGCACCGACACGTAGGTGGGTTTGTTGTTGTCCAAGTCTTTGCCGGCCGTCTTGCCCAGGGTCTCGGAGGCCTGGGTGACGTCGAGGATGTCGTCGACAACCTGAAACGCCAGGCCGATGGCATCGCCATAGTCGGACAGCGCCTGCCAGCAGCCCGGCTGACACTCGCCACAGGCGGCCCCCATCAGGACGCTGGCCTGCAGCAGCGCGCCTGTCTTGCGGCGATGCATGTTGCGCAAGCCGGCCTCGTCGAGCTGCAGTCCGATGCTGGCCAGATCGATGGCCTGGCCACCGGCCATGCCGGCATGGCCTGCTGAACGCGCCAGCAGCGCGCACAGCCGCGCTTGCAAGGCGGGCGCCACGCCATCTTCAGGGGTGAGAATCTCGAACGCCAATGCCTGCATGGCGTCGCCGGCCAGCATGGCCTGCGCTTCGCCGAACTGCACGTGCACCGTGGGCTTGCCGCGGCGCAGCACGTCGTTGTCCATGCAGGGCATGTCGTCGTGGACCAGCGAATACGCGTGGATCAGCTCAACCGCGCAGGCGGCACGCAAAGCGGGCTCGGCCGCGCCACCCACGGCGTGAGACGCCGCCAGAACCAGCAGCGGGCGCAGCCGCTTGCCGCCGTCGAGCACGCCATAGCGCATGGCGAGCCCCAGGCCGGCGGGCGCGTCGCCAGGCACCCAGGCCGACAGCGCCGACTCGACCATGTCGAGCTGGGCACGTGACCACGAGTCGAAATCGACGACGGGACTCATTCGTTCTTCCAAGGCTTCAATTGGCCGTCTTCAAGTACCTTGACCTGCGACTCGACCGCTTCCAGCCGTTCGCGGCAGAAGTTCAAGAGGTCGGCGCCACGGCGATAGCTCTGCAACAGGCCCTCCAGGGGCAGTTGTCCGCCTTCCATGGCCGCCACCAGGGCTTCCAGTTCGGCCAGGGCCTGCTCATAGTTGGCGGGCAGAGGGCTGGAAGTGGATGCGGGAGGTGCTTTGGCCATCAGGAGGGGGCAAAAGCGAGATTGTAGTCAGGCGGCCCGGACAGGAGCGTTGTCGGGGCGCACCAATTCCAGCCCTTCAGGGAGAGACCTCAAATTCGGGACGGCCACGCACCCGCTGGGTACAATCCCGCCCTCGCTGAATGACAGGGATCAAAACCCGTCCGCGCCGTGCGCAGCGACAACATCCCACCCGCCAGCAGTACCCGGGTGGCACGTTCACATCGGTTATAGGAAACCTCGGGATCATGCCTGACCTGAGCCTCGCTCTCCCCGCTCTTGGCCCCGCTTTAGAGCAATCTCGCACCCAACTCCCCGTATCTGCTTACTTCGACGGCGATCTTCACCGCCGCGAGATGGAGCTGATCTACCAGCATGGCCCCCGCTATCTCGGGCACGAGCTGGCGATTCCAGAGATTGGCGATCACTACGCCTTGCCCCAGGAGGGCGAAGGCCGGGCCTTGGTGCGCACCGCCCAGGGGATCGAGCTGATCTCCAACGTCTGCCGGCACCGCCAGGCCGTGATGCTGCAAGGGCGCGGCAACACCGGCCAGAACATCGTCTGCCCGCTGCACCGCTGGACCTACGACCTCAAGGGCCAGTTGATCGGTGCGCCGCACTTCCAGCAGGACCCCTGCCTGCACCTCAACCGGTACAAGACATGCACCTGGAACGGGCTCGTCTTCGAGGACAACGGTCGCGACATCGCTGCCGAACTGGCCCGACTCGGCCCACGCGCCGACCTCGACTTCAGCGGCTACGTGCTGGACAAGGTCCACATGCACGAGTGCGACTACAACTGGAAGACCTTCATCGAGGTCTACCTCGAGGACTACCACGTCGGCCCCTTCCACCCGGGCCTGAGCCAGTTCGTCACCTGCGACGACCTGGCGTGGGAGTTCGGCCGCGATTACTCCGTGCAGACGGTGGGCGTGAACAAGGGCTTCGCCAAGGCCGGCTCCGACGTCTACCTGAAGTGGCACGAAGCGGTGCTGAAGTTCCGTGACGGGCAGCCTCCCAAGCAAGGCGCCATCTGGCTGACCTACTACCCGAACATCATGGTCGAGTGGTATCCGCACGTGCTCATCGTGTCCACGCTCTACCCCAAGGGCCCGCAGAAGACGCTCAACGTGGTGGAGTTCTTCTACCCCGAGGAGATCACCGCGTTCGAGCGCGAGTTCGTCGAGGCCCAGCAGGCCGCCTACATGGAGACCTGCATCGAGGACGACGAGATCGCGTTGCGCATGGATGCCGGCCGCAAGGCCTTGTACGAGCGAGGCGACGACGAGGCTGGCCCGTATCAGTCGCCGATGGAAGACGGCATGGAGCATTTCCACGCCTGGTACCGGCGCGCCTTGAACTTCCGCGGGGGTTGATGGCCGCCACTTGCGCGGCGGTCCCGCCTGTCTCCCTGCGCATCGCACCCCTGGCCGGAGCCAAGCTATGAGCGCTCCGGTCCTGATGATCCTTGCGTCCTTCCTGTTCGCCACCATGAGCGTGTGCGTCAAGCTGGCGTCCGAGCTGTACAGCACCGGCGAGATCGTGTTCTACCGCGGTGCCGTGGGTGCACTCACGCTGGCCTTCGTGGCCTGGCGCCAAGGCGGCACCTTGCGCACCAAGGTGCCCGCCATGCATTTCTGGCGCAGCATCAGTGGGGTGATGGCGCTGAGCCTGTGGTTCTACGCCATCGGCAACCTGCCGCTGGCCACCGCCATGACGCTGAACTACATGTCGTCGGTCTGGATGGCGCTCTTTCTGATCGGTGGAGCAGTGATGCTCGGCACTTCTCGGGTCGATGGCCGGTTGATCGCCACCGTGCTGCTCGGCTTCGCGGGTGTGGCGCTGATCCTCAGGCCCACGATCGAGGAAAACCAGCTCTGGCACGGGATGATCGGGCTCATCTCCGGGATGATCTCGGCCACGGCCTACCTGCAAGTCACGGCGCTCGGCCGCGTGGGTGAGCCGGTCTACCGCATCGTCTTCTACTTCTCGCTCGGCGGCATGCTGATCGGTCTGATCAGCACGCTGTGGACCGGCATGCATGCCCACACCTGGCGCGGTGCAGCCCTGCTGCTCGCCGTGGGCGTGCTCGCCACCACTGCGCAGACGATGATGACGCGCGCCTACAGCACCGGCAAAATGCTGGTCAATGCCAGCCTGCAGTACCTGGGCATCGCCTTTTCGTTCGTGTATGGCGTGCTCTTGTTCAATGACAAGATCACCTGGATGGCGCTCGCCGGCATGCTGCTGATCGTCTTCGCGGGCCTGGCCGCCACCCTGCTGCGCAGCAAGGCGGCTTTCGCTGACACCAGTTCCCCGACTGAAAGCTGACGCCATGCACCCTCTCATCAGCGCGAACGAACTTCTTTCCGGCAGCCTCCAGCCCATCCTGCTCGACTGCAGCTTCGATCTCGGCGACCCGGCCGCGGGCGAACGCAGCTATGCCGAAGGCCATTTGCCCGGCGCGCACTACGTGCATCTCGATCGGGATCTCTCGGCGCCGAAGACCGGCCTCAACGGGCGCCACCCACAGCGCAGCCGAGCCGAGTACGCGCAATGGGCGGGTCGGCTTGGCATTGCTCCGGGCACGCCGGTCGTCGCCTACGACCGGCAGGGCGGCATGTATGCCGCGCGTGCATGGTGGCTGTTGCGCTGGCTCGGCCACAGCCATGTCGCGGTGCTCGATGGCGGGCTCGCCGCCTGGGAGCAGGCTGGTGGGGCCTTGACGCGAGAACTGGTCGTCCCACGCCAGGCTGCGCCCTACCCCGACCGCGAACCCCTCGTGGCCATGGTCGATGCTGGCGAGTTGCAGGCGCGCCTCGCCGAGGTCCAGGTGATCGACGCCAGAGCACCCGCCCGCTTCCGTGGCGACGTTGAACCGCTGGACAAGGTCGCAGGCCACATCCCCGGCGCAGCCAATCGTTTCTTCATGGATAACCTGCAGGCCGATGGCCGCTTCAAGCCTGCAGAGCAGTTGCGTGCCGAGTTCACGCCCCTGCTCGGGCCGCGCCCTGTCGTGCACCAGTGCGGCTCGGGCGTGACGGCCTGCCACAACATCCTTGCGATGGAAGTCGCGGGCCTGGGCAGCACCCTGCTCTATCCCGGCTCGTGGAGCGAATGGAGCAGCGATCCTGCGCGCCCCATGGTGCGCGGCCCGGGAGCGAGCACTGCGCCGTAGGGCAGCACCTACAGCGCGACACACTGCCCGCCCGGTTGACCCGTCCCCGGCCTCGGGGTAACTTGGCACCGAATGGGCCCCGCGCACGCCCGCGCCGCCCGCTCTTTCAACAGGAGATGGTCATGTACAAGCGCATCCTCGTCCCCACCGACGGCTCCGACATCACCAAGAAGGCGATCGACACCGCCATCGGGCTCGCCAAGACGCTCAACGCCACGCTCTTCACGGTGAGCGTCAAGGAGCCCTTCCCGTACAGCGCGATCTCCGAGATGCAGCCGACACCGCCGCAGGAGTTCTTCGACGCCCAAGAGCGCATCGCCGCCGCCCGAGTGAAGGACGTGCGCGACGCCGCCGAGGCGGCCGGACTGGCCTGCGAGGCTCACACCGTCGAGGCGCTGCACCCTTGGGAGGCCGTCATCGACCACGCCTCACGCAACTCGTGCGACTTGATCGTCATGGCCTCGCACGGGCGCCGCGGCGTCACGGCCCTGCTGCTGGGCAGCGAGACCCAGAAGGTGCTGACCCACACGACCGTGCCCGTGCTGGTGGTGCGTTGACCGACCAGCCACACTCAGGCGCGTTTTGACGACGCCAGGGTGACCCCGGCCAGCACCAGCACCGTCCCCACCATCAGCACGGGCGTCAGGGGCTCGCCAAGGAGCCACACGCCCATGGCGATGGTCGAGACGGGCCCCACCATGCCCACCTGGGCAGCCAGCGCCGATCCGATGCGCTCGATCGCCATCATCACCATCAGGATCGGCGCCACGGTGCAGGCCACTGCGTTCAGCGCCGACAACCAGAACACCGGTTCGGGCACGATCAGCGCGCCGAGCGGCTTCACCGCCACGAAGTGGAGCAGGCAGAAGACGCAAGCCGCGCTCGATGCGAGGCCGGTGAGCCGCATGGCGCCCACGCGCTTCACGACCTCCCCGCTCGCGATCAGGTAGACCGAGTAGCTCACCGCACTCGCGAACACCAGGGCCGCACCCAACGCGGCGTGCGAGCCCTCGACGTGCAACTCCCGACCGAAGACCACCGCCGTGCCCAGGTAGCTCACGCCTGCCGCAGCCCACTGGCGGCGCGTCACCGGCCGCTTGACCCACAGCACCGACAGCAGCATCACGATGGTCGGGCCGAGGTACAGGATGAGCCGCTCGAGGCTCGCGCTGATGTACATCAGCCCATAGAAATCGAACATGCTCGACGCGTAGTAGCCCGAGAACCCGAGCCCCAGCACAGCCGCCACGTCCCGGCGCGCGAGTGGGGGCTTGCCGCGCCCGGCCCACGCGGCGAGCAGCAGGAACATCGGCAGCGCGATCAGCATCCGCCACGCCACCACGGTGACGGCGTCGACACCGTACTGGTACATCAGCTTGGCGAGGATGGCCTTGCCTGAAAAGCCGATCGATCCGGCGAGCGCCAGCGCGATGCCCAGGCCGCGGCCGGTGGGTGCCTGGCGTGCCGGGGCGGCAATGGAAGTGTGTGAACTCATGGTGTGCCCACTGTCGCTGCCGTCGTTCATTCTGTAAATTCTTCTCTACGGAACACTTCCATACGCCAAACCTATGATCAACTTTCGACTTGTGCGGCACCTCTGGCTGTTCCTGGCCGTGGCCGAAGAGCAGAACTTCGGCCGCGCCGCACGGCGACTGGGCATGTCGCAGCCGCCACTCACCGAGCAGATCCAGGTGCTGGAGCAGGCCCTCAAGGTCAAGCTCTTCGAGCGATCGCGCCGTGGGGCGCAGCTCACGCATGTGGGCCGGGCCATCCTGCCGGCGGTGCGCAAGTTCGTCGATCAACTGGAGCACCTCGAGATCGCCGTGCGCGAGGCGGTGGCCGGGCAATCCGGCACGCTCACGATCGGCGCCATCTCATCGGCGCTGCTCGAGGTGGTGCCGCCTCTGCTGGAGGAGCTGCGCGCACAGCGGCCCGACCTGAGCATTTCGGTGCGCGAAATCGACAGCGCCGAGGCCCTGCCCGCACTGCAAGCCGGCGACATCGACCTCGCTTTCGCACGCCTGCAGCCCGACAACAGCGACACCATCGCCACCCTGCCGATGGCGCGCGACCGCCTCTCGGTCGCGCTGCCCGGCTCGCACCCGATGGCCGCCAAGAGCCGCATCAAGCTCGCCTCGCTGTCCGACGAGTTGTTCGTGATGTTCGAGCGGCGGCTGAGCCCCGCCTACTTCGACAGCATCATCGCGGCCTGCCAAGCGCAAGGTTTCTCGCCGCGCATCCTGCGCGAGGTGCGAAGCGTGACCACGCAGGTGGCTTTCGTGGCCTGCAACCAGGGCGTCGCGCTGGTGCCGTCAGACCTGCTCGCGCTGGCGCCGCAGAACGTTACCTTTCGCCCCCTGGTGGAGCGGATCAGCACCGTGGCAACCGCCGCGGCATGGAACACGCAGCGCATGACGCCAGCGCTTCAGTTCGCGGTGGATGTCATGCGGGTACACACCAAGCTCGGCCGCGCACCGGCCGCCAAGAGCGTTCAGTGACTGTGGCCGTGCACCATCTGCAGCACCAGCACGATCACCAGCATGCCGGCACCGAGCCAGGCGAGTTGAATCGCGGTGTCCCGGATCGACAAGCGGTGCTGCAGTTGCGGGATCAGGTCGGCCACGGCCACGTAGATGAAACTGCTCGACGCCACGACCAGCAGGTAGGGGAAGAGGTCGACCCAGGGCCCGACGATGAAAAAGCCCAGCACGCCCCCCACCACGGCCGCAAAGCCTGAGATCGCGTTGTAGAGCAGCGCCTTGCCCCGAGACAGGCCGGCGTTGACGAGCACGATGTAGTCGCCCACCTCCTGCGGAATCTCGTGCGCGATGATGGCCAGCGCCGTGACGAGCCCGAGGTGCGAGTCGGTGAGAAAAGCCGCCGCGATGATGATGCCGTCGCAGAAGTTGTGGATGCTGTCGCCCATCAGCACGCTCCAGCCGCCGCGCCCAGCCTGCTGCTGATCGAAGTGGTGGTGATGGTGGTGGCCGTCCCCTTGGTGGTGGTGGCTGTGGCGGTACAGCTCGGCCTTCTCCAGCAGGAAAAAAAAGATCAGCCCCGCCAGCAGCGTGCCGAACAGCGCATGCGGGCTGGCCGTGCTCTCGAAGGCCTCGGGCAGCACGTTGAGCAGGGCGGTCGCCAGCAGCACGCCGGCCGACAGGCTCACCAAGTGGTGCACCACGCGGCCCAGTACCTTCACCGTGAGCGTGGCGGCGATCAAGACGGAAAGCAGGCCGCCGGCAAACGTGGCCGCGACGATATAGAGAAGTGTCATGAGGGGCGCAAGCGAGAACGCCTCGAGTGAGCCACGCACTGCGCACGACCCGGGCAAGGCGCGAAGCTTAGCGCGTGTCTGCACGCCACCACTTGGGCGTGACGCAATTCACGGGCCCGCGCCCACCCCATCTCCGGGGCTGGCCCGCGAGAAATGGGCAGTATTCGCGCGAAACCGCATGCGCGTGCACTGAGCGGCCGCGCGGCCCCTTGCGCGGCCGCTGGGCTGCGGCAATCCTTGCTGATCACCCCATCGTGTCACGCGTCGGGGCCCCTCGTTTTGATTCACCGTGCCCATGTCCACCGCCGTCCTGACGGAGAACACCAGCGCGCTCGCCACCGAGACCGAGCTGTCCGAGCTGCTCGATCCGCCCAGCAACGACCTGCGCGGGCGGCTGCGCGCCTTGCAGGTTCAGGCCGTGCTGGTGCTCACCCCCATGATCGTGGCAGCCAATGCGGTGGGTGTGAGCACGCTGTGCCTGACCTTCCGCGACCGCGTTCCGGCGGCCATGCTGGCCTTGTGGGCGCTGGCCATAGGCTGCGGTGTGGCGATGGGCCTGCGCGCCTGGTCACGCATGCGGCGCGGTCATGTGCCACGGTATGCCTCGGCACGCGCCACCACGCACGCGTGGCGGCACGCACTGATCATGGGCGCCCTATGGGGGTTGCCCCTGCCGCTGATGAGTTCGGTCGCGTCGCCGGCGCAGTTCCTCATCCTCACGAGCATCACGGTGGGCATCATGTGTGCGGGGTCGGCGGCTCTGGCGCCCTTGCACAAGGCTGCCACCGTTTTCCTCGCGCTGATGAGCCTGGGCGCGGGCGCGGCGGTGCTGCAGCTCGGGGTCGAGAGCGCGGCGCCGATGACCATGCTGCTGGTCGTGTACGTGGGCGTCGTGTTGGCGGGTACGCAGGCCTGGTCACGGATGTTCAAGGCCCGCGTGGTGGCCGAGTTGCGTGCCGAACGGCAGCGCGAGGTGATCGGCCTGCTGCTGCACGACTTCGAGCAGCATGCCGCGGACGTGCTCTGGGAGGTCGACAACGAAGGCCGCCTGCGCAAGGTGTCGCGCCGCATGGCTCGCCTGCTGGGGCGACCCGGCCGCGCGCTCGAAGGCACCAGCATGCTGGAGCTGCTGATGCGCCGCCAGCGCAGGCTGGGCGAACCCGCGGCGGCCGAAGGCGAAGCGGCGCTCACGCGCATTGCGCAACATCTGCAAGACCGCACGCCCTTTAGCCACATCGAGCTGCCGGTGAGCATCGCGCGGCGCACGGTGTGGTGGTCGCTCACCGCCAAGCCGGTGGAAGGTGGCGATGGCTGGCGCGGCGTCGTGTCCAACGTGACGGCGGCGCGCGAGGCGCAGCGCCACGTCTGGCAGCTCGCGCATTTCGACGCGGTCACGGCCCTCAGCAACCGCCACCATTTCCGTATAGAGCTCGACGACGCCTTGCAAAGGCTGCGCGGGTCCGGCGAGCAGATCGCCGTGCTCTGCCTCGACCTCGACGGCTTCAAGACCGTCAACGACGCTCTGGGCCACGACATGGGCGACCAGTTGCTGCGCGTGGTCGGCCAGCGCCTGCAGGCGGCTCGCCGCGAAGGCGACGTGGTTGCGCGCCTGGGCGGCGACGAGTTCGGCCTGATCGTGCGCGACGCCAACAGCCCCGACGAGGTGGCACTCGTCGCCGGCCGGGTGCTGTATGCCCTGAGCAAGCCGTGCGAGATCGGCGGCGTGACGGTGCCGCTCGGCGCGAGCCTGGGCATCGCCCTCGCGCCCACCGATGGCCTGGATACCGACACCTTGCTCAAGAATGCCGACCTCGCCCTCTACGCCGCCAAGGGCGCGGGGCGCGGGCAGTTCAGCTTCTACACGCAGAGCATGGGCGCGCGCGTGGTGAAGCGGCTCGACATGGAGCGTGCGCTGCGCGAAGCGATCCCGGGCAAGCAGCTCCACCTGGTCTTTCAGCCGCAGATCCGCCTCGAAGACGGAAAAGTCTTCGCCTTCGAGGCCCTGCTGCGCTGGACGCACCCGGAACTGGGCGTGGTGCCGCCCAACGAGTTCATCCCGGTGGCCGAAGATGCCGGCCTGATCCACGAGATCGGCAAATGGGTGCTGCACCGGGCCTGCAAGGAAGCCCGCGCGTGGCCCGACCACGTGCGCGTGGCGGTGAACCTGTCGCCCCTGCAGGTCATGGCCCGCGACCTGCGCGCCGACGTGGCGCATGCACTGGCGGTCAGCGGCCTGCCGGCGCAGCGGCTCGAGATCGAGATCACCGAGTCGGTGCTGATGGACGACAACGGCAGCACGCTGGCCAAGTTGCACGGCCTGCGCGAGCTGGGCGTGCGCATCGCGCTCGATGACTTCGGCACCGGGTACTCGTCTCTGGCCTACCTGCGCCGCTTCCCGTTCGATCAACTCAAGATCGACCGCTCTTTCGTGAGCGAGATCGTGGCCCGCCCCGACGCCCGCGCCATCGTGCGCGCCACCATCGAGATGGCTCGCGCGCTGCGGATGGAAACGCTCGCAGAAGGCGTGGAGGACCAGGACGCCGCCGAACTGCTGCGTGAGCACCATTGCGGCGGTGTGCAGGGCTACCTGGTGGCCCGGCCGATGCCGCCCGCCGAGGTGAGGAAATTTCTGCGCTCGCGCGGCGAAGTGCCCGAACGCTGCGACATCGATCAGCCCTTGGCCCGAGCGACGCTGCCCCTGCCCACCGAGCCCTGATCGGGCGGCCCGCAAAGCCCGGAAAAGTCTCCGCCCTCATCGAAGTGTCGCGGTGATGCCCGCACAATTGCGGCATGACCGACTCGCGCTCACCACAACAAGGCCTGCTGGCGGCCATCGACATGGGCTCCAACAGCTTTCGATTGGAGATCGCCCAGCTCAGCCCCGGCCGCTACAAACGCATCGACTACCTCAAGGAAACCGTACGCCTGGGCGGTGGCCTCGACGAACAAGGCCTGCTGACCGAAGAAGCGATCGAGCGCGGCCTCACCTGCCTGCGCCGCTTCGCTCACCGTCTCGACGGCTTCCAGCGTTCCCAGGTGCGTGCCGTGGCCACGCAGACCCTGCGCGAAGCGCAGAACCGCAACGTGTTTCTCGCTCGCGCCCAGACGGCGCTCGGGCACCCGATAGAAGTGATCTCTGGCCGCGAAGAGGCGCGCCTCATCTACGCCGGGGTGGCGCGCCTGCAGCCGTCCGACGATCCGCGCCTGGTGATCGACATCGGCGGGCGCTCCACCGAGATGATCCTGGGCCAGGGCCGTACGCCTTTGCGGGCGGAGTCGTTTCGCGTCGGCAGCGTGAGCTTGTCGATGCGCTACTTCTCTGATGGCCGCTTCACCGAGCGGGCGTTTCGCAACGCGCAGGTCGCCGCGGGCGCCGAGCTGGAAGAGGCACTCGAACCCTTCGCCGCCCGGCACTGGCGCGAGGCGCTGGGTTCATCGGGCACCGCCGGAGCGGTGTCGCAGCTGCTGGCGGCCAACGGCATCACCGACGGCGCCATCACGCCAGACGCCTTGCGCTGGTGCATGGACCAGTGCCTGCGCGCCGGGCGCGTGGACAAGCTGACCCTCGCAGGCATCAAGGAAGATCGCCGCGCCGTCCTTGGCGGCGGGCTCGCCATCCTCTACACACTGGCCACACACTTCGGCATCGAGGTGCTCAAGCCCACCCGCGGCGCGCTGCGCCAAGGCGTGATCTTCGACCTGGACGAACGCTTGAACGCAGACAACAGCCCCATCGGCCACGACTCGCGCGACGACTCCGTGGCCGAGCTGCAGCGCCGCTTCGAAGCCGACACCGCGCAGGCGATGCGAGTGAGCAATGTGGCGCAGGCGCTCTACGCCGGCATCGCGCCCAAGGCAGCCGATCAGGCGGCGCGCGAGCTGCGATGGGCGGCTGCCGTGCACGAGATCGGCATGATGGTCTCGCACCACGACCACCACCGCCATAGCGCCTATCTGCTCGGCCATGCCGACGCCGCAGGTTTCTCGCAGTCAGAGCAACGGCGCCTGGCCGACCTCGTGCTCGCGCAGCGCGGTGGACTGCGCAAGGTCGATACGCAGCTCGCTGATGTCGGCTTCGCGTGGCAGGCACTGTGCCTGCGGCTCGCGATCATCGTCTGCCATGCACGGCAGGAGATCGACGCCCGCCTGATCGATCTGTCCAGGCGCGACAACCATGCCGTGCTCAGCCTGCCCGAGAGCTGGTCCGAGACGCATCCGAGAACCTTGCACCTGCTCGAGGAAGAAGCTGCTGTGTGGGAGCGCAGCGGCATGCTGCGCCTGCAATTGCGCAACCGCTGAGTTCGCCCAGCCGCAAGAGCGCGCCCGGCACCTCGCCAGGTGCAGGGGCCCACCGCCGGCGTCCAGGCGCCGGCGATCAGCCTGGGCGCCGCTCGCCCAGCACCACCTTGGGCTCGGCGGGGTCGCTGAAGTAGTGAGGCGACATGATCTGAACGCCCGCGTCGTTGAAGGCGTCGAGCACGTTGGCGTGAAGCTGGCTCAGGACTTCGGCGCGCGGGCGGGGTTCGCTGGGCACCGCCTGCGCCACGAGGCGGTACTCGACGTAGAAGTCGGAGAGCGCCGTCTGGAACACGCGCGGCGTCGGCTTGTCGAGCACGCCTTCCGTGCGCCGTGCGCCTTCGAGCAAGAGCTCGTGCACCTGACGCCATGGCGTGTCGTAGCCGATGGTCACCACGGTGTCGACCACGAAGCCATCACCCTGTACGGTTCGCGAATAGTTCTTCGTCGTGGTCCCGAGCAGGACCGAATTCGGGATCGACAGCTCCTCGCCCAGCCCGGTGCGGATCTTGGTCGTGAACGTACCCAGCTCCGTGACCGTGCCCTCGTGGTCATTCACGCGCACGAACTCGCCCACCCGCAGCGTGCGCGAGTAGATCAGGATCAGGCCGCTTGCGCCCTGGCCGACGAGGCCCGAGCCGCCCACGGTGAGCATCACGCCCACCAGCACCGAGATGCCCTTGAACGCATCGGTATCGGCACCGGGCAGATACGGGTAAGCCATGGCGACGGCGAAGATCCACACGCCCATCTGGAACAGCCGGCGCGTCGGCGCCACGGTGTTGGCATCGACCCAGCCCCAGCTGAACTGCCCTCGGGCGATGCGATCGAATACGGGCTGAGCCGCGTTGCTGATCAGCTTGGCCAGGAACAGGATCACGATGGCCACGAGCAGGTCCGGGATCGCGCCGAGCACCCCGTCGAAGACGTGCTCCACCGCGTCGAACAGCAGGCTGCCCAGGCGCTCGCCCAGCGCGCGGGTGATCGGAAAGCGCGTCAAGACGAACACCAGCCACTGGTACATGAGCCCCGCGATGACGAGCCAGGTGACGGTATTGACGATGCCGGCGGCAAACACGCGCAGCCGGAAGGTCTGCCACAAGGGCACGCCCCCCAGCTTGGCGCGCGACGCGCCTTCGGACAGGAGTGCGGTCGCGCGAACCACGAGACGGGCACGCAGCTTCAGGATTGCCCAGGCGGCCACGAAGAAGGCGACCGTGGCGCCCGCCGCCCACAGGGCGGCCCTCAGCGTGCGGGCACGGTCACGTGCCTCCTTGCCGTCTTCCAGCGCACGGGTCAGCGCCACTTCGGCCGCTCGTGTCGCATCGGCGAGCGTCTCCCGCCGCACGGAATCGACGTCGGTCGGGGTCAACAGCAGGGCGTACTGTCCATCGATCAGCAGCACGCTGCCCAGTGACTCGGGTTGAATGGTGACCGTGCCAGGCCCACCGCGTGCGATCAACTCCTTGATGACGCTTTCGGTCCGACGCGCCCGCGCGGCCGGCGGCACCCCCAGGAACGGCGCACGCAGCACGGCCACCGTGCGGCCGAGCACCTTCACCTCGGCCTCGTCGCCGGCGGCGACTGCTTCGCCCCCGTGAATCGCTGCCGAGGCGGCGCGCCCTGGCGTCGATGCAGCTTCCGATACCGTGCCTTGCGCCACCGCCGCCGAGACCGCGCACGCGGCCAGCAGCCCAGTCAACACCCACCGCCACATCGATCCCATCGCGTTCCTTGTCGCACCCAACATGCCGCGATTGCAGCGCAATAGCGGCCCGGTGTCACTCCGCATTTGGTGCAGCGGGGGCCGGCGTCTTCTTCTGCTGCACGCGCATCAGCCCCTCTTGTGCCACCGACGCCACCAGAACGCCCTCGCGGGTGTAGATGCTGCCTCGGCTGAAGCCACGTGCGTGGCCGGCGGCGGGTGACTCGGTCTGGTAGAGCAGCCAGTCGTCCATGCGGAAATCGTTGTGGAACCACATCGCATGATCCAGGCTGACAACCTGCACATTGCGCCGCAGCCAGGTCAGCCCGTGCGGCATCAGCGCCGGGCGCAGCAGGCCGAAGTCGGACGAGTACGCGAGCATGGCCTGGTGAAGCACGGGGTCGTCGGGCAATCGGTCTTCCGCGCGGAACCAGGTGTCGGCCTGAGGCGGCGTCGGCTTGGGGTTGAACGGATCGTCCGGCGGGCCGATGGGGCGAAGCTCGATCGCGGTCTCGGCCAGAACGGCTTCGCGCAGATGCTCCGGGATGCGGTCGATGTACTGGCGTCGCAGCTCGAGTTCCGAGGCAAGGCCATCCGGCCCCGGCACCTTGGGCATCTCGGCCTGATGCTCCGGCCCGGTCTCTCGCACATGGAACGACGCCGCAAACCCGAAGATCGGCTGCCCGTGCTGGATGGCCACCACGCGCCGCGTGGTGAAGCTGCCGCCGTCGCGAATGCGGTCGACGTTGTAGACGATGCGCGCGGTCTTGTCGCCCGGGCGCAAGAAGTAGGCGTGCAACGAGTGCACCGAGCGCCCCGGCTCGACGGTGAGGGCCGAGGCCATCAGCGCCTGCCCGAGCACCTGCCCGCCGAACACACGGGGGCTGCCGATGTCACCGCTGACGCCGCGGAACAGGTTGTCTTCGAGGCGCTCGACCTGCAGCAGGTCGACGAGTTGCTTGACGTGGGTCTTCATGGCGAGATATTCGCACGGCGCCGCCCCTTTGGGTGCACCGCAGCAAATCCAGCCGCGACCGGCGCGTCAGTTCAAAGCAGGTCTGGTGCTTGCACGGCCTGCAGGAAGACCTGGCGGCCGCCCTCGCGCTCGCGGGTGCGCAGCCACCAGACGGCCCCCTTCTTGATGACCCAGCTCTGGGCCACCTCGCCGATCAGCAGCCCCGCCACGTGCCCGAGCGTGGGCTGATGCCCCACCACCAGCACCGGCTCGCTCGACTCGGGCCAGCGCGCAGAGCTGAGCAAGGCCGTGGCCGACGCTCCGGGAGACAGCGCCTGCACGGTCTTGAAGCTGCGCTCCAGCGCCTTGGCAGTCTGCTGCGTGCGCACAGCCGGGCTGACCAGGATGCGCGTGGAGTGCGCCATGCGCTGGTTCAGCCACTCGGCCATGCGTTGCGCCTGTCGCTCACCCTTTTGCGTGAGTGCGCGTTCGATGTCGTTCTGCCCTTCGCGCGCGAGGTGGGCTTCGGCGTGGCGCCAGAGGATCAGGTCCATCAGCTGTGAAGGCGCATCAGCGCCTGTTGTGCGCTCGGCCCTTCGGTGCCGATACGGGTGTAGGTGCCGCTGGCATCGAGCTCCCAGGCGTCCAGCCGGTCGTGCAGGTACGGCACCAGGCACTCGTCGATCACGCGCTGGCGCAGGGCCGGGTCGCGCACCGGCCAGGCGGTCTCGATGCGGCGAAACATGTTCCGGCTCATCCAGTCGGCACTCGACAGGTACAAGGCTTCGTCATCGGCGCCGGCTCCCCAGCGGAAGTACATCACCCGCGAGTGCTCCAGCAGTTGCCCGACCACCGAGCGCACGCGGATGCGGTCGGTCACGCCCGGGATGCCCGGCGGCAGCATGCAGGCGCCCCGCACGATGAGGTCGATGTCGGCACCCGCCTGGCCGGCGGTGATCAGCGCCTCGATCAGCGGCAGGTCGGTCAGTGCATTGAACTTGGCCACGATGCGCGCGGGCCGGCCTTCCTGGGCTGCTGCGGTCACCTGCTCCACGAGCTTGAGTGTTTGCTTGTGGAGCGTGAACGGCGCCTGCAGGATCTGGCGCAGCGGCCGTGTCTTGCCCAGGCTGGCAAGCTGCTGAAAGACGGCGTCGGCGTCGGACGTGAGATCCGGGTCAGCGGTGAGAAAGCCCACATCGGTATAGAAGCGCGCCGTCTTCGGGTTGTAGTTGCCGGTGGACAGGTGCGCGTAGCGCTTGAGGCGCCCCTCTTCGCGGCGCGTCACGAGCAGCAACTTGGCGTGGGTCTTGAGGCCCACGATCCCGTACACCACCTGAACGCCCACGGCCTCAAGGCGCTCGGCCCAATTGATGTTGGCCTCTTCATCAAAGCGGGCCTTGAGCTCCACCACGGCCATCACTTCCTTGCCGCGGCGTGCAGCCTCGATCAGCAAGACCATGAGCGGCGATTCGCTGCCCGTGCGGTAGATGGTCTGCTTGATGGCGAGCACGGCCGGGTCGTCCACCGCTTCGCGCAGAAACTGCACCACAGGGTCGAAGGACTCGAACGGGTGGTGCATCAGCACATCACCCCGGCGCAGTTGGTCGAAGATGGGTTCGTCGCGCCCAAGGCCACGGGGCCACACGGGTTCGTGCGGCGGGAAACGCAACCTGGGTGCATCGGCCGCGTCGATCAGGCCATTGAGGCGCACCAGATTGACCGGCCCGTTCACCAGATAGAGCGCCGCGGCCGGCAGCGCGAACTGCGCGAGGAGAAAGTCCGACAGCTCCGGTGGGCAGGTGTTGACCACCTCCAGCCGGATCGCCTGGCCGAAGTGCCGCGTGGTCAGCCCCGAGCGCAGCGCCTGGCGCAGGTTAACGACGTCTTCTTCGTCGACGGCAAGGTCGGAATCGCGCGTGAGGCGGAACTGCGAAAACGCCTCGACCTCCCGCCCCGGGAACAGCTCGGCGAGGTGGGCGCGGATCACGCTGGTGAGCAACACGAAGGCCTGTGTGCCGGGCTTGACCAGTTCATCGGGCAGGCGAATGACCCGTGGCAGTACGCGCGGCACTTTGACGATGGCAATCGTGTTCTCGCGCCCGAAGGCGTCTTTGCCGCCGAGGCGCACGATGAAGTTGAGCGACTTGTTCGCGACCTGCGGGAACGGGTGCGCCGGGTCCAGCCCCACCGGCACGAGCAGGGGCCGCACCTGGCGGTGGAAGAACTGCTCCACCCAGCGCCGCTGGGGTTCGTCGCGGTCGGAGTGGTTGAGGATCACGATGCCCTTGCGCGCAAGCGCCGGCATCACCTCGTCGTTGAAGGCGCGGTACTGGTCATCGATCAGCGTGTGGGCCTCGGCCGCCACGGTTTCGAGGTCTCGCGACGAGACCAGCGTGCCGGGCATGCGGCTGGCTTCGATGTAATCGGCGAACCGCACCTCGAAGAACTCGTCCATGTTCGACGACACGATGCAGATGTAGCGCAGGCGCTCCAGCAGGGGCACGTCGTCGCGTCGCGCCTGCGCCAGCACCCGTCGGTTGAACTCCAGTATGGAGCTCTCTCGGTTGAGCAGTGCCGGAATGCGCAGCGTCGACTGATCCTGGTTCATGAAATGAGTTTATGAACCTTTTGCGACGGTTTTGTGACTGTCACAGACTCTGTGTGACAGGCCGGCACCAGGTGGGCGATGAACTGCCGGCAGACTTCGTTCCAGTCGAACTCCAGCGCCCGCCCGCGCGCTGCCTCGCGCGGCAGCTTGAGCGCCGCCAGTGCCGCCACGCGGAGATCGTCGTGCAACACACCGCCATCGGTCGCCTTGTGCTGCGGCGCAACCACATCCAGCGGGCCTGGCACGGGGTAGGCTGCAACGGGCGTGCCGCAGGCCATGGCTTCGAGCATCACAAGGCCAAAGGTTTCCGAGCAGCTCGGGAAGACGAACGCATCGGCCGCGCTGTAGATTCGGGCAAGCTCGCTGCGCGGAACGACACCGCGCCAATGAACCTCGGGGTACTTGTGCTGCAGACCCTCCAGCAGCGGGCCGACGCCGTAGACCACCTTCGAGCCCGGCAGGTCCAGACGCAAGAAGGCCTCGAGGTTCTTTTCGTAGCTCACCCGCCCCACGTACAGGAACACGGGCCGCGGCAGGCCCAGGTCGGCCCCCGGCACGGGCTGGAACAGACTCAGGTCCACCCCATGCGACCAAGCCTTGAGCGGCTTGAAGTCGTAGCCTTCAAGTATCTTCAGCATGCCGCTCGTGGGCACCATGATGCCGCTCGATGGCGCGTGAAAGCGCCGGAACCACGCGTAGCCCCAGCGCTCCGGGATGCGCAGCGCGCGCGCCAGGATGTCCGGGAAGCGGGTGTGGAAAGCCGTCGTGAACGCCCAGCCCCGGCGCAGGCAATGGGTGCGAGCCGCCGACCCCAGCGGCCCTTCGGTCGCGATGTGGATGGCATCGGCCTGGGCTTCGTCGAGCCAGGCAGCCACCTTTCGGCCGGGCCGCCAGGCGAGTTCAATCTCGCGGTAGCCAGGGCAGGCGAATCGCTTGAAGCCCGACGGCTCGATCACCACCACCTCCAGCCCGCGCGCCTCCAGGCCCTGCTGCAACTCGACCAGCGTGGTCACCACGCCATTGACCTGAGGCTTCCAGGCGTCGGTCACGATCACGATCTTCTTCATGCCAGCACCTCCTGCTTTCGCGAGGCCGACGTGCCACGGCGCGCGCGCATGTGGGCAGCCCAGTCGATGATCTCCAGCCGGCCATCCGCGTGCTCGGCCAGGGCGGTGAGGCTTTCCACCCAGTCGCCGTCATTGGCGTAGGTGATGCCATCGATCTCGCGCAGCTCGGCGTGGTGGATGTGGCCGCAGACGACACCCTGCGCACCGCGCCGGCGCGCCTCCTTGGCCACGGCGGCCTCGAAGTCGCCGATGAAGTTGACCGCCCGCTTGACCTTGAGCTTCAGGTACTTCGAGAGACTCCAGTACGGCAGCCCCATGCGCGCCCGCAGCGAGTTCAGGTGCCGGTTCAGCTTCAGCGTGAACTCATAAAGAGAGTCGCCTACGTGCGCCAGCCACTTGGCGCACTGGATCACGCCGTCGAAATAGTCACCGTGAGTGATCCACAGGCGACGGCCGTCAGCCGTCTGGTGAACCCATTCCTCGGCCACGTCGATGCCACCAAAGTTGTTCCCGACGTAGCGCCGCGCGAACTCGTCGTGGTTGCCCGGGATGAAGATCACCCGCGTGCCCTTGCGCGCCTTGCGCAACAGCTTCTGGATCACGTCGTTGTGGGCCTGCGGCCAGTACCAGCTTCGCCGCAGTTGCCAGCCGTCGATGATGTCGCCGACCAGGAAGAGGTTCTCGCACTCGGTGTGCTTGAGGAAATCAAGCAGCGCCTCGGCCTGGCAACCGGGCGTGCCCAGGTGCAGGTCGGAGATCCACAGCGTGCGGTAGCTCTGCACGTCGCCAGCGGGCGGCTCATCGCCTGCCGGCTGTGCAGCATGTGTCCACGCGTTCAGGAAGGCGGCTTCTCTTTGCATGGAAGGGCATGGTCCGGCCCCGGCGTGACGCCGTCGTGAAGCTGCCGTGAAGAGCCCATGACGCTTCGGGGCCTGCCGCAGGCTGCGCCGATAATCCGCCGATGCATCTGCTGATCCCCTACGCCTCGGCGCTTTCCGAGCGCGGCGCGCAAGCACTCAGAAAGCTCAAGCTCCCGAACCTGGCTCAGTTGCTCGCACGGCTCAGCCCCACCTTGCGGCAGGGCAGCGACGAGTACAGCCTCAGCCCACCTCACGAACAGGCGCATGCCCAGTTGCTCGGCTGGAGCGCCCCCGACGGCTGCTACCCGTGGGCCGCGCGACAGGCCGCCCTCGACGGCATCGATACCGCCGCGCTCGCATGGGGGCAGCTCACACCGGTGCACTGGCATGTGAGCGCCGATCACGTCAGCCTGCCCGACCCCGTCAACCTGCACCTGAGCGCGCAGGAGTCGCACGCCTTGTTCGAGGCCGTGAAGCCGCTCTTCGAAACCGAAGGCTGGGTGATGGCCTGGGGCGCGCCCACGCGTTGGTACGCCGCACACGAGTCGCTCGCCGGCCTGCCCAGCGCGTCGATCGACCGCGTGATCGGCCGCAACATCGATCTGTGGATGCCGAGCACGCCGCAGGCGCGGTTCATTCGCCGGCTGCAGAACGAAGTACAGATGCTTCTCTACCAGGAGCCCATCAACGACCACCGTGTGGGCCAGGGCGCGTTGCCCGTCAATTCGTTTTGGCTCAGCGGCTGCGGCGCCGCGCAGCCCGCGCAGCCGATCGAAGACCTGGTGATCGCGAACGGGCTTCGGGCCGCGGCGCTCGGCTCGAACTGGGCGCAATGGATCGAGGCCTGGCAGGCGCTTGACGCGGGCGAGGTCCACGCCGCGTTGCAGCGCGCGCGCCAGGGCGAAGCTGTCAGCGTCACCTTGTGTGGCGAGCGCTACGCGCAGCGCTTCGAGCCGCAGCGGGAGGGGCTGCTGTCGCGTGTGGGCAAGCGGCTCTCGCCACCGGCCGTGCTGCCCGTGCTGGAGGCGCTGTGAGCGCCACACCGCTGATCACCCAACGCGAGGTAGCGCCGCGCACCGCCTGGGCGCTCGAACAGGCCGGCGTGCACCCTCTGCTCGCGCGGCTGTACGCAGCGCGCGGCGTGCGCAGCGCCGACGAGCTCGACGACAACCTCGCGCGCCTGCTGCCGCCCGCCGATCTGATGGGCGCGCAAGCCGCGGCGCGCCACCTGGCCGATGCCATCGCCGATGGCAAGCGCGTGTGCGTGGTGGCCGACTACGACTGCGACGGCGCCACCGCCTGCGCGGTCGCGCTGCGCGGCCTGCGCATGCTCGGCGCGCGAGACGGCACGCTGCACCATGTGGTGCCCGACCGCGCCGTGCACGGCTACGGGCTCACACCCGCCATCGTTGACCTGGCGATGCAAAAGCGGCCGGATGTGCTCCTCACGGTGGACAACGGCATCGCGAGCCTCGCCGGCGTGGCGCATGCCCGCGCGCAAGGCCTCGCCGTGGTCGTGACCGACCATCACCTGCCCGCCAAGGAGAACGACCTCATCGTGCTGCCCGACGCCACGGTGATCGTGAACCCCAACCAGCCCGGCTGCAGCTTCGCGAGCAAGAACCTCGCCGGCGTGGGCGTGATGTTCTACGTGCTGCTCGCATTGCGCGGCGAGTTGCGCGAGCGGGGCGCGTTCACCGCGCAAACGCAGCCGCGGCTCGATGCCCTGCTCGATCTGGTCGCCCTCGGCACCGTGGCCGACGTGGTGCGGCTCGACGCCAACAACCGCCGCCTCGTGGCGCAAGGTCTCAAACGCATCCGCGCAGGCAAGATGCAGCCCGGCGTGGCCGCGCTCTTCGCCGCCGCCCGCCGCGACGCCAGCCGCGCCAACAGCTTCGATTTCGGTTTCGCGCTCGGCCCTCGCATCAATGCCGCAGGCCGGCTGTCTGACATGACGCTCGGCATCGAATGCCTGATGACCGACGACCCGGCCCGCGCGACAGAACTCGCGCAGATGCTCGACGCCATCAACCGCGAGCGCCGCGACGTGGAGAGCGGCATGCGCGAGCAGGCCGAGGCCATGCTCGAATCGCTGATGCCCGAAGGCGAGCCGCCCACGGCGCTTGCCATCTACGACCCCGAGTTTCACGAAGGCGTGGTCGGCATCGTGGCGTCTCGCCTGAAGGACCGCGTTCATCGCCCCACCTTCGTGTTCGCGCTCGGCCAGGACGGTTTTCTCAAAGGCTCTGGCCGCTCGATCGCCGGCTTTCACCTGCGCGACGCCCTCGATCTCGTCACCAAGCGCCACCCCGGCGTGCTGAAGAAGTTCGGCGGCCATGCGATGGCGGCCGGCTGCACGCTGGCCGAAGAAGACTTCGACACTTTCGAGCAGGCGTTTCAGCAAGTGGCGCGCGAGTGGCTGGATGCGTCGACGCTGTCGCGCACGCTGATGACCGACGGCCCGCTGCCCGCCGAATACTTCAACCTCGACACCGTGCGCTCGCTCGACGCGCAGGTCTGGGGCCAGGCCTTCGATGCGCCAGTGTTCAGCGACGAGGTTGAGATCGTGTCGCAACGCCTGGTGGGCGAGAAGCACCTCAAGCTCGCCGTGCGTCACGCCGGCGCCGTGCGCGATGCGATCTGGTTCGGCCACAGCGAACCCATCGGCGACAAGGTCACACTCGCGTATCAACTCCGCGTTGACGAGTACAACGGGCAGCAACGCTTGCAGATGATCGTCGAGGCCGTCAAATGAAAGCCTTCTCAAGTCTCGCCTTGCCTGCTCTCGCCATCTCCTTCGCACTCGCCCTTTCGGCCAGCCTGCCCGCCCGCGCACAAGCCCAGACCACGCCGCGCGCCACGGTGCTCAACGACACGCTCGACAGCCCGTGGTCCTTCGCCTTCCTGCCCGACGGCCGCATGCTCGTCACGCAGAAGGCCGGGAGCATGGTGATCCTGAGCGCCGACGGCAAGAGCAAGTCGGCCCCGCTGGCGGGCGTACCCGAAGTCGCCTTCCGCGGCCAGGGCGGCCTGCTGGATGTGGCCATCGACCCCGACTACGCCACGCCCGGATCGAACTGGGTCTACTTCGCCTACGCCGAGGCCGGCAGCGGCGGCGCTGGCACTGCCGTCAACCGCGGCAAGCTCGACGTCGCCAACAACCGCCTCACCGATGTGCCGGCCACGCCGATCTTTCGGCAGTTGCCCAAGGTGGATGGCGGCAACCACTTCGGCTCTCGGCTGGTTTTCCGGCGCGACAAGACGCTCTTCATCACGCTCGGCGAGCGCTTCAAGAAAGCACCCGCGCAAGACCTGAACAGCCACCTGGGCAAGGTGGTCCGCATCAGCCGCGACGGCAGCGTGCCGGCCGACAACCCCAAGCTGGGCGCCGGCGATGGCACTCAGGCGCGCCCCGAAATCTGGAGCCTCGGACACCGCAATTCGCAAGGCGCGGCGCTGCACCCCGACACCGGCGAGCTGTGGGAGATGGAGCATGGCCCACAAGGCGGCGATGAGATCAACATCGCCCGCGCCGGCCAGAACTACGGTTGGCCGCTGGTGAGCTACGGCTGCGACTACGGCACCCGCACCCCGAAGTGCGAACTCGGCGGCGGCACGCACGCGCCCAAGTACACCGAGCCTGTCAGCCGATGGCCCGCGCCGGGCGTGCCCACACCTTATGCGTCGGTCGCGCCGAGCGGCATGGTTTTCTACACGGGCAGTCGCTTCCCCGAGTGGCAAGGCAACATCTTCTTTGGCGCGCTGGCCGACAAGGCGCTCTGGCGCGTCGTGATCAAGGGCGACGCCGAGGTGTCACGCGAGCGGCTCTTCGATTCGCTCGGCGAGCGCATCCGCACCGTACGCCAGGGGCCGGACGGCTGGCTCTACCTGCTGACCGACAGCGGCAAGCTCATTCGCATCGAACGCTGATCTCCGGGCGGTGTTCGCCCAGCTGGCCCGAGTACCCATGCGCCCACGGCAACCGGGCGCGCTCCCTAGAATCGCGCCGTGAGCTTCACGAACGCCGATCTCCATTGCCACTCCGTCGTGTCGGACGGCACGCTCGAACCCGAGGTGCTCGCCGCCCGGGCCCACGCCAACGGGGTCGACCTGTGGGCGTTGACCGACCACGACGAGATCGGCGGCCAGCAGCGCGCCCGAAGCGCGGCGCTCGCGCACAGCATGGCCTACCTCACCGGCGCCGAAATCTCAGTCACCTTCGCCGGCATCACGGTGCACATCGTCGGGCTCGGCTTCGATGCCGATGATGAAGCACTGAAGGCCGGCCTCTTTGCCACGCGTGGCGGCCGCGGCGAGCGTGCGCTCGAGATGGCTGCCGGCCTGGCCAAGGTCGGCATCCACGGGGCCTACGAAGGCGCCCTCAAGTACGTGGGCAACCCGGAGCTGATCTCGCGCACGCACTTCGCGCGTTTTCTGGTCGACGCGGGCGTGTGCCGTGACACCGGCGAGGTGTTCCGCAAGTACCTGGTCGATGGCAAGCCCGGCTATGTGCAGCACCGCTGGGCCACGCTCGGCGAGGCGGTGCGCTGGGTGAACGACGCCGGCGGCATCGCGGTCATCGCGCACCCGGGCCGCTACAAGTTCACGCCGAACGAAGAGTACGCACTCTTCAGCGAATTCAAGGCGCACGGCGGGCAGTCGGTCGAGGTGGTGACCGGCAGCCACACGCAGGCCGACTTCGCCAAGTACGCCGACATGGCCTTGGAGTTCGACCTGCTGGCCTCGCGCGGCTCGGACTTCCACAGTCCCGACGAAAGCCACATCGATCTCGGCAAGCTCCCCCCATTGCCCAAGCAACTCACGCCCGTCTGGGATGCGCTGAGCGAACGGGTGCAGCGCCCGTGAAGCGCACGCCTGCCCTGCCCGGCGGCGCCAGGCCGCGGCCGATGCTGGGCATCGGCCTCGTGCTGCTGATGGGCATGTGCTTCGCCACGCTCGATACCAGCGCCAAGTACCTCGGGCAGACCATGCCGGTGCTGCTCGCCCTGTTCTCGCGCTATGCGTTCCAGGCGCTGATCATGGGCGTGTGGCTCGGCGTGCGGCGCGCGCGCGGTGGTAGCAACCTCTTGCGCACCCGGCACCCGAGGTTCCAGATGTTGCGCGGCTCGCTGCTGCTGGCCACCAGCGCGCTGCTGTTCTTCGGCATCCAGTTCATGCCCGTGGCCGAGTTCACTGCCGTGGGCATGCTCACGCCGGTGATCGTCACGCTGCTTGCCGCGCTCTTCTTGCACGAGCATGTGTCGCCGTTGCGCGCCATGCTGGTGGCCGGCGGTTTCGTCGGTGCGCTGATCGTGGTGCGCCCGGGCAGCGGCCTGTTCGGCTGGGTTGCAGTCATCCCTTTGGTGATGGCGCTGATCTACGCGAGCTTTCAGCTGCTCACGCGCCAGCTCTCGCACCTCGAACACCCACTCACCACACACTTCTACACCGGCCTCGTCGGCGCGGTGATCGTCGGTGCCGTGATGCTCGGGTTTCAATCCGAGGCATCGTGGGCGGCGTTGCGCGCCGCGCCGCCGTCGATCCTGGCGCTGCTGGTGCTGGCCGGCGTGGCCGGCACGACCGGGCATCTGTGCCTGATCATTGCGCTCGGGGTGGCGCCGATGCCAGTGCTGATGCCCTTCACCTACATGCAGATCGGCTTCGCGAGCTTTACCGGCTGGCTGGTGTTTCGCCATGTTCCAGACGGCTGGGCCTTCGTGGGCATGGCGGTAGTGGCGGCTTGCGGCGCGGCATCGGTCTGGCTGAACCTGCGCGAGAGTGCCGCGGCCCAACGCATCGCGCCGAGCGAATCGGCACTGACCGCCGACTGAGCGCACCAGCATGTCCAAGCTCATCGAAGTCCACCCCGAGAACCCGCAGGCGCGGCTGCTCAAGCAGGCCGCGCAGGCGCTCCATGAAGGCGGCATTGCCGCCGTGCCCACCGATTCGAGCTACGCGCTCGTCTGCCATCTCGACGACAAGTCGGCCGCCGAGAACCTGCGGCGCATCCGCGGCGTGGACGACAAGCACCACCTGACGCTGCTGTGCCGCGATCTCTCGGAACTGGCGAGCTACGCGCGCGTGGACAACAAGCAGTACCGACTGCTCAAGCTCGCCACGCCGGGTCCGTACACCTTCATCCTCGAAGCCACGAAGGAAGTACCGCGCCGCGTGTCGCACCCGTCGCGCCGCACGGTGGGCTTGCGGGTGCCCGAGCACAAGATGCTGCAGGAGCTGCTCGATGTGTTCGGCCAGCCTCTGCTGTCGACCACGCTCATCCCGCCGGGCGATTCGGAGCCGCTCAACGACCCCGACGAGATCCGCGAGCGCTTTTCGGGCCAGGTGCAGGTGGTGGTCGATGCCGGGGCCTGCCCCGCTCAGCCGACGACGGTGATCGATCTGACCGGCGAGCTGCCCGTGCTCGGGCGCATCGGCCGCGGTGACCCCGCGCGGCTGGGGCTCGGCGTCGACTGACGCCCGCTGGCTCAGCTGCTGATCAAGCCTTCAGCGCCGCCGTCACCACGATCTCGATCTTCCACTCCGGCTTGGCCAGCTTCGCCTGCACGGTGGCCCGCGGCGGCGCATCACCCGGTGCGATCCAGTCTTCCCAGACCTCGTTCATGCCGTCGATCTCGGTGATGTCGGCGAGGTAGATCTGCGCCATCAGGATGTGCGCGTTGTCGGTATGTGCTTCGGTCAACAGCTTGTCGACCATCGCGAGTACCTGCCGGGTCTGGCCACGGATGTCCTGCGTGGTGTCGTCGGGCACCTGGCCCGCGAGGTAGACCGTGCCGTGGTGGATCGCCATCTCAGACAGGCGGTCACCCACATGGAAGCGCCGAACGGCATGCGTCATGGCTTGTGTCCCTTTGAAGGAGCAGTTGAACGGGCGGTGCCGGCGGCCTTCTGGCCCAGCTTGCTTTCCTTGCCGGCGATGAGCTTCTGGATATTGGCACTGTGGCGCCAGATCAGCAGCAGGCTCATCACGACGATGGCCGCGGCAATGGTGCCTTCGCCCCAGATCAGCAACTGATAGAACGGCGCGAAGGCGGCTGCCACGATCGACGCCAGCGACGAGTAGCGGAAGAACACCGCGATGATCACCCAGGTGAGCAGCGTGGCCAGCCCGAGCCACGGGTTGAAGGCGAGCAGCACGCCGGCCGCGGTGGCCACACCCTTACCCCCCTCGAAGCGGAAGAACACAGGCCACAGGTGCCCGACGAACGCTGCGAGACCGACCATCGCCACCGTGCCGTTGCCCAGCCCGAAGCGCGGCCCGAAGATCTGCACCAGCAGCACCGGCACGTAGCCCTTCAACGCATCGAACAGCAAGGTGAGGATCGCCGCCGTCTTGTTGCCCGAGCGCAGCACGTTGGTGGCGCCGGGGTTGCCCGAGCCGTAGCTGCGCGGGTCCGAGAGCCCCATCACGCGGCTGATGATCACGGCGAACGACAACGAGCCGATCAGGTAGGCCGCGAGCACGGCGGCAGCAGAGTAGAGAGTCTCCATCGGGCGTTCTGGGGTGTGAGGTGCCCGCTATTCTGCACCCGCACATTGCACCGGCGCAGCCGCCAGCACATCGACCAGAACACGGGGCTCCATGCCTAACAGATAGCCACGCCGCCCGCCGTTGATGTAGATGCGCGGCAAGGCCAGCACGCTCTCCTCCACATACACAGGCATAGCCTTCTTCGTGCCGAAGGGCGAGGTGCCGCCGACCATGTAGCCACTGTGGCGCTGCGCCACCTCGGGCTTGGAGGGCGCAACCTTCTTGTTGCCGATCTGCCGCGCGAGATTCTTGGTGCTGACCTGCCTGTCACCATGCATCAGCACGATCAGCGGCTTGGCGTTCTCGTCTTCCATCACGAGCGTCTTGACCACCTGGTGCTCGTCGACCCCGAGTTGGCGCGCCGACTCGCCGGTGCCGCCATGGTCCACGTAGTCATACACATGCTCGGTGTAGGCCACCTTGCGCTGCTTGAGCCACTGCGTGGCGGGCGTCTCGGATACGTGATCCTTCCTGGCCATGCGATCAACGTGCCTTGGCTGCGATCAAGTTCATTGAGCGGGGTCGCGATGCGTCTGGCGGATGGCATCGATCTCGGCCAGCAACTCCGGCGACAAGGCCACATCCCACGCATCGAGGTTGTAGGCCAACTGCTGCGCAGTCGTCACGCCGATGATGGTGCTGGCCACGCGCCACGAGCGGTAGCAAAAGGCGAGCGCCATCTGCGCCGGGTCGATGCCATGCGCCCGCGCGAGCGCGTTGTAGCGCTTGGCCACGTCAAGGGAGTCGGCCCGGCCCCAGCGCTGCTTGCGAAAGGCCTCGAAGGCCGCCATGCGCCCCACTTCCGGCGCGGCGGCAAAGCCCGTCGCGTCGTACTTGCCAGTGAGCGCGCCGAAGGCCAGCGGCGAGTACGCCAGCAGCGAGACGCCCGAGCGGTACAACACCTCGTCGAGGCCGTTGTCGGGCACGCGGTTGGTCAGCGCGTAGGCGTTCTGCACCGTGGCCACGCGCGGCAGCCCATGCTGCTCTGCCAGGCGCACGAACTCGCTCACACCCCACGGTGTCTCGTTCGACAGCCCCACGTATCGCACCTTGCCGGCCTGCACCAGCTTGCCCAGCGCTTCGAGCTGCTGGTGGATTGACGTCACCGGTTTGTCGCTGGCCGGGTCGAAATAGATCGAGCCAAACATGGGCACGTGGCGCGTCGGCCAATGGATCTGGTAGAGGTCGATCACATCGGTCTGCAGGCGCTTCAGGCTGTCGTCGCAGGCCTGCATGATGTCTGTGGCGCTCAGGTCGGCCGAGCCGTTGCGAATCCAGTCCATGCCGCGCGACGGGCCCGCCACCTTGGTGGCCAGCACCACCTTCTGGCGCATGCCGGGGCGCGAAGCGAACCAGGTGCCGATGATGCGTTCGGTGGCGCCATAGGTTTCGCGCCGCGCGGGCACGGCGTACATCTCGGCGGTGTCGATGAAGTTGATGCCGCGCGCCACGGCGGTGTCGAGCAACTCGTGGGCGAGAGCTTCGTCCACCTGCTGACCGAAGGTCATGGTGCCAAGGCAGATGGGGGTGACGCTGAGGTCGCTTTGACCCAGTTGAATGCGCTTCATGCCGATGCAAAGTGTCTGTGTCGTCGAAGCTTGGCAGTGTGCCGCAATCGTGCGCCCCGTGCAGGGCAGGTGCATCGACTTGCCCTATGCTGGCCGGCGAAACTCGAGCAGGAGACGCACATGAGCGTGGCATCGGCGTACGACGAGCTGTACCGCAGCTTCCGCTGGAAGGTCCCCAAGCGCTTCAACATCGCCGACGTGTGCTGCGGCCGCTGGGCGCGCGAGACGCCCGAGGCGCTGGCCGTGCTTTACGAACACGAGAACGGCCAGACCCTGCGCTGCGATTACGCCAGCCTGCAGGCGCAGGCCAACCGGCTCAGCCACGCGCTGCAGCGCCTGGGCATCCAGCGCGGCGATCGCGTGGCGATCGTGATGCCACAGCGCATCGAGACGGCCGTGGCGCACATGGCGATCTACCAGCTTGGCGCGATCGCCATGCCCTTGTCGATGCTCTTCGGGCCGGAGGCGCTCGCCTTCCGCCTGCAGCACAGCGAAGCCAAGCTCGCCATCGCCGACGAGAGCGGCATCGCCAACCTGGTGGCTGCGCGTGCCGAATGCCCGGCCCTGCAAGTCGTGATCGCCGTCGGCCACGCGCACGGCCAGGGTTTCGGGGCGGACGTCACCGACTGGCCTGCACTGCTTGCGCGCGAGCCCGCGCAGTTCCAGCCCATCGTCACGCACGCCGACGACCCGGCCATCCTCATCTACACGAGCGGCACCACCGGCCAGCCCAAGGGGGCGCTGCTGCCGCACCGCGCCGTCATCGGCAACCTGAGCGGCTTCGTGTGCAGCCAGAACTGGTTTCCCCAGCGCGGCGATGTGTTCTGGACGCCCGCCGACTGGGCCTGGACCGGCGGCCTCATGGATGGTCTGCTGCCCACGCTGTACTTCGGCCACCCCATCGTGGCCTACCAGGGGCGCTTCTCGCCCGAGAAGGCCTTCGACGTGATGGCGCGCTACGGCGTGACCAACACCTTTCTCTTCCCTACGGCGCTCAAGGCCATGATGAAAGCCGTGCCCGCGCCGCGCGATCGCTACGCACTCAGCCTGCGTTGCATCATGAGCGCCGGCGAGGCGGTGGGCGACGCGGTGTTCGACTACTGCCAGCAGCAGCTCGGCATCACCGTCAACGAGATGTTCGGCCAGACCGAGATCAACTACGTGGTCGGCAACTGCGGCCTTTATGTCGATACCACCGGCACCGCGCACCGCGGCTGGCCGGCACGCCCGGGCAGCATGGGGCGGCCCTACCCAGGCCACCGCATCGCGGTGCTCGACGACGACGGCCGCATCTGCCCGCCCGGCACGCCGGGTGACGTGGCTGTGCACCGCCTGGACACACACGGCCAGCCCGACCCGATCTTCTTCCTGCGCTACTGGAACAACGAGGCCGCATCGAACGCCAAGTACACAGGCGACCCAAGCGATTCATGGTGCCGCACCGGCGACACCGCCACCATGGACGAAGACGGCTACCTCTGGTACCAGGGCCGCAGCGACGACGTGTTCAAGGCGGCCGGCTACCGCATCGGCCCCGGTGAGATCGAGAACTGCCTCGTCAAACACCCCGCGGTGGCCAATGCGGCCATCGTGCCCAAGCCGGACAAGGAGCGCGGCGCACTGGTCAAGGCCTTCGTCGTGCTCGCCACGGGCCACAAGGGCACGGCGCAACTGATCGAAGAACTGCAAGCGCACGTGCGCGGCAAGCTCGCGCCTTACGAGTACCCGAAGGAGATCGAGTTCATCGACGCCCTGCCCATGACCACCACCGGCAAGGTGCAGCGCAAGGTGTTGAGGCAGATCGAGGAAGAGCGCGCCGGCGGCCAACGGGGCTGATCACAGCGCCTGATCACAGCGCGTGACCACCGCCCAAGCGCCTGCGCTCAGCGCTCGCTCACCGCCGTCAGCGCATCGCCCGTGAGCCGGCACAGGCGCCAGTCCGGCATCACGGTGGCGCCCATGTGCTCATAGAAGCGGATGGCGTTCTCGTTCCAGTCGAGCACGCACCACTCGAAGCGGCCGTAGCCGCGCTCGACCGCCACCCTGGCCAGCCGGGTCAGCAGCGCTTCACCAACGCCCTTCCCGCGGTGCGCGGGCTTGACGTACAGGTCTTCGAGGTACAGCCCTGGCAGCGCCAGGAAGGTGGAGAAGTTGGTGAAGTACAGCGCAAAGGCCACCACCTCGCCGCCCGTCTCGGCGACCAGGGCCTCGGCCACCGGCTTCTCGCCAAAGAGGTGCGGGCGCAGTTTCTCGGGTGTCACCTGCAGCAGGTGCGTGAGGTTCTCGAACTCGGCCAGTTCGCGGATCAGGCCGACGATGGGGACGACATCGCGCAGTTCAGCCGGGCGCAACTGCACCGCGGGTTTGGTGGGCGCAACGCTGGCTTCGGGGCTTGGATGTGAGGGCATGCACGCATTCTGGCAGCGGCGCCTTGCCGCTTCCTTTCATGCACTTTGGGTCATGCGGGTGAGGGCTCGCCGGCCGGCGTGGCAGGCACCAGCAGGGGCTCGCTGCGCGGGATGAGCAGGTTCTGCGAAAAGAAATCGACCACCCGCGTGATGTACAGCGGCAAGGCCTCGTGCAAGGTGGCGGCATGCCCCCGGCTCGCGGTGAGCCAGAGCTGAGCACCGCAGGCCTGGGCCAGCGCCTCGGCCGCCTGTGTGCTCACGATGCGGTCACCGCGGCCGTGCACGATCAGCACCTGGCGACCGCGCAGAGACGACAGGTTGCCCAGCAGCGGTCGGTGGCCCAGGTCCACGCCCGACAACAGGCGGCCCAACCACCGCCACACACCGCGCACCAGCAGCTGCGCCGTGGGCAGGCCACCGGCCGGCAGGGCCGCGTAGGCCGCGCCGCGCGGGCTGTCGGCCACCACGGCACGCACGGCGGTCTCTTCCACCGCGGCAAGCAACGCCGCCGAGGCGCCACGCGAAGCGCCCAGCACGCCGATGCCGCCAGCCCGGTAGCCCTGGGCCAACAGGTAGTCGATGGCTCCCAGCACGTCGTGCCGCTCCGAATCGCCGTGGCCACGCATGCGCGCGACCAGCACCGTGACGCCCCGCGCACGCAGGGCCTGCGCCAGCGTGCGCACATGCAGGCTGCGCCCGGGCACGCTCGCGTCGCTGCCCCAGCAGCCCACCTGGCCGACCACGATCACCACCGCCGACTCCGCGCCCGGCGCCGTGAGCAGGCAGGCATCCACCTGTGCCCGCCCGTCGCGCGACGGGAAGCTCACCTCGTCGGGGCTGGCCGAACGCATCGAGCTGTCGAGCGCCACGGGCTTGCGCGGCGCGCCGGCCACGGCGTTCGCGGCCCATGCGAACAGGTTCGACGCCAGGGTGGGAGCGGGCAGGCCGAGTGCGGTGTTCATGGGGTACTCCTGTTTCGGGTGCGCGGGTTTCAGCGCATTGGTGCCCATGGTTCCAGCCCGTGCGGGGCGCGTCCTTCAATCGTCTGAAGCGTTCTGAAACCGCCATCGCTTAAATTCGCCGGGTGACCGCCCCACTCCACTTCGGCCGCGCAGAGATCCGGCCGGCTCAGCGCCAACTGCTGATCGACGGCCAGCCCGCCACGCTGGGCGCGCGCGCCTTCGACCTGCTGCTCGCCCTGGTCGACAACCGCGCTCGCCTGGTCACCAAGAACGAGTTGCTCGACCTCGTCTGGCCCGGGCTGGTGGTGGAGGAGAACAACCTGCAGGTGCAGGTGTCCACCCTGCGCAAGCTGCTCGGCCCGCAGGCCATTGCCACCGTGCCGGGGCGCGGCTACCGGTTCACGCTCGCGGGCGATGCCGCAGCGCCCATCGGCGCGCCCGTGGCACGAGAGACACCGGCCCGCCTGCAACCGCCGCCTCCCGCCGTGACCCTGCTCGGCCGCGATGTCGAACTCGGCACCTTGCTCGGCCTGCTGGACGAGCACCCGCTCGTCACCCTGGTAGGCGCCGGCGGCATCGGCAAGACGACCCTCGCGCGCACCGCCTTGCAGGCCCGCCACCAGGCCTGGGCCGACGGTACCGCCTGGGTCGAACTCGCCTCGATCACCGATGCGCGCTTGATCCCCGGCGCGATCGCGCAGGCGCTGGCACTGCAACTCTCACCCGGCGGCGATGCCCTCTCGGCCCTCGTCACCGCGCTCAAGCCCATGCAGCTGCTGCTGGCCATCGACAACGCCGAGCACCTGCTCGACGACCTGGCCCCGGTGGTCGAGGTGCTGCTGCAAGGCGCGCCCGGCGTGCGCCTGCTCGTCACCAGCCAGGTGCCGCTGCGCCTGCGCGCCGAGCAGACGCTGCGGCTCGAGGCGCTCACCGTGCCCGAGGCCGGCAGCAACACCGAAGCCGCCGCGCAGCACGGCGCCGTCGCCCTCTTCGTGGAGCGCGCCCGCGCTGCCGACCGCCGCTTTGCGCTGGCGGACACCAACGTGCGCGACGTGATCGAGATCTGCCAGCGCCTGGACGGCCTGCCGCTCGCACTCGAACTCGCCGCCGCCCGCGTGCCCCTGCTCGGCGCGCGCGGTGTGGCCGAGCGGCTGGACGACCGCTTCAGGCTGCTCGCCGGCGGCAGCCGCTCGGCACCGACCCGCCACCAGACCGTGCAGGCCGCGCTCGACTGGAGCCTGGCCCTGTTGCCCGAAGCCGAGCGCGGCGTGTTCCAGCGCCTGGGCGTGTTCGCCGGCGGCTTTACGCTGGGGCTGGCAGGCGAGGTGCTGGCGTCCGACGCGCTCGACGAATGGGCCCTGATCGACGCGCTGGCCACCCTGGCCGAGCATTCGCTGCTGAGCGTGAGCAGCAGCGAGCCCCCACGCTACGCCCTCAGCGAAACTGCGCGTGCCTACGCACTGCTGCAACTGCAAGGCAGCACCGAGCGCGCCGCCCTGCGCACGCGCCATGCGGCCACCATGGCCCGCTTCTTCGCCGCCTCGCCCGACGACTGGCTGCAGATGAGCGATGCCGACTGGCTGGCACGCTACGAGCCCGAGCTGGACAACCTGCGTGCGGCGCTGGCCTGGGCACACGCCCAGGGCGATGCACACACCGTGGTGTCCCTGGTGGGCTCGGCGGCACCGCTGTGGCATCACCTGTCACTGCACGCCGAGGCGCGGCAGTGGCACGAGGCCAGCGAAGCCTTGCTCGCTAGCGACACGCCGAAGCCACTGGCCGCGCAATGGTGGCGGGCCGCGCAATGGGCGTGGTCCGACACCGCCCCCGAACGCGCCCGCGCCGCCGCCGAGCACGCACACCGCCTGTACCGCGAATTGAACGACGTGCACGGCCTCTACGCCGAGCTGGCCGGCCTCGCCGGCATGTGGAGCGAGCCGAATGCCCAGGCGCAATCCGCGCTGCAAGAAGCGCTGGCACTCGAACAGCCCGACTGGCCTGCACGCGAACGCGCCTGGGGCCAACGTGCACGGGCGGACGTGGCGCGTGCCGAAGGGCGGCTCGCCGACAGCCGCGCCGCGCGAGAAGCTGAACTGGCGCTGCGCATCGCCGCCGGTGACGAACGGGGGCAACTGCGCGCCCTGCTTCATCTCACCGACCTGATGCGGCAGATGGGGCAACTGGATGAAGCCGTCGAGACCGGCGAGGCCCTGGTCCGCCGGCTGCGCGGGCAGCGATCCCCCGCGACCTTGAAGGCAGCGATCGCAGGGCTTGCCAAATCGCTTCAGGCGCGCGGGGATGCGGCTGCCGCTTCGGCGCTCGAGCAAGAGGCCGCGGCGCTGTAGCACTGCCCGCCACACCCGAAAAACACCCGAGAGACGCAGCGCGCCCGAGCGGCTATCGTGCGCGCTCCCCCACCCCTGCAGAGACTGACACATGCACGGTATGCACCTGAGCCTGGCCACCCGCGACGACGCGGAAGCCTTGGCCGACCTGCTGGCCATGAACGGCCTGATCGACGCGGAGCCGATGAACGAGGCCGCCGCCCAAGCCCGCTGGGACGCGACCCAGCAAGCCCTGCCCGGCGTACGCGTGATCGTGGGCCGCCGTTGCGACGGCACCGTGATGGGCGCGCTCACGCTGGCCGTGCAGCCCCCGGCCTCGAGCAGTGACGCACCGACGGCCGTGATCGAGGATGTGGCCGTGCACCCCGCGATGCACCGCGAAGGGCTGGGCAGCCAACTGGTGGCATGCGCGCTAGGTGTGGCGCAGCAGGATGGCTGCCGCAGCTTGGTCTTGTCGGCGAACCGTGGGGTAGCGGGCGCGCAAGGGTTCTTTGATCGGCTGGGGTTTGAGCCGCTGGGCGGGCGGCTGGGGGTGGAAGTGCCCGAGTCGGAGGTGCTGGGCTGAACTGCTTTGGCCACCCTGACAAAGCCGGAATAACGAAGCAACTCGCTCTACGTCTTGCTAGGAAGCGGGCCCCGCGCCCGAACGCTCGGAGCCTCGTGTGGCGTATCAGCCGAGGTGATCGCCGGGTCACTTGGTGCTGCACACCCGGCAGGCCAATCTGTCTTTGCTGATGCGTCATCTGAATGGGCCTACACACAGACCCACAACCGGCGGCATGGCATCACCGGCCACTTGCTCCAAGGCCGCTTCAAGGCGATCCTGGTTGATCGAGACGCCTACCTGCTGCAGCTGTGCCGGTATGTGGAGCTGAACCCGGTTCGGGCGCAGATGGTTCATGCCCCGTCTGCGTGGCCCTGGTCAAGCTACCTCGCTCATGTGGGTAGCGCAGAAGCTCCCGCGTGGCTCGATACGGCAGGCTTGCATGGCTACATGCTGGGCCACCCGGTACACAACGAAGCAGATCGAAAGTTCACGGCTCAGCGCTACGCCTCACTGGTGGCCAGCGCGCCCGACTTGCAGATTTGGCCTGATGGGCTGCGGCAGCAGATCTACCTGGGAGACGACAAGTTCGTCGAACGCATGCAAGCGCTCATGGCCGCGCCCCGAATGGACGACCGGGAGATTCCTCGCCCGCAACGGCTGGCTGGCAAGCCGCTGGAAGAGTGGCTGGCTCAGGCAGCGTCGCGGGACGAGGGAATCTACAGAGCCAATATCGAAGGCGGCTCGTCGATGACAAGCATCGCCTCGGCGTTGGGGCTCTCGGTTTCGCGGGTCAGTCGGGTGATTGCAGGGGTGGAGGCAAAAGGCAAGACCTGACCCCGATTCCCCTCGATTCCCCTTGCTTGATGACCATGAACTGCATCACTGCGAGTTGTTCCCAATGATGGGGTCGAGGAATGCTTTCATTCCCGTGGCTGCTTCAACCACATTGATGTTGTAGGCGTAAGCCATCCCGTCCCGGTTCAAGTTGCGCGCGGTAACGATGCGCCCACAGCCGCTCACTTTGAAATCTCGAAACGACTCATCCCATCCCGGAGACGTGAACTCGATCGTCGGCCCCTCCTTGGGGAAGTGGTAGCCCTTTGTATCGATCTTCCACGTAATGACGTGGGCACCTCGCGCGTACTCGGTCATATCTAGTACGTCAGGTGTGATGGCCAAGAGAATGTCGGGCTTCTCTTTGCTCTTGCGATAGGCAAGGATGTGAATGATGGGTGACTTCCGGCCTCTGAGCATGTTTTCTCCTGGGTTCAGTTATTGCTGCTGCCCCGCGCAGCATGCACTTGCTTTTCAAGATCGGCGAATGCGGGGTGCCGGTACGACGAACTTTTGATTCGGGTGACAAGGGCTTGTGCACTGCGCAGATCGCCCAGATAGAAGTGGGCTTGCGCCAACGCCGTGAGAACCGCACCGTCATTCAATTGGAGAAATGGTTGCAACAAACTCAGGACCTGTAACCACGCAGCTCTGGCTTCCGGCGGAGCGTTTGGCGAAAGCAATTGTCCCAAGGCAAGAGCTGCATTTGCCAATTCAAGCGACAAGTGCACTCGATCCGGAGTTTCAGGGCCGACCTTCGAAATCGCCTTCGGCAAGAACTGCTGTATCGATACCGCGACGGCGGCGTGGTCACTAGCCGATGCGAGGGTCGCAGCTAGGGTTAGCTTGCGCGCCTGAAGCAAGGTCGAGTCGCGAAATCCGCGTGACCCTGACGCGTCGTACTGAGCTACACACTGCGATGCCTGCTGATACTGACGTTCGGCCTCTCCACGCCGCTTTTGCAGCAGGGAAATCTCAACTGCCCTCAGCAAAACCAAACAGGCGTCAGCACGCCAACGAAGGTTATTGGGATCGCCTCGAAGCAGGCCTTCCGAGATCTCGGACGACCGTCGAACTTTGACCTCTGCGACCTCAATTCTTCCGAGCGACAGTTCTAAGCGTGTCGCTCCCATCAGAGCATTGAGAATCTCTCGTTGCACGATCAGGTTCTTTTCGAGATCGGGAGTCGATTGCAATACCTCCATCTTGCGCTGCGTCGCATTCAACGCAAGGTGGTAGTCACCAATCATCTCGTAAGCACCCGCCAGCCACCCGTAGTTCTGCGCCAAGTCAAAGCCCAAATCTGCGCGGGTACGTACGAGTTCGCTCAGGAGATCACCCGCTCGTTGCAGAGAAACCAGCGCATCCACGGGCCGGGTCATTCCAAGTCGGACCGTTCCGAGATTCGCATGGGCGTAAGCGACTTCGGCAAGCCAATCCCGATTGTTCGGATCAATCTGCACTAGTCGCTGCGCCAGCTTCAAATACTCCTCAAACTTGCGTTCGGCCGTCGGGCCATCGATTCGCTTCCATGCTGCGTACCCCACCCAGAAAACGCTTTGGGCATGGTCGAAGATCCGTTGGCCGTCGTTCGGCGACTGGGCTAGCAACTGCGCGGTGGTTGCTGCCGCCTGCTCGAACGCCTTCTGTGCTTCAGCTGGGTTTCCACGAAGATCGCGGATTTCGCCGATGAGGTGCATCGCCCTCGAACGATGTCCCAGCGCCGTCGCATCCAGCTGCCCCGCCTCCTGCGCCCCGTAATACGCCAGCGCCTTCTCCCCCACCGAATCCAGCACCTCCAACCGCCCCACCGGCTCCAGCTTCTTGCGAAGGTCACCGAGCATGAACTCGATCAAGCCTTCCGCCTGCTGCCGCTGGTACTGCGCCTCATTGCGCGCCTGAAATGCCATCACCGCGAGCACGCCGAACACGACCACACCCACCACCGAGGATGCAGCCAGCGCGGTAAGCCACCGCACGCGCCGCTGCACTTCGCGGCGCACCAGGTCGTCGAACGGCACGCCCAACATGCCGGCCACCAGCTTGAGCACGGCACGGTGCGAGCCGTCGCCCTCTTTGCGCATGTCGGCAGCAATGGGTTCGAGCGGGACGCCGGCGGGCTCGCCGGCGTCATCCAGCGCCCTCCGCAGCGCAGGCGGGAAGCACTCCTGCGCCTCCATCCCCGCCTTGTCGCTCGCAAACGGCTCTCCCCGCACGATCAGCGCCAGCACACGGCGCTCACCGTGCAGCTTCTTGAATTCGATGATCTCGCGGTTGACCCAGGGCGAGCGCGCGGCGTCGGGCGTGCACACCACGATCAGCCAGCGGCTGCGCGACAACGCCTCTTGCACGCTGGCCTTGAGGTCGGCGCCGGCGTGCAGCTCGTCGCGGTCGCGGAAGACAGGCGACATGCGTGCGGGCACCACGCCGTGCGGCGTTTCGCGGCCGACAAGGCGGCGCGGCACGCGGTAGGTCTCGAGCTGCTTCTGCAGCTTCTTGGCGATGGCCTTGTCGTGGTGGCTGTAGCTGAGGAATGCGCCGTACCTGAAGCCATCGGCTGGCATGGCAGGGCCGGCGGGTGGTGGGCCGTCGGGGGTGACGAGCTGGAGCCTCATCACCGTGCCCTCACCAACTGCGACACCGCGGTGGCCACCTGCGCCGGGCCGCAGCGGCGCGAGGGGGCGGCTTCGCAGGCGCTCAAGCCCCGAGCCGGGCGGCCGCGCCGCTGCCAGATGAGCGCCGGCGCCGCACGCGGGGCCGTGGACACATACATCACCGGCATGCGTCGGTGGCAGGCGCCGTTGACCACTTCGGCCGTGCCGCCGGGGCCTTGGGCTGGCAGGCCGTCCCACAGGGCGAGCAGCAGGTCGGATTGATCGAGCAGCACCTGCGCGGCGCGGTGGTAGGCCTGGGCGCTGAAGCGAAAGCGGCCGGGCAACTCGGTGACGCGCTCGGCGCAGCGCAGCAGCGCGTCGAACTCGCGGCGCGATTGCGCGTAGGAGAAGTCGCGCGCGAAAAGGTCTCGGTCGAACGGCAGCACTGCATGCAGGCCATAGCCCTCGTCAAGCGCCAGGCGGGCCACGTGCCGGTCGGCGCCTTCGGCCAGGCCGCACACGAGCATGAGCGAGGTGACGCCACTGGCGCGCGCCTTTTGCGCCACCTGGGCGAGCAGGGGCTGCACCTGGGGTGTCAGGCGGTCCAGTTGGCGCTGCGAAACGCGGTTCAAGCGATGCCCCGTTACACCGATGTTCAGCCCTCGGGTTGCTCGTGGTGGCAACAAATCGACTCCCCTCCCCCTCTCGGGGCGATCATCTCAATCGAGCTTGTCCTTGGCAATGGCGATCGCGACCATCGGCTCGGTGAGCAAATGGGCCGGCCGGGCCGCGGTGGGCAGGTCCGCGGCGGGGTCGGGCTTTGACCAGGTGACCACCAAGGCCAGCGCCACCAGCACCAGGGCCAGCGCCCACACGGCCGCCAGCAGCCGGCCTGCTGCGCGTGAGAAGTCGGTTGAGGGGTTCATGGCGGGCTCCGTGGGTATGCCTGAGCGCACTGTCGCCCTGGGTGGCCGCGGCGTCTTGAACCGCGCCTTAAACGTTCTGAATCGGAGGTTCGCGCGTGTGACAGCGCCTACGCCATGCCGCCGATACGATGGCCCGCATGAGCGAACCTACCTATGCCGTGCGGCTTGAAAGCCGCAGCGAGTTCATCTCCGTGCGCGGCCTGCGCTACCACCTGCGCAGCTGGGGTGATACCTCCGCCGTGGCGGCCGAGTCACCCCCTCTCTTGATGATGCACGGCTGGATGGACGTGGGCGCCTCGTTCCAGTTCGTGGTGGACGCACTCTCGCGCGACCGCTACGTGATCGCACCCGACTGGCGCGGCTTCGGCCTGACCGAGACCCCGCAGGAAGACAGCTACTGGATGGCCGATTACATGGGCGACCTGGACGCCCTGGTCGACCATGTGCTGAAGCCGTTCCCGGCGCTCACCCAGGTCGATCTCGTCGGCCACAGCATGGGCGGCAACGTGGTGATGCTCTACGGCGGCGTGCGCCCGGAGCGCATCCGGCGGCTGGTGAACCTCGAAGGCTTCGGCATGGCGGCCACCGTGGCGTCGATGGCCCCCAAGCGCTACGCCAAGTGGCTCGATGAGTTGAAGGAGCCGGTGGAGATCCGCCCCTACAAGAGCGCCGACGCCGTGGCCGCCCGCCTGCGCAAGACCAACCCGCTGCTGCCCGCCGACCGGGCCGCGTGGCTTGCGCACCATTGGGCCAGGCAGGACGAGAACGGCCTGTGGCAGATCCTGGGTGACCCTGCGCACAAGCGCAGCAACCCGCACCTGTACCAGCGCGACGAGGCGCTGGCCTGCTGGGGGCAGATCACCGCACCGCTGATGTGGGTGGAGGGTGACCAGACCGACACCGACAAGTGGTGGAACGGCCGCTACAGCAAGGGCGAGTTCCATGAGCGGCTGAAGGTGGTGCCGCGCGTCGAAAAGCACGTGCTCTCGCCGGCGGGGCACATGCTTCACCATGACCAGCCCGAGGCCTTGGCGCACCTTCTGGAGGCCTTTCTCGGGGCGTGAGCCCAGGCGTGCGTGAAATAATGGCGGGCTTCTAAGAATGGACCCGCATCATGGACGTCGAACACATCAATGCCATTGGCAACTCCCTGGCCGACCTGAGCAAGCGCACGGTCGACCTACGGGGGTATCTTTGACTACGACCGCAAAGCACTGCGCCTAAACGAAGTCAACGCCTCGCTGGAGAACCCCAAGGTCTGGGACGACCCCAAGCGCGCGCAGGAGCTGGGGCGCGAGAAGCGCACGCTCGAAACCGTGGTCGAGACGATCAACCACCTCACGAGCAACCTGGCCGACAACACCGAGCTGTACGACATGGCCAAGGAAGACGGCGACGAAAGCTCGCTGTTGGCCATCGAGGCCGAGGCCGCCAAGCTCGAAGAAACCGTGAAGGAACTCGAGTTCCGCCGGATGTTCAACAACCCGGCCGACCCGAGCAACTGCTTCATCGACATCCAGGCCGGCGCCGGCGGCACCGAAGCCTGCGACTGGGCCGGCATGCTGCTGCGCCAGTACCTCAAGTATGCCGAGCGCAAGGGCTTCAAGACCACGATGGAAGACGAGACGCCGGGCGACATCGCCGGCATCAAGAGCGCCACCATCAAGGTCGAAGGTGAATATGCCTTCGGCCTGCTGCGCACCGAGACCGGCGTGCACCGCCTGGTGCGCAAGAGCCCGTTCGACTCGGCCGGTGGCCGGCACACGAGCTTTGCGAGCCTCTTCGTCTACCCCGAGGTCGACGACTCGATCGAGATCGAGATCAATCCGTCCGACGTACGCACCGACACCTTCCGCGCGAGCGGTGCCGGTGGCCAGCACATCAACAAGACCGACTCGGCGGTGCGGCTCACGCACATCCCGACCGGCATCGTGGTGCAGTGCCAGGACGGCCGCAGCCAGCACAGCAACCGTGACGTGGCCTGGAAGCGCCTGCGCTCGCGCCTGTACGACCACGAGATGCGCAAGCGGCTCGAAGAACAGCAAAAACTCGAAGACACCAAGACCGACGTGGGCTGGGGCCACCAGATTCGCTCGTACGTGCTCGACCAGAGCCGCATCAAGGATCTGCGCACCAACGTCGAGATCTCCAACACCCAGAAAGTGCTCGACGGCGACCTCGATTCGTTCATCGAAGCCAGCCTGAAGCAAGGCGTCTAAGAAGACTTCTCACAAGGAGAGAGAGCATGTTGCGTGAAGGCGCTGCCACCCTGATCCGCCGCGAGGACTACACCGCGCCGGCGTTCTGGATCAAGACCGTCGACCTGACGTTCGACCTCGACCCGATCAAGACGCTGGTCATCAACCGCATGCAGATGGAGCGCAACACGGCGGTGGCGCCCCAGCCACTGCGGCTGCACGGCGAAGACATCACGCTCACGCGCGTGCTGGTCAACAACGAATCGGTGTCGTTCCGCCACGAAGACGGCATGCTGGTGATCGACAGCCTGCAAGACGTGCCGCCCGGCCCGTTCACGCTGGAGATCCGCAACACCTGCGCACCCGAGAAGAACACGCAGCTCTCGGGGCTCTACACCTCGGGTGGCGGCTTCTTTACGCAGTGCGAGGCCGAGGGCTTCCGCCGCATCACCTACTTCCTGGATCGGCCCGACGTCATGGCCGTCTACACCGTCACGCTGCGCGCCGCCAAGGCGCAGTACCCGGTGCTGCTGTCCAACGGCAACCTGGTGGAGCAAGGCGACATGCAGCCCGGCGTGTACGGCCCTCGCCACTACGCCGTGTGGCACGACCCGTTCCCCAAGCCGAGCTACCTGTTCGCCCTCGTCGCGGCCGACCTGGTGGCGCGCGAGCAGCACATTCGCACGCGTTCGGGCAAGGACCACCTGCTGCAGGTGTACGTGCGCCGCGGTGATCTGGAGAAAACCGAACACGCCATGAACTCGCTGATCGCGAGCGTGGTGTGGGACGAGGCCCGATTCGGGCTGCCGCTCGACCTGGAGCGCTTCATGATCGTCGCCGTGGGCGACTTCAACATGGGCGCGATGGAGAACAAGGGCCTGAACATCTTCAACACGAAGTTCGTTCTGGCCAACCCCGCCACCGCCACCGATGTGGACTACGCCGGCATCGAGAGCGTGGTGGGCCACGAGTACTTCCACAACTGGACAGGCAACCGCATCACCTGCCGCGACTGGTTCCAGCTCAGCCTGAAGGAAGGCCTCACCGTCTTCCGCGATCAGGAGTTCAGCATGGACATGGCCGGCACGCCGACCGCGCGTGCCGTCAAGCGCATCGAAGACGTTCGCACGCTGCGCCAGGTGCAGTTCCCCGAAGACGCAGGCAGCATGGCCCACCCGGTGCGGCCCGACAGCTACGTCGAGATCAACAATTTCTACACCGCCACCGTCTACGAGAAGGGCGCCGAAGTGGTGCGCATGATGCAGACGCTGGTGGGCCGCGAAGGCTTTGCGCGCGGCATCACGCTGTACTTCAGCCGCTTCGACGGGCAGGCCGTGACCTGCGACGACTTCGCTCAGGCGATCGCCGATGCCAACCCCGACAGCGCGCTGGCCAGGCAGTTGACGCAGTTCAAGCACTGGTACAGCCAGGCAGGCACGCCCCGCGTGAGCGCTCGCGGGCGCTACGACGCGCCCAGCCGCACCTACACGCTCGGCATCGAACAGACTGCCCTGCCCTCGCCCGGCCAACCGAGCAAGCAGGCCTACGTGATCCCGCTGGCCATGGGCCTGGTGAGCCGAGACGGGCGCGCGCTGCCCTTGCAACTCGAAGGCGAAGCCGAGCCGGTGGGCACCGAGCGCGTACTGGTGCTGAACGAAGCACGCAGCTTCTACACCTTCGTGAACGTCGATGCCGAACCCGTGCCGTCGCTGCTGCGCGGCTTCTCCGCCCCGGTGGTGCTCGCCGACCACCTGAGCGACGCCGACCTGCTCACGCTGCTGCAGCACGACACCGACCCTTTCAATCGCTGGGAGACCGGCCAGCGGCTGGCGCTGAACCGCCTGCTCGCAGCCATCAAGGACGGCAACGACCTGCAGCTCGACGCCGCCTTCATCGACGCGATGCGCAGCGTGCTTCGCGACCCCGCCCTCGACGCCGCGTTCAAGGAGCTCACCCTCACGCTGCCGAGCGAGGCCTACCTGGCCGAGCAACTCAACCCGGTCGACCCGCAGCGCATCCATGCGGTGCGCGAGTCGATGCTGATGCAGCTCGCAAGCGAACTGCACGACGACTGGGCCTGGGCTTTCGAGTCGCACCAGGTCAAGGGCGGTTACTCGCCCGACCCGGTCTCGGCCGGGCGTCGTGCGCTCGCCAACCTGGCCCTGACCATGCTGTGCCGCCATGCCGTGGCGAATGGCGATGTGGTGTGGCCAGGCCGCGCGTACGAGCGCTTCAAGGACGCCGGCAACATGACCGACCGCCTGGGCTCGCTCACGGCGCTCACCAGCTCGCATTCCGATCTGGCGGAACTGGCCTTGCAGCGTTTCCATGCCCTGTTCAAGGACGAAGCCCTCGTCATCGACAAGTGGTTCACGCTTCAGGCCACGGCTCCTGAGAAGGATGGCAAGGTATTTGCCCGTGCCAAGCAATTGCTCAAGCACCCCGACTTCTCGCTCAAGAACCCCAACCGTGCACGCAGCCTGATCGCGGCGCTGTGCATGGGCAACCCTGCGGCCTTCCATCGCAGCGATGCGGCCGGTTACGTGTTCTGGGCCGATCGCATCCTGGAGCTCGACGGCGTCAACCCGCAACTCGCCGCCCGCCTGGCCCGCGTGATGGACCGCTGGAGCCAACTGGCCGAGCCCTATCGCAGCGCCGCGGGCGAGGCGCTGAAACGCGTCGCCGCCAAGCCCGACCTCTCCAACGGCGTATCCGAAATCATCCAACGAGCCCTGCAACAGGAATCAGCAGCATGAGCAACCCGAGCGGCAAACGAGTCAGCCTGACCCAATACCTGGTCGAACAACAGCGCCAGCACGGCCACATCCCGGCGCAGCTTCGCCTGCTGATCGAGGTGGTGGCGCGCGCCTGCAAGCGCATCAGCATCAGCGTGAACAAGGGCGCGCTGGGCGACGTGCTCGGCACCGCCGGCAGCGAGAACGTGCAGGGCGAGGTGCAGAAGAAGCTCGACATCATCGCCAACGAGGTGCTGATCGAGGCCAATGAATGGGGCGGCGCGCTCGCCGCCATGGCCAGCGAAGAGATGGAAGGCATCTACGTGGTGCCCAACCGCTACCCGCAGGGCGAATACCTGCTGCTGTTCGACCCGCTCGATGGTTCGAGCAACATCGACGTCAACGTGAGCATCGGCACCATCTTCTCGGTGCTCAAGAAGCCCGAGGGCCACGAAGGCGTGAGCGAGGGCGACTTCCTGCAGGCCGGCAACAGGCAAGTTGCCGCCGGCTACTGCGTCTACGGCCCGCAGACCACGCTCGTGCTCACCGTGGGCGACGGCGTGGCGATGTTCACGCTCGACCGCGAGCAAGGCTCATGGGTGCTCACCCAAGACGGCGTGCAGATCCCCGAGGACACCAAGGAATTCGCTGTCAACATGAGCAACATGCGCCACTGGGCGCCGCCCATGAAGCGATACATCGACGAGTGTTTGGCTGGCAAGACGGGGCCGCGCGGCAAGGACTTCAACATGCGCTGGATCGCCAGCATGGTGGCCGACGTGCACCGCATCCTCACCCGCGGTGGCGTGTTCATGTACCCGTGGGATCAGCGCGAGCCCGACAAGCCCGGCAAGCTGCGCCTGATGTACGAGGCCAACCCGATGGGCTTCCTGGTCGAGCAGGCGGGCGGTGCGGCCACCAACACCAAACAGCGCATCCTCGACATCGAACCCGGCAAGCTGCACGAACGCGTGAGCGTGGTGCTCGGGTCGAAGAACGAGGTCGAGCGCGTCACTGCGTATCACAACGAGCAGGCCTGAAGCCCGCGTTGCGTCGCCGCCGCGACTGCCCCGCGGCGGCGAGCCCTTGAGAATCTCCCCATGGGAACCGTCTACCTCGTGCGCCACGGCCAGGCCTCGTTTGGCGCCGACAACTACGACCAGTTGAGTGATCTCGGCCGGCGCCAATGCGTTCGCCTGGGCGAATACTTTCGCGGCAAGGGCCTCAGCTTCGATGCCGCACTCGTCGGCACGCTGCAGCGCCAGATCGACTCGCTCGGCGGCATTGCCGAGGGCATGCAGCGCACGCCCGAGACGCTCTCGTGGCCGGGGCTCAACGAATACGACAGCAAGGCGGTTGTCACCGCCATCCACCCTGAGCCGCTCGCCAAGCCCACCACGCCCGAAATGGTGCGGCACCACTTCAGGCTGCTGCGCGAAGGGCTCGTTGCGTGGATGAGCGGTAGGGTGCAGCCCGGAGGCATGCCGAGCTACGCCGATTTCGTGGCGGGCATCGTCGGCGCGCTCGATCATGTGCGCGCCGAACACCACGGCAAGAACGTGCTGGTGGTCTCGAGTGGCGGGCCGATCTCGACCGTCGTCGGGCACGTGCTGGGTACCTCGCCCGAGACGACGATCGAGCTGAACCTGCGCATCCGCAACAGCTCGATCACCGAGCTGGCCTTCACGCCCAAGCGGCACATGCTGGTGACTTACAACACGTTGCCCCACCTCGACCACCCCGATCTCGCACCCTGGATCACGTACACCTGACGCAACCCGCTATAATCGCGGGCTTCACGCCGGTGTAGCTCAGTTGGTAGAGCAGCGCATTCGTAATGCGAAGGTCGGGAGTTCGACTCTCTTCACCGGCACCACGATAAGAGCAGGAGCCAACGAATCGCCCAGCGCGGTTCGTTGGCTTTTTTGCTCTCTACAGCCTGGTGCTCCCGAGAAGGCCTCATGAGCGCGTCCCTGTCGCCCAAGCATCCACTCGCACGCCGCGTCGCGGGGCTTATCCACGCACCTAGGGTCTGGCAGTGCCTGCTGCTCGTGCTGGTGTGCGTGGTGTGCTACCTCGCCATCACGCCTTCACCGCCCAAGGAAGCCGATCTGGGCTGGGACAAGCTCAACCACGCTCTCGCCTTCGCCGCGCTCGCTGTGGCCGGGCGCCTGGCGTTTCCGGGCTCCCAGCGGCGGTTGATCTGGCTGCTGCTGGGGCTGTTCGCCCTGGGCGGGCTGATCGAGATCGTGCAGTACTTCGTGCCGGACCGCAGCTCCGACTGGCACGACTTGCTGGCCGATGCCGTCGGCCTGGCGATCGGGGTGGCCATCGTCATGCCCCTGCAACGCCTGACGGCGCGTTGGCGCTGAGCGCGCGTCGGTTCAGGCGACTGCAACGGCCCGGCGCCTGAGCAAAGCCTTGCCCAAGCGAATGCCCGGCTGCTCGACCACCTGGTAGAGCGCCCAGGCGACCCCGTAGGCCAGGGGCGCGACGAGCGCCAGACACAGGCCCATGCGCAACACGCCCGGCGCGCTCACGTAACCTGGCTGACGAGCCAGCCACCCCGCCACCGGCAACAGCACCAGCAGGTGCACCAGATAGAAGCCGTAGGCGGTGTCACCCATGAAGCGGGCGACTGCGTTCGACATCACGCCCCGCACCGCTCGCACCGCTCGGCTCAACCGGGCGCCACCCGGCAGGCTGCCATCGTCCATCAAGTAGAAGAGGCCCACGACGAGCGGCAAACGCGCCGCCGCTTCGGAACTGCGCTCGACCAGCGCGTAGGCCACGCACACGGCCAGCGACAGCCACAGCGCAGGCGCCAGGCGCCCTTTGGCCCGGCCCAGCGCGATGCCCACGCCGATCAGGAACACATAGAGCTTGATCGGCAGAAAGGCCGGCATCTCGAAGCGGTGAAAGAACCCCGGCCACTGCCACTGCGCCCAGGCGCAGGCGAGTACCAGCAGCACCGATGTCGCGACCGCGCCAAAGCGCGCCGCGGCCATCATCAGCAGCGGGAACACCAGGTAGAACTGCATCTCCAGCCCGATGGACCAATCCGGCAACGCGGTGCGAAAGGCGTAGTCGGGCAGCGTGCCGAACACGAAGCTCAGGTGTGCGACCAGGTTGGCCACGCTCTGGTCGGTGTAGCGCGCCACGGCCGTGGCGGTCTCGGGCCACGGCACGGCGATGGCCTCGCGCTGCAAGCCGAGCCACGGGCCGAGCGCCAGGGCCACCAGCAACATCAGGTAGTAAAGCGGCGCGATGCGGAAGAACCGCCGTGTCCAGAAATGGCCCCAGGTCGATGGCGCGCTCCATGGCTCCCGTGCGCGGCGCAACAGGTAGTGGTGTGCCATCAGAAAGCCCGACAGCATCATGAACAGATCCACCGCCAGGCCACCCCACGAGACGATCGGCAGGTAATGCATGCCGCTCAGGATCTGCACATGGGCGATGAACACCCAGGCGGCAGCCAGGCCACGCAGGCCGTCCAGCCAGGGCAGGTGGTCGGCGGTCGGAGTGGATGGCCGAGGGGTGGTCTTGCCTGACTTTTCGTCAAGCTTTTCGCCTAGGGTCGCGCTCATGGCGAGACCAGGGGCAACGGGTGTGCCGGGCGCCATGCACGGCGCGGTGAGCAAGTCCTACGCGGCTTCGCGCAGTGTTTGCGGCAAGCCCTGCGGGCTGGCCGCCGAGGCGGCTCAGGCGCGGCCGGCCAGCTTTTCCCAGTACGACACGGCCTTGGCAACCCAGGCCTGGTAGTGCGGGTCTTGCGCCGAGTAGTACGGAATGCCTCGCTCGACGAAGCGAGCCACGGTGTGGGCCAGCGCTGCGCTGGCCGGGCGTGTGCCGGCGACATGACCCACCTCTTCGAGCGCATGCAGCGCGGTGAAACGCGGCATGGGTTCCGGCGCCATGAGGCATTCGCGCAGCATGGTGGCGTTCATTGCAGAAGAGACTGAGGCCATGGGGAAGCTCCGAGAGAACTGGCTGGTTCTCTATTCTTCGTCGCAATCCCGTCGGGCTTGACGCACAACAACAGGCCTTCTGCGCCCCAATTCACGGTTGGCGTCGGCTTCCCAGACCCGCCCAGCATTGCGCGTAGTTCGGGTCCAACAAACCGCTACCAATTGCAAAGCCTGTGGGCAGAAAGCGATAACGGCTCTCGAACATGAACGCCAGCGTATCGGCGAGCTTTTGCGGTGCCAGCGTGGCCGCGCTGGCCTTCTCGAAGGCGTCGGCGTCGGGCCCATGCGGCACGAAGCTGTTGTGGATGCTCATGCCGCCGGGCACGAAGCCTTCTTCCTTGGCGTCGTAATGGCCGTGCACCAGGCCCATGAACTCGCTCATCACGTTGCGGTGGTACCAGGGCGGGCGGAAGGTGTCCTCGGCCACCAGCCAGCGCGGCGGGAAGATCACGAAATCGCAGTTGGCCGTGCCCGGTGTGTCGCTGGGCGAGGTGAGCACGGTGAAGATCGACGGGTCGGGGTGATCGAAGCTGATCGAGCCAATCGTCATGAAACGCGCCGTGTCGTACTTGTACGGCACGAGATTGCCGTGCCAGGCGGCCACGTTGAACGGCGTGGCCGCGGCATGCGCCACCCACAGCGCGCCGTCGTACTTCTTTATCAGCCGATAGGCACCGGCACCCTGCTCCACTGCCGCAACGGGTGCCAGAAAGTCACGCGCGTTCGCCAGCCCGTTGCTGCCGATCGGCCCCAACTCGGGCAGCCTGAACGCCGCGCCGTAGTTCTCGCAGATGTAGCCGCGCGAAGGCCCGCTCACCCCGACCTTGAAATACATGCCGCGCGGCAGCACCGCGATCTCACCCGGCGACACGACGAGCGCGCCCAATTCGGTGGTGATGGTGAGGGCACCTTGCTGCGGCACGACGAGCATCTCGCCATCGGCATTCACGAAGGCGCTGTCGCTCATGCTGACGTTGGCCAGGTACACGTGGATGCCCAGGCCGGTCTGCGCCTGGGCGTCGCCGTTGACGGCGATGGTGCGCAGGCCCTGAACGAAGTCGCTCGGCTCGCCGGGGATCGGCACGGGCAGCCACCGCATCGGGTTCGGTGGCGCGGCCTGCCCCTCTCGCGAGCCGGTCTTGACGTAGGCATGCGCCAGGGGCTCGAAGGCACCCGCAACCACCGAGGGCTGCTGCCGGTAGAGCCAGGTGCGCAGGTTCTCCGCACGCGGGGCGGTGAACGCGGTGCCGCTCAGCAACTCGGCGAACAGACCATGCGGCGCCCGCTGCGGGCTGTTGCGACCGACGGGCAAGGCACCCGGCACGGCTTCGCTCGCGAACTCGTTGCCGAAACCAGATTGGTAGGAAAGGGCTGCGCTCATGGCCGGGCTCTCGGGGGCGTCTCAGGGGCGGGACGCCAGCATATCGCCGGGCGTGTGCCCCGCGCAGGCACGCGCCGAAAGCCCGTGCGGAGCGCAGATACCGCACACCGAACACGTGGCAACGCGACATTCCGTTTCACGCAGACCGCGGATTCGCCCGCAGAATCACGCGCCATCGGCCACCGCTGCGAACGCCCCATGAAGTGCCTCCTGCCCCCCCTCCCTGCCCTCGGGCTGAGCCTGCTGCTTGCCACCCTCTGCCCGGCCTCGTGGGCAGCGCCGGACGCCAAGCGGCTGGCGGAGTTCGACTTGGGCTACGCACGATGCGAGGCGCGCTTCGAGCAGATGAAGGGCTACGGCGACGAGGCCTACCTGGCGCTGTGGAAGATCAAGCCCGACGACAAGGCGCGCGCCGAACTCGCCAAGGCGCGCCAGACAAAGGCCTATAAGGATGCTCGCGCCAGCGCCCTGAAGAAACAGGACCACGCCGAATCGCCGCAGATGGAAGAGAAGCTGCGCGGCCAGTGCCAGGCCACATGGAACGAAGCCCAGCGCAATCGCACGCCAGTGGTCAAGCCGTAAGAGCCGGGGGGCTGGATCAGACCGCGCGCGGCGGCGGCCCGAAGGCGCTCTTCACCTCGACGCCCTCGTTGCAATAGAAGTGCGTGGGTGGCCCGCCGTAGGCCTTGTGCCAGACCTTGCTGAAATGGGCCGAATCGGCAAAGCCTGCAGCCAGCGCGATGCCGGTGAGCGACAGGCCCGATCCCACCAACTGCGTGGCAAGGTGGATCTTCTGGGCCAGTTGGTAGCTGCGCAGCGGCAACCCGACCTCCTGGCTGAACAGATGCGACATGCGGTCGTACGACAAGCCGGAGGCCTCCGCCAGTGCATCCAGCCCCGCCGTGGGCTCGGCGTTCAGCATGCGCAGCACCCGGCCGATTCGTGGGTCGCGCGCCGCCTGCCGATGCACCGGCAAATGCGGCACGACGATGTCCACCAGCCGCTGCAGCATCTCGCGCACCTCGTCGAGGCTGGTGCGTCCTTCGTAGACGGCCTGCAACTGCGTGTCGAGGGCTGAGAACAACTCGCGCGGCAGACCGATCGTTCCGCCTTCCCCAATGCCACGAAAGAGCCGATAACTTGGGTGGTTGGGGCTCAGGCCGATGCTCACCGCGGGCACATCCCGCACACGCAGCCGCCGGCGAGCGTGAGGCCGCGTCACGCAGGAGCCGCAACGCTGCCACTCGATGCCGGGCGCGCTGAATTCGAAGCTGTCTCCGGGCGACACGGTGAGCACGATGCCCGCGGAGAACCGCGTGGTGTCGGTCTGCATCCAGCGGCCGGCGTAGACGAAGCCGCCCTCGAGCAGCACCAACTGGTCGCGGCGCGTGGCGATGCCGATGTCGGTGCCCAGGGCGCCGGCGAACAGGGGAGGAGGAGCGAAGCCACTCATGACGGCAAATGCAATACCTCGCCAGCCTAACGGCGAGACACAGGGGGCCGCATCGGGGGATTCCAGTGCGAAAAAAAACCGATGCAGCGGATCACCGCGCATCGGATTCAAACTGAACAAGCGCCACCCGAAAAGGGAGACACCAGCCAGTGCGTCAAACAGGTGATCAGACGATCACATTCAACCCGCGCCAATGGTGGCCGCAGCGGGCCGCGCCCGCTTGTACGCAGACGCTGCCGCGGGCACTTCGAGGGGAAGGGGTTTCCCGATGCCCGCTCGATCAGCGGCCCAGAGCGCGCTGGCGCTTCTGGGTCTGGTCGATGTAGCGCTGCATGGAGCGCATCACGTCGGGGGTCGGGTCGACGATCTCGCATCCCAGGCGCACGCCACGCGCGTCCTGGTTGAGCGAGGTCACGTGCTGAAGGCGCAGCGACACCGTCACGCGAGTGTCCACGTCGAGTTCGAGTTGCACGCCGTTGAGCACCACGCCGGGCTGAAGCGGTGGCACGTCGTCGGGCAGGAAGAGCGCGCACCCGCCAATGCTCACGTCGATCACGCGCAAGTTGAGCGTCATGTCGGGGATCATCGGGTGGCGCACGCGCACCATGGGCGAACTGCGCAACAAGGGGCGCACGCGAAAGCCGTTGCGCCGCTGAAACCGATACATCTCGCGCGGGTAGCTGCAGCTCAAAGCGCTGCTCTTTCCCCCGCGCACCAGCATCAGGCCGGTGACGTCGAACTGCAGCTTGATGCTGTCGAGATAGGCCACGGCGACCGCGTCCTCGGCTTCGACAAGCGCCTGCACCTGGTTGCTGTCGGCGTCGGCGCTGAAGCTCAGCACGCCGCGCGCCGCATCCATCGCCCACAACGTGGTGGTGTACGAGGCGCCGTCGCTGCCATTCAGGTTGATCAGCACATTGCCTTCGGCCAGGGTCTTGAGCGTTGCGGCGATCTCGCCAGGCGCCGACATTCGGAACTCGTCCAGCCCGCCGTGCGCCGCGGCCACGGCGTCGAGCTGCATCGGCATGGTGTCTTGGGTCATGGCGGTGTGCAGCGATTCGAGCACGTCAATGAACAGACTTGGGTCGCCCGGCCAGGATGCCGTCGAGGTCTTCGAGCCAGGGCTCGGCCAGCTGGCGGATCTCGGCATCGTTGACGAGGATGCGCTGCATGATGCGCGACTTGAGCTGCGACTCCTCGGTGCCCAGCGGCTTTTGCGATGCGGCGTGCTTGAGCTGCGAGATGAGCACCGCGCAGGCGCCTTCGAGCTTGACGACGAGATCCCAATCGCCGGTGCGTGCAGCAGACAGCATGTCGGCGCTCGCCTGCTCGATGGCTTCGTAGTAGGACAGCAAAGCAGCGTTCATGTTGTTTTCCTGGAGTTGAGCCGCGGCAACGGCAATGCCCTTCGGGGTGCGGGTCATCGGCTTCACGCCTTGACCTGGCTGGCCACTTCGGCCCAAGCGCTGCGCAGCGGCTCGATCAGGCTGCGGCATTCTTCGATCGCCGCTTCGTCGTTGTGCAGGTTCGCCTGCGTCAGGCGGTAGTTCACGTAAGCGTAGAGGTCGCGCAGGTCGGTGGCGAGCTTGCCGCCTTCCTTCAGGTTGAGGCCTGCCTTCAGGCCTTCTTCGACGATGCGCACCGCACGGGTGATCGCGCGGCCCTTTTCTTCGATGTTGCCGGCACGCATGGCGCCGCGCGCCTGGGCGAGCGAATCGATCAGGCCATCGAACAGCATGCTGACCAGACGATGCGGCGAGGCGTCGTCCACGATGCTGGCGACTTGCACGAGCTGATAAGCGCCGAGTTGGCGCCGGGCAGACAGTTGAGCAGCAGAAGCAAACATGGTGTCGTTGGCCTTGGGCATGAATCAGATGCTTTCAATATCGGTGCACGATCGAACAACTTGAGGGCCCCGCCCGGCGCCGATCCGTTCAATTGGGGCGTACGAGCGGCCTTCCAAAACGGAAACAGGGAGCCCATGGGCTCCCTGTCAGGCTGGCGTCGGGGCTGTACCCGGGGCGGCGCACCGGCCGATCAACCCTTGTTCCAGGCCGCGACCTGGTTGGTGATGTAGCTGTTGAGCGTCGTCAGCCCGGCCATCTGCGTGTCGAGCGCGGTGTACTGGGCGCGCAGCCGGGTTTCCATCAGCTGCAGGCGCAGCGTCATGGCGTCCTGGCGCTTGGTGTTGTTGGTCAGCGTGGTGTTCAGGCCCGCGGTGCGTGTGGTCAGGGCGCCGTCGGTGCCCAGAACGCCGTCGCCAAACTTCACCAGCTGACGCGCGAAACCGGTGGGGTCACCGTCGTTCGTGGCGGACTGCATGAACACCTTCTTCAACTCGGCCGGCTGCGCGAGCGCGCTCTTGAAGCGGGTCTCGTTCAGGTTGAGCGTGCCGTTCTTCTGGACCTCGACACCCACCGACGACAAGGTCTTGAACACATCGGACGACCCATTGTTCGCTCCCACGATGTTGCGCATCTGCCGCTGCAGCGACACCGCGGTGCTGTCGCCCTGCAGCGCACCAGCCACCTTGGTGGCCTCGTCGTACGCCACCTGGTTGGACAGAAGCGTGGACAGGCTGTTGTAGGCGGTCACGAATCCCTGCACCGCCGCCTTGATCGAGGTCTCGTCCTGCGAGACCTTGAGCTGCACCACACCGCTGGTGCTGGTTTCCTTGTTGAGCGTCACGGTGACACCGTCCATCACATTCGTCAGCGTGTTGCTGGCCGATGTGATCGGCAGGCCGTTGATCGTCGCCTGAGCGTTGCTTGCCGCCTGCAGCTGCTGCATCGGGCCCGCATTGGGCGAAGAGGGGTTGAACGCGAAGGACGCGCCGCCATCGGAGCCGGTGATCGTGAACGCGTTCGACACGCCGGTGCCCACAGCCGTGATGACCATGCGCGCGCCGGTGGCGTCGTTCACGATCACTGCCGAAACACCGCTGCCGGCCGCATTGATCTTGTTGCGCAAGGTGGCCAGCGTGTCGGTCGAGCTGATGGAGATGTCCAGCGGCGGGAAATCCGGCTGGCCACTGAACGACACCTGCAGCTGGCCTTCGCCCACCAAGGCATCGGCCGATGCGTAGGTCTGGCCGGCGATCGACTGGGCCTTGGCGAGCGACTGCACCTCGACCGCGTAGCTGCCGGCCGGCGCACCGCCGGTGGTGGTGATCGACACGGCGCTCGTATCCGACGAGCTGCCGGTCGTTGCGCTCCAGGTGTCCGACCGCGTGAGTTTGAGCGCTGCGTCGCGCATGGTCGACATGGCCGACGCCAGCGAGCCGAACGCCGAGATCTTGCTTTTGATCTCGCTGGCCTGCGTTTGCAGCAGTTCGATCGGGCGCTTTTCGACCGCCATCAGGCCCGTGATCATTTCCTCAACGGGCAGGCTGCTGCCGATGCCGATGGAACTGAGGCTAGCCATGATGTCGACCTTTCACGGTTCAGAAATGAGAACGGAGCACCCAAGACTCGCCCGGGTACTCCGTCTTCGGCAGGAAATGCCGGAACTTAAGCCCCGGCATCAACTTTTTTATCAGCCCTGCAGCAACTGGAGCACCTGCTGCGGCAACTGATTGGCCTGCGCCACCATCGCGTTGCCGGCCTGCTGCAGGATCTGCGCGCGCGACAAGGCGGCGGTTTCTGCGGCGTAGTCGGCATCCATGATGCGGCTGCGGGCGGCGGTCTGGTTCTCGGCAGCCACCTGCAGGTTGGCGATGGCGCTCTCGAAACGGTTCTGGATCGCGCCGTACTTGGCACGCTGGTCGTTCACCACGGTCAGCGCCGAGTCGATCACCTTGATGGCCATGTCGATCTCTTCGCCCATCACCGAGCTGGCGACGGTGCCGGTCCAGCCGCCGATGGCGATGCCGGCCGACGAACCGGTGGTCGTAAGGTCGGCGGTGAAGGCCGTGGCCAGGATGTCCGCGGCCAGCGTCGAGGTGAATGCACCGGTGCCCGAGACCGCCACGGCCGTGCCGTTGAGGTTCTGGCCGGTCAGCACGATGTGGTCGGAGGCTTCGGTGTTCGCACCGACCTGGTAGACCATCTCGGCCTCGAACGAGGGGCCGTTGGCATCGAACAGGCTCTTGCCGTTGAACTTGGAAGACTGGATCGAGCGCTGGATTTCGCCTTGCAGCTCGACGAATTCCTTTTGCAGATTCGCGCGATCGCCGTCGCTGTTGGTGGCGTTGCGCGACTGCACAGCCAGTTCACGCATGCGCTGCAGCATGTCGCCCAGCTTGCCCAGCGCGCCTTCGGCGGTCTGGGCCAGCGAGATACCGTCGTTGGCGTTGCGGATCGCGACGTTCATGCCGCGGATCTGGGAGTTCATCCGCTCCGCGATGGCCAGGCCCGCCGCGTCGTCCTTGGCGCTGTTCACGCGCAAGCCCGACGAGAGGCGCTGCATCGCGGTGGCGAGAGAGCTCTGCGAAGAATTCAGGTTTCTCTGCGCGTTCAGCGACGAGATGTTCGTATTGATGGTCTGGGGCATGGCAGCACTCCTTGTCGAATCAGAATTGACTCCGGCATTGGGCGCCGGTGTGACCGAGTCCCGAGTCGGTGACGCCATTGTTCTGTTCGACTGAAGTTGCCAAGCCGACGATAAGTGGCCGAAAAGCCGGTCATTTCAAATCCGGCCTGGAATGAAGAAGCCCGGCCGAAGCCGGGCTTTCCTCCGAGCGCCCGCAGGCGCCCTCCCCACTTGTATTGATCAGCGCACCGATTAACGCAAGAGCGACAGCACTTGCTGCGGCAACTGGTTGGCCTGCGAGACCATCGCCGTACCGGCCTGCTGCAGGATCTGCGAGCGCGACAGGTTCGCCGTTTCGGCCGCGAAGTCCGCGTCCATGATCCGGCCGCGCGATGCGGTGGTGTTCTCCACGTTCACCTGCAGCGTGGCGATCGCCGCCTCGAAGCGGTTTTGCACCGCACCGTACTTGGCGCGCTCGTCGTTCACGGCGGTCAGGGCCTTGTCGATCACGTTGATGGCGTTGTCGACTTCCTGGCCGATGGAGTCACCCGTCACTGTGCCCGTCCAGCCACCGATGGCGATGCCAGCGGCAGCCGTGCCGGCATTGCTCAAGTCAGCGGTGAACGCCGTTGCCAGGATGTCGGCCGACGAGGTGGAGGTGAAGGCAGCCGTGCCGGTCACAGCTTGCGCAGTTCCGTTGAGGCCTTGCGCGGTGACCGAGATGCGGTCGTAGGTGTTGGTGTTGGCACCGACCTGGAAGTCGAGTGTCTGCGACGAGGTGCCGCTGAACAGTGCCTTGCCGTTGAAGCTCGACGAATCCACCGTGCGCTTGATTTCGTCTTGCAGCTCCTTGAATTCCTTTTGCAGGTTGCCGCGGTCGCCGTCGCTGTTGGTGGCGTTGCGCGACTGCACGGCGAGTTCGCGCATGCGTTGCAGCATGTCGCCCATCTTGCCCAGCGCGCCTTCGGCCGTTTGCGCCAGCGAGATGCCGTCGTTGGCATTGCGGATCGCAACGCTCATGCCCTTGACCTGCGCGTTCATGCGCTCGGCAATCGCCAGGCCGGCAGCGTCGTCCTTGGCGCTGTTCACGCGAAGGCCGGAGGACAGGCGCTGCATCGAGGTCGACAGAGCGCTTTGCGAACCCGACAGGCTGCGCTGCGAGTTCATCGAGATGGTGTTGGTGTTGACAGACATTGCCATTTGATGGCCTCCATGAAGTTGAAGTGACCCCGGCAAACGCCGGCTTTGCTTCTGGCGCTCTTCGCGCTTTCGGCTTGGCCGGTGTCGGTCACCTCGAAGGTCCTGGTACCTCGCCTGTTCGGCTCGGACCTGACACTCTCGGTCGCCTACCCGGTCCACGGGCTCCGGTTGAAGACCCGCTGAGTTGGTTTTCGACGTGCACCAGAAAAACTTGAGTCGCGCAAGTGCGCGAATCGAAAAAAAGCCCGGTGAAAACCGGGCTTTCGTGCGGATGCCGCGAGGGCATCCGGTAGCTGATCAGCGCGACGATCAGCGCAGCAGCGACAGCACTTGCTGCGGCAGCTGGTTGGCCTGCGAGACCATCGCCGTGCCAGCCTGCTGCAGGATCTGCGAGCGCGACAGGTTCGCCGTTTCGGCCGCGAAGTCCGCATCCATGATCCGCCCGCGCGATGCGGTGGTGTTCTCCACGTTCACCTGCAGCGTGGCGATCGCCGCCTCGAAGCGGTTTTGCACCGCACCGTACTTGGCGCGCTCGTCGTTCACCGTGGTCAGGGCGTTGTCGATCACGTTGATCGCGTTGTCGATCGCGGTGCCGGCGTCGGCGCTGGCAACGGTGCCCGACCAGCCGCCGATGGCGATACCGGTGCCGGCAGCGGCCGTGGTGGTGACCGAACCGAATGCCGTGGCGAGGATCGCCGCTGCATCGGTGCTGGAGGCAGCGGAACCTGCCGCCACCGCCGTGCCGCTCAGGCCTTGCGAGGTCACCGAGATGCGGTCGTAGCTGTTGGTGTTGGCGCCGACCTGGAAGTCCATGGTCGAGGTGCCAGCGGCGCTGAAGAGGGCCTTGCCGTTGAAGCTCGACGAATCCACCGTGCGCTTGATTTCGTCTTGCAGCTCCTTGAATTCCTTTTGCAGGTTCGAGCGGTCGCCATCGCTGTTGGTGGCGTTGCGCGACTGCACGGCGAGTTCACGCATGCGTTGCAGCATGTCGCCCATCTTGCCCAGCGCGCCCTCGGCCGTTTGCGCCAGCGAGATGCCGTCGTTGGCGTTGCGGATCGCAACGCTCATGCCCTTGACCTGCGCGTTCATGCGCTCGGCAATCGCCAGGCCGGCAGCGTCGTCCTTGGCGCTGTTCACGCGAAGGCCGGAAGACAGGCGCTGCATCGAGGTCGACAGAGCGCTTTGCGAACCCGACAGGCTGCGCTGCGAGTTCATCGAGATGGTGTTGGTGTTGACAGACATTGCCATTTGATGGCCTCCATGAAGTTGAAGTGACCCCGGCAAACGCCGGCTTTGCATCTGGCGCTTTTCGCGCTTTCGGCTAGGCCGGCGTCGGTCACCTCGAAGGTCCTGGTACCTCGCCTGCTCGGCTCGGACCTGACACTCTCGGTCGCCTACCCGGTCCACGGACCCCGGTCGAGATCCGTTGGGACCTGTTTCGACCGCGTGGCGAAGAACTTGAGCGCTTTGTCGATTCGATCGATCAAACAGAGCGGTCGCAGCCCCCTCTTTTCATTCGCTCACACCTCTTGACGGCCTGCACCAAGTCTGCGGCGCGTCTGAACAGCCACCCAAAGCCCCTTCTATTCAGACCATGGCGCGGAGCGCCCGTCTCTAAAGTGGCCTGGATCAACAAAGCGGATCTCCGCCATGCAACCTCGCTACGCACCGGCTCCTTCGCGCAAGGCCAAGGGTCTTCCGGCCTCCAACCACCTGGCACAGGGGCGCGAACTGCTGCGCCAGCAGAAGTGGGGCGAGGCCGCCAAGGTTCTGACATTGGCGTTGCAGACACGCCAGGCCACTGCGACCGACTGGCTGGGCCTGTCGGCCGCGCGCTGGAAGAGCGGCGACGTACCCGGCAGCATCGAGGCTGCGCGCAAGACGATCGAACTTGACCCGGCCCTGCCCAATGGCTACATGGTGATGACGCAAGGCCTGCTGACCATGCAGCGCTATGCGGAGGCCGTGTCGGTCTGCGATCGGTTCCCGGCGCATGCCACCAAGGACCAGCACTTCCACTTGAATCACGGCATGGCGCTGATGGGCGCGGGCAATGCCCAGGCGGCCGTCGGCGAGTTCATGCAGGCGCTCGCCATCCAGATGGACTACGAGCTCGCCTATGCGTCGCTCGGCACCGCGTTCAAGACACTCAAGCTGTATGAAGAGGCGGTGGAGGCCTTTCGCACCGCCGTGGCACTCAACCCCGACAACCTGCTGGCCCACGCCTTTGTGGCGCACATGGACCAGTTCGCCTGCCGCTGGGCGCAGTTCGACGAGAACCGCCGCAACCTGCTCGACGCCCTGCACCGCGTGACACCCGCGCGCCTGGCGCAGGGTGCCGAGGCCACGCCGTTCGCGTTGGTTGCCATGGATCACACGCCTGACGAATTCCTGATCGCCACGCGGCTGGAGGCACATCGCTTCTCGAGCGGCGTGGTGCCGCTTCCAAAGCGCATCGACACCGACGCCGACCGCCGGCGCAAGCTGCGCATCGGCTACGTCTCGAACGACTTTCACCAGCACGCCACCGCCATGCTGCTGACCGGCATGCTGGAGCACCGGGACACCGATCAATTCGAGGTGACTCTGTACTGCCACAGCCAGGACGACGGCTCGGCCATCCGCCAGCGCATCCGCCAGGCCTGCGACCACTTCGTGGACATAGGCCCGCTGCCGCCGCACGAGGCGGCTCGGCGCATCCGCGATGACCGCATCGACATCCTGGTCGACCTGAAGGGCTACACCAGCGGCAACCGCTTCGGCATCTTCCCGTACCGGGCCGCGCCGGTCCAGGTTGCGTTCCTCGGCTTCCCTGGCACGAGCGGCGCCGACTACATCGACTACATGATCGGTGACCCGGTCGTGACCCCACTGGCGCACGCCGCGCACTTCACCGAGAAGCTCGCGCACATGCCGGTGTGCTACCAGCCGAACGACCCGCAGCGCCCGAAGCCGCGCGCGACCCATCGCACCGAATGGGGCCTGCCTGAAACTGGCTTCGTGTTCGCCAGCTTCAACCAGTGCTACAAGCTCACGCCCGAGGTCTTCGACGTGTGGATGCGCATCCTGCGGCAAGTACCCGGCAGCGTGCTGTGGCAACTCGATGGCGGCGAGCAAAGCCGCATCAACCTTTGTCGTGAAGCCCAGGCCCGAGGCATCGACCCGAGCCGAATCATCTTCGCGCCGCCCCTCGCCCCCGAACATCACCTCACCCGCCTGGGCGTAGCCGATCTGGCGCTCGACATCTGGCCTTGCAATGCGCACACGACGGCCAGCGACGCCCTGTGGGCCGGGCTCCCGTTGTTGACGCTGCAGGGCGAGATATTCGCCTCGCGCGTCGCATCGAGCCTGCTGCATGCGGTGGATCTCAAAGAGCTGTCGTGCCTGAGCGTCCAGCAGTACGAGGAGCGCGCACTGTCGCTGAGCCGAAACCCGGCGGCCCTTGCCACGCTGCGCATGAAGCTGTCGTCAGCGGCGCAGGAGTCTGCGCTGTTCGACAGCCAGCGGTTCTCGCGCGATCTCGAATCCCTGTATCAGCGCATGTGGACGCGGCATCAGGCGGGGCTGCCGGCGGATCACCTCCCCGCAGCGTGAGGGGCAGGCCGCAGGCACGATCGGCCCGCTTCGCTTGCACCCAAAGATGCGCAGCGATTCACGCGCTTATCGCGCGAGTGGCGATCACCCTGCCCACCTAAGCTCCCTTCTCAATGGCGTAGGCGCGAACAGCGGCAATGCGCCACAGACAACTGGAGAGAACGTGACGACAACCAACGAACTCCGCGTCCTGGTCTTCATGACCGGACGCAACTGCGAACAGTACGTGCGCGAGGCCGTTCGGTCGGTGGCGAGCCAGACGCACCGTGGCGTTCACGTTCTCTATGTGGACGATGCATCTGACGACGGCACGCGCGACGCGGCCGCCGCCGCGTTGCAAGAGCACCTGCCTGGCCGCCACACGCTGATCAGCAATGCCACGCGGCAAGGCAAGGTCTACAGCGCGAGCACCCACCTTCGGCCCCTCGTCGACCAGCACGACGTGGTCGCCATCCTCGACGCAGACGACCGTCTCGTCGACCCCGAGGTGGTCGACAAGCTCGCCGCCAGCTACCTGGCCGGCAAGGATGTGGTCTGGACGAGCTATGTCACCGACCGCGGCCGTCTGGGGAACAACGGCCCGCTGAGCACCGAGCTGTCGCCTCGCGCGCAGCCGTGGCGCACCAGCCACTTCTTCAGCTTTCGCGCGGGCTTGTTCGCCAACGTGCCATCGCATTACTTTCAGTACCCCGATGGCCGCTGGCTGGATGCCGCCTGCGATTTCGCGATCGCCTTCCCGATCCTGGACCAGACGCGCCGCTACGAGTTCCTGCCGATCCGGGCGTACTGCTACACGGAAACCAACCCGCAGTCGCACCACAACCTGGCGGCCGAGCAGCAAAGCCTCTCGTCGCCTCGCCAGCGCCAGTGTGCGGCGATCGTGCTGTCCAAAGCCCCGCTGCCACGCATCGACATCATGAAGACACCACGCCAGGAGCCTGAGACCGAGCCTTCTTCATCCAAGAAGGAAGCCGGCCTCTCGACGGCACCCGACCACAACCCCGCCTGGGCGGCTGCCGTGGCCAGCCACCTCGTCACGCAGGTACCCGCGCTGCTCGCCGAGGTGAACGCCAGTGAACTGGGCGCGCTCGACCCTGTGCTGACACTCTCATGGCACCAGGCGCTCAAGCGCCGCAAAGGCCTGCAGGTTCTGGCGCTCGGCTACGGCCCCGGCATTGCCGCACTCGACTGCCTGGTGCGCCACGAGAAGGGAACGATCACCGTCATCGCCGGCGCCGACAAGACGCCCGAAACGACATCCTTCGACGTCGTGCGCGCAGCCTGGGCCGAGTACGAAATCGGCGACGACCGTTGCTACCTGCCCGAGCTGCCGCCAGCGTCGCAGCCCTACGACCTGGTTGTGATCGACAGCAACGCCTGGGGCGGCAAGCGCAACGCTCTCATCGCGATGGCGGCGTTGGCACCCTACGTGACCGAAGCCTTCGACGTGTGGATGTCCGGGTTCGACGCGGCCGACATTGCGTCCGCCACCCAAGACCTCGAAGCGAACCTGCCGACCGTGCAGGTCAGCCAGGCCGCACACGGAACGCTGCACGTTCGCGGCTGACCGAATCTCTCACCTCCGAACCCCTCCCCATCAACGACGAACCGAGGCGCCCAGATCATGGCCCATATGCAACAGAACCGCTTCATTGCGTACGTGAAGGAGATGCACCCCCACTACTTCCAGGGCACGCGGTGCCTGGAGGTGGGTGCACTGGACATCAACGGGAGCGCGCGCACCTTCTTCGAAGGCTGCGATTACGTCGGCATCGACGTGAGCCTGGGTCGCGGTGTCGACATGGCCGTCAAGGGAGAAGACTTCCCGGGGGCCGCCAATTCCTTCGACACCGTGATCTCCTGCGAATGCATGGAGCACAACCCAGGATACGAGAAGACCTGGCTGAACATGATCCGTGTTCTCAAGTCGGATGGCCTGATGCTGATGACCTGCGCCACCGAAGGCCGCCGCCAGCACGGCACACGCAAGAGCGACCCGAAGTCGTCGCCGCTGACCATCCAGATGGGGCAGGACTACTACCGCAACATCGTGCAAAGCGATCTGGAGTTCATCGACCTCAAGCACTTCTTTTCGCGCCACGTGTTCTTCGTCGATCACTCGCACGCCGACCTGCTGTTCTTCGGCATCGGCAAGGACGCATCGAAGCGGGACCAGGAGCGCTTCGACGCCATGATCCCCCGACTTGTCTACTACTACGAGAAGATCTCCCGCGACGGCGAGTTCTGAGCGGCATTCGCCATGACACGGGTCGCCATCTGCCTGTACGGCATCAACCGCTCGCTCTCGGTGACGCACCGCTCCATCCTGGAGAACGTGCTCGCTCCGTGGGCGCAGCTGGGCGAAGTGCGCTTGTACGGCGCGTTCCTGCAGCCCGAGTCGGGCCTTCAGAACCCGCGCTCAGGCGAGATCGGCGTCAAGCCCGAGACCGACTCCCTGGGCCTGCTGGAGTTTCGGCAGGTCTCGATGACCAAGCAGGAAGACCTGGACGGGTGCATCCGCTTCGAGACTTTCCTCCCCCACATCGGTGACCACTACCGAGACAGCCACGCCAGCAGCCGCAACATCTTCAGGTCACTGTACGCAATGGGCCAGTCGTACAAGCTGGCCGAGCAGGACGGCGGGGCTGACCACTATCTGTTCGTTCGACCCGACCTCTTCTACATCGACCGGTTCGATGCGAAGCGCATGGCAAGCGACCTGAACGACATGGGCCCCCATGCCGCTCTCACACCGCTGTGGCAGCAATGGGGCGGCCTCAATGACCGCTTCGCCCTGTGCACGCCATCGGCCGCCGCCGCGTTTGCTACGCGGTTCGAGCAGGTGCTGGAGTTCTGCGCGGTGACGAATGAGGCGCTTCACTCCGAGAGCCTGCTCTTGTGGTTCTGCGTCAAGCACGGCATTCGCTTCGACCGCTTTCTCTCGGAGCGCGCCATTCGCGTGCGTGCCACCGGCTTGTTCCGCGAAGAGAACTTCGCCGAGCGGGGCATCTCGGGCCCATCGCTGCAGAAGTACCGCTCGATCAACGCTCCGGCCTGAGGCCGCACCACGGCGCCACGCCGTCGGGGCCACACCCTTGCCGCCACGCATTGCGCACCTGCCCTACAGGGTGCCGCCCCGGCTGACATCCACGCAGTCGTGAAGAACTACCGCACACCGGCCCTTCGCCCTTGATGCGATTGCCCGGCAGCCCCTGCGAAGCGCGCGCTCGCAAACGCTCTCGCCGCAGGCTTGTAGGAACTTGTCTGACACGCACCATGGAAGAAGCTGGACTCAAGCCACAGAGACGGCCTGATGTTGCCTCCCAGTTCGCGTCTTCACAATTCATTCCACGTTGAGACGCAACCCAACGACTACAAGACAAGCCCCAAGCAACGCACCGCAGACAACCTTAGGAACCGCAGCATGAACGCCGACCAAATCCTCACCGAAATCCGCGAAGCCAACCTGTCGTACCTGATGCTCGCGCAGAGCCTGATCCGCAGCGACCGCGAACAAGCCCTGTACCGCCTGGGCATCAGCGAAGAGAGCGCCGCGATGATCGAGCTGCTGACGCCTGCTCAGATGATGAAGGTGGCCGCCGGCAACACGCTGCTGTGCCGCTTCCGCATGGATGACGATCTGGTCTGGGGCCTGCTCACCAATCACGGCAAGAGCGCTGCCAACGACACCACCAGCCGCCTGCACGCGTCGATCCTGATGGCCGGCCGCCATCAAGAAGCCGCCTGAGCCACAGCTCGCCGTCCACCCTGAGCCAGATCAAAGAGATTCCGCCATGCGTAGCAAGAGCATCCTCACCGAAGCCAAGCAAATCGAGCGTGCCGTCACGCTGATCAACCTGGGCGCACGCCTGCAGGTTCTGGAATCCGAGACCGACCTGAGCTACGAGCGCCTGCTGCGCCTCTACAAGGAAGTGTCTGGCAAGTCGCCGAGCAAGGGCCAGCTGCCCTTCTCCACCGACTGGTTCATGACCTGGCAGCCCAATATCCATGCCTCGCTGTTCCTGAACATCCACGAGTACCTGAACAAGGTTGCCGAGATGGACGAGATCGACACCGTCATCAAGGCCTACCAGCTCTACCAGGAGCAGACCAAGGCACAGAACCTCGAAGCCCTGCTCTCCGTCACCCGCGCCTGGCGCCTGGTGAAGTTCGTGGACAACGGCATGCTCACCATGACCAAGTGTTCCAAGTGCGGCGGCCATTTTGTGAGCCACCCGCACGAGATCAGCAAGCACTACATCTGCGGCCTGTGCAACCCGCCGGCACGCGCCGGCAAGGGCAAGGCCTCGGGCGGCATCCAGATGCACTGAGCCTTCAAGTTTTTGCCGCGGTGGTCGATAAATGATCCATATCGAGCACCGGGCCGCACCAAGATCGATTCGACGCCCTCGGGGGTCGGGCAGCGCAAGCTGACCTTGGGGCCCCAGGTTTCACGGTTCTTGTCTCCTCCTGGCACTTAAGAGAGTGCTTCTCGCGGACCCGATGGGTCCGCTTTTTTTTTGGCCTGCGAACACCGCCTTGTTGCGGCGATCTATTTGGGGCCTTGGCGTTCAGACTCGCTCAAGCGGCGGTGGAACGCGCCGATATAGGCCCTGAGGCTCTGCTGGAGCAAGGCCTCGAGCGAGCCACACGCAACCACCACAGACCACCATGTTTGTTCTCATCGGCTACGGCGTCGCCCTGGGGTGCATCTTCGGGGCCTACATCATTCACGGCGGCAACATCGCCGTGATCATCCACGCGCTGCCGACGGAGCTGATGGCCATCCTGGGTGGCGCGCTCGGCGCTTTCGTCGTGAACAACCAGCCCAAGGTGCTGAAGGCCACCCTGTCGGCCCTTCCCAAGCTGCTCAAGGGCAGCAAGTACACCAAGGCGCGCTACATGGAGCTGCTCGCGCTGCTCTACGACCTGCTGCAAAAGGCCCGCAAGGAGGGCCTGATGGCGATCGAGAAAGATGTAGACGCGCCGCACGAATCCGCTGTCTTCCAGAAGTACCCCGCGGTGGGCAACGACCACCACGTGGTCGAGTTCATCACCGACTACCTGCGCATGATGGTCTCGGGCAACTTGAACGCCCACGAGATCGAAAGCCTGATGGACAGCGAGATCGACACCCACCACCACGAAGCGCACGCACCCGCGGCGGCCATCGCCCGCCTCGCCGGCGCCCTGCCCGCCTTCGGCATCGTGGCGGCCGTGCTGGGCGTGGTGAACACCATGGGCTCGGTCGGCCAGCCGCCCGCCATCCTGGGCGGCATGATCGGCTCGGCACTCGTCGGCACCTTCCTCGGCATCTTGCTGGCCTACGCCTTCGCCGAGCCGCTCGCCGGCCTGATGGAACAGAAAAACGACGAAGGCACCAAGGAACTGCAGTGCATCAAGACCACGCTGCTTGCCAGCATGCAAGGCTACGCACCGCAAGTGGCGGTCGAGTTCGGCCGCAAGGTCCTCTACTCCACCGAACGCCCGAACTTCGCCGAGCTCGAAGCCCACGTAAAGGGTAAGAAGTGAGCCCCCCAGTCGCTCACGCTCCTGCCCCCAAGGGGCGCCACCCAACGGACCGGCAAAGCCGGATCCGTGGGCGTTGCTTGATTCGGCGCTTCGCTGCGCTCGCTGGGGAGTGAGCCATGGCTGGTGATTCGAAGAAGCTGCAGCCGATCATCATCAAGCGGGTGAAGAAGGGCGGCCACGGCGCCCATGGCGGCGCATGGAAGATTGCGTACGCCGACTTCGTGACGGCCATGATGGCTTTCTTCCTGCTCATGTGGTTGCTCGGCTCCACGACCGAGGGCGATAAGAAGGGCATTGCCGACTACTTCCAGTCGCCGCTGCGCGTGGCGCTGCTCTCGGGCGGCACGGGTTCGGGCGACTCATCGCACGTGATCAAGGGCGGTGGTACCGACATCACCCGCTCGGGCGGCCAGGTCAAGCGCGGTGACATCAGCACCACCAAGAGCACCATCAACCTCGCCGCGATGCGCGCCGAGCAGCGTGCCGCCGAGGCCGGCAAGCTCGAGCAGATCAAGAAGCAGATGGAAGAGGTGCTGAGCAACAACCCCAAGTTCGGCGCCATCAAGAACCAGATCAAGCTCGACATGACGCCCGATGGCCTGCGCATCCAGATCATCGACGAGCAGAACCGCCCGATGTTCGACAGCGGCAGCGCTGTCGTGAAGCCCTACATGCGCGAACTGCTGCGCGAGATCGGCGCCATCCTCACCGACGTGCCGAACCGCCTCACGCTCGAAGGCCACACCGATGCGCAGCCCTTCAGCGGCGACCGCGGCGGGCTGGGCTACGGCAACTGGGAGCTGTCGTCGGACCGCGCCAACGCATCACGCCGCGAACTCGTCGCGGGCGCCCTGCCGCCCGAACGCATCCTGCGAGTGCAAGGGCTGGCCGCAAGCGTCCTCTTCGACCGCGACGACCCCAACAGCCCGAGCAACCGGCGCATCAGCATCATCGTGATGAACCGTGACGCAGAGGATCGCCTCTTCGGCAAGCTGCCCGTGGCCGACGACGACGCCGCCGGTGGCGCGGAGCCGCAAGCCAACGCGGCGAGCGCACCTGAGGCCGATTTGGCAACTGCGTCCTCAATATCCAGCCCGAACACCCGATAACAGCAACAGTCCAGCACCCACGCGAGGCCCGCCATGAGCAACCCTGACATGAAATTCCTGATCGTCGACGACTTCTCCACCATGCGCCGCATCGTGCGCGGGCTGTTGAAGGAGCTGGGCTACAACAACGCCGAAGAGGCCGAAGACGGCGTGGCCGCTCTGGCGATGCTCAAGAACTCGAAGTACGACTTCGTGGTGAGCGACATCAACATGCCCAACATGAACGGCTTCGAGCTGCTGGCCGCCATCAAGGCTGACGACAGCCTGAAGTACCTGCCCGTGTTGATGGTCACCGCAGAGGCGCGCAAGGAAGACATCGTGCGCGCCGCGCAAGACGGCGCCGCCGGCTACATCGTCAAGCCCTTCACCAAGGCCACCTTGGAAGAGAAGGTTCAGAAGATCATGCAAAAGCTGGCCGCCGCGGCCTGACCAGGAGACACCCATGAAGATGGACGACATGGCCGTGCTCGCCCCGGCACCCGGTACCAGTGGCGCCTCGGCCGAGGTGTTCCAGCAGCTCGGCCTCATCACCCGCCAGCTGCACGACACCCTGCACCAACTGGGCGTGATGCCCAAGCTGCAAGTGGCCGCGAACAACCTGCCCGACGCGCGCAGCCGCCTGAACTACATCGCCGAGAAAACGGGCAACGCCGCCAACAAGGTGCTGAACTCGGTCGACCAGGCCAAGGTGGAGCACAACGCCATCGCCGCCGAAACCCGCCGCATCGCTGCCGCCATCGTCTCCGACCCGGTGAAGGCCGTGGCCTCGGGCTCGGTGATGAACTTCGTGAGCGACGTCGAAGACGCCACCGCCCGCATCGACCAGCACCTGACCGACATCATGATGGCGCAGGACTTCCACGACCTCACTGGTCAGGTGGTCGCCAAGGTCGTCTCACTCGCAGCCGACCTGGAAGACAGCCTCGTCAAACTGCTCGTGCAAGCCGCACCGCCTGAAGCGCAGAAGGTGATCGAGCACAGCACATCTTCGCTGAACGGCCCTGTCGTGAACCCGGAAGGGCGCACGGATGTGGTGGCGAATCAGACTGAGGTGGATGACTTGCTGGCGAGTTTGGGGTTTTGACGAGGGTGGGGGTCCGCCCCCATCAGTATCTGTAGACCCATCGTGCAAACGGGTGGTAGTTCGCGCGGTCCTTCGCCCCTGTGGGTGGATTCGCCTCGCGCAAGCGCCGATGCAGATCGACTTCGCGGGGCTGCTCGAAGCCCAGACCCGCGAAAATGGCATCCGACAGGCGCGCGAACCGCACGAAGCGAGTGGCGACAAACGCCAGTCCCGCGGTGAGAATCGCCGCCACGACAACGAACATCACTACGAAGAGTGCTGTCGGCAACACGAAACCCTCAGCCCATGCGTATGCAGCGAATGCGCCCACGAGGACGGCCGGCACCCCGAGAGCCACTCGGGCTATGGCGCCGATGCAGTAGTTTCGGTAGCTCGCAGAACCGCGGCCGCAGTGCGGATGCATCCAGATCGTGCGGTCGCTCGGGCGGGTGACGGCATAGGCCCAAAGCCCGCCACCAGAACTCGCACTCGCCAACACCTCGATCCCGTCGCCATCGACGAAGCTCACCTTGCCAAACCGACCCGCCACGCTGCGCCCATCCACCTGGCAGATGAAGGACTCGACGCGCTCGGCTGTATCGCTGACGCTCAACGCCGCACCAGTGGCCGCACCGGCCAGCCCAGCTGCCGCCAACCCCACCGCAGCCGCACCGCCCATCGTCCGGTCGGAATCATTCATCACAAACGATTCCTCGGATGACGACACACGAAGTCCTGACACCACACCACGGACCACTACCACAGGCTCTGGCAACACAGCATAACCCTCACATCAAATGACTTCGAGTAGCGCCTTTTCGAGGCTGCTCATCTGGGCTTGACCGGAGCCGAAACGCTTGGGCTGCGGCTTCTTGCCAAACGCACACTCCTCGCACCAGTCCTGCAACGCATCATCGGAGAAGTACCAGATCGCCAGGGAGATGGCCAATGTCGCCACACTGAACCAGACACCCGCCAGCATCAACCCCGCCCGCGCGGCAAACGCCCACGCAGCCGCGCGGCTTGCCCCCTGGACGACGGCGCGGCCGGCATAGCGTTCCGCCGCCTTCTGTAGCAGCGGTGCGGCATACGAGAGCGCGACGAAGATCGTTGCGATCCCGCCGACGAACTGGGTTGCCGAACGCGTGAAGTAAAGCACCGCCATGCCGTACTGTCCACCAGCGCTCTCCTTGAGTGCGTCGCCAAAGTCGAGCGTGCCCCCGATGAAGGATGCCCCCCCGCTCAGGAAACCACCCGCCACTTTCAGGAGCTGAAACGAGACGGCCAGGTCCTTCGCACTGTGCAGGCCTTTGATGCCAGAGGCGACCACGTCGAGACAGGCCGCGCTGGTGGCCATGGCGGCTGCGCGCAACTGCCATTTGATCTTCGGGTCGTTGCTCACCTTGGAACTGATCTTCCAGAGATTCACCATCTCGAGTACGGCCACTACCAAGCCTAGACGGATCTCCTTGATCGCACTGAAACCCTTGGCATCGGGAACGTCGGCCGTGGCCTTCATGGCCTCCCAGCGCTTCATCACCTCGGCGCGCTCGGCCGACACCTGAGCGGTGACGAAGGTCTTGGTCGTGTTAACCCGCTGGATCAAGCGCTCGCGGCTCACGCCTTCCCACTTGGCCTGGGCCAACACCAGCGCAGTCGCTGCCTTCTCGCTGACTCCTGCCCGCAGCAGCAGCAGTTGCTGGATCACCTTCTCATTGACCGTGTCAACGGTCTTGGCGAACGGCTTGAGGATGGCGTCGCCCACCGTGATGAGCAAGCGGTCGACCGCCAGCGTGTTAACTGGCGTGACCCCCGCCTTGCGATTGGCGTTGTGCAGAGAGATGGACTTCTTGTAAAGGTCCTCGAGCTTGTTCCATTTGACCTGGGCGCCGACGTTGCCCCACGCAGCCTCGCTGAGCGTCTGAGTTTGACCCGCCGCAAACTTCAGGGCGGCATCAACCTCGGCAATGCCTTCCTTCTGGTTGAGTGCGACCGCACGCCAGAGAAGGTTTGGCTTGATACTGGCCTTGGCCTGCGTCACCCATTCAGCAATCTTCTTGGCGCCTGACTTGCTCGATCCGATGCCGAATATGCCACCTTCGACAAGGTCGTGGAAAAGTACGCCGTCACCTAAATTGGTCGGATGGAAGTCTTCCAGCGTATCGATGAAGAGCGGTGCTTCCAGCCAATCAATCAGCACTTCGGTGCGCTTGTCGATGAGCGCATCCGCCTGCTCGGTCAGCCGGCTCCACTGCGTCTTGAAGTCGTTCAAGCTGGGTCGGTCGAGCCTGTCTTCGTACTTCGGCCACGCGTCGGCGACAGCCTCGTTGATGTTGGAGTTGTAGTTCTTCGCGCGGCGGGCAAGGAAGTCGTTGACTTCACCCTGCAGCCCCGCGATCGCCTGGCTGCGCTTGGGCTCAGGCAGCGTGTTGTAGTGGTTCAACCTGCCGAGGTAGCCGGTATTGGGCACTTGACGGCGCGCCCAGTCCTCGGTGATGGCGCAGACCTGTAGCTCCTGGCTACGCTGAGGCTCAGCAAGCTTCATGGCACGAGCACGGCGCTCGGCCAAACTATTGGGATCGAACCAATTGGCGGCGTGACCTTGTCGTTCGTCCTGTGCCTTCTGCTGCCGCCCTCCTGCTCGCTCTTCCAAGGCCTTCTTGACGCCCTCGATGGCGTTGAAGGCTGTGATCTCGAGTTCGCGCTCGGTACCGTAGGCCACAACCCGGCCGGCTGGGTCGTTGCGGAAGCCATTCAGTTCGTGGACTGTGCCGATGGCATCCCACAGGGCAAGGACGTGCGAAGTGTTCTCGGTGCCGTTTGGCCTTTTGGCACGCTCCTTCATGAGCCTCACGGCCTCGGCCGCCTGGCCTTGCCGCTGATGCCACGCGTAGGAGGTACTCTGGCGCAGCAAGCGCGCGGCGTCGAAGCCACCGTCCGGCTTGCTGAAGGCGCCCGGCGATGCGTTGTGGGGCAACTGGTCGGTACCGAACGCGGGCGAGTACTCGATCACCTCGTTGAGCACTGCCTCGGTAGCGATCGCGCCATGGCTATGCTTCGCGCCAGTGGCCATGGCCTCCGGGCGGATGGTCTGCATGCGCGCATCGCGCAGCGGTATGTTGCTCGTGTACTCTCGAAGCGTCTCATCGCTCCATTTGTGTTCGCTGAAAGCGATCCAGGTCGGACCGCATTTCTCGGGCTTCTCGATCACGAGGTGATGCAAGCGCACGTTGCTGTGGCCTTGACGGCTGCACTGGATGCTGGCCGTCATGACCTGTGCTGCGCTCGGACTCGTTTGCTTCACCAGACAGCCATCCGGCGTCACGCTGTAGCACTCCCACAGGTTCGAGCCGCGCGCGTTCTTCGAATAGAAGAGGTAGATAAAGCCGCTACGCAGTGTCCGCAGCGCGTAGTGATGGTCCGCGCCGAGCGACACATCCTTCACGCGAGCACCACTGGCCCAGGCAGGCAAGTCGAGCTTGACGGCATTGGGCACCGGAACGTAGCGCACCGGCAAGATGGGCAAACCGGCTGCCTGGCAGTTGTCGCACAACGTGGCCATCGTCTATTCCTCTTTTCTATAGCGCCGGCAGGCGACGCTGCGCAAGCGACGTGCCGCGCAGATCGGCATCAATGTTCTTCCAGTCAGCGTCGGTCAGTGATTCGATGATGCTGGTGTAGTGCCCATCGTCGGCCAATCGGTGCCGAAGCTTCTCCTGTAACCGAGGGTGATCGTCGAAACGCGGGTGATGGGTAATAGCATGCGTCGCAAAGGCCGACAGATCAGCTGCATCGGACAGACCGTATGCCACCGCTCGACGCAGCGCCTGCATGGCGACGTCACGCGCAACTTCAAGCACGCGGCGGAATGCGTCGGGCGCTTCCGAGGCTTGGCCCAACCATTCGCGCAGCGCCTGATTCAACGGTTGAATAAGGGTCACGTCATCCCACTGTTCGGGCTTCAGGACCAAAGGCCCCGAAGCGTTCGCCTCTGCTTTCAACTCGCAAAGCCCTCCAAGAGGATCGAGCAGCCACCAGCAGCGGATCGGCCCCAGAAGCTGCGCTTTCTGCTGAGGATCGAGCAAGGACCAGAGCACCCAGACCACGGCCGGATCGCTCAGACGCAGCAGCAAGGTGCCCCCCTTTGGCGGTCGTTGCAGCATTGACCGTCCGAACGATGCGGCCGCTTGATGAGCCGAGGCACCTGAGTCCAGCACGATCCAACCGCCAACGCGTCGACCGCCCCCCTGCCTCAACGCCTCGACCTGCAACTCCATAAGCGATGCGCCGATGGAGGCCTGAGCAACGTGGCTGTCTTGGGGCACCGCTAAGTCGAGGGGCAGCCACAGTGGCCATCTACTCGGATCCATCTGTGGATGTGAAATCTGAACACGCGCCCAATTCGCATCAAGGCCCGCCCATTCGGTCGTCGATGCAGCCTCAGCCGGACTCCCCATCGCTTGGTCGAACATGACGCAGCAACGCGTCTCCCCCGAAGCCTCGAGCGCTCGATGCAGTGCATCACTGATCGATGCGACTTGCGAAGAGACCCTCTCGCCGCGACCATCAAGAAAGCTGCTCATGGCGCCCAGGCCTAATCCAGCCACACGGCCCCGTCAGTCAAGACGCACCACTGCGCCCTGATTCGACATCGCAGTCTGCAATTGCTGAGCGCACCCTTTGAATTCCGGCGCCCTAGGCAAACTCAACGCTGCGCTCCCCGTTTCTGCCCCTGTCAACTCCTTCATCGCCGCCTTGAACTCCGAAAGGCCTGAGGTCGTGAACGTGATGGCGCCATTGGTGATGCGCAAGCTCGCCCCTCCTGCCGTCAGCAACACATGCTTGGGCGCCCCCAACGTGATCGCCGCCGTCACGCTGGCAACGTTCACCGCCCTATCCGCCGTCAGGCCTAGCGTATTTGCTTGAGCCTGCACGCTCACCCCGCCGCTGGCTGCATGCAGTTGCATACCGGTCTCCGCATTCGGCTTGCTCGCGTTCTGACTTTTTCCGTAGGTGAAGACGCTGATGCCAGACTTCACTGCGAAGGCGGTGTTCCGCTGACTTTCGAGGTTGATGTCTTGCCCGGCTATCAAGCTTGCGGTAGCCCCAGCACTCAGCGCCGTGTGTGCTGGCGTAGCCGACGCGACCCCACCAGGCGCGCTGACTAGAAGCTCGGGCCGAGACCAGGCACTAACGCTTCCCGCACCGCCCTGAATGGATGAGATTTCGGATGAGGTCTCGTGCGACGTGTCACCTCGTTGGTCACTGCCTTGGAGGCTTTCGATGCCGGCCTGTTGGCCCTTGCTCACCAGCAGATCTTTGGGCTGCGGTTCGCCGGTCAACTTGGCGTTGTGCTTCTGAGCTGTGTCGCTCAGGGTCTGCATGACCTCTGCAGATTCTTCAAGCTGCGTGACGGCGGCACGTGCCTCCGCTGGCTGGCCAGACGCGCCGCTGCCCTGGTTGCGGGTGTACGCGCTCAGGTAGAGGCCGCTGCCCGCGCGTACTGCACCATAGGCTGTGGTTCTGAGGTCTAGCCCGTGGCCGCGCTTGGCAAGGCGCTGGTTGTCGTTCTGCTGCAGAAGGTGCCCTATCTGCAGCCAGCTCGATGCAGTGGTGCTGGCGACCACTGTTCTCGCTTCGCCGGGGCTGTCGTCGAACACGAGCTGATTGTGTCCACCCGTGCCGCTCTGGCTGGCATCGAGGCTCTGGCTCTTGAAGCCAGCAAGAACCGGCCCATGCTGATGGCCTTGAAGTTCTCCTGCTTTCTGATTGCCGGGGAACCAGGCGCCGGCGTTGCCCGTGGCCGAGGCCGCGCCCGCCCCGACTTGATTGCCCTGCGCGTCGTTCTGGCCTTGGCCGTTGTAGGTACCACCGATGACGACAGGGCGGTCAATGTCGTCTTCGACGAAGCTGACGAGCACCTCTTGGCCGAGGCGCGGTGTGAAGGTGGCCCCCCAGTTCGCACCCGCCCAAGGCTGAGCCACGCGAACCCAGGTTCCGCTGCTGTCGCTGGCGGGGGCATTGCTGCCGGCTGGGTGACTCAGCCGGTGAGCACTCTGCCCACCGCGCTGCCAGTGGAATTGGATCTTGACCCGGTTGTCGCGATCGGTGTGCACAGGCTCGCCCAGCCCCACGACGATGGCGGTCTGGGTGCCGGCCACCGCGGGCCGGGCGAAGGTGAGTTCACCTTGCTCGCTCACAGAAGGCGCGGCACGCACCGGTTGCTGAGCGCTTTGCGCCAAGAAGCGAGCCTGGTAAAGCGGCTCGGTCGTCACATTGGCCGGCCCGCGGAAAAGGCTTGGCCGTTCGGCGCGCTCAGGCGCATCGTCAGAGGTCGTATCGCCGAAGGACTGTGGTACTGGGCCTAGCAAAGAACGCAGGCTGGTCGCAAGATCAGCCGTGATGTTGTTGCGGGCACGGTGCTGCACGCAAAGCAGAACCCATTGCTCGCTTGCGGACACGCTCGGGTGTTCGGCCAGCGAGAAGGTGGTACCGCAAGCTGCCTGGCGAATCGCACCCTCGCCATGACTGCGGTAGCCGCTGGCTTGCAGCGCCTGGATTTGCCGCTGCACCCGGCGCTCGGCCTGCGCGCCTGTTTCGTAGGCGTAGGCGCCGGGCTGGGGATGTAGCGCAAGGTTGAGCGATTGGGCGGCGATGCCGGCGTCCCCCAGCGATTCGGACCCCGGCTGCGACACAGAACGGTAGTCCCAGCTGGCAGCAGAGAGCACGCTCGGCCTCACGCTGCGCGCGCGGTCGAGTCGGGTGATGCTGTCTTCCTTGAAGCTGGCTGCGCCACTTTGCGTGTAGCGCACCAGCGGTTGGAGGCTGGGCTTGAATGCGCCGTTGTGGTCGGCAATCACCAGGGTGTGAGACCCGAGCGTCTCACCCCCGTCAGCCTCGTGCTCAAACCAGCAGAAGAGGCCTTCTTCGGCCATGAGCCGCTGCACGAATGCCAGGTCACTCTCGTGATACTGGATGCACAGGCTGCGGCGGGCATAAACGCTCGTATCAGCAATCTCCCACCGCCATGCGGGCACAAGCCCACCCTGGCCCTGGTAGTCGGCGAAGACCTCGTCGAGGATCTCCATGACCGTCTGATCCTGGAAGACCCAGGCGTCTTGCCGGTGAGAGAGAAAGCTCAGCCACGGTTCGATCGTTAGCTTGTAGCGTGCAAGCCCACCGTCACTCCCGAGGAGCGAGAAGGCCGTGATGTGCCCGTGAAACGGCCGCATCACGTTTCGACTTTTCTGCGTGAGCATGTCGATTCGTACCGGCTGGCCGAGCAGATCCTTCAGCTTGAGGTGAGCATTCGTGCTCAAGGCCAGAAGCTCGAACTTGTAGCCCGCGGCCGATGGGTGCCCGGGTGATTGCGGCCCGATGGCCTCGATACCGCGCAGGCGTTCAGCCAGCAGGACGTTCGGGCCGAGCGGAGTCTCAAGACGCAGCAGTCGCTGGTTCTGGTTCGGGCCGAGCGCCGCCAATACAGCCTGGGCGAGTGATTGAGCTGCAGACGATTCGGGCATGTCAGGCAAGTTGCGGGAGCAAGTTCACGGGCGCATGAAGCCGGATACAGATCATGGCCAAACGCGCACCATGCCTCAATCCCTCAGAGGGACGACACCCAGGGGTAACAGGTGAAACCTTGGTGGCAGCCAGGCGACAGTTCACTTGACGCTGTACTTGAACTTGCCGTCCTTGCCGGCACCCACCTTGACGCGGCTGATGGCCTGGCCTTCTGCCATGCGTGCCAACACGCTTTCGGCGACCTCGGGCAGCAGGGTTCCGTTGAGGATGTGGTCGACAGCACGGGCTCCCGTATCGACCTCGGTGCAGCGAGCGAACACCGCATCGACCAGGCCTTCGTCGAAGTCGAACTGTGCCTTGTGGTTCGTCGCAACACGGGCGGCAATCCGGCCGAGCTTGAGGCGGATGATCTGCTCGAGCGCGTCATCGGAGATCGGGTAATACGGCACGACCTTCATGCGCCCGAGGAACGCGGGCTTGAACGTCTTGTAGAGCTGAGGCCGGAGTTGCTCGGCCAGGCCGTCTGCGTCAGGCAGTTCGGCCGCAGGCTTGTTCAGGCACGCCTGCATGATTGCCTGCGAGCCGACGTTGCTGGTGAGGATGATCAAGGTGTTGCGGAAGTCGATCTCGCGCCCTTCGGCGTCGTCCATCACACCTTTGTCGAACACCTGGAAGAACATCTCCAGCACATCAGGGTGGGCCTTCTCGACTTCGTCGAGCAGCACGACGCTGTACGGCCTGCGGCGCACGGCTTCGGTCAGCACACCGCCCTCGCCATAGCCCACGTAACCGGGTGGTGACCCTTTCAGGCCACTCACCGAGTGCGCCTCCTGGTACTCGCTCATGTTGATGGTGATGATGTTGTGCTCGCCGCCGTAAAGCACGTCCGCCAGCGCCAAGGCCGTTTCGGTCTTGCCGACACCAGACGGACCCACGAACATGAACACGCCCTTCGGCTTGTTCGGGTCTTCGAGATTCGCCCGTGCGGTACGCACGCGCTGTGCGACGGCGGCCAGCGCATGGTCCTGGCCGATGATGCGTTCGCGCAGCGTGGGCAGCAGACCCAATACGGTCTTGATCTCGTCCTTGACCATCTTGCCGAGCGGGATGCCCGTCCAGGCCGCCACGATCTCCGCAACGACCGTGCCATCGACCTGCATCGGCACCATCGGGCTTTCGCCTTGCAGGGCAGCCAGTTCAGCGAGCTTCGACTGCAGTGCCGCCTGCTCCGGCGTGGCAGAGACCTTGCCCTTGCCCACCTTGGCAGGCATCGGCTTACCGGGCGCATCAATGGCAGGAGCGGCTTCAAGCCCTTCGCGCATCGATCGAATCTCTTGGACGAGCGCCTTCTCCTGCTCCCAACGGGTTTTGAGAGCACCGAAGGTGTCGCCGAGCTGCTGGCGCTGCTCATCGAGTTCGGCGAGGCGCACTCGATGGTCCGCACCTGCCGACGCTTCGCGCTCGAGCGCTGTGCGCTCGGCGGCCAGCCGCTCGATCTGGCGTTGCGTATCTTCGATCGCCGACGGGGTGGCGCTTTGGCCCAGAGCCACCTTGGCACATGCCGTGTCCAGCACGCTGATCGCCTTGTCAGGCAATTGACGACCGCTGATGTAGCGCGCCGAAAGGCGAACCGCCTCGGTGATGGCTTCGTCGAACAGCCGCACGTTGAAGTGCTTCTCCATCAGGGGCGACATGCCCCGCAGCATGGCGGCGGCCAATGGCTCGCTCGGCTCTTCGACCTTGACCACCTGGAAGCGCCGCGCCAGCGCCGCATCCTTCTCGAAGTACTTCTTGTACTCACCCCACGTGGTGGCGGCGATAGTGCGAAGCTCACCCCGGGCCAGTGCGGGCTTGAGAAGATTGGCTGCGTCGTTCTGGCCCGCCTGCCCGCCTGCGCCGATCATGGTGTGGGCTTCGTCGATGAAAAGGATGATCGGGTGCGGGCTCTTCTTCACCTCGTCGATCACGTTCTTCAAGCGGTTCTCGAACTCGCCCTTGACCGAGGCGCCGGCCTGCAGCAAACCCATGTCGAGTGTGTGCAGCTCAACGCCCTGCAAAGGGGGCGGCACGTCGCCTTGGGCGATCCGCAAGGCCAGGCCTTCGACCACGGCGGTCTTGCCCACCCCCGCTTCGCCAGTGAGGATGGGGTTGTTCTGGCGGCGACGCATCAGGATGTCGATGCACTGGCGGATCTCGGGGTCTCGGCCGATCACCGGGTCGACCTTCCCGTCACGCGCACGCTGGGTGAGCTTGGTGGTGAACTGGTCAAGCGCTGGCGTCTTGCCCGGTGCGGCAAGTTGTTCGGCCTGCTCTTCGTCGGTCTCCGCCGCTGGCGCGTCAGGGCCGCGAAGCGTTTCCACTGCCTCTTGCGAACCCGCTGTGAACTCGCCCAACTTGTGCTTCAAGTCATCCAACTTGAACTTCACGAACAGCTTTGATCCACGGTAGGCCAACTGACTCAGACTGGGTTCGGTCAGCAGAGCGAGCAAGAGGTGCGCGCTGCGGATGCGTACGGTGTGAGACTCCAACGATGCTATCAACCAAGCGTGCTCAAGCAGCGCGGGCAGATGCTGCGAGAACACCGGCGTGCGCGAGTTGCCAGTCTTGAATCGACCGATCTCGGTCTCCAGATCGCGCTGCAGTTCAGTGACCGAAATGCCGAACTTCTTGCACAGCAGCGCCAGATCGCCCTGCGGGCTCTCAAGCAAGGCGAGAAACAGGTGCTCGATATCGACTTCGTAGTTGCCACGCGCCATGCACAGGCTGGCTGCGCGCTCCGCCGCGCGGCGGGTCGTGTCGTTGAGCTTCGAGATGAGCGTCTTGAGATTGTTGGACATGTGACTAGACAGTGATGACAGCGATTTGTTATGAACGAACAGCTTGCTAGGCGGCCTGGAGCTCGTGACGCACGTCGTAGCGCACATCGCAGCGGTCGCTCTGAGCCGGCCTAGTCTGGAGGTACGAGTCCCAACCGAGCCGACCGGCCAGGTTTGAGCGGGTGGAGTCGATGCGGCTGCCCTGCACGGCCTCGGCGCGCAACCGCAGCGAGATTTCGTACTCCAGGCTGACGCCAGAAACCAAGCGCAATAGCTCGGTCAACGCCGTGGCACCGGCCCCACCGGGCAGAAACCGGCGGAAGTGTTCGGCGTCGAGCGGACCGAGGACAACCCGCACGCACAGATCGCGCTGCCAGAGACGCTCGCCCATCAATGCGTTGCGCCCCAGGACACCATTGCCCAGACCAAGCGTCGTGCGAGCCGACCCTGGCAATGAATACCAGCGCCCACGAAACTGCTCCACGCTGACCGGAACGCGCAGATAGCGTTCGAGCAAATTCTTGAGCTGGCTGGCCGATAGCGTGCGCTGTTGCAAGGTGCCGGCAAAGAAAGCCAGGGCCTCGTCATGTACGCCACCGTCTCTCGGCCGCAGGCGCTGTGACAGTGACTTGTATCCGAGGCCAGCCAATGCCATGGCCATCGGCGCGAAGCGATTGTCGCGACTCGATTCGTATTGCAGCTGAAGGCGGCTCTTCTTCCACGCGCTATAGAAGAGCGCCACCGCGCGATGGCTGAACAGATCGAGGAAGGCACGTGCTGCCGTGTCTCGCTGGTAGATCTCGCGGTGCGAGATCTGCTCCGTGTAGACGCTCGGCAGGGTACCGGCGACCCCCAGCAAACCCATGAACGCGGGTGTGATGTCAATCCGTTCGGGCCGCCTAGTGTCATCAACCGACGATTCCCGCTCATCGGGGTACTGAACCTTCAGAAGTTCGATCTCACTCGCAGGAAACGACAGCGACATCGAGTTGCGAAAGCGCACGGCCTTCGGGAGCCGATCGCCCTTGGTCGCGCCTTCATTCGTGAGCCATTGCTCAAGCAACCGAACCGCTTGAAAGAACTCGAAGCGGTGCGGGTCCTCGAAGATCTGCGAGATCAGATCAGGGCCGTGGCGCCGTTGCGGGGAGAGCATTTGAACAAGGTCTGTTGGGAACTGGCCGACACGACGGTGAGTTGGGTGAAGCTATTGATGTGAACGTAGAGGCCGAAGAATCTGTCGAGCAAGGAAACGAACAGACTCAGCCCCGTGCCAACGTAGTTGCCCTCCTCCACGGTGAGGATGATCTCGGTACCACGAACGAAGGTGGCAAATGGCTGGCCGTCCAGCCACGCCGTGGCGGGCACGAACTGCGCTGACACGATGCCATCCACCTGTTGTCGGTTGGCGGGATCGCGCGGCAGATCGTAGAGGCGAAGCATCTCCTTCAGCGCATCAACGCCACGCCCACTCAGTGACAGGTGATTCAAAGACAGATGCGAGACAAGGCGCCACAGAGTGCCATTGCCGCGCTCGAATGCCCGGCTGACAGTCGGCTTGCGCAGCAGGCGGATTTCGCGAGCTACACCCCCGCCTTCCAGGAACAAGTCGCCACCAGCAACACCGTGGCTCAAGAGCGACGGCAACTGGCGATTGGTCGCTGTGACGTGAAGTGACAACGTATCGGTCTGGGGAGTGGCCGGGTCGAAATCCGCATCGACGATCGACAGTTGGACTTCGTACCCGGGGCTTGTGTCCGCAAGTGCCTCGTTGCGTTGGGCGTGCCAGTAACGGCCCGGCGGCTCGGAACCCCCTGCTTCATCAACCTGCAGAAGATCTTCGTGGCAGAGTGAGAAGAATGGCCTGAACTCGTCAATCGATTCACCAGTCGCCGTCTGCTTGACGCGAAAGACCTTGTCGATTGAATACACCTCGTAGCCGAATGCGCGCCTCGCGTCGACGACCACTGGATACTGAGTGGCGGCGTGGCTTACACGGATGGGCTCAGCGTTCTGCTCGAACAGATTCACCACCGGCGTGCACCCGAGCACGAAATTCCGGGCTGACACGGTTTCGAGAAGGCGCGCCTGATCCGAATCCGATCGCAGCCCCGCCAACATCAGATGCAGCGTGACCTTCGAAACACCCGATGTGGCGGCATGCGATTCGCGCGCGGCGGGCATCGCGGCTGCGGGCAGCGGCAGGTCGACAAAGTTGAACTTCTCCGGGAAGGCGAAGTACTCGGTCAGCAGGCGGTACGCAGGATGAGATCGCTCGTCGTAGTCAATGAGCGCTTCATCGTCGGCGAAGCCAACAAGCTGCGCCCGCTGGTTGTGCGGCCCCGACCACGGGCCATGCGGAGAGGTCTGCACCATCAAGCCAACGACGCGATGACACAACACATCGCGAAGAATGCTGACCTGCGACTGCTCCGCATCGAGGTAGACGCGCAAGTAGGGGCCGATGCTGGCCCAGTTCGCCTGCGGTGACGTCAACTCCAGCTGCACCGATAGCACCGCGCTGGCGGTCGTTGGCAGGCGCGTACCCTCCGGCGCTGCTACCGAGTGGCGGTACTGGACGCCACTGATCCGCACCGGTGACAGTTTCAACGGGAACGCTGTACGGAACTTGCATGCCACACCTCTCACCGACCGCGTGGTGAGCTGCGTGCCGCGCTCGACACGGCTTGGACCACTCATTTGCCCCGCGGCTGTTCCGAGGTCGAACTGAGCTATGGAGCAGGACGGAAACGGGCGAAGGTAGTGGGGGTACAACACCTCCAGCAGCGACTCGGTCACCAGAGGAAAGTCGTCATCGAGGCGCTTGTGTACCCGCGCGGCGAGCAGCGCAAAGGACTCGATCAGTCGCTCGACATGTGGATCCTCGGCCATGCCGCTTGTAAGCTGCAGCCGCCTTGCCACCTTCGGATAGCGCTGAGCGAACTCCTTGGCATCCTCACGCAGGAAGGCGAGCTCCCTTTCATAGTGCGGCAGCAATTCATCCATGGCTACAACTTCTCCTGTGATGAACCTGGGTCGCCTCAGCGACGGCCTGACAGCGAGACCGCATATTTGTGCGTCGTCGGCTGCAGAAATGCATCGAAACTCACGGGCTCGACAGCCGGGTCAATGACCAGCATGGCGCTTACAGAAAAATTGAGGAGCTGCCGCTGCTCATCGTCATGCAATGCAACTGCAACATTGCGCAGCCGAGGCTCGTGCCGCTCGATCGAAAGACGTATTGCCTCGCAGATCTGATTCTGATCTGTGGTGCTATCGAAGCTGGCGCCAGCGAAGTCACGCAAGCCATAGGTCATCACTGATGAGCGGGCCTGCGGGAATCCCTGCGTCACCTCCTCGAGAAGCCCGATCCGGCTGTTCAGCAAGGACTCGACGTCGCGTGCAACGCTCGCCTTCATCTGCTCCAGACTCAGGCCACGCGACATCGGGTCAGCCTCGACTTCCACATGGTCGTCGAGGAGACGCTCGAACAATGAAGGTGAGAATCGGAGCATCAGAGAATTTCGGCCTTGGAGATTTGCCGCCTCAAGAAATCACAGCACCAGAGGCATCCATAGAGCCACCAACAAAAAGGGCGAGCGCTGGGCTCGCCCCCCATAGAACTCTTGAGAATCAGGCGTAAATGGCCGTGTTGTTCTCGAGGTTCCATTCCTTGGTCATCTTCTGACCTTGGCTGCCGTCGATCTTGATTTCGTCGTAGCTCCATGCAATCGCGGAGTACTTCAGGCTGAAGGTCTCGCCAGGCAGGCCTTCAGAGCTCACCGAGTTCGACACGGAAGAAACAATCACGTTCTTCAGCTTGAGGTGCCAGTACTTCTTGCGGTTCTGAGCACCAGAAGCGGTGTTAGAACCAAAGGCGCGGTAGAAGTGCACTTCCACTTCCTTGATGACCGAACCCGAAGAGCAAGCCACCAGCAGGGCCGGGGTTGCGTAGTCGATGTCTTTGGTGAACACCAGCTCGCCGTGCTCGACACGCTCCGAGGTGTGGCCGCCTGCGGTCGAAGCCGTGGCCGACTTCGGCTGGCGAATCAGATGGTTGAACGAACTGACTTCAACGGTGCCCGGATGGGTCTTGTCGCGGCTGTCGCCTTTGATGGTTCCGGCCTTGAAGTCAACGTAGATGTCTTTCATGTTTTCCTCTCCTTAGTTAACGATTAGCTCTTTGCCGACTGCGGGAGTTCCGCAACCAAACGAAGAGACACTGTCAATTCGTCCAACTGGAAATGCGGACGAATGAACGACACGGCGCGGTACTGGCCCGGCTTGCCCGGAACCTCCGAAACCTCAACCCGCGCCTCACGAAGCGGATACTGAGCTTTGACGTTCTGAGTCGCTGCGTCATCCGTGGTGATGTACTGTTGAATCCACTTGTTCAGGAACATCTCGACGTTGTCAGCCGACGCGAAGCTGCCCACCTTGTCGCGCATCATGGCCTTCAGGTAGTGGGCAATGCGGCACACAGAGAACATGTACTGCAGCTGGGCCGAAAGCGCCGCATTGGCGTTGGCGGCGGGGGTGTCGTACTTGCGGGCTTTCTGCGTCGATTGCGCGCCGAAGAAGGCCGCGTAGTCGGTGTTCTTGCAATGCACCAGCGGGATGAAACCGAGGTCGCTCAGTTCCTTCTCGCGGCGGTCGGTGATCGAGATTTCTGTCGGGCACTTCAGGGCCACCTCGCCCTCGTCGGTCTTGAACGTGTGTGTCGGCAGGTCTTCAACCAAACCACCACCTTCGACACCGCGGATTGCCGCGCACCAGCCATAGGATTCGAACGCCGCCGTAAGACGTGCACCGAATGCATAAGCGGTGTTGATCCACAGGTAGCGGCTGTGGTCGCTGCCGTCCACGCGCTCGACGAAGTTGAAGCCTTCGGTCGTCAAGCCGTCCTTGGGGTTGAACGGCAGGCGGCCCAGGAAGCGCGGGAGCGTGAGCGCCACATAGCGCGCGTCTTCGCTTTCGCGGAATGACTTCCACTTGGCGTACTCGACGGTGTCGAACACCTTCGACAGGTCGCGCGGCTTACCCAGATCGGTAAACGACTCCAAGCCAAACAGCTCGGGCGAAGCCGCCGAAATGAAAGGGGCGTGCGCGGCAGCCGCGACGTGCGCCATTTGCTCGGCGAAGTAGAGATCCTCAGCCTGGCGGCCGATGTCGAAGTCGCCGATCAGCGCTCCGAACGGGGCGCCACCGAAGGTCCCGAACTCTTCCTCGTAGACCTTCTTGAAGAGAACGCTTTGGTCGAAATCGATGGCCGTCTTGAAGTCACGGACCAGTTCCTTCTTGGTGGCATTGAGCAGCTTGATCTTGATCTGCTCGCCAGTGCTGGTGTGTTGGCAGAGGTAGTGCAGGCCGCGCCACGACGATTCGAGCTTCTGGAACTCCTCGGCGTGCATCACTTCGCTCAACTGAGCGGAGATCAGTTCGTCGAGTTCAGCCACTCGGGCATCCAGCGTGGCCGAGAGATTGTCGGAAACGACCACCGTCCCCTGGAGAACCTCTTTCACCAACTCGCCGATGATGTCCTTGGCGCGATCGTGCTCTGACGTGGTCTTGGCGACCTTGCTGTGAGCGACGATCTCGTCGAGCAGGCCGGGCTCGGCAACGGCCACGTCTTGTGCTTGTGCTTGAAGTGCTGCGCTCATGGCTTACTCCTGTGCGGTTCCGGCTTCCTGGCCAAGTTGCTTGAGCTTCTCGGTGTTGCTCAGCACATCGCTGAGGACGTCTTCAAGCTTGTCGTTACCCGCCAGCTTGTTGCGCAGGTCGGAGAGCTTCGTTCGAGCCTCGAGCAACTTGCGCAAAGGCTCGACCTGCTGAACGATCGACTCCGGCTTGAAGTCGTCGAGCTGGTCGAAGCTGAGGTTCACGGCGAACTCACCACCATCCGGGCTCAGCTTGTTCTTCACGCGATAGCTCGCCTTGGGCGCCATGCCTTGCATGACGTCGTCGAAGTTGTCGAGATCAACGCTGACGAACTTGCGCTCCTTCAGCTTGGGCTGGGGGTTGTTCGGGTCTTGCTGACCCGTGAAATCACCCATCACGCCCATCACAAAGGGCAACTCCTTGCTCTCGATGGCGTCACCAATCTCGACGTCATAGGAGAGCTGAACGCGGGGCGGGCGCACCCGCTCTAACCGCTTTTGAACGCTGTCTTTCTTGGCCATGAAGATGTCCTCTCTGCTGTACTGGGTTGAACGTCTCAGCCCTTGAGGGCATCGAAGGGATTGCGCTTGGGCTCGGCCGCTGCGGGTGCCACCGTTGCGGGCGGCGACGACACGGGCGCTGGCGGGGCCGCCCGGCGCACAGGCGGGCGGACCGGGGGCTTCTCGGAAGGTGGTGCGACAACCGTGGGTGGCGGGAGGATCGACTCGCCCAACGCGTCGCGCATGATGCGAGCGAGGGACTGGGCCTCTTCACGCGCGCTGCCACCCAACGCATTCGCGAACCGCAATTGTTCGAGGGCAGCCGCCGAAACACGCAAGCCACTCACAGCCATGATGCTCTTGGCCGTGACATCGGTCGTGTCACGTTGCAGCACTTCTTGCGAGGCCGAAATTGCGGCGCCGTAGTTGCGAGCATCGAACTGCGACTGTGCAATGCGAGACCATGGCTCTTTCTTGGATGGGTCTGCCTTCGCGGCCTGCTCGTACAGGCCCATGGCCTCGACGATCCCACCTTTGCGGTGGGCCTCGTCGGCAGACACCATGAGTTCAGCGTAAGAAGGCGGAGTGACCGGGCTCAATGGCGTGGTCGCGAGACCTGCGCAACCGGTCAGGGCTACAAGCCATGCCGAAACCACGCAGATGGCCATTCGTCGGCGGGCACACCGTACAGAAAACTTCACCAATCAACTCCCTGAACAACTCGCTGAACGGCTTGCGTTGCGAGCCTTGTGACGACGCAATAGCCCGTGAGTCTGATGCGGTAGGGCCGGATTAAATCTCAAAACTATTTGGCACTTCTCAATGCTTACTTGATGTTACTGAGGGCCTCGTGGCCTGCCATCCCTCTCATGGGGGCGCGAGAAGAAACTGAGTGTTTGCGCTGTTGGCGCGCCCTAAACTCCGCGCTCTCTCAGCGCTGCGAGTGAGCGCGCGGGCCAGCAATTCAGTGCAAATGATGTCAACGATGAATGAGCGAAGCAGCGATCGATGCGCACGCAGCCGGATGCTGCTCATCGCTCTTCCGATCGCGCTGGCAGTTGCCGGATGCGAGACGGCAAGCAAGCTTGGCGAGGGCTTCGGCAACATGGGAGACAAAGCGCTGGAAACCATCGGCTTCAAGAAGCCTGAAGCGCCCGCCATGCCTGAGTTGCCCGAATCGGCCAAGCCAGCGCGCCACCTCAGACTCAAGCTGGCCGCCAGTGACTCGCTCAATGTCGACGCCAACGGTCGCTCGCTTTCTCTCGTGGTGCGCGTGTACAAGTTGCGCAGCCCGGCGGCGTTCCTCAATGCCCCTTACGAAACATTCGGAAACACGGCGAGAGAGAAGCAGGCCCTTGCCGACGAGTTGATCGAAGGACGAGAGATCGTTCTCTTGCCTGGCCAGAAGCAAGAGCTCAACGAACGCTGGGCTCGCGAGGCGCCTTACGTGGGCGTCGTTGGCTTGTTCCGCGCTCCCGCGGCACAAAGGTGGCGCTATGCGTTTGCGCTCGAATCTGCCCAGGCCGACCCGGGCCTGGTGATCGGCGCTCACGCCTGCACCTTGAGCGTCGCATCGGGTGAACCAATTGGCGTGTCGCCCGCGGCCATGAAGCTCGGCAGTTCGACATGCAGCATCAGATAACCAACACAGGAAGGTAGATCTTGATTCCGACTTCAAAGGTCCTGTGGGGCGAAGGCCTGTTCCTCAGACCACAACACTTTCAGCAGCAGGACGCGTATCACGAGTGGCGTGTCGCGCAGGCGGTTCGTGGCCTGCACCCCTATGCATGGGGTGTACACAGCATCAAGGTCGACACTGACGCCCTGCAAGCCGGTCGGCTGCGTCTGCTTGAACTCAACATGCTCCTGCCCGACGGCGAGTTCTACAACGCACCGTCTGAGGACGAATTGCCAGAGCCTCTAGCACTGGACGCCGCATTCGCGCAGGGCAATGAGCTGGTCCTGCATGCCGCGGTGGCGCCACTGCGTACCAAAGGCAGCAACTTCTCGACGAACCGAGAACAGGCGGACACCGCAACGCGCTATTACCAGGTACAGCGCGACATTGAAGATCAGTTCACCGACGCCACCGCGGCGCAACTGAGCGTGCTGGGCAAGTCGGTGAAGCTTGTGTCCGAGCATGAGCCGCGCAGCCACCTCGTCAGCCTCCCGGTGCTTCGCGTGCGGCGTAACGCCACGGGCGGCTTCGAACTCGACCCGAAATTCATCCCGCCAGCCGTTTCGATCCAGGCATCGCCCGTGATGTTCTTGCATCTGCGCCGCCTGCTCGATGTGCTTCAGGCCAAGGTCGACGCGCTTTACGGCTTTCACCGCGAGCCATCGAAAAACGTTATCGAGTTTCGATCAGGCGATGTGGCTTCCTTCTGGCTGTTGCACACCGCGAGCGCGGCATATGCCTCGCTGTCGCATCTGATGCGGCACCCCGGCCTCCACCCCGAGCGTCTGTTCCAGAACCTCTTGGAGTTGGCGGGCGCATTGCTGACCTTCTCACGCAGTTTCAGACTGGCCGACCTGCCCGCTTACGAGCACGGCAACCCGGCGCCAGGATTCTTCAAGCTCGACCACATCATTCGCGAGTTGCTGGAGACAGTCATCTCCACCCGCTACTTCGCGATCACCCTGTCAGAGGTTCGGCCCTCGTTCCACCAGGGCCGGCTCGATGCCCAGCAGATCAGCGGCTCCACGAAGCTCTATCTCGGCGTGAATGCGGCGATGCCGCCGGCGGAGCTGGTCGAGGCTGTGCCATTGCGCTTCAAGATCGGCGCGCCCGAAGACGTCGAGAAGCTTGTCCTCTCTGCCATGGCAGGCGTACCCATCACGCACGCACCGCAAGTGCCGGCGGCCATCCCGGTTCGCCCGGGGAGCTACTACTTCGCGATCGAGCCGCGCGGTGCGCTCTATGAACGAATGCTCCAGGCCCAAGCGGTTTCGTTGTATGTGCCTAGTGGCATCTCGGATCTCCAACTCGAATTGATCGCGATCAACTCATGAACGCGCAAACCCCACAAGCTCCTTCCCTATTCAACGCCGGGACCGCACCGCACGCCGGGCAGTTCAGCGGCGGCGCTCCACGCGAGGCCAGGACACTGCTCGACCTCATGTACGACGGCTTCTACCTGCTGTTTCTTCTGCGGGCCAAACAGGGACCAGGTGACGCGGATGCGTTCCGCACCCACATCAAGGACTTTCTGACCTCGGTGGAACGCGGCGCGACCAAGCTGGGCAGTGCCGCCGAAGACGTTCACCTGTGCAAGTACGCCTTCTGCGCCACGGTCGACGAACTGATCCTGATGTCGCAGTTCAAGGTGCGAGATGCATGGCAGCGTCAGCCGCTTCAACTTCAGTTCTTCGGCGAGCAACTGGCGGGTGAGCAGTTCTTCGCCAAGCTCGAAGCACTGCGCCGCGAAGGAGGCTCCCGCATCCAGATCCTCGAGGTGTTCCACATGTGCTTGCTCATGGGGTTCCAAGGCAAGTACCTCATCGAGGGCAGCGAGAAGCTCAACTACCTCACGGCCCGGCTCGGGGACGAGATCGCGCATCTCAAGGGCTCACGCGCCGCCTTTGCGCCGCACTGGGCACCCCCCGATCAGGTCAGCAACCGCCTCAAGAACGAGGTGCCTCTGTGGGTGATCGGCTCAGTGTTTGCGCTGCTGGCTGCTCTTGCATTCACCGGCATCCGCTGGCAGCTCTCGCGAAGCACGCAGCGCGATCTAGCCACTTACCAAGACGTGGTGAAGCTCGCACCCCAGGCCGCCCACGTGACGATCACGCTGCCATGAGCGAATGAACAGGCGCATGGGCATGCACCGATGAGCACGGTGCGTGGCTAGCGTGGCACCGGCCACGCAATGGACAGGGAGATAACAACATGAACCTCACCTCACTCAACGCAAGCACTGCCGATGGGCTTGGCCGCCTCAAGGCCATGCTGAGCATCAGCCAGCACAAGCGCATACTGCAGATCGAGACGGCACTGCCGAGCGCGACGCTCGTCGTCGAACGCGCGCAGTGGTCCGAGTGCGTCAGCGGGCATGTGGCCTCGGCCGACCCGCTCTCTGCGCTGGTAGCAACGGTCGATTGCCTGAGCAGCAGCGCCAACCTTGAACTCAAGGCGCTGATCGGCGAGCAGATGAGCCTGCGCCTCATGCTGCCGTCTGGCGCGTACCGCACCTGGCATGGCTACGTCGCTCAGGCCGCGCAACTCGGAGCCGATGGCGGCCTGGCGCGGTACCGACTGCAACTGACGGCCTTCACGCACTTCATGGCATTGCGCGCCGACAGCCGCGTGTTTCTCGGCCAACGAGCCGACGAGGTCATCAGCTCCGTCCTGCGCGCCTATCCACAGGCCAACTTTCGCCTCGACGTCAGCGCCGAAGCGCTCGACGCCACGCCCCGCCGCGGCACGATCACCCAGTACCGCGAAACGGATGCCGCCTTCGTTCAGCGCTTGCTGGCAGAAGAGGGCTGGAACTGGCGCCTGGATCACATCGACGACGACAAGCCACTCAGTGCCGCCAAGTCGGCCAAGCACTGCCTGGTGATCAGCGACCCAGTCGCGCAACGGGTTGACCTGGGCTCGCTGCGGTTTGGGCGACCCGATGTGCGCCAAGGCTCACCCCTGCCTGCCGGGTTGGTCGAAGACACCATCACCGCGCTGGCAATGGAGCGCGTCGTTCGGCCCAATGCAGTCACCAACGCGGCTTGGGACCATCGCCAGCTCGCGGGCGTGAGCGCCGAGGTTCGCAGCAGCCTGGACGCCGGGGACATCCCCTCACTTGAGATCTACGACGGCAGTGGCGAGCGCCGGTTCGTGCAGCACGAAGCCAGCGACGACCAAGCCCACCCGCCAGCTGCGGAGCGCCAGGCCAGGTTGTCCATGGCTCGCCATGAGCTTCGCTACAAGCAGCTCAACGGCGAAGGTGCCGTGCGCGCGCTCGTTCCAGGCGCGAACTTCACGCTGACCGGCCACAGCCTCTACGGGCCCGCCAGCCCTCGAAGCGACAGCCAGTTTGTGGTGCTCAGCGTGCACCACGAAGCAGCCAACAACCTGGGCAGCGAGGCAGCTCAGATCTTGCGGAGCAACCAACTCGAGGCGGGCTCGTACACCAACCGGTTCGACGCGGCTCCCGCCGCGGCCACGCTCGCGCCTGGCGCGCAACCCAAGCCCCGCGCGCCGGGCGTGCAGACCGCACTCGTCGTCGGCCACGAGAACGACGCCGTCACGACCGAGCGTGATTTGCGCGTGCGTGTTCAGTTCCCATGGCAGCGCGGTGGCGTCCCTGTGCCTGGCGGATTCGAGGGCCCCATGACACCAGGCCAACAACCCACCGGCCATGCGCCCGGAGACGCGGCCGCGAGCCAATGGGTCCGCGTCGCTCAACCCAGCGCCGGCGCCAACTGGGGCGCGGTGTTCATGCCGCGCATCGGCACGGAGGTGCTCATCGAGTTCATCGAAGGTGACCTCGACCGACCGCTGGTCATCGGCCAGTTGCACAACGGCGCAGACGCCCTGCCCTGGCCTGCGGGCGTCGACTCTGGCGCCAACCACCCGGGCACGGTGTCGGGCTGGCACAGCCGACCGCTCGATGACGACGGCATCAACCAATGGGTGGTCGATGACGCCACCGGCCAGTTGCGGATGCGCCTGGCCAGCCAGAGCGGCGGCTCACCCTGGAGCGAGCTGAGCCTGGGCCACATCATCAGCCAGGGGTCGGGCAGCGCGCAGCGCGGTGCCTGGCTGGGCTCGGGCTTTTACGCCCACACGGACGGCTGGGCCAGCCTGCGCGCCAGCCAGGGGATGCTGCTGTCGACCACGGCTCGCGCCGGCAGCTATGGCAGCGCTCAGGGCAGCCAGCTCGACGCGCAGGAGGCCACCGCGCAACTCAAGAGCGCCCAGCAACTCGGCCAGGCTTTGGGGCAGGCCGCACAGGCCCAAGGCGCACTCGCGTTGCCCAGCCACGACGCCAAGGACACCGAGGCGCTCCATGCGCTTCTCGATGCTATCGACATCACCCGCAACGGCAAGCACGCGAACGAGCAGCACGGCTCAACCCGCGATGCAAACGAGCCGGTGGCGCAGTTCGCCAAGCCGTTCATCCTGCTGGACACGCCAAGCGCCGCGATCACCGCCAGCCCCGCTGGCATCGCCAGCTACTCGGGCCAAGACACCACGCTCGTGGCGCAGTCGGACATCCACGCCGCTGCAGCGCACACGCTGAGCCTGGTCTCGGGCGAGACGACGAGCCTGTACACGCACGAAGGCGAGCTGCAGGCGATCGCCGCCAACGGCAAGCTCTCGCTGCGCGCGCACACCGATCAACTGGAGTTGCTGGCCGACAAGGAGATCACAGTCATCAGCGTGAATGACGAGATCACCATCACCGCCAAGGAGCGCATCGAGATGGTGGGCGGGGACTCGAAGGTGGTGCTCAGTGGGGGGGACATCGAGTTTGTGACGCCGGGGGCGTTTACGGTCAAGGCGGCGAGCCATGAATGGGCTGGGGGTGGGAACGGCGCTGCAAGCCTCACCGCCCTTCCAACCGGGCAAGCAGGGAAGTCAACTCACTTCGTCGAACTTGACTACCGTTACAGCGACATGGATCCGATCGTTGGCGCGGACTACAAGGTGACCTTCGCAGATGGGTCCACCCGCACAGGCAAGCTCGATCAACGCGGTTTCGCGCGCCTGGATGGTGTGCCAAACGGTCCGTATGAGGTGACCTATGGCGAAGACAGCCGGCAGGCGTTCGCGAGGCTCGATCGTGGGAGCAATGCGCTGGCCGGCCAATCTGCCACAGGCGAAGAACAAGCCAATTCTCTGATCGCGAAGTACCTCGCACAGGAGGATGAATTCCTCAAAGAGAACTTCTTCAACGACGAGATCGCCGACATGGCCACCGAAGTACCTGAGTACGGCGGCACCAACGCCCCCGCGTTCGAGCATCACTACAACGCCTATCTGACCGAGCAGGAACTCAAGGAAGTTGCGGCACAGCAAACGACGTATACCGAGCGCCATGAGCAAGCCGCGGAGGAACAATCGTGAGCGGAGCCACCAGCGCCATCAATGCGCCCAATGCTGGCCGCGCGGCCAAGGCCTTGTCGCAAGCCGATGACGGCATCGGCAAATGGCTGAAGGATCTCGTCACTGGACAAGGAAGCTCGCCCGCGCACATCATCATCACGGGCGTCATTGGGGTGGTACCCGGCTTGGGGCAGGCCTTCGACGTACGCGACTTGATTCTCGGAATCATCGCGCTCTCGGCCAGCCCCGCCAATCCGCTCATCTGGGTTGATCTCCTCATCACGTTGGTTGGCTTCATTCCGGGCCTGGGGGATGCCTTCAAGGTGTGCTTCAAGCTCGTACGACAAGGCCATGGCGTGGGCCGTGTGCTCGATGCTCTTCGTGCCGTGCTCAAGGGTGACGTCGACAAATGGCTGCGCAACATCAACTGGAGCTCGGTGGCCCAGCAATCCAAGAGCACGCTCGACGGCACCCTCAAGGCTTTCATCGGCGGCCTGGACTCGTGGGCAGTGAAAATCGTGGCTGGCAAGGGCAACGTGGATCTGCTGATCAGCGAACTGAAGGGCATTCAGCGCATCGCACCCAAGCGTCTTGACGAGGCACTGGAAGAACTGAAGAAGTTGCATAAGAAGATCCTCGACGACATTGCTCCCGTCAGTACCGCCAAGACGGGTAGCGGAGGCTCGGCCAAGGCCGCTTCGAACGCCGCTGACGCGAAAGCGGGAGCTCCGTCGCCGACATCGACCCAACGCACTTCCGGGAGCACACCGAAGAGGCAGGATCAAACGGGTCGCAATCAAGGCGGCCCTGACACACGCAAAGCCGACCAGACGCGCGAATCCAAGAAGAAGCGAGACAACTGGTACAGCGGTGTGCTGCCGGAACACATTGCTGACTACCACGTCGCCAAGCACCACAGCAACTTCAAGAAGGTCAACGACCACGGACGCAAGGTTGAGGAGAGAGACGGTGCGCGGGGGCCAGGCATCGACCACATCTGGCGAGTGAGCACCGTCAACCCAACCGTGTTCGCCCAGACCGGCAAAGGCGGCAAGCCATATGTGATTGCAGAGACCAAGGGGAGCCTGATCGGATCGTTTGCCTTCTTGGCGGCGCTCACTCCGGAGATACGTCAGCATTTCGACGCACTACGTGCAGATGAGGCCAGTGGAGCCGGCCCGAACGCCTTCGGCAACGAGCAGCGTGACAACGCTCCGGCCAAGAAAGCTGAGGTTCAGAGTGATCAGGGGCTCACGAAAGGCGGGCGCGATGAACACGGCAAGCGCCAGCAAGGGTTGAACAATGCGAATGAGAGAACTGGGCTTGCGACGCAGATGAGTCACGAGTGGATATTCAGGAACGCGATCTCCGATCGGACTCTCGACGCGGCAAACGCGCGTTCCCTGCGCTCCCAAATCACGGACTTTCTGGAAGGCGACATCTCCTGCCCGTATCACCGGTGGGTGATCATGGTGACAGGACGCCAAAAGCACCTCCATGAATCTTCGAAGAAGACTCCTCCACATGTTCACAACGTTCAAAAGCCAATCGTCGTGCTGCCAGACGCGCCGAACTTTCTGCGAAGATAAACAGGCATGAAGATGCTTATCAGATCCGAGAGCGAGTTCGCTGCGCGTGCGCGCAGCAAGTTGCTTTCGTTTTCCCAGTACGCGGACGAAGCGGGTGATATGGAGGCTCGCATCCCCAAGGTGACGGGTCGACTTGTTGACCCCGCTTGGCGAAGTGGCAAGAGCTCCGGGGAGATCCAAAGCGCGGCCTATGCCCGTGCGACCCACGGGGTGAACCTCGCAACGATCAACTACACCGCTGGCGGTGCGGTCGATCTCATCGCCAAGGCATATCCAGATCTGGTCAACTTCTGGGAGGAGTTTTCTCAGTTCGACACGGCGTACCAGGAGAGTTCCGATCACCATGGAGCCGTCGTCGCGCATCTGTCATTGCAGGGGAACTACGGTTACTACGACGCATTGAGGCTAGCGTGCTTTGCGTATCTCCTCGGGCACACAGAACAGATCTGCCGCATCAAGTCTGTCCTCGATCACGGAAATCCGGATCGTGACTGTCTGATCGAACGCCTCCTTCAACCCTTCGGACTCGCGGTTGATCCACTGCCGGACGACTCCACGCGCGAGCTCCCTTATCGCAACACCATCAAGATCTTCAACGCAGCCCCGAGTGAGCGGCCTGCCTTGATGAAGCGGTATCTGGAGAAGTGGTACGAGGCCTCTCGCCGCGAGTACTACCACGGCACGCACGAGGGCAGCGCGGTGTTCCTCGGCTACTGGAGTTTCGAGGCGGGCGCGATCACCTACCTGCTCGACATCGACGACACCAGCTACCGAGACCACGAGTTCTACCCGCGCGACATGGTGGATTACGCGCGCAGCCTGCCCCGACCGGCGGTGTTGAGCGATGGTGCCAATCTGGATGTTACGCGCCTGCGCTGCGCCGCTGGTGAGTCTTGCCTGCGCAACGGCTTCTGGTTCACGCCAGCACAAGCCGGCAGCCGGCGCTACTTCAAGCAAGGCGATGTGATGCCTGAAGTCGGCGGCGACTACGGAGCCACCGTTTGGCAGTGGGATCAGAACCAGGACCCGCCCAAGCTGTGACAGCCGTACCGCATCCGCGCAAGCGCCTCGCTCAACGAGGGTAGAGAAGCCTTCCGGACAACCCCTGCTACTTCATGAACAATGCGTTCGCCGCTCGCATCACCGCGCGGTTATGCGTACAGGAGGCAGCCGTGTTCTCTCACATCTTTGTCGGCGTCAACGACTTCGATCGCGCGTTGGGCTTCTATACCCCGCTGATGGCGGCCCTCAGCATCGAGGCGCGGTTTTGCGAGCCCGACAGACCCTGGGCGGGCTGGCAATCGAGCCCCGAGGCTCGGCCGCTGTTCCTCATCGGCAAGCCCTACGACCAACTCGCGGCGCAGCCGGGCAATGGGCAGATGGTGGCGTTCTTGGCGCAGACGCGTGCGCTGGTGGACGAGGCTTACGCGGTCGCGCTGGCGCATGGCGGAGCGTCTGAAGGCGCGCCGGGCCTGCGCCCGGAGTACCACGCCAACTACTACGGCGCCTACTTCCGAGACCCGGACGGGAACAAGCTGTGTGTGGCCTGCCACGCGGCGCAGGGCTGAACCGGCGCAGTGGCTGATGGCATGAGCGCCGTCATCCCGCAGGCGCTGAAGTGGACGGGGCGGCTGGCGCTGGCGATCATTGCGCTGCTGGCTTCGCTGGTCTCGGCGTACTTCGCAGTGGCTTATGGGTTGGTTCTGGTGCCAGCCGAACCGAAGCAACAGGCCACGCCGCCTGATCCTGTCGTGGTGCAGGCGTATGTGCTCTCCAATGGCGTACACACGGATCTGGTCTTGCCGCTGCGCGCACAGGGCGTGGATTGGTCGGTGGTGTTCCCTTCGGCGCATCTGGCGCGTGACCCTGGCCCACAGGCGGCGTACGTGGCGATCGGCTGGGGTGATCGCGAGTTCTATCTGCACACGCCGCAGTGGCGTGATCTGACCTTGGGGCGGGCGTTGCAGGCGCTGTCGGGCAGCGGGCGTTCGCTGCTGCATGTGACCCATCTGCGAGCGGCCGATCTCCACGGGCCGGGCAGCTACGCTCTGCCGTTGACGGCCGCGCAATACGCCGCACTGGTGGCCCGTGTGGAAGCGACGCTCGCGCGCTCGCCCGACGGCCGCGTGACGCATCTGCCCGGCCAGCACTACGGTCCGCACGATGCGTTCTATGAAGCGCGCGGCAGCTACGACCTCTTCACCACCTGCAATGCCTGGACAGGCCGCGCGCTGCGTGACGCGGGCGTGAAGGTGAGCGTGTGGACGCCGCTGGCCTCGCAGGTGGTGTGGCATCTGCAGCCCGCGGATTGAGCGTCGATCAGGCAAATCGGCCTTGTAGAAACCACGACATCCCGAGCGCTGCGACGGTGGGCCGCTCGCGGAAGATCCAGACGAGCGCGCCTTCGGGCGTTTGCGCGATGAAGTAATCGCGCTCGGCGAGGCGCTTGTCCCACCAGCCAGCTTCGATGCGTTCGGGGCCGCTCAGCAGGCGCAGGGGCTGGCCGTCGAGTTCGGGGCGCATGCGGCGCTCGGGCAAGACCTGCGGTTGCGTCAGCACCCACAGCGGGCGTGTCAGTCGATGGCTTTGCCTCCGAAGCAGGCGCTGTGGGATTTCATCTTGATGACGATGCGGCAGCAGCGGCTCGGCGGGTGGCGTGGCCGTGTCGCATTCGGGCCGGTGATCGGCCAATGGCCGCAGGCACTGCACCTGTTCCTGGCCGAGGCGTGCCTGCAAACGCTCGATCAGGCGCGTGAGGCCGGCACGTTCGCTTTGTACTGTGGCGAAGAGCTCGGTATTGGGCGGCGGCTGGTGCGCGATGTCGTCGGCCTGCAGCGCCAGTTCGAGCGTGGGAGCGGGCAGCTGCAAGGCGGCGAGTCGCTCGCGCAGCAGCACCAGCATGTGAGCGGCATCGCGCGTGGGCTCGGCCAGGGCGAGTGCAAGCTCGGTGTGCGGGCGCGCGTGGCCCCAACGGGGCTCGTGCTTCATCACCAGGCAGAACCGCCGCACGAAGGCATGCCGGGCTGACAGCCAGGCCACCATGCGGGCGAGCAGCACCTGCGCGCCGTGAAGCAGTTGATCGGTGGTGTCGGCACGCGCAAAGAGTTCGATCTGGCTGCGAAACGACTGCGGCAGGCTGAGTGGTTCGCGGGGGTCGGGCCGGTCGCCGTAAGCGCTGTCGAGCTCATCGAGCAGGGCTTGGCCGAAGCGCTGCGCGAGCCCGGTGCGGGGCAGCCGCCGCACATCGCCCAGGGTGTGCAGCCCCATGCCCTGCAGGGTGTCGCCATGCTCGGCGGCCGTGGCGAGCAGCGCCGGTGGCGCTGCTCGGAGCCGCCTGGCCAAGGCGGCCCGGTCGGCGCAATGTTCGCCAGGGCACCAACGCGACAAGAACGCCGCCCCCAGGGGAGTGGGCGCGCTGGCGCAATGCACGCGATGGCCCAGCGGCGTGACAGCCGCATGCAGTTTGTGGAGCAAGGCCTCGCGCCCGCCAAAGTAACGCAGGCTAGCGCGCACCTCCAGCAGCACGCCCTGAGGCAAGGCAAGGCTGACACTCGGCGTAAAGGCCAGCGCCGCATGCGCCACACCAGTCAGCGCGGCGAGATCACGTTGCGCATCGGTCTGGCCCAGCAGCAGATGCGGCGCCAGCGACAAGGCGGTGGCGCGCTTCATGCCCGGCTGCACGCCCAGGGCCTGCGCGCTCAGGCTGGCGCTGAGGATGCGGTGAGCATCCAGCAAGGCCAACGGTTGTGCCGCCTGGGCGGGTGGCAGCGTCGCCGCGAAGGATTCGAGCGACAGCCATGGCAGATGCAGAGCGACCCAGAGCATGGCAGCAAGAGATCGCGCAAGAAGAGCGCATCACGCCAGGTTGACGAAGGTGGCGCCGCGCAACGTCGATGTCGATGTCGATGTCGATGTCGATGTCGATGTCGATGTCGATGTCGATGTTGTAGATGCGGCCGTTCCGGTTGCCGTTGGCATCGCAGGCTGAGCAGTGCGACCAGGCACATGGCTCACGGTTTGCGCACGGCGCAGGGCCGCAGGTGATAGCACCGGCGGCAGCGAAAGATGAATTGGCCGCAGCAAAGGCGGCCCGCGCCGCTTGAGCACGCGCAGCGCCAGTTGATCGGCCCCCGCCGGGTGCAGAGCCAGGCGCAGCGGTGCGGGGCTGGCATGGGCTTGCGCGGCCATCTCGCGCAGCATGAAGGCCGGGCCGTCGTGCGCGTGCGCGGCCAGTTGCAGGCGGCGCAGGCGCTCGCTGCGCAGCGGCTGCGGCAGCCAGGCCACCACCGCACCCACATGCCCGCTCTTGAGGGCCTGCTCCAGTGCCCACAGGCGGTCGGCACCAGGGCGCACTTGCAGGTGGGTGTGGACGACGAGGATCTGCTCCACATCGAACCCCAGTTCGGCCAGCGCAGGGGCGGACAACGCAGCCGGCGGGTCGAACATCATCACCAGGCGGCCGTCGCGCTGGATGGCCGCCAGGCTGGCCGCCAGCAGGCGGATCTCGCCGATGCCCGGGTGCGGCAGCAGCAGTTCGGTCAGCGCGCGACGCGGCCAGCCACCACCGGGCAGTTGCGCATCGAGCGCGGCAAAGCCACTGGGCAAGGCGTGCTCGGCCGCACGGCCCAGTTGATCGGCCCGCCACAGGCTGGCATGCAGCACCTCGGGCGCCACCAGGGCCGGCCGGAGCGGCCGCGGCTGGGCCGCAGCCGGCGCCAGGGGCGGGTGAGGCTGAGGGTCCGGCAGGGGGAGGAAGGCATCCATTGCAAATACTGTATGCCCATACAGCTGTTCGCGCAAATCCTGAGCGCTTTCATGCCTTGTTTTTGGCAACTTGATTATTGCTTTTGGCAAGTATCATGGCGCATGCCTCACGCCGACGCCCTCGACCCCATCGAAGCCGTGCGCGCCTTCAATCGCTTCTACACGCGGCGCATCGGGGTGCTGCACGAAGGCCTGCTCGATTCGCCCTACACCCTGGCCGAATCGCGCCTGCTGTGGGAGCTGGCCCACCACGAGCACCCCACCGCCACCGGCCTCGCCCGCGCGCTCGATCTCGATGCCGGCTACCTGAGCCGCATGCTGCGCAGCTTGAAGGAGCAAGGGCTCGTCAAGGCCAGCCGCTCGAGCGCCGACGCACGCCAGATGCACCTGAGCCTCACACCCACCGGGCGCAAGGCGTATGCACCGCTGCACCAGCGCTCGCGCGAGCAGGTCGGCGACATGCTGAACGCGTTGCCCGAGGCACAGCAACAGCAACTGCTGCAGGCCATGGCGCGCATCGAGCAACTGCTGGGCGAGTCCGCGGCATCGCAACGCAGCGCGCCTTATCTGCTGCGCCCGCACCACCCGGGAGACATCGGCTGGGTGGTGAGCCGCCACGGCGCGCTCTACGCGCAGGAACACCGATTCGACATGCGCTTCGAGGCGCTGGTGGCACGCATTGCCGCGGATTTCGTCGAGCGCTTCGACCCCACTCGCGAAGCCTGCTGGATCGCCGAACGCGACGGCCAGAACGTGGGCAGCGTCTTCCTCGTGCAAGACCGCGATGAAGCCACGCAAGCACCCGTGCCCGGCACGGCCCGGCTGCGCATGCTGCTGGTCGAACCCACGGCGCGCGGCCTGGGCCTGGGTGCGCGCCTGGTGGATGAATGCGAGCGCTTTGCGCGCATGGCGGGCTACGAGCGCATCACCCTGTGGACCAACGCCCACCTGCTCACCGCGCGCAACATCTATCGCAAGGCGGGTTACCGCGTCACCGCCAGCGAAGCGCAGCGCAGCTTCGGGCTCGATCTGGTCAGCGAAACCTGGCAGAAGGAACTCACGACGCGGGCCGAGCACCGAGCCGCTCCCAAGCCGGCGCGCATCCCCTTGGGGGATCGCCAGAAGTATTCGTCGGGCGAGGGGCCGACATGACTTGCGATTGCGGCGCGAAACGCGCCTACGCCGATTGCTGTGGCCGCTTCCACACCGAAGGTGGCCCACTGCACCTGCAGGCGCCCGATGCCGAGGTGCTCATGCGTTCACGCTACAGCGCGTACGTGCGCGATCTCATCGATTACCTGCTTGCCACCTGGCACCCGAGCACCCGCCCCGCCACGCTGGAACCTAACCCGGCCGGCCTGCGCTGGTTGGGGCTGGAGGTGAAGTCGCATGCCACGCAGGACGACACGCACGCCACCGTGGAGTTCGTGGCCCGCAGCAAACTCGGCGGGCGCGCCCACCGGCTGCACGAGACGAGCCGCTTCGTGCGCGAAGACGGGCGTTGGTTCTACGTGGACGGTGACCTGCGTTGATGCGAGAAGGTCCGGCGCCGGGCCGCCCCAAGCCGGACGGCGCCCCTTGGGGGCAGGAGCGAAGCGACTGGGGGGCTACGCAAACTCGCGGCGTACGCCAGCCGACATCAGCCGGCGCATGATCCACGCGAGGAAGGCGCAGGCGCCGAGCGTGACGACCACGGCCATGACGCGCACGGCGGTCACGAACCCGCCGAACACGCCTTGCGCCTGCGGTGGCAGCGTGACGCCGTCGAGCGTGCTGCTCACCACGGCTTGCATCATCTCGTGCTGCAGCCACAGGCCCACGAGGTTGGCGATGATGGCGACGGCCATCAGGCCGATGAAGATGCGCCGCGCCCAATCGAGCCGCATCAGCAGGCCGATGGCCGAGGCCAGCGTGGCCAGCGAAACCACGGCGCCCGCCGCAATGACCCACGGCATGTAGGCCACGAGCAGGCCGGTCAAGACCGAGTCGCTCGACATCGGCAGCATCGAGAACAGCATCGCGTTGCGCACCACCACCGCGAAGCTTGCAACCATCGCCAGCAGGATGAAGACCCATGCCGTCGTGGTGACGAACATCGATCGGGCTCCGACAGCGATGGTGGTGGGCATGGCGTGCTCCTGCGCGTGCTTTTGATGGGGTGCGCCCATTGTCAGAAGCGCGATCGCAGGTGTCATTCCCTTGCGCTGGGGCACCCCCGTGTTGCAGGGGGACGTGTGTGCGCAAGGCGCCACACCCGCGTGGCCAAGTGCTCAAAAACGGCGCATCACCCGAAGCGCACCGCGTGGATCGGCGGCAGGTTGTTCGACACGCAGGCCCACGTGTCGCCGCCGTCATCGCTCGCCCACAGGTTGCCGGTGGTGCTGCCCATCAGCAGCGCACTGCCGCTCGAATCGACCGCCAGGCCGTGGCGGTAGATGAGGTCGTAGCAGTCCTGTTGCGGCAGGCCGGTGCGCAGGGCCTCGAAGCTGCGGCCGCCGTCGCGCGTGCGGCTGACGAAGAGCGCGCCGTCGACCGGCACGCGCTTCTCGTCTTTCACCGCGGGCACGAACCACGCGGTGTCGGGGTCGCTCGGGTGCGCTGCCACGGCAAAGCCGAAGCTGGAAAGGGGCGCAGCCACCTCGTGCCAGCTCACCGAGCCATCTGTGGACCGGAAGATGCCGTTGTGGTGCTGGCACCAGAGCGCCGTGGGATGCGCTGCGCAGGCAGCGATGGCGTGCGGGTCCTGGGTGTTCTCGTCTTCGGCCTGCTCCGGCGGCATGAACTCGGCGCGCATGCCCTTGGCCTGCAGCCCCCACTCGGTCGTGCCGGCGCTGCTGCCCCACACGCCCCCGCAACTGATGCCCAGCAGCAGTTCGCCGGAGCGCGTGGGGTGCGGCAGGATCGAGTGAATGCCCGGCACGTCGTAGCCGCCGCCGAACCAGCCCGCGCGCTCGGGCCGCGACCAGAGCGACTCGACCAGCTGCCACGACTCGCCGCCGTCGCCGCTGCGGAACAGGCCACCCGGCAGCGTGCCGGCCCAGATCGCGCCACCCATGGCTTCGAGCGCCCAGATCTGCACCAGCTTCCAGGGCACGCCTTCCGCCTCGGGCGGTTGTGGTGGATACGCCGGCGTGCCAACCTCTTGCCAACTGACCCCCGCGTCGTCCGAGGCATGCACCTTCACGCCGAAGTGGCCGAGGTTGAGCGCCGCCAGCATGCGCCCGCCGCCATCGAGTGGCGGAAGCAGCATCGACACCGGTTCGGCGAGAAAACTCACGCGGGCGATCTCCCAGCGGCCGCCCTTGCGCGCCAACTCGAACAGGCCCTTGCGTGTGGCCACCCAGGCGCGTTGCATCATCTGGAGACTCCTTGAGTTGTGCTTGCCGAGCAAAGGGCGGTCATCTTCATCCTCCCGAGAGGGCCTGCAGCACATGCACCTGGCTGCCGGCCCGCAGAGGGTCGGTCTGCGCGACGCGATCTCGGCTGCGCTGACCGTCGATGAACACCACCACGTTGGGCCGCAGGTGCCCCTGGTCGTCGAGCACGTAGCCGCGCAGCCGCGGGTTGATGCGAAAGGCAGCCTGCAAACCCTCGTGCAGTGTGGCCACCGGCGCATCGACCTCGGGCGTTTCGGTGAAGCGCCGGAGCTGCTGGGTGAAGACGATGCGTGCCACGCGGCGATGATGGCGCGCGCCTGAGCAAAAGGCCAGCGCCGAGCGGGGGCGCCCGGGCGCGCAGACAATGCGCCTCCCCTCGCCTGCCGAAGCACCATGCCCACCGGAGCCCTCTACGCCGCCCTCGCCTTCGCCATGTGGGGCGTGTTCCCGCTCTACTTCCGGCAACTGGCCGCGGTGCCGCCGGGCGAGATCCTCATCCATCGGATCGTCTGGTCGTTGGTGTTCGTGCTGGCGGTGCTGGCCATGCGCCGTCACTGGGCGTGGCTGAAGCCTGTGCTGCGCCAGCCACGCGTGCTCGGGGCGTTTGCGGCGAGCGCCGCGCTGCTGTCACTCAACTGGCTGATCTATGTGTGGGCGGTCAACAGCGGGCATGTGATCGAAGCCAGCCTGGGCTACTTCATCAACCCACTGGTCAATGTGCTGCTCGGCTACACGGTCTTGCACGAGCGGCTGCGCCGCGTGCAGTGGGCGGCGCTCGGTATCGCAGCACTCGGCGTGCTGTGGCTCACCGTGCTGGCGGGCCGCCCGCCATGGATCGCGCTGGCCCTGGCCTGCACCTTCGGCTGCTACGGGCTGCTGCGCAAGGTGGCCTCACTGGGTGCGATCGAGGGGCTGACGATCGAGACCCTGGTCCTGACACCCGTGGCGCTTGCCGTGCTCGGCTTCTGGATGTCGCAGGGCACCAGCACCTTCCCCACGCCCGATTTCGCCACCAACGCGTGGCTGATCGCGGCCGGGCCGATCACCGCGGTTCCGTTGCTGCTCTTTGCCGCAGGCGCGCGACGCATTTCGCTCACGACGCTCGGCCTCTTGCAGTACATCGGCCCGACCATCCAGATGGCCATCGGCCTGTGGGTGTTCCACGAGCCCTTCTCGACCGAACGGCTGATCGGGTTTGTGCTGATCTGGATGGCGCTGGCCATCTACAGCGCCGAAAGCTGGTGGCGCGCACGCATGACGACTCCCGCGCCAGCGTGAATTGAGGCCAGCAATCGGCCAAGTCACCCCGTTTGGGGGTCGGTCGGGCCCATGGCGTCACCTACCATCGGGGGTTTTCCAAACTTCTGAGTTGGCCCCGTGAATACCGGCACCTCCGAGGCCCACGGCCCGTCCAAGCGCGTACTCGTCGTTCGATACTCGCAGACAGGCCAGTTGAACGCCCTCACCGACAGCATCATCGAGCCGCTGCGCGCCGACCCGGGCATTGCGCTGCACGTCGAGACGCTCGTGCCCAAGCGCCCCTTCCCCTTCCCGTGGGGCTTCTTCCGCTTTCTCGACGCCTTCCCCGAATCGGCCCACATGGTGCCGCCGCCGATGGAGCCGCTCACGCTGCGCGGCGACGAAGACTTCGACCTGATCGTGCTGCCCTACCAGGTGTGGTTCCTGGCGCCGTCGCAACCCATCACCGCGTTCCTGAAGCACCCGGTCGCACAACGCCTGCTGCGCGGCAAACCCGTGGTGACGGTGATCGCCTGCCGCAACATGTGGCACCTGGCGCACGAGAAACTCAAGGCGATGCTGTCCGACACCGGCGCGCGCCTGATCGACAACGTGGTGCTGATCGACGAGGGCCCCACGCTGGCCAGCTTCTTCACCACACCGCGCTGGCTGCTCACCGGCAAGCAAGAGGGCTTCTGGGGCATGCCCCGAGCGGGCCTGAGCGATACGCAGATCCGCGGCTCGCGCCGGTTCGGCCTGGCGCTGCGCGAGGCGCTGCACGCCAACCGTGAAAAGGGCCACGAACCGCTGCTGGCAGGCCTGGGGGCGGTACGTGCCGACCCCCGCCTGCTCATCAGCGAGCGGGCCGGAACCCGCAGCTTCTTCGTGTGGGGCAAGCTGCTGCGCGCAGCAGGTGCGCCGGGCGCATGGCAGCGCGTGCCGCTGCTGGTGTTGTATGTCGTCTTCCTGATAGTGATGATTGTCACGGTGGTGCCCACGAGCCTCTTCCTGCAGGCCGTGTTGCGGCCCTTCATGCAGGGCTGGCTTTCTAGAATGAAGGCTCATTTCGAGCAGCCCTCGGGCTCGTCCACCACACGAAGCCATCTGTATGAGGACTGACGTCTTTCTCACCCGCACGGGCGCGTTCCTGCCCTTCGAGCCGGTCGGCAACGACGACATCGAGAAGGTGCTCGGCCAGGTCGGCGGGCGCCCCTCGCGTGCGCGCCGCATGGTCCTGCGCAGCAACGGCATCCAGTCGCGCCACTACGCGATCGACCGCGCCACCGGCGAGCCGGCGATGACCAACGCGCAGATGACGGCCGCCGCCATCCGCGCCATGGGCGATGTGGGGCACGTCGATGTTCTCGTCACCGGCACCTCGCTGCCCGACCAGCTCATGCCCAACCACGCCGTGATGGTGCATGGCGAACTCGGCTGGCCTCGGCTCGAGGCCGTCTCGTGCGCGGGGATCTGCCTGTCGGGCACGGCGGCGTTCAAGCACGCCTGGCTCGCGGTGCGCGCCGGCGAAGCGCAACGCGCCGTGGCGACCGGCTCCGAACTCGCCTCGCCCATCATGCTGGCGCGCAACTTCGAACCCGAGGTCGAGCACAAGCTGCAAGCACTCGAAGAACGCCCCGAGATCGCGTTCGAGAAGGACTTCCTGCGGTGGATGCTCTCCGACGGCGCGGGCGCCGTGCTGCTCGAAACCGCTCCGCACGGCCCGATCTCGCTGCGTGTCGACTGGATCGAGCTGTCGTCGGCCGCGCACGAACTGCCGGCCTGCATGTACGCCGGCGCCGACAAGAACGCTGACGACTCCCTGCGCGGCTGGTTGCGCTTCTCCACCGCCGATTGGCAGGCCAAGTCGGTCTTTGCCGTGAAGCAGGACGTGCGCCTGCTCAACGAGAACATCGTGCGTGCCGCGCTTCGCGAGCCCCTGGCCGAAGTGATGGACAAGCGCCGCCTGCGCGTGGCCGATGTCGATTGGTTCCTGCCGCACCTCTCGTCGCAGTTCTTCCGCGAGCCGGTGCAACAGGCCCTGGCCGACGTGGGCCTGCCGATCCCTCGCGAGCGCTGGTTCAGCAACCTCGTGCACAAGGGCAACACTGGCTCGGCCTCGCCCTTCATCATGCTCGACGAGCTGTTCCGCTCCGGCCGCATCAAGCCGGGCGAGAAGTTGCTGATGTTCATCCCCGAGAGTGGCCGATTCAGCAGTGGCTTCATCTACATGACTGCGGTCTGACATGGACCTCGACTCCGTTCCCCAGGAGGGCAACGCCACGCTGGGCGGCCACCGCAAGGCGATGTACGCGAAGGACGCGAACGGCCGCATGGTGATCGCGCCTTCTGCCGGCTGGGAGGCCGAGGAGATCGTCACCAGCCACGCCGTCGAGTCGCTGCATCTGCAGGCCGAGCAGGCGCGGGCGCGGGTGCTCGCGGGCGTGTCGTCGCCGCTGGAGTTCTGGATGTACGAGCGCCGCATGGACGTGCCGCTGCTGTCACAGACCAGTGGCTTCTGGCAATGGCGCGTGCGCCGTCATCTGAAGCCGGAGCACTTCGCCAAGCTGTCGCGCAGCTCGATCGAGCGCTACTGCCACGCGTTGGGCGTCTCGCCGGACGATCTGAAGAAGCTGCCGTCGATCCAGGCATGAGCGCCAGCATGAGCTTCCAGCACCAGCACGCCGCGCACTGCGAGAGCGGCGTCATCTCCAACCTGCTGCGCCACCACGGTGTGCCGATGTCGGAGAGCCTGGCCTTCGGCCTTTCGGCCGGTCTCGCCTTCGCGTACCTGCCCTTCATCAAGATCAACGGGCTGCCGCTGATTGCCTACCGCTCCCTGCCGCGCGCCATCATCAAGGGCCTGATCTCGCCACTGGCCGCGCGCTTTCGCTTCGAGACCTTCCGCTCGCCGCAGGCCGGGCAGCAACGCCTCGATGCGCTGCTGGCCAGCGGCGAAATCGTGGGCCTGCAGACCTCGGTCTACTGGCTGCCGTACTTCCCGCCCGACATGCGCTTTCACTTCAACGCGCACAACCTGCTGGTGTACGGCAAGGAGGGCGACGACTACCTGATCAGCGACCCGGTGTTCGAAGAACCCCAGCGCTGCGCGAGCGCTGACCTGCAGCGCGCCCGCTTCGCCAAGGGTGCGCTCGCACCCAAGGGCCTGCTTTACTACCCCAAGTCGATCAGCCGCAAGAGCGTCACGCCCGAGGCCGTGCGCGTTGCCATCCGCAAGAACTGCCGCGCGATGCTGCCGCCCGTGCCCATCGCCGGGGTGCGCGGCATGCGCTCGCTCGCGAACAAGATCGAGAAGCTATCGCCCACCGACCCGCACAGCACCGCCTTCATCGGCCACATCGTGCGCATGCAGGAAGAGATCGGCACCGGCGGGGCGGGCTTCCGCTTCATCTACGCCGCCTTCCTGCAGGAAGCCGCGCAGTTGGCGCAGCTACCGGTGCTGAGCGAGTTCTCCGACCGCCTCACCGCCATCGGTGACGGCTGGCGCGTGCTTGCGCTGAAAGCCGCGCGCATGGTCAAAGGCCGCGAAGCGCTCGACCCGCCGGCCATCGCCGCCAGGCTGCGCGAGCAGGCCACCCAAGAAGAAGCATTCTTCCGCGAGCTGCGAGCCGCAGTGCGTTGATGCTCTCCATACAGCACCTGGCGCACCGCTACCGCAAGGCGCCCGGCGCCGCGCTGAGCGATGTGTCGCTGCAAGCCCAACGTGGCGAGGTGCTGGGCCTGCTCGGCCCCAATGGGGCGGGCAAGACGACGCTGATCTCGCACCTGGCAGGTGTGCTCGTGCCACAGCAGGGCGAGATCCTCATCGACGGCGAGCGGCTTGCCGCCGTACGCGCCAAGGCTCCGGCGCGCATCGCCGTCGCACCCCAGGACTACGCCTTCTACCCGATGCTCAGCGTCGCCGAGAACCTGGCCTGCTTTGCCGGTGCGGCGCGGCTCGCCGGTGCGAGGCGTGATGAGCGCATCGCCGCCTGCATGGCATTCGCGCAGCTCGATCGTTTTGCGCACACGCGCGCCGCGCAGCTCTCCGGCGGACTCAAGCGCCGCCTGAACCTGGCCATTGCGCTGCTGCCCGAACCCGAGTTGGTGCTCTTCGACGAACCCACGGTCGGTGTCGATCCGCAATCACGCGCGTTCATCCTCGACGCCATCAAGGCGCTCGCGCGGCAAGGCGCGGCGGTGATCTACACCTCGCACTACATGGACGAGATCGAAGCCATCGCCGACCGCGTGGTGATCCTCGACCACGGCCAGGTGCTGCGCTCGGGCTCGCTCGATGAACTGCTGCAGCAGGATGCGCTGGTGATGACGCTTGCGGCCGATGGCATCGCGCCCGATGCGCTGCTGGCGCTGCTTTCGCACCATGGCCAAGCCGAAGCGTTGGGCACAACGCTGCGCGTTCAGCTTCGCTCCACGCCGGCCGAGGTGCTCGCCGCGCTCGACGCCGCCGGTGCCCGCGTGCGCCACGCCGAGTTCGGCCGCGGCAACCTGGAGCAGCTCTTCATGTCGCTGACTCAACGCTCTCTGCGAGACGACTGATGCTCGGCGCATTGATCAAGAAGGAACTGCTCGCCCTGCTGCGCGACCCGCACGGCCTGGCGGCGCTCTTCGTACTGCCGGTGGCCTTCATCGTGATCATGTCGCTCGCGCTCAAGGACTACTACAGCCCGCCGCAGAAGAGCCTGCCCTACGCCGTGCAGGCAGGCGACACCGGGCCACTGTCACGCGCGCTCCTCAAGGGGTGGGAAGCGCGCCACGGCGCCGCACAGCCCCTGGCCGCCGACTGGCCGCAGCAGCTTCGAGAGGGCCACCTCAAGTACGTGCTGGTGCTCATGCCCGGCCTGTCGCAAGAACTCGAGGAGCCCACCCTGCCCACGCAGCCGCACATCAGGCTGCTTGCCGAGCCGGGGCTCGACGGCAACCTGTTCAACAGCTTGCAGGCCGAGCTGGCCGGCAGCGCCGGCGAACTGAAGGCGCGCGCCGCGCTGGCGCAGGCCAACGCACCCAAGCCGGCGCCGGGCGCGTCCATGCTCGGCATCGTGCAGGCCGAGCGAGCCGGCAACCAGGGCCCGCGCCCGAGCGCCGTGCAGCAGAACGTACCGTCCTGGCTGGTGTTCGGCATGTTCTTCGTGGTCGCGTCGCTCGCCGGGCTGGTGGTCGAAGAGCGCCAGAGCGGCACGCTCGCACGCCTTCGCAGCCTGGGCGTGCCGCGCAGCGTGCAGCTCGCCGCCAAGGCCCTGCCCTACCTGGGCGTGAACGCCATCCAGGCCGCGCTGATGCTGTCTGTGGGCGTGTGGCTGATGCCGCTGATCGGTGGCGATGCCCTCTCGCTGGCCGGCATCCACTGGGGTGCTCTGCTGCTGGCGCTGCTGTTCATCTCGCTGGCCGCCGTGGGCTTGGCGCTCGCGCTGGCCTGCGCCGTGCGCACCGCTGCGCAGGCCGCCGCCATCGGGCCGATCGCCAACGTGCTGATGGCTGCCATCGGCGGCATCATGGTGCCGCAGTTCGTGATGCCCATCGCCATGCAGAAGCTGGCCGTCTGCTCGCCGATGAACTGGGGGCTGGAGGCGCTGCTGAACGTGCTGGTGCGCGGCGGCGGTGTCATCACGATCGCACCGCAGTTGCTTTGCCTGGGTGCGTTGGCCGCGCTGATGTTCGCGGCCGCCGTGCGGCTGTTCCAAACCACCGACACATGAGCTCCACCGCCGTGACGAACGATCCCCTGATCGAGTTGAAGAACGAGCTGAAAGCCCTGGTGCTCGACGCCGCGGAGAAAGACGCGCCCGACGGCGGACTCTCGGACGACGAATCCCTTTTCGGCCCCGACTCGCGCCTGGCGCTCGATTCGCTCGACGCACTGCAAGTCTCGATGGCGATTCAAGAGCGCTATGGCGTGCGCATGCCCGACAGCAAGGAGACGCGCCGCGCACTCGCCTCCATCGCGCATCTGGCGCAGCACCTGTCCGAACGCCGCAAGGGATGAGGCAGGCCTACCTCGCCGGCTGCGGGCTCGCGAGCGCGCTGGGGCCCGATCTGGCGACCGCGTTGGCGCAGCTCGCGCGAGGCGGTGTCCCGCCGCAGGCTGTTGCGCTGGCCGAAGGCATGGCCTGGCCTTATCTCGGCATCGCCGACGAAGACACCGACTGGCTCGCTCGTTCGCGCCGACTGGTGCGCCAGGTAGTGGCCGAAAGCGGCGCAGATGCGTCCGCGCGAACGGGGCCCTTGTTCATCGCCTCTTCATCGCTGGACATGGGTTGGCTCGAGCAGGACATCACCCGCTATGTCGACTACATGAGCTTCGCGGACACCGTGGCCGGCTGGCTCGATTGGCGCGGCCCGGTCTACACGGTCTCGACCGCCTGCACCTCGGCACTCAACGCGTTGCTGAGTGCCCGCGCCTTGATCCGCCACGGCCAGGCCGAGCACGCGCTGGTGCTGGGGCTGGAGCTGCGCAACCGCACGACGGTGGGCGGCTTCGGCGCCATGCAACTGCTGGCGCCGCAACGCACCCTGCCCTTCGGCGCCGAGCGGCGGGGCCTGGTGCTGGGCGAAGCCGTGGCTGCGCTGCACCTGAGCGCGCAGCCGGCGCGCTGGCGCATCGCTGGTGGTGCCAATGTGGTCGATGGCCGCGACCCGGCGGGCACCGTGCCAAGCGCGGTGGTGGCCGCGAGCCAGCAGGCCTTGCATGACAGCGGTGTGACGGGGCACGAGATCGATCTCATCAAGCCACAGGCGGCCGGAAGCCCGGTGGGCGATGCCGCCGAATGGGGCGCGCTGCAGCAGGTTTTCACCCCACTGCCACCGATGGTGTCGTTCAAGGCTGCCATCGGCCACACCCTGGGCGCCGCCGGCGCGGCCGAGATCGCCTTGCTGACCCAATGCCTCGAACACGGCGCCTGGCCGGTGGCCGATTACGCGCAAGACCCGGCGCTGCTTACGCCACTGTCGCCCAGCGCACCGCCGCGCGTGCGCCACGTGATGGCCAGCATCAACGGCTTCGGTGGCGGTCACGCCGCTGTCATCCTGGAAGACACGCAGGCATGAGCACCTGGCGCACTCTGGCCCATGTGGTGGTCGACCCGCTGCCACCCGACTGGCGCGAGCAATTGGCACGCCGCCTCGGCGCGCGGCCCCGGCGTATCGGCACGTGGGCGGAGCTGGCGGTGTACGGCGCGCGCCTGTGTCTCGATGCCGCTGGCGAGGAATCTCTCCCCCCCGATGCACAACTGCGGCTGGCCAGCCTCAGCGGCCCGCGCCAGGCGACGCACGCGCTCGCCGAGCAGCTCGCGGCGGGCATGCCGATGCCATTCACCTTCATGCAGAGCCAGGCGAGCCAGGTGCTCGCCGCACTCGGGCAACACCTGGGCTGGGTGGGCGACGCACGCCTTGTCGTGAGTCGCGACCGTCACGCCTTGCAACAGCTGGCGCAACTCGAAACGCAGTGCGGATGCACTGGCCGCGGTCTGCTGATCGGATGGGTTGAAGAAGACCTGCGCACGGAGTGGCTGCGCGTCACTATCGATTGAAATTGCTGCACTGCGGCACGCCCTTTGCCCTTTAAGGCCAAGGCCAGAGTTGGGACGCCGACAGACACGCTGAAAAAGCGTGCACCTTGATTGGTCGCGCCCCCTTGGCCGGAAGTCTTAACCGGTGTTGGGAGTTGCGTATGTCAGAAGTACCGCGTGACGTTTGCATGGGGGTTCCCCATGGACGCTGAAGGCCGCTCGCGCTTGTTTCCGAGCGCACCACCATCCATCCACGCTTTCGTCGCGGCGGTGCTCGAGCCCGCCGTCATGCTGGCGAGCTTTCTCATGCTGAGCGTGTGGCATGACGAACCCATCGAACGCCCTGCGCTGATCCTGTGCATGCTCGTCGTGGTGCTCACGTTTCCGGGCGTGGACCGCTTCAAGGAGTCGCATTTCAACGCCGCCATGAACATTGCGGGCGACTGGATCGCGGTGGTCGCGATTCTCTTGCTGTGCGGCTACGCCACCGACAGCTTCGAGTACTTCCAGCCCTCGCTGCTGCTGTGGTGGGCGCTGCTCACCCCCGTGCTGCTGTGGGTGGCGGTGGTGGCCGTGGGCAGCTGGCTGCAGCACCTGAACCGGCAGCCCGAGTACCGCCGGCGCAGCGTGATCATCGGCGCCGGCGAGAATGGCGCGCGCGTGGCGCAGGCGCTCGCCGCACAGAGCGACTGCTCGCACGAGCTGCTGGGCTATTTCGAGGACCGCAGCAACGAGCGCGTGCATGTGGACGCCCTCGGCAAGGTCCTGGGCCGTCTCGACGACGTGGCCGAGCACGTGAAGAACAACGACGTGCACCACGTCTACATCACGCTGCCGCTGACAGCGCAGCCGCGCATCATCGAGCTGCTCGCCAAGCTGCAGGACACCACCACCTCGGTGCACTACGCACCGGATGTGTTCGGCATCAACATCATCCAGGGGCAGTTGCACGACATCAGCGGCGTGCCGGTCGTGAGCCTGCTCGAGACACCCATCACCGGCACCAACCACCTCGTCAAGCGCGGCACCGACATCGTGCTGGCGTCGATCATCCTGGTGATGATCCTGCCGGTGCTGCTGGCCATCGCCATCGGCGTGAAGATGAGTTCACCCGGGCCGATCATCTTCAAGCAGCGCCGCACGGGGCTGGACGGCAAGGACATCATGGTCTTCAAGTTCCGCTCGATGACCACGCAGGACAACGGCAACGTGGTGCGCCAGGCCACGCGCGGCGACCCCCGCATCACGCCCTTCGGCGCCTTCATCCGCAAGACCTCGCTCGACGAGTTGCCACAGCTCTTCAATGTGCTGCTGGGCACGATGAGCCTCGTCGGGCCGCGGCCACACGCGGTGGCGCACAACGAGGAGTACCGCAAGATCGTGCAGGCCTACATGCTGCGCCACAAGGTGCGCCCGGGCATCACCGGCTGGGCACAGGTGAACGGCTACCGCGGCGAGACCGACACGGTCGACAAGATGGCCGCACGCGTTCACTACGACCTCGAGTACCTGCGCAACTGGTCGCTGGGGCTCGATCTGAAGATCATTGCGCGCACCGTGCGCGTGCTGATCTTCGACCGCAACGCCTACTGATGATGCACAAACGCGCACCCGGAAACACCGCGCGCACCCCTTTGAAACCGACTGTGTTCCATCCCCGAGCCAGGAACATCGATTGCCGTTAATAGCTCGGAACAACCCGTCCCACAACCACTGGAGAAATGCCAATGAAGAAAAAACTTCTAGCGAGCGTGGCGGTAGCCGCGCTCACATTGGGCACCACAAGTGCCCATGCCTTCCTGAGTTGCGACGACCCCTTGACCAGCAAGGTCGGCGAACGCTTCTGCGTTGAGAAGTTCGACGATCTGGCCGCAGGGCTCTACAACGTCAGCTTTGAATTTCAGGCAGAAAAGTTTTCCGGTCCGGGCAACGCTACCCTGGGATTGGGCTTTCTCTTCGGCAGCGACAGCGGCGACTTCACGCGCGGCTACCTGACCGATTCGACCAACTCCCCGGGCTGGAACACCTACTCGTTCATCACGCGGGCCGCCGACGATGCGGCACTGGTGTTCGCGCTGCGCGGCATCCCGAGCCCGCGCTTCGGCCTGGCGCTGCAGAACATCCAGATCACCGCCGTGCCGGAACCGGCCACGATGGCGATGCTGCTTGCAGGCCTGGGCGCGATCGTGTTCGTCGGCCGCCGCCGCCGGATCTGAGCCAGCTCCCGGCTCTCACTTTCCTCTCCTTGAAACAGCCCGGCCCCGCCGGGCTGTTTTTCTTTGTGCGAACGGAGAGCGAGCAGTCAGACCGCGTGAAACCTGCGGTTAGCTTCCAGAAGGGAGAAGAAGCAGACCGGAGGCGGTGCTCCGATCGACAGGCTCAGCTCACGCCGGCTGGCGCCGCACCAGCCAGTGCACCAGCGACGCCATCACGGCGTAGCAGACGAAAGCGAAGGCCAGCAAGCCCAGCCAGCGCCACAGATGCTCGGTGCCGGTCTGCGGCAGCCACCAGAGCGCGAGCGCCGCCGCCACCGAGCCCATGACTGCCGGCAGGATGGATCGTGCGAACGCAAGCCACGACACGCTGAGCTGCCGCTGGATCGCGACCTGCATCGCGAGGCACCCCAGACTGCTGCCGATGGCAAAGCCCGCGGCCACGCCCACCATGCCCCAGCGCATCGACAGGCCCACGGCCAAGGCAACCGACACCACGAGCTGCGCCGTCGACAACTTGAGCGCACGCGCACTGTGCCGGGTGGTGAACGACAGGTTCTGCCCCAGCATGTACGCCGATTGCGTCACGCAGGCCACCGACAACCAGCCGAACAGCGCGGCGCTCTCGCGCCATTTGTCACCGAACACGAACACCACCAGCGGCTCGGCCACCAGCGTGGCAATGGTGTAGATGGGCGCCAGCAGCAGCAGCGTCCACCCCAGCATGCTCACGTAGCTGCGTGCGAGCAGCGCGTTGTCATGCTGGCGCTGCACAAAGAGGCTGATGCCCACGCGGCTGAGCGACGCGGCCACCACCAGGTAGGCCGAGCCCAGCACGCGCTTGGCCAGGTTGTACAGACCGGTGGCGTGCGGGCCCAGCAGCACGCTCAGCAAGGCCGCGTCACCATTGCCATTGGCGTAGCTGACGAGCGCACTGCCACCCACGCGGCGCATCTCGCCGAGCGACTCGCGGATCAAGGGCGTCGACCAGACCCAGCTAGGCCGCCACACCCGCCACTCGGCTACGAGGGCGATCAGGAGTGACACCGCGCCCATTACCAACTGCTGCGCGACCAGCGCCATGGCGCCTGCGCCCTGCCACGCCAGCACCAGCGCCACCACGCCGCCGGTCGTCACGGAGCACAAGGAACGGATGGCCAGCAGGCGGAAGTTGCCCTCTCGCACCAGCCGCACCTCGTGCGCGCGCGACAGGCCGAACAGCAGCACGGCCAGACTCATGCCCAGCAGTACCGGTACCAGGCCTTCGGCCTCGAAAAAATGCGCCATCGGCCACGCCAGCAGCGCCATCACGCAGGCCGCGGCACCACCGGCCACCGTGCACAGCGTGAACACCCAGTTGAAGAGGTACGCGTCGGCCTTGGGGGCACGCAGCACCGGCATGGCCACCGCGTCGAGCAGCGACATGCGCACGAATAGCACCATCAGGTGCGCGATGGCCAGCAGCCCGAACTCGGTCGGCGTGAGCCACCGCGCGAGCACCGCGAAGACCAGGAACGACAACACCTGCTGAACCATGTTGTCGCACACCGACCAGAGCGATTTCGTCGCCCAGCCGCCAGCCTTGCGGCGCGCGATGGCGCCGCGCACCCGCGCCAGAACCGAGTTGTCCGCGCCCTCTGGCATCAGGCGCGCCCGTGGCTGCAGATCCGGAAGAAGCGCACCGCGTCGATCGTGTAGCGCTTCCAGAGCCGGCTGGGCTCATGGGCCAGACGGTAGAGCCATTCGATGCGCAGCCGGCGCATCCAGATCGGCGCGCGCGGCGCACGCTGCGCCAGAAAGTCGAACAACGCCCCCACGCCGACGTAGAGCGCCGGCGGCATGTCCTTGGCGTGGTCAAGGATCCAGCGCTCCTGCAGCGGGTTGCCCAGCGCCACCAGCACCACGTCGGGCCGAGCCTGCCGGATGCTCTCGCACACTGCAGCGTCGTCCACGCCGTAGCCCGAGCACGCACCCACCACCTGCTGGCCGAAGCGGCGCTCCACCGTGCGCGATGCCTCCTGGACCACATCGGGTCGTGCGCCGAACAGGAACACGCGCAGCGGCAGCGGGCTGCCTCTCAAAAGGCGCGGGATGAAGTCGGTACCGTTCAGGTTCTCGCGGAAGCGCTGGCCATGCACCATGCGCGCGGCGAGGTCCATGCCCACGCCGTCGTTCACCAACGTGATGCCCGGGTCGTCGAAGCGCTTGGCGAAATCCTCGCAGGTGACGACGAAGTTGGTGTTGGCGAAGAACAGTTCCGTGCGCCGGCCGAGCGCGAGGCGGCGGTAGATCTGGCCCATCAATTCCTGCGCGCCGAATGACTTGACGCGAAACGGACCAATCTGCAAGGAAGGCGTGAGGGTGCTCATGGGGTGGTCCTTTCTGTTGAAACTTCTCGGCTCAGGCGTGGCGGGCCTGAGAACTGGAACGCGAGGAACCAGGCGAAGGCGGCAGGTGCGGCGCGCGCGGCGCACCCGGCGGCATCGGTGCAGGCAGAACCTGAGCGGATCGCCCGGCACTGCGCCAGCCTGCGATGCGGGCGAGCAGGCTGTTCCACTTGAAGCGCGCCTGTGCGGGGCGGCCGCGCAGCAGCGCGATCAGCATGCCGCCAGTGGTGCGCAGGCACACCCACGGGAAGTACCACGCCGGGAACTGCGAGTTGCGGATCACGCGCCCGAAACCCGCCTCGTAGCGGCGCTGCCGCTCGATCGCCGCTGCGCCGAAATCGGCCGTCTTGACCGGGTGGTGCAGCACCAGGTCATGGTGGAACTCGATGCGCCCGCCCGCCTTCAGGCCGCGCAGCAGGAAGTCGGTCTCCTCGCCGGCGCCCCAGGGTGTGCCGGCGCCCACGCCGAGGTCTTCGTCGAAGCCACCGATTCGCTCCACCAGCGTGCGGCGCAGAAAGATGCTGAACGAGATGGCCCCGTGCCACACGTTGAACGGCGTGAGCGGTTGGGTCTCGCTCAGCCAGCGGCCTTCGGAGCGGCCGTTGCCGTCGACGAATCGGCCTGTCAGGCCGTCGAGCGAGGGGTGCGCCTGCAGCTCGCGCGCCACGCGGGTGAGCATGCCGTCGGGGTACCAGCAGTCGTCGTCGGGGAAGGCAATCACGTCGCCGGTGGCGTAGCGCAGGCCGACGTTGCGCGCACGCGAGAGCCCCGGTGGGCTGCGATAGCGCAGCACGCGAAAGTGCTGGCGGTACTCGTCCACCAACGGCGCGAGGCGCTCATCGGGGTTCTGGTCAACGATCAGCAGCTCGAAGTCGCGGTGGTCCTGCCGCTTGAGCGACGCCAGGAACTCGCCCACCTCGGCCGTGCGGCCGAGCGTGCCCATGATGAGAGAGAACTTCATGCGCGTGCCTCCCGTGTGGTTTCGAACGTGATGGACGGAAGGTGGCTGAGCCACGCGTCGTAGACGGCGCGGATCTTTCCGTACGAGTTGTCGAGGTAGGTGACCTCGCAGCCCATCAGCGCAGCGGCCACGCCCGCATGCAGGCGGTTGGTGCGCACCGCCACCAGCTGCCCGAAGTAGCGCAGGAAGTCGCGCGTGATGAGGTCCGACTCCTCGCGCAGCCGGAACGGCGAGCCGTAGAGGTTGGACATGTCCCAGCGCTTGTCGCCCGGCAGCGCGGCGATGGCTTCGGCGTCGACGCGGATCACGTCGAGGTGCAGGTGCTTGGGTGGCGGGCGGCGCCACAGCGCCAGCCGCCAGCTCAGGTAGGGCAGCAGGCGGCGGTGCAGCGCCATGCGCCACCAGAACGCCGCGCCGCGGTAGCTCTCGCACTGCTTGAAGAGGCGGTGCACGTCGATGTAGAGCGCCATGTCGGGCGCGTACAGCACATGCGCGCCGGTACCCGTGGCACGCACGCGCTCGATCGACGCCTGGTCGCGGCACACGAGCGTGAAGCGGTCATCGAGCCGTGCGAGCAGCGCCTCGTGGCCACGGATGGTGTGCGGCATCACGAGCGCAGATGCCACGCCCACCGCCAGGCAGCGCTCGAGAAAGCGCGCTGCGCTCTGGTATTCGGTGACGAGGTTGCCGCCGCCAGCGTAGATGACGGTGTCGCCGCGCTGCACCTGGCGTGTACGGGCGTAAGTGGGTGCGATCCCCATGTGGTCGAAGAACTGCCAGGTGCCGGCGGCGATGAGCGCATCACCGGCATTGCCGTCGTTGGGCACGTACTTGAGCGGCCCGGTGCTGCGCTCCGCCATGGCACGCAGGTTGGCGCGCAAGGCCTCCCAGGTGCTGGCGTCGTTGATCAGCACGGGAAGGGTCTGGTGGGGCGTGTTCATCGTCAGGGTCTCCGATCGACAGCAAGGACGGAAGGGGGGCTTGCATCGCTCTCGCGACTCACGAGCGCCAGCAGGCGTCGCTTGGTGGCGGCACAGGCGGGGTGCTCCACCAGCAGGCTGAAGGCCGCCGTGACACCCAGCACCACGGCCACGCCCACCAGCGCCGACAGCCCCGTGCCGCGCGGCAGGCCGGCTTGCGCCAGCAGGTAGAGCACAGGCACATGCAACAGGTAGAGCGAAAAGCTCCAGTCGCCCAGCCACTGGAAGGGCCGTGCGGCGAGCACGCCGTCGATCGCGGTGCGGTCGTGCGAGAAGGCGTACACCGCCAGCGCGCAGATGAAGGTGGGCGCCAAGTCCGACCAGTAGTCGGCACGCAGGTTGATCGCGCCAATCATGAAGAGTGCCAGCGCCACCAGCAGCCCCGCCTGCAGCAGCGTGAGCGCGGGCGTTCCGAGCGGCGCACTGCGCAGGCGCGGGTGCAGCCAACCGAGCAGGCTCCCCATCAGGAAGTAATGCATCTTCGAGCTCACGAAGGTGCCAGGAACGGCATCGCGCATGCACATGCCCACCACCGCCAGCGCCAGCACCGCGATCAAGGCACCCGCGCCGCGGCCGGTCGTTGCGCGCTGCACCGCCCACCACAGCGCGACGAAGAAGGCATAGAACTGCACTTCGGGCGGGATGCTCCAGAGCACGCTCACGTTGCCCGAGAACAGCAAATGGCGCAGCAGGTTGTGGCGGTCGATCGCGTAGGGGAACGCCGGGTCGATCAGCGTGTAGACGGCAAACGCCACCAGCACCACGATGAGATACGGCGGCGCAATGCGCGAGAAGCGTGCCACCGCGTAGCGGCTCACGCTGCGCGCGCTCACCGGCTGGCGCAGGTACAGCAGCCCCATCAAGAAGCCGCTGAGCGTGAAGAACAGCATCACGCCGAAGTGGCCCTCGCGCGGCGTGCCGAACCGGTAGTCGAGAAACTCGGGCAGATGCGAGAACACCACCAGCAGCGCGGCCACGCCGCGCAGCGCGTTGAGCGACTCGATCTGGCCCTTGGTGTTGCTTGTGGTGCTGCTCTCGGCGCTGCTCATGGCGCACTCCAGGCATCACGAAGCACGGCCATCTGCGCACGGTCTTGGCCGTTGAGCGGATGAACGCTGAACGGATACGTCGGCCCCCACCAGCCACCGGCGGCCCAGTACGTCCAGCCAACCCAGGGTGACTTGCGGGCCGCCTCCAGCTGCGCCTTGAGCGTCTCCAGGCACTCTGGCGAGGGCCCGACACCGAACTCGCCGAGGAACACGCGCTGCCCGCTGGACTCGGCCCAGTCGGCCACGCGCTTCATGATCGCGGCCATGCGCGCCGGGTCGATGCACTCCTTGCCGGTGCCCGACGCGTTGCGGTCGGCGTACTGGTGCACTTCGAGCGCGCTACGTTGCAGCGGGTCCTTCAGGCTGGCAAAAGCGTCGGCGTTGGAAAGGCCGCCATGCTTGGACATCCAGTCGTGCGCCCCGCTCCAGCCCGCACCCGAGACCAGCACCAGGTGTTGAGAGCCGGCCTCGCGCAGGCTCGTGAGCGTCTCCTGCGCGGCACGCGCCCAAGCGCCGCGCGAAGCCCCGATCGGCTCGTTCATCAGGCCGAACGCCACATGCCCTGCGTCTGGAAACGCCTGGTACATGCGGCGCCAGAACTCTGCGAGTGCCGTGATGGGCACTTCGGGCGAGCCCACCGGCTGCTTGGCGTAGGCGCCGAAGTTGTGCAGATCGAGGATCACGCACAGGCCCAGCTCGCGCCCGGTCGCAACCACCTTCTTGATCTGCGCCAGCTCGCCGGCGTCCAGCTCCGCGCCTTGCGATCGCTGCAAGCGCTCCCAGCGGAAGGGCAGCCGGATCGTGTTGGCGCCCTGCCCTGCGAAGTAGCGCAGATCGGCCGCGCCCGGGTAGGTGTAGTCCTTGAACAGCGTGCCCGGCATGCGCGTCGGGTTGAACTCGGCGCCGGCGATGTTCACGCCGCGCAGCGGCTTGTCGCCAATGCACGGCTCGGGGGCCGCATGGGCAGCTGAGGCAGCACCAAGCGCCAGGTACAGGATCGCCGCGAGCCAGTGTTTCATCGCGGGCCCTTCAGGCGGCAGCCCGCAAGGTGGCAAGCCGTGGATCGAGTGCGCTCTGGTACTCCTCCACATAGGCACCGACCACCTCGCGCCAGCTGTAGCGCTGCACGGCCCGCTGCGCCTGCGCGCGCTCCGTGAGATGGCGGTACTGCAGGGCACGGTGGCGATCGGCCACGAGCGCCGCGGCCTGCGCCGGGTCGTCCGGCACGATCAGCGGCACGCCGGATTCGGCCTCCAGGCGCATGAAGGGTGGGATCGCGCTCAGCACCGGCACCAGCCCGGCGCTCATGGCTTCGATGGCCGCGAGGCCGAACCCCTCGTGCCGCGAAAGGCACACCGAGTAGCTCGCCTGCGCCATCGCGGCGCGGATGGCATCGTTGTCGGGGTTCGGGATGATCGTGACGGCATCGGAGACGCCCTTGTCCTGCGCGATCTGCGCGAGCGCCTGGGCGTCGAGGTCGTACTCACGCCCCGCGACGATGAGCCGCCAGGCCGGGTTGTGCTCGCGCAGCGCGGCCAACAGGTCGAAGGTGCGCGGCAGGCCCTTGTGCTCCACCCAGCGGCCCACATAGATCAACGTGGGCTGCAGGGTGCGGGCGGCAGCATCGGCGAACTTGTCGATGTCGACGCCGTTCTCGATCACGCGCACGCGATCGTCGGCCACCACCTGGCGGAACATCTCGCCATCATTGGCGCTGCTCGCCAGGATGCGGTTGTAGCCCCGCGCGGTGCAGCGCGTCACGCTGTGGAAGAAGAGCTTCTTCGCGCGCTGCGCAAAGTTGGAGTGGAAGAACCCGCCGTGCGTGCAGGCAACCATCGGCTTGCGGTGCCACCAGCGCATGAGCGAGAGGTAGTCGAACGCGAAGTCGATGCCGTGCACGTGGATCACGTCGGCCTCGCGGATGTGGCCCAGCACTGCCGGGTAAAGCGGGTAGCGCTCCGATCCGCGGTACGAGAGGCGGTGCACCGGGATGCCGTCGAGCAGTTCGTCGGCGGGCAGCACCTCGTCGTGCCTGAACACGCGGTCGAGCGTTACGACGCTCGGGCGCTGGTCGTGTAGCTCGCGCTGCGTACGGGCGATGTTGAAGACGACGTCTTCCATGCCGCCGCGCGAAGGCAGGTACTGGCGCACCACGTGCACGACCCGTAGTCCGTTCATTTGTCGTTCTCCTTGGGGGGTTGGTGCATGGACATGGCGCCGAACACGAACCACAGCACGCCAGCAGTCTTGAGTGCGAAGAGCGAGGTGCCACTCACGCACAGGATCAGGGTCACGTAGGCCGACATCGCGGTGCGAAACCGCCGCGCCGGCTCATCGCGCAGCGGCAGCATGAACACGCACACCCACATGAGCGCCACGCCAGGCAGACCGAATCGGCTGAGCACATAGGCGTAGCCCATGTCGCCGAAGTTGGTGGCGTAGTCGCGCAGGCCCAGCAGGCTCAGTTCGTCGAAGGTCAGCAGGTACTGCCCGCTCACCGTCATGCGGCCGACGAGGTTGTCGCCCATGCCCGGCGCATAGGCCGCCAGGGCGAGCAGCGTGCAGGCGCCGATCACCGGGAAGATGAACGCCACTGCGTGCATGCGGCCGTGCATCACCAGGCGCAGCACCACCAGCAGGCCGAACATGTACAGGCCGAAGCGCGAGTCCGCGAGCACCACCAGCACCGCCGCGCCGGCGGTGAACAGCGCCATCGCCCGCCACTCGCGCCACGGCTTGGCCAAGCCGTAGGCGAGCAGGATGACGGCGAAGTTGCCCAGCGATACCGGCTCCAGGAAAGTCGACGACACCCGCTGCGCGCCCAGAATCTGCGGCAGCATCGTGCGGCCGATGCCTTCGGGCCGCATGCCGTTGAGCGTCACGCTCTGCCCTGCCACCTGCGCCGAGCTGGCCTGGATGCCGCCGAGATCGACGTAGTAGTTGAAGGTGTTGAAGAAGCGGTTGTAGACGTTGGGTATCACCGCCTCGACCAGGCCGACAACGGCCACCGCGACCATCACCACCAGCAGCGGCTTGTCGAGCGAGCGCGAGCCCTGCGCGTAGCTGCGCCCCGCCCACACGAACACCAGCGGGATCAGCAGGTCGCGCGCAGACTTGGGATCGAAGTAGCCACCGCGCGCCAGGGCGATCAGCCCCGTCATGCCCAGCGCGATGAACACCGCGATCAGCGAGCGCAGCGACAGGCGGTGCAGCAGCAGCGGCAGGCAGGTGGCATAGATGGCCAGCTCGAACATGGCCACCTTGCCCACCGAAACGGGCATGCCCCGCGTGTGCATGAAGCACAGCAGCCAGTGGTGCCCCACCACCGCGAGGAGCAGGAAGGCCGCGTACGCCTGCGTGTCGACGAGCGAGGCGCGCGCCGGCCGGCCGGCCACGTCGACCGGCGGCTGTGTGGGCGCGAAATCGATGGCGACTGCTGACACGGCTCAGACCCCGAAGTAGCGCAGGCGCACGTCGCTCGGCAGCGCGCGGGCCAGGTCTTGAAGGAAGCGGTCTTGCGCGGCATACGGGCTGGCGGTGGAGCCAGGTGCCGGCATGCCGATGGTCGAGACGCGCACCAGCATGCCGTCGGCCACATAGCCCGCCAGGCCCAGTCGCAGTTGCGCGATCTTGCGGCGCGCGCCGGGCAGCGTGGCCTGGTCGGCCAGCGTGACCCAGTAGCTGATCGGTTCCACACGCTGGCCCAGGGTGCCCACCAGCCGCTGCACGGCCACCCCGCCGTCGTCGAGCGCCACGCTCTCCACGCCGCGCCCGCGCACCTGGAAGCCTTGTGCGCCATAGCAGAACTCGGGGCGGTGCACGGCCGTAGCCTCGGAGCTCTGGTCGCGGCCGTAGGCGATGGTGAGCATCACCCGCTCGCCCTTGGCGTTGACGTAGGCACGTGCCAGCGTCTGGTCGTAGACGGAATCGAGCCGAGCCTGCAGCGTGGGGTCGGGCAGCACGGGCACCGTGCTTTCGTCGATGCGCCACCCGCCAAAGGCGCGAGGCACCTGCTGATTCAACTGCACGACCTGCATCTGCGAGGCCAGCTCCTGGCGAGGGCGCATCACCTCGGCCAGGGCCGCGGCCAGCAGCATGGCGAGCAGGAGCAGCACGGAGCGCGTGCGCGGCGACAAGGCACGCCGTGTAGACCGGCTCGCGGGTGCGGATGCGATGTGCGCCGTCATGCCGCCACCCCGTGTGTTTCATCGCGCTTCGGTCGCCCCGGTCGGCGGATCACCGCCTCGGCCACCATCATCAGCAACACCGCCGCCACGAACAGCAGCACGCCCGAGAAACTGTGCGCGAAGCCCTGCCCCGCGGCATCACCGAAGTGATACGTGATGAGCACGAGGGCCATCACGCGGATCACGTTGGCGGTGAACGAGATCGGCAGGATCACGAGCGCCAGCATCGTGTCGCGCAAGGGGGTGCTGCGTGGGCGCAGGCTCATCCACAGAAAGCCCAGGGCCTCGAGCGTGAACATCGAGTTGAGGCCCGCACAGGCATCGGCCACCAGCAGCTGGTACTGGCCGATCGCCAGCATCACGCCGGTGCGGCCCACGCTGTATCCCATCAGGTGCAGCAACCCTTCGGCACACGCCGAGACAGCCACCTTGAGCGGCATGGTCAGCGTCTGCACCAGGATGCCGGGCAGCGGCACCGCGAACAGCAAGAAGGCCAGCGGCAACGCCATCACGCGCAGCCCCGGCACGCCCTTGAAGCACAGCACCAGCGCGCCCAGCACGCCGATCTGCGAGGCCACTTCGACGGCCGGGATGCCCTGCGAGTGGCCCAGCACGTAGGCGAGCAACGACAGCGCCAGCACGCTGCCGCCGAGCCCCGTGGCCGGGCGTTCGGGCAGCGCCATCAACTGGGGCCAGCGCTGCACCGCCAGCCAACCGCACAAGGCCACGATGAGCGGCCCGTGGCCCTGCTCGTCGGTGGCCCACACGGTGCGCAGCAGGTGCCAGTAGGTGGGCAGGTACAGCACGAGCACGCCGAGCGCGAGCAGCGCGGGCACCACCCAGGCCTTGGGCAGCTTCCAGGCCGGGCGGCGCGCCACGGTCGCGTCGTGGCCGGCGTCGGGGCTGAGGGGCAGCATCGGCGGGCTGCCTCAGTATTCGTTGATCACCAGGCCCGCCAACTGCGCGGAGCCCTGGTTGATGGTGCCGACCAGCTTGTTGAGCGCGTTCATGCGGCTCTGGTGCTGGCGCGCCACGATGAGCGCCGAACCGCAGCGCGAGGCGATCACGCCGGCATCGGCACCGCGTTGTGCCGCTGGCGTGTCGACGACCACGTTGTCGAACTTGCGCAGCAGCTCACCGATCATGCGGCCGAAGGCCGGCCGCTCGACCAGCTCGAGCGGGTTGGGCGGCGTGACGCCCACCGGCAGCACGAACAGTGTCTTGAGGTCCGGCACCTGGTGGATCAGGTTGGGTTGCTGGCGACCGTTGAGCACGCCCGACAGGCCCGCCGCACCCGGGATCGAGAACACCTTGTGCAGGCGCGGCGCGCGCAGGTCGGCGTCGATCAGCAAAGTGCTGCCGCCCAGTTGCGCGAGCGTGATGGCGAGGTTGGCGGCGAAGAAAGTCTTGCCATCGCCGCGCTCCGGGCTCACCACAGCGAGCGCACGGCGCGAACTGCTGCCCACCACCTGGCGCATGGTCAACTGGCTGCGCAGCGCGCGGAAGGCCTCGGCCTGCTCGCTGAAGGGCTGCACGGCGGCCACCAACTCACCGCTCAGGTCGCGCCGGTGCTGCGGTGCGTACGGGTAGTGGAACTGCTGCGAGAGCGCAAACAACACGTCGTCTTCGCTCACCAGCCGCAGCTCGACGGCCGCTTCGCCGAAGCGCAGGCCCTTCTTGCGCTGCAGGTCGATCACGCTTTGCACGTCGTCGGCGTCGAGGCGGCCGCTCTCGGTGAGGATGCTGCCGATCGGTCGGTCGAGCACGGCGCTGTTGTCGTCGTCGCACCAGTCCTGCTGGAAGGCCGACTGCGGCGGCGTCTCGAACTGCGGCGCTTCGTAGTGATCGCGTCTCATGGCTGTGCCTCCAGGCCGGTACCGGGGCGCGAACCGGGCAGGCGCGCCATCACATGACCGGGCAGCACGAAGCGCCGCCCACCAAGCAAGGGCCGTCGGATCGGGCCTGGCAGGTTGCCAAGCACCGGGATGCCGAGCACCTGCGCCACGTCTTGCGGTCCGCGCAGGCGGCGGTCGCGCAGCTCGCGAAGCAGCGCGGTGGCCACGGCGAACATCGCACCCACGAACACTGCCAGCAGCGTGTTGAGCATCACGTTGGGCGACGAGTGCCGCGTGGGTTCGGCCGCAGCGGCCAGCAAGGCCGTGTTGGTCTGCTTGGTCTGGCTCTCCAGGCTGCTCTGCGTGAGGCGTGCCGTCACGGCGTCGTACGCGCGCTGTGCGCTTTCCACGTCGCGCTGCAACACCATCGCCTCGTCGCGCTGCTCCTTGATCTGCATCACGCGGGCACGCTGCGCGGCGAGCGAGTTGCGGATATCGGCCTCGCGGGATTGGTTGATGTTGTTGTTGACCGTGATGCTGTTGCTGACGCGGGCGGTCTCGGTGTTCAGCCGTGCACGCAGTTCGGCGATGTTGGCGCGCGCCTCGATCACTAGCGGGTGCGCCTCGCCCATGCGAACGTTCATCTCTTCGAGGCGCGCCTCCTGGCGCGACAGATCGGCGCGCAGACCAGCCACCAAGGGGTTGTTGATCACATCGGAAAGCTGGTTGGCAGAGCTGCGCGCCTGCGCCTGCCGGCTCGACGATTCGGCGCTCACGGCCTGTGCCGACACGAGCTGCGACGAGAGCTCGGCCAGCCGGGCGTTCTCGACGTCGTAGCGCTCGTCGATGGCCGTGATGCCGTGCTCCTTCTGATAAGCCGACAACTTGGCCTGGGCCTTCTCGACCTGCTCACGCAGGTCCTTGGAGCGGCTGTCGAAGAAGCTGCTGTACTGCTTGGCGGGGTCGACGCGCAGGTCGAGCGTGGTGTCCAGGTAGGCCTGCACGAACGCGTTCGCGAGGCTGGCGCTGAACTTCGGGTCGGGCGAGGTGAAGCTGACGTTGATCACGCTGCTCTCGCGCGAGGGCTTCACGTCGAGCTTGCTCTGCAGCGCATCGACCAGCCAGCCTTCGAAGGTGCCGCTGCCACCCGTCTGCGACAGCCATTGGCCTCGCAGCTCCGGCGTCTCGGCCAGACGCAGGTCGCGCACCACGCGCTGGGCCACGCGCGGGCTCATGATGATGTCGGCCTGCGTGGCCACGTAGCCCATGGGCATGCCGTTCACCGTGCCCAAGCCTGCGATCGGATCGTTCGACTTCATGTCGATCAGCACGGCCGCCGTGGCGGTGTACTTGCGCGGCAGCATGAGGCTCACGCCGACGACCGTGGCCACGATCAGGCTGAACACGATGGCGGCCGACACCCAGCGCGCCCGCAGGATGCCCATCAGTTGCGAAAAGTTCATGGAGCGGCTTTCGTGCGAGGTGGTTCGCGAGGGGGTTCGGGTAGGGAGCGTCGGTTCAGAACAGGCTTTCCTTGACGTAGATCACGTCGCCCGTGCGCACCAGGTCGGTCATCTCGGGCGAGATGATTTCGACCTTGCCTTTGTCATTGCGGCGGTGGATGCGCATGCCTCGCTCGGTACCGCGCTGGGTGAGGCCGCCGCCGCTGGCCACGGCCTGCAGCAACGTCATCTCGCCCTGCAGCGGGATCGGGCCGGGGCGCTGCACCTCGCCATAGATGTAGGCGGTAGGCGCGCGATCCACGTACAGCGTGTCGCCGTTGAGAACCACCGGGTCTTCGAGCGGCGTGCCGCCGGTGAAGAGCGCGCTCACGTCGACCTTCTTGCGGTAAGCCTGCCCGTCGCGCGTGCCGCTCAAGGTGACGATCTCGCTGCCACCCGTGGCCACGCCACCGGCCAGCGCCAGAAGCTGGCTCAGGCGCATGCCGCTCACCTCGATCGGGTAGCGGCCCGGGCGCGACGCCATGCCCAGCACCGACGCCTGGTTGCCGCGCACCTGCACGGGCAGCACGCCGACCTGCGGCTGCTTCAGGAAGTTACCCTTCTTGAGCCCATCGGCAATGGCCACCTCGACCTGGCTGATGGTGAGCCCGCTCACCGTCACCTGGCCGAGCAATGGGTAGGTGATGACGCCGCTTTCGGAGACGCGCGCCTCGCGGGTCAGGTCGTCGTTCTGGTAGACGGTGATGCGCAGCACGTCGCCGGGGCCCACGATGTAGTCGCGCTGCATGTCGATGGCGCGGCCGCTTGTGGAACCGGCAGCGGCACCCGGAGAGGCAGTCGTGGGGGGGCTCGCAGCCGCGGTGGTGGTGGGCGGCAGTGGTGCGGCCGCAGGCGGCGGCAGCACGGCCGCAGCCGGGGCCGCCGCCGTGGGCGGTGCGGCCTGGCCCACGGGGGCAGTCGAAGTCTGGGCGCAGGCACACAGCGCCCACATCAATGAGAGAGAGGTCAGGATGATTCGGCTTCGCATGGTGCTCGTCCCCTTGTTGTTGTTCACTTCAGCGCCGCGACGGTCTTGAGCGCGGATGCAGCCTCGGCCGCCGGGGCCACCGTGCTTGACGGCACCACGGTGGCCGCTGCGGCAGCCGGCTCGCCGAAGCGGCCGCGGTACTCGATCTGAGCGGTGCTGCGCAGGGTCTGGATCTGCTTCTTCAGCAGCTCGCGCTTGCGCTCGCCCGTGAGAAAGCCCTCGATCGGCGCACGCGCCTGCTCCAGCGTCATGGGCGCGGAGGTGGCCTCCACCACGGTCAGTACGTGCGCGTCCTTCGGGCTGCCAATGAGCAGGCTCTGGCCTTCGCGCAGCTTGGCCATGTCGTTCACGGCCTGCATGGGCAGCGCCTCGGCCCCCACCGTGGACTGCCGCGCCCCGTGACGCAGCCCGGCGCGCGTGAGCACCGCCGACACATCACTGGCGTTGCGCGTGGTGGGCAACTGCGCCTGGATGTCCTTCTGCTGCTCTGGCGTGGCCTCGACGGCCGTATCGACCAGCTTGTAGAAGCGCCGCTGCGAAAAGAGCGCCGGGTTCGCGTCGTAGTAGCCCTTGACGTCGGCCTCGGTCGGCGGCTGCACGGTGGCCGCCAGGCGCTCGGCGTAGGCGCGCGCAATCAGCTCGCGGCGGGCGGCGTCGATCGACTGCACCACGGCCGGGTCGCGATCGATCTTCTGCTCGGTAGCGGCTTGCAGTACCAGCTCTTGGTCAACCAGTGCTTCGAGCGTCTTGCGGCTGACGGCATCGAGCTGCTCGGGGGTGATCCCGGGCTGGCGCTGCAACGCAAAGTTGACCTGGTGGACCGAGATGTCTTCCTTGTTGACGCGCGCTGCGATCTGCGTGGCGCCGCCACCGGGTTTGCTACCGCGATCACAGGCCGAAAGGCCCAGCGCCGCGAGCATGCTGAGGGCCAGCAGGCCCACGCCGCGCTGAGCACGTGCGCGGCGCGAAAGGGAGAGGTTTGGGTTCGTGACGTTGCGATGACTGCGAGTGGATTCCACGCGGTGCCTCCTGGTTCTCCGTGATGGGGAAACAGGGCAGCCCAAGAGCCCCACCTGAATCCCGATTCGCTGTTGGGGCAAACGCGGTGCCACGCTGGCATCAGGGTCAATCGATCCCGAAAAATTCGGCCCATTGCTGCACTGCACGATGGGCGCGGGCACGCGCATTGCCATTCATACCGACCGCTGCGGCGCTTACGTGTAAGAGTTGCCGCGCGAAGGGCCTCGGGTAACCCGCGCCCCTCAATGCAGGTGGGTGACTTCTGGAACGGGCCGCTCGGGCTCGCGCACGGGGTCGTGCCGGCCGGGCGCAGGCGGGTCGATGACGTCGGGCGCCGGCAGGTCCGGCCCGGGCGGCGGCATCGGCGGCGCTGCAGGCGGCGGCACGTGACCCGGCACCGGAGGTGGTGGCGTGGCGCCACCGGCAATCTGGGTCATGGTGCGTGCGTCGTCATTGGCTCGCCGGAGCCGACGCGGAAGGCGTGGGCATGGGGCTCGTTGTCGTCACATCCGGTGCAGCCTTGGGCTCTGGCGGTTTCGGATCGCAGGCGCTCAGCGCCGTGGCGAGGCCGATCGCCAGAGTCGAGCTGGCGGCGATGCGTGCGATGAATGGTGGTGTCATGGTGGGTCTCCTGTTGAGGCTCGGTCAAGGCCGGGTTGACGATCCGGCAGCGGAACTCAAGCGGCAGCCGCCTGCGTCGCCGCGACAGCAGCCTGCGGGGCAGGTGCCTGCGCCGTTGCAGCAAGTTCATCGAGGCGGCTGAGAACGAACGCGAGGTCGATCGGCTTGGGCCACAGCTCGCAAAAGCCCGTGCCGCTGATGTCGAAGCCCTGCTCGGCCGTCACCACGACCGCCGGCAGCGTCTCCCAGCCCTCGTTGCGACGCAGCGCCTGCAGCAGCGCCACGCCATCGCAGTCGGGCAAGCGCATGTCGAGCAGCACGAGCGCCGGGCGCATGCGCTGGGCGATCTCGCAGGCCTCTCGGCCGTCTCCGGCGATCACCAGCTCGAGGTGCGGGCGGCGTTCGAACAGTGCCTGCATCAAGCGCACATTGGTCGGGTGGTCTTCGACATACAACACCTCACGGGGTGCCAGCTCATCGAATTCGCGTTTCATGGGTGGGTGCTCGGGGTGGGTGAAGGTGATGGCTCACCCCGGCGAACGGCGTGCCCGGCCCGGTATCAAAACGCAAGCTGCAACAAAGAAGTGCGTGCACCAAAACAAGAAGGCGGCCAGCCTCCGAAGAAGTGGCCGCCTCGCCGCTCGTGGAGCGGCATGGGCATGGGCGCTTTGCTGGTTCTAATTAGCCGCGCGACACGCTCAACTGGTTGTCGACCGAGACCACACCATCGACACGCTGTGCGATCTGCGTGGCGCGATCGCGGGATGCATCGGTGGGCGCCGTACCGCGCAGCACCACGCGGCCGCTGCTGGTGTCGACGTCGATCTTGAGAGCGCTCAACTCGGTGTCACGCGCCAGTTCGGCGTTGACGGCGGTCGTGATGCTCGCGTCCTTCACCTTGTCGCCGGCCTTGTCGACCGCGTTGCTGATGGCGTCCTTGGCCTCGTTGCCTTCGCGCTTCATGTCTTGCTTCATCGCGTCGGCCTTTTGCTCGGCCGATGCGACAGCCTGGTCGACCTGCTGGCCGGCGGTGGCGTTTTCGTCATTGCGCTGGCAGGCGCCGAGCGCCAAGGCCACCGTGATCACGCCCAGGGTGGCGACAGGGGTCTTGAATTGGTTCATGGTCAGTTCCTTCAGGTTGTAGCCACTCGCGTGGCAAGCGCCTGTCGGCGCCGAACGTGCGCTTGCAGGTTGATTCGACGACCTTTGTCATCGGCAACGCGATCAAACGCCCCGAATGAACTGTAGAAACTGCACGCGGCCCCGCCCATCGGCCACCTGCCCGCACCCGTGTAGGACGATCGAGCCTGTGAGCGACAGCGTGCGCCGCCCCCTTACCTGAGATCGAGCAAGTTCAGTGCGATGCGATTCAGCCGCCCGTCGGGGTCGGCCAGGTCATGCAGCACGGTGAAGTGATTGGCGCCGGCGATGGCCTCGCACACCGGCACCACCTCAGCGCCCCACGCGTCGCGCAGCAACCCGTTCTGACGCAGGAACTCGTCGCTCTCATCGCCGCCCACCACCGCGTTCAGCCGGCCCGCCGGCGCGCGAAAGCGCACCGGGCTCACGCGGCGCACCATGTCCGGCGTGAGCCGCAGGTCGGCCTGCAGATACGGCGTGTGGCGGATCGGCTCCAGGTCGAAGAGGCCCGAGATCGCGAGGGCCGAATGCACCACGCGCGTCGGCAGGTTCGCATCCACGGCCTGCCAGTCGCAACACAACAGCATGGCGGCCAGGTGAGCGCCAGCCGAATGCCCGCCCACCACGATGCGCCCCGGCCGACCGCCATAGGCGGCGGCATTGCGGTACGTCCACGCAACGGCACGCACCAGCTGCAAGGCAATCGTCTCTATGGTCACCGGCGCCTGTACCGTGCCAGGGCACAGCGCGTAGTTCGGCAACACCACCATCGCGCCGGCACGAACCAGGCTCGCTGCGAGGAAGGAGTTGTCCGCCTTGTCCGAGCTGCGCCACCAGCCCCCATGGATGAACACGAACACCGGCGACCCCGGTTGCGCGGCAGGGAACACGTCGAGCGTCTCCTTTTCGCCATCGCCATAAGGCAGGTCGAGCAGGCAGGTGAGCCCTTCGCGCACGCGCTGCGACGCCATCGCCCAGCGCTCGAAGATCTGGGGGTGCTCGGGCACCCGTGCGCGGTTGTTGTACTGAACGTCGAGCCAGGCGGGGTCAGGTTGCGGCATGGGAGGGTCCGAAGTGGGTGGATGTGAAAGCCAGCTGCTTTCTAACCCGCCCCGGCAGACCGCGCCAGAGGCACACCGCTCAACGCCCTTTTGCTAGACTTGTCGCTTCGTTGGGGGGGTAGCTCAGCTGGGAGAGCGTCGCGTTCGCAATGCGAAGGTCGGGAGTTCGATCCTCCTCCTCTCCACCACCAACGTTTAAGGCCTTGTCATGCAAGGCCTTTTTCTTTGGATGACCCGGCGGCGATGCACTCGATTGCCGCACTGCGAGCGCCGACGGGGCTACGTCAGCACCGGCATGCTCGAGATCAGCTTGTCCAGCGTGATCGGGTAGTCGCGCACACGCACGCCGGTGGCGTTGTAGATCGCGTTGGCGACGGCCGCTCCTACGCCACAGATGCCCAGTTCGCCCACACCCTTGGCCTTCATGGGCGACGAGATCGGGTCGGTCTCGTCGAGGAAGATCACCTCCTGGTGCGGGATGTCGGCATGTACAGGCACCTCGTACGCGGCCAGGTCGTGGTGCACAAAGAAGCCGCGCCGCACGTCGAGGCCCAGGTCTTCGGTCAGCGCTGCGCCCACGCCCATCGTCATCGCACCGATCACCTGGCTGCGCGCCGACTTCGGGTTGAGGATGCGGCCGGCCGCGCACACGGCGAGCATGCGCCGCACGCGCACCTCGGCGGTCGCTGCATCGACACCGACCTCGACGAAATGCGCGCCGAAGGTCGACTGCTGATACTTCTTGTCGAGGTCGCCGTATTCGATGTGATCCTGCGCGGCCAAGCCCTCGGCACCGGCCACCTCAGCCAGCGACACCGTACGTCCACCTGCGCGCACCGTGCCGTCGGTGAACTCGGCGTCAGAAGGTGCCACGCCGAGCTTGAGCGCCACGCTCTCTCGCAGCTTCATGCATGCCGCAAAGACGCCCGCGGTCGAATTGTTGCCGCCCCACTGCCCGCCTGAGCCGCAGGACACCGGGTAGCTCGAATCGCCGAGCCTCACCGAAACCTTGGACAGCGGCACGCCCATGGTCTCGGCCGCCGTCTGGGCAATGATGGTGTAGCTGCCCGTGCCGATGTCGGTCATGTCGGTCTCGACGGTGACGATGCCTTGTGCATCGAGCCGTACACGCGCTGCGGACTTCATGACGAGGTTGTTCCGAAAAGCCGCCGCCACGCCAAGCCCCACAAGCCAGCGCCCCTCCTTCACCTGCGCGGGGCGCGGGTTGCGCTTGGCCCAGCCGAAGGTGTCGGCTCCCTGCCTCAGGCACTCGACGAGCCGGCGTTGCGAGAACGGGCGTTCTGGCTTCTCGGGGTCGACCTGCGTGTCGTTGCGGATACGAAACTCGACCGGGTCCAGACCCAACTTCTCGGCCATCTCGTCGACCGCGATCTCGAGCGCCATCATGCCGGGCGCTTCTCCCGGTGCGCGCATCGCGTTGCCTTCCGGCAGATCGAGCACCGACAGCCGCGTGGCGGTCAGCCGGTTCGCACCCGCATAGAGCAGGCGCGTCTGGTTTGCCGCCGTTTCGGGTTGCCCACCGGGGAGATCACCCGACCAGGTTTCATGCGCAATCGCCGTGATCTTGCCGTCGCGGCCCGCGCCGATGCGGACGCGCTGGATGGTGGCCGGCCGGTGCGTCGTGTTGTTCATCATCAGCGGGCGCTGCAGCGCCACCTTCACCGGCCGCCCCGCCGCCTTGGCGCCGAGGGCAGCCAGCACCGCGTCGGCCCGCACGAAGAGCTTGCCGCCGAACCCACCGCCTATGTAGGGCGACACGAGGCGCACCTTCTGCTTCTCGATACCCAGCGTCTTTGCGACATCGCCCGTGCTCCAGTCGATCATCTGGTTCGACGTCCACAGCGTCAGGCGGTCGCCCTGCCACGAGGCAATCGAGGCATGCGGCTCCATCATGGCGTGCGACTGATCCGGTGTGGTGTAGGTGGCGTCGATCTTCACCGCCGCCGAAGCGAACGCTGCGGAAAAATCTCCGACCCGGGTGTCGGGTGGGCCGGCGAAGCCCGATGGCTTGGGCGGCTTGGCATTGCGGCGCGTCTTCGCCAACTCGTAGCTGCCGGCCGACGTGGCATACCGCACCTGCACCAAATCGGCGGCGGCCCAGGCTTGCTCGAAGGTGTCGGCCACGACCAGCGCGACCGCCTGGTGGTAGTGCTCCACCCCGGGTCCCGCCAGCAATCGCGCCGTGTTGAACTGGCCCTTGCCCAGCTTGCCTGCGCTGCGCGCCGTCACGATGGTCCGCACACCAGGCGCCGCTTCGGCGGCCTTCTGGTCGATCGACACGATCCGGCCTTTGGCGATCGTGGCCCCGACGATGTAACCGTAGAGTGCATTCGGAGCGGCCTCATGCTGCTCGTACGCGTAGCGGGCGGTGCCGGTGGTCTTGAGTGGCCCATCGATGCGATCCGTGGGGTGGCCGATGACCTTCAGTTGATCGATCGGGTTGGTGGTGGCCGGGGTGTCGAACTTCATGCTCAGGCCCTCGCGTCGGTGAGTACGGCGGCGAGCGTGCGCTCCACCAGCGGCAGTTTGTAGGCGTTGTGCTCGGTGGTCCTTGCGCCCGCGAGCAACTTGCTGCTGACGGCCGTGGCGCCACGCGGCAACTCGGCCTCGGCCGCTTCGACACGCCACGGCTTGTGGGCCACGCCCCCCAGGGCGATCCGCCCGGTGCCGTCGCGCTGCACGATGGCCGCCACCGACACCAGCGCAAACGCGTACGAGGCGCGGTCGCGCACCTTGCGATAGACGTGCGTGCCTCCTACGGGTGGCGGCAGCGCGACGGCGGTGATCAACTCACCCGCCTCGAGCGTCGTCTCGACCTGCGGCGTACTGCCAGGCAAGTTATGGAAATCGGCAATGGGGATGCGGCGCTGCCGGCCGTCCGCCCTCACGGTCTCTACCGTGGCATCGAGCACCCGCATGGCCACGGCCATGTCGCTCGGGTGGGTCGCGATGCAGGCATTGCTGGTGCCGACGATCGCATGCTGGCGGCTCATGCCGTTCAGGGCACCGCAGCCGCTACCGGGAACCCGCTTGTTGCAAGGCTGCGCCGTGTCGTAGAAGTACGGGCAGCGCGTGCGCTGCAGCAGGTTGCCGGCGGTGGTGGCCTTGTTGCGCAGCTGGCCCGACGCGCCGGCCATCAGCGCGCGCGACAGCACACCGTAGTCCCGTCGCACCGCCTCGTTCGAGGCCAGGTCGGTGTTGCGCACAAGCGCGCCGATGCGCAGTCCGCCCTCGGTCGTGGTGTCGATCCGCGCCAACGGCAAGGCGTTCACGTCCACCAGATGCGTGGGCGCCTCGATCTGCAGCTTCATCAGGTCGAGCAGGTTGGTACCGCCAGCGATGAACTTGGCGTGTGGCGTGCGGGCAATCGCCGCGGCGGCCTGTTCGGCGGTGGTCACGCGCTCGTAGGTGAAGGGCTTCATGCCGGCCTCCCGGCAGGTGCCGCGCCCACCTCGGTGATCGCATCGATGATGTTGGAGTAGGCACCGCAACGGCAGATGTTGCCGCTCATCCGCTCGCGCAGTTCCTCGGCGGAAAGGAGCGGCTTCACGGTGATGTCGGCCGTGACGTGGCTGGGCACGCCCGCACGGATTTCGTCCAGCACGGCCACGGCCGAGCAGATCTGTCCGGGGGTGCAGTAGCCGCATTGGTAGCCGTCGTGCTTGACGAAGGCGGCCTGCATGGGGTGCAGCTTCTCAGGGGAACCCAGGCCCTCGATGGTGGTGATGCGTGCGCCTTCGTGCATCACCGCCAAGCTCAGGCAGGTGTTGATGCGCCGGCCGTCGACGATGGCTGTGCACGCGCCGCATTGGCCATGGTCGCAGCCCTTCTTGGTACCGGTGAGGTGCAAGTGTTCGCGCAGCGCGTCGAGCAAGGTGGTTCGCGTGTCAAGGTCGAGCGTGCGGGAGCGGTCGTTGACCGCGAACGAGACCTTCATCGTGGCAGCCCCGGCGACTCCAGTCGCGGAACCGGTCACGGCACCGGCCGAATCGCTGGCCTGGGCCGTAGCGGACGACGAAGCGACCGCGCCAGTACCGGCAATGAGCAGGTCGCGTCGAGAAATCGAAAGATCTGTCATGAGTACCCCCGCCTTTTCCATCGCAATGCCTGCGAGATGATGTGACGGGGCAAATGGCATTCCCTTTGCCGACAGCCAGGCACGGCGGGGCCGTACCCCCGCGCGAGGCGCGATCAGAAAACCCGGCAGGTTAGTGCGCTAAAGCGCGTCGTGGCCTGCCCACCCTGTTACGGTCGCTCGATGCTTGAGCAATTGAATATCTTCTGGCTGGACAACCACACTGTCTTCGGGCTCCCACTGAGCAGGGTCGCATTGGCGGCGGTGGCGGCGCTTGTGTCTTACCTCCTGATGACGCTGGTGACCCGCCTGGCCTTGGGGCGGTTTCGCAGGATCGCCGACCACACCGTCAACCGGATGGACGACGTGCTGGTCGATGTGCTCAGCGGAACGAGCGGCTGGCTGATCGCGCTGGCATCGCTGCTCATCGGCTTGGGCTTCATCGATCTCCCCGACAAATGGGAGGGCCGTGTCGCGCAGTTCTGGTTCGTGGTGGTGGCACTTCAGGTGGCGCTGTGGGCCAATCGTGCGGTGACCATCGGGTTGCACCTTTACCGCGAACGCCATTCGGAGAGGCCGGATGCGCCTGCGAGCGCAGCCACGACGCTGATGTCGTGGGGCGCGCGCACGCTGCTGTGGACCGTCGTGCTGTTGGCGATGCTGTCGAACGTGGGGGTGAACATCACCGCGTTCATCGCCAGCCTGGGGGTGGGCGGGATCGCCATCGCGCTGGCCGCGCAGAACGTCCTGGGTGACCTCTTCGCCTCGGTCGCCATCGCGGTGGACAAGCCGTTCGAGGTCGGCGACTTCATCGTGCTCGGCAGCGTGGCGGGCACCGTCGAAACCGTGGGCATCAAGACCACGCGCATCCGAAGCCTGGGTGGCGAGCAGATCGTCATGTCGAACACCGAGCTGCTGAAGCACACCGTCAGCAACTACAAGCGCCTGCGCGAAAGGCGCATCGTGTTCGGGTTCGGCGTCACCTACAACACGACGCCCGAGCAGGCCGAGGCCATCCCGGCCATCGTGAAGCGCGTGGTCGAGGCGAGCGACCAGCTTCGCTTCGACCGGGCGCACTTCAAGTCCTTCGGCGAAAGCTCGCTGGACTATGAAGTCGTGTACATCGTGCTCGACCCCGGCTATGGCCCTTACATGGACCAGCAGCAGCGCATCAACCTCGCCTTGATGCGCGAGTTGGCCGCACTGGGCGTCGACTTCGCGTTCCCGACCCGTACCTTGGTGATGACGCCCGCGGCGCCTGCCGCAGCGCCTGCTGCGTGAGCGGCCACGCACTGGGCGCGGCGATCACGCACCTATGAGCGCGCCGCCCATGCAATGGCCAGCACCGCCACCGCCGCGCCAAACCAGGCGCCGATGCGCTTGAGCAAGGCGGTGTCGAGCGTGCCGCCCGCGACCTGATTGCGGCCGAAGCCGAAGACGAACGCGTGCGCCGGTAGCGCCACGATGAGCAGGAAAGCCAGCACCAGCCACATGCTGTCGTTGGCCAGTCGCGCCCACAGAAAAGGCATGACCAAGGCCGAGAAGCCGCCCGCGAGGGCGGCGGTGATGGGAGTGGGGGTGACGTTCAATGTCCGCGCTCGAGTTCGTGGGGGAGTCGCCAATGTACGTGGGCACCGCGGCCACCCGCGAGGGGGCTTGCACCGACATCGTGCTGCGCTCCCCTGCTCGCGGGTAGGCGTCCGGTAGGCGACTGGATTAAGCACGGGCATCCACTATGCTCTCGGCCGGCCCGTTCGCTCTCGAACGACAGTTCTCCCCGCCTTACACCCGAGTGTTCACATGATCCGCGACCAAGAAACCCTGACCGCCCTTGTCGACAGCGTGCGCCGCTTCGTGCGCGAGCGCCTCGTGCCTGCCGAGCACGAGGTGTCCGACACCGATGAGATCCCGCCGGCCATCGTCGACGAGATGCGCGAGTTGGGCCTGTTCGGCCTGACCATCCCCGAGGCCTACGGCGGCCTCGAGCTCACGATGGAAGAAGAAGTGCTCGCCATGATCGAGATGGGCCAGACCTCGCCGGCCTTTCGCTCGGTGTTCGGCACCACGGTGGGCATCGGCTCGCAAGGCATCCTGATGGACGGCACGGAGGAGCAGAAGGCAAAGTACCTGCCCAAGATGGCCACCGGCGAGATCACCGCCTCGTTCGCGCTGACCGAGCCTGATTCAGGCTCCGACTCGGCCTCGCTGCGCACCACCGCCATCAAGGACGGCGACCACTACGTGGTCAACGGCACCAAGCGCTTCATCACGAATGCACCGCAGGCCGGCATCTTCACGCTGATGGCGCGCACCGACCCGGCCAAGAAAGGCGCCTCGGGCATCTCGGCCTTCATCGTCGACGCCAAGTCTCCCGGCATCACGCTCGGCAAGCGCGACAAGAAGATGGGCCAGAAGGGCGCGCACACCTGCGACGTGATCTTCGAGAACTGCCGCGTGCCGGCTGCCAACCTGATCGGCGGCGTCGAGGGCAAGGGCTTCTACACGGCGATGAAGGTGCTCGACAAGGGCCGCATCCACATCGCCGCCATCTGCGTGGGCGTGGCCAAGCGCATCCTGGCCGACGCGCTGCAATACGCGGTGGAGCGCAAGCAGTTCGGGCAACCCATCGCCGAGTTCCAGCTGGTGCAGGCGATGCTGGCCGACAGCAAGACCGAGCTCTACGCCGCCGAGTGCATGGTGATCGACGCGGCCCGCAAGCGCGATGCGAAGCTGCCGCACTCCACCGAAGCCTCGTGCGCCAAGCTGTACGCGTCCGAGATGGTGGGCCGCGTGGCCGACCGCGGCGTGCAGATCCTGGGGGGCTCGGGCTACATCGCCGAGCACTCGATGGAGCGCTTCTACCGCGACGTGCGCCTGTTCCGCCTGTACGAAGGCACGAGCCAGATCCAGCAGATGGTGATCGCGCGCAACATGGTCAAGGAACTGACGCAGTAAGGGTTGCAGCCCCGCCTCGAACGGCCGCCTTGGGGCGGCCGTTTCATTTGGGGCAAGACTGAGTGCCGTTCGTAACGGCCGGGGTCATTTCTTCGCAGGCCCTTGGCAGGCACGCGTGGCGGTGCCATCATCGCCTAACCTTCTTAACACACGGAGACGACATGAACCTCGCCAAGCCCCTTTGCGCGCTCAGCCTGCTCGCCGTCGGTGCCGCCCAGGCCCTCACACTCACCGTAGAAGTCACCGACGCCATCTCCCCCCAGGGCAACATCAACGTCGCGCTATACACCTCCGAGGGCAGCTGGTTGACGTTCCGCGAGCCCACGCAGGCCCTCAGGGCCTCATCGGCTGGCGACAAGACCGTGCTGGTCTTCGCCAATGTCCCTCCTGGCCGCTACGCCATCGCCGCCTACCACGACGAAAACGGTGATGGCCGATTCGCACGCGACATGTGGGGCCAGCCCACCGAGCGCTATGGCTTCTCGCGCGACGCGCTCCGCGTCATGGGCGTTCCCAGCTTCGTCAATGCTGCAGTGGAGGTGCAGGACGACACCACTTTGCGAATCCCGCTGCGCTGACCTGGGAAACCCCATTCACCCCGACACCAGCCGGCAGGGCGCCATGCCGCCTGCTGGTGGTCGGTACGTGCGAGTCACCCTTCGGCACCCGTGCCGAAGGGGCGCCCACACCAACGCCGCCGAGTTCGAATCACAGCGTGCCATCGAGGCCTCGTGTGCCTGCTCCGCCTGAACGAAGGCACGAGCTGATTGCCTGAGTGCGGGTGCTGTTCACCAGAAGGGCTCGGCCTTCGCCAGTCGCTTGAGTTCGCCGCAGGCCGCCTGAGCCGTCACGGCGAGGTGCGCCTTGAGGTAGCCGGCCGCGAACTGCCCCTTCGGGTCGGTATGGGCGTCTGACTCGAAGTGCTGGGCGGCCACGGCACAGTCGGAGTGCCAGCCCAGGGCCACTTGCACGGGCTTGAGTGATTCGAGATAGCGCGCCACCCGCTTGGGCCGCCACAGCGGCTGCGCAAATTCACTCAGGTAGCGCAAGCGTTTGACGCGCTTGCGCACCCGGTGCTGTTGCTCAAGCGGCAGCGACATGAAACGCCGCCCGTCTTTCACGACCTGCCGGTGCAGATGCTGCAGTTGCTTCGCGACTAGCGCCCGGGTGTGTTGGGCATCGTGCGATGAAAACGCCTCGTCGCCGGCATGCGCCAGCGCCAGGATGGCCACCAGCGTGCGCTGGAACGCCAGATCGCGCACCGCCAGCACGGGGTCGGCCGCCCCTGCGCATGCCGACCATGTCGTCTTCGGCGCACCCGCCTCTTCGAGCAGGGGCCGCACAGTTTCGGAGATCACCTCGTTGTCGCGGCTTTCACCCAGCGCGCCGAAGGTGGCGGCGAGCGCGCGCTCCCACTCCGGAGCGATGCAAGGGCTGAGGATTGCCAGCTCGCGCAGGGCGGTGCGCAGGCGACGCAGGCCGATGCGCAACTGGTGCACATGCTCTGCCCCGCCTTCGCCCTCTGCGACGACACTCGCGTTGGGTAACACCTGGGCCAGCACGTTGCGCACCACGCCGCGCAACAGCACGGCGCTCGACGCAGTGGCAGGCAGTTCGAGCGGCAATGCCTTCACCGGTGCGCCAACGCCGCCGCGTCGCAGGTTCTCGCCCTGCTCTGCCTTGGAGATGGTGCTGAGCCACATGCCGCCCAGCTCCAGCGCTTCGAGCGCGCGCGTGAACACGGCCTGCACCGGGCCTGCCACATGCTCGAACTCGATCTCGGCGATGGGCGAGCGAGCATCGCCGGCCAGCACGGCACCGAGGTCGAGCGCCGCCTCGACCTGCGAACCCTCGCCGTCGCGCAGCATCACGATCGACCGCCACACATCCGTCTCGTAGCGCTGCACCAGGTCATCGGGCGAGGCGCCGCCGAGCGCGCTCTGCAAGCGCTCCAGCGCCGGCGTGCTCTGGTGCCGGCCGACATCCAATGCCGGCGTTTCGGACCGACTGGCGGCGACGTTCACCTCATGCTCCAACCGGTGCACGGCGCTGTCGCCGGCTGCCTTCAGCGTCTGAACCCAGCGGGTACCCTGCAGGCGCAGACGAATCGCCACGGCGCCCTGGGCGAGACGCGTATCGGGCGTGTCGAAGTAGCGCGCACGCAGGCGCAGGCGCCGCGCCTGCTGGGTCTTGAACAAGGCCTGCCAGGTGAGTGAACTGGCGGCATCGAGGCGGAACTTGAGTTCGAGTTCAGTCATGTCAGGGCCCGTGGGGATCACTGCATTGCAGCACAGTGGCGCCTGACCGCGTCACATGCCGAGCGGTCGATCGGCCTTGCCGGGGCGCTTGGCAGGCGCGTCCCCATCGTCGAACTGGAGCACCGAGAAGCGACCATCGCCCTCAAGGTAGACCGCGCGCACACGCGACAGATCGTCGACGCCTGCCTCGCGCAGTTGCGTCTCCACGTCTTCTCGCGTGAGGAACTGCTTGCGCAGATTGCGACTCAGCATCTGTCCGTCCTTCACCAGCAGCAGGGGCGCGGGCTCGGTCAGCTTGCGCACGAAGCGCCAGCGGAAGCTCGCCCAGTCGAGCGCGTAGTTCCAGAACACCAGGGTGGCGACGAGGATGGCCCCCTCGGTCACGCTCTGGTAGGGGCCGGCCATGGCGTTCTGCGAAGCGTCTGCAATGAGCACCACGAGCAGGATATCGGCCACGCCCAACGCACCGGCATCGCGCCGAAGCACGAACCTGAAGATCAGCAGCAAGAACCAATACATCAACGTGCCGCGCAGCACGAGTTCAAGCGGCGAGACGTCGATGGCAAAGATCTGTGCCAGGTCCATGGTGGTCTCCGTGGTGGGTGTGACGCCTTCCGCGCCTCACGGCAGCATCACGATCGCCCCTGCGTTGCCCCGCGCCTCGGCCAGCCGGTGCACCTCTTGCACCTTCTCGAGCGGCAAGCTCGCTGCAATCGACGCGCGAACGGCGCCTGCAGCCATCGCGTCGAAGAGTTCGGCCGCATTGGCGCGCAAGCTGGCCGTGTCGGCGTTGTGCGGGAAGACCGACGGCCGCGTGAGGAACAGGCAGCCCTTCTTGTTGAGAAGCTCGGGCTGGATCTCGGGCGCCGGCCCCGAGGCCGCACCAAACAGCACCACCAGGCCGAAGGGCGCGGTGCAATCCAACGAACCCATGAACGTGTGCTGCGCCACCGAGTCGTACACGACACGCGCCCTGCGCCCGCCGGTGGCGTCGATCACCTGCTGAACCCAGTCGGGCTGCGAGTAGTCGATGGCCGCATCGCAACCCATCTCGCGGGCGATCGCGCATTTCTCGGGCGAACCCGCCGTCCCGATCACCGTGGCACCGAGCGCCTTGGCCCAGCTGCAGAGGATCTGGCCCACCCCGCCCGCCGCGGCGTGCACGAGCACGATCTCGCCGGCCTGCACCCGGTGCGTCCTGCGGAGCAGGTATTGCGCGGTCAGGCCCTTGAAGAACACCGCCGCGGCCGCGTCATCGGCCAAGCCTGCGGGCAATGCCACTAGCTTGCCGGCCGGCACATTGCGGTGGGTGGCGTAGGAGCCGACACCGGCACTCAGGTAGACAACGCGGTCGCCGGCCTTGAACTCGCTCACGCCGCTGCCCACCGCCTCCACGACGCCAGCGGCCTCGTGCCCGAGACCGCTGGGCATCGGCAAAGGGTACTTGCCGGAGCGCTGGTAGACGTCGATGTAGTTGAAGCCGATGGCCGTGTGGCGCAGCCGCACCTCGCCTGCCTCTGGTGCCGGCAGATCCACGGTGTGGAGCTTCAGCACATCGGGGCCGCCGTGTTCATCGAGGCGGACGACGCGGGCGCGGGTTGGCGTGGGGGCGGCTGGGCTCATGGTGGGGCTGTCCTGTGCAGGGAGGCCGAGTCAGCATATCGCCAAAGGAATGCCTCAGGGCGGAGGGCGAAGCGCTCTGGGCAAAGCAAAGCGGCCCCAGGGCTTGTCGCCCCGGGGCCGCATTTGCGCGATCGGCTGGTGATGTCACGATGATCGATTAGGTGAGCCTGTCCGCCCACCGATCGCCACGGCAGCTCAGTGCACGCTGACCTCGACCCGGCGCGCCTGCGCCTGCGCCTGCTTGGGGATGCGCAGGGTCAGCACGCCGTCCTTCAGGTTGGCCTCGATGCCCGAGGTGTCGAGCTCGCGGCCGAGCTTGAAGCTGCGGCGGTAGCGCGGCACGCTCGTCTCGGCCCACAGTGGCTCCAGGTCGGCCGGGGTCAGCGGCTGGGCCTGACCTTCGATCAGCAGCGAGTTGCCTTCGACGTGGATCTCCAGCTGCTCGCGCGCCACACCGGGCATGTCGGCCAGCAGGGTGATGCCGTCATCGGTCTCGAAGACATCGATGGGCGGCTGCACGGTGCGCTGCGCCTTCGCGGCGGTCTGGGTGGTCGTGATGTCGTTTGCGTTACTCATGTCGGTTCTCCTTACTGCACGGCGATGCGCTTGGGTTGGGCGGCTTCCTTGCGGGCGATGCTGACGCGCAGCACACCATCGCGGTAGGTTGCGCTCACCTGGGTCGGGTCAACGTCGTCGGGCAACTTCACGGTGCGCGTGAAGCGGCCGGCGCCGCGTTCGCGGGTGTAGGTGGTGGCCTTGGCCTCCTTCGAGGGCGCATCAGCCACGCGCTCGCCGCTGATGCTCAGCACGCCGCGGTCGAGCGTCACGTCGATTTTCGACGCATCGAGGCCCGGCGCGAACACGTGCACTTCCACGCTCGTGGTGGTGCGGCCAACGTTCAGCGGCGGCACGCTGCCGCGCGCCACGCTGCGGGCAACCCGCGGCTCGGCGAACGCACCATCGAGCTCGCGGCGAAGGCGGTCGAACTGGGCGAAAACGGTGTCTGGGTGATTCAGGATCGAAGCGAACATCTGGCTCTCCTTGGGGGTACGCATGTCTTGAAACGAGGGCGGCCTCTCGCCGCCGGTAGTCATGAGATGTGCCCCTCGGTCGATATTTCAAGGGCGGTGTTGCAGCGACTTTTTTGGCACCGCCTGCGCCCTTCTCGGCACCACTCGCGCCGCCAGCCGGCGCTTCGTCGCATCCCGCTCGCGCCACACCAGGGCGCATCACACGATAGGTCCGCCTTCCAACTCTTCAAGGGACCCATCATGCGAACCCAACCTCTTCAAGCCCTCACGCTCGCCACCGCCGCCCTGGCCTTTGCAGGCAGCGCGCAAGCATTCACGCTCACCATCGAACTCGTCGATGCACGCTCCACCGAAGGGAGCATCAACGCTGCGCTCTACAACAGCGAGACCGGCTGGCGCCAGATCGACAAGGCTGCCCAGGTGCGCAGACTTTCGCCCACACCCGACAAGACCGTGCTCGTGTTCAACGACCTGCCACCGGGCAAGTACGCGCTCTCGGCGTATCACGACGAAAACGGCAACGGCAAGCTCGACACCAACATGCTGGGCATGCCGACCGAGCCCTACGGCTTCACGGGCAGCCCGACCATGGGGCCGCCCTCGTTCGCACAGGCAGCCGTCGAACTGCAGGCCGACACCACCCTGCGCATCCAGCTGCGCTGACGCAAGGGGCGACACTCATGGAGCACTTTCAAACCGCCCTGGAAGACGGCGCGCGCCGCGACGCCCTCCAGCGCCTTCTCGGCGCCGGCGCGCTGGCCGCCACCGGCTTGCCGCTCACGGCCGTCCGCGCCGACGCGCCCAGCACACTCGCCGCGTTCGAGTCGCAGCGTGCCACCCAGCCGTGGACGCAGGCCTACGTCGGCGTGCAGGCCGATGTGCCGGCCCTCGACATGACACTGCGCGGCAAGCTCCCTCCGGCATTGCACGGCGCCTTCTTCCGCAACGGCCCGGCGCGCCACCAACTGGGCGGCCTGCGCTACGACCATTGGTTCGACGGCGACGGCCTGCTGCAGCGCTACACGCTGTCGAGCAAGGGCATCAGCCACCAGGCCCGATTCGTACGCACCGAGAAGTTCAAGGCTGACAGCGCCGCCGGCCGCCCGGTGCGTTCGGCCTTCGGTACCGTGGTGCCCCATGCCGAACCACCCACCGGCCCCGATGCAGTGAACGTAGCCAACACGAGCGTCGTCTGGCACGGTGGTGAGCTGATGGCGCTGTGGGAAGGCGGTTCGGCCTACCGAATGGATGAGAAGACGCTTGGCACCCGCGGCGTGAAGGTCTGGTCACCCGAGCTCGCCGGCGTGCCGTTCTCCGCCCACCCGCGCATCGAGACCGACGGCACGCTGTGGAACTTCGGGATCAGCGCGTCGGGCGGCCTGCTCATCGTGTACCGCGTGCTGCGCGACGGGTCGCTGGCACAGGCCAGCGCGTTGCCGGTGCCAGACATCGCGATGGTCCACGACTTCGCGGTGACAGAGCGGCACCTCGTCTTCTTGCTGCCGCCCTTCGTGTTCGACACCGAGCGTTGGCGCGGCGGCCAGAGCTTTCTCGACAGCCATGTGTGGAAGCCGCAGCTCGGCATGCGCGTGCTGGTGCTGCCGAAAGACGCGCTCGACAAGCCGCAGTGGTTCGAGTTGCCGGCGGGCTTCGTCTTTCACATCGGCAACGCCTGGGAAGACCGCTCCGGCGTGATCCGCCTCGACTGCATGCGCGCCGACGACGCGTGGCAGGCCACCACCGGCATCAAGGAGTTGATGCGCGGCCATTTCGACCACGAGGGGTACGCCCAACTCACGCTGATCGAGATCGACCCTGGCGCGCGCCGGGCACGCCAGCAGGTGCTGCCGCAAAGAGCGGAGTTCCCGCGCATCGACCCGCGACGCGTCGGCCAGCGGCACCAGCAGCTCTATGCGGCGCTGAGGCTCTCGCCCGGCCAGCGGCCGGGCTACGACGCGGTGATGCGCCAGGACATCGCCAGCGGCGCCACCGACCACTACCGGTACGGCGCCAGCGTGATGGTCGAAGAGCACCTCTTCGTGCCGCGCCCGGGCAGCATGCGCGAGGGCGACGGCTGGCTGGTGGGCACGGCGCTCGACGTGGCGCGCAGCAGCACGCTGTTCTCGGTGTTCGACGCCGCGCGCCTGGCCGATGGCCCCATCGCCCAGGCCGAGATGCCGCGGCTGATGCCCGCCGGCCTGCACGCGATCCACGTGCCGGCGTGAGCGCGTGTCAGCTCACTGCACCACCTTGACCCGCTGCCCCGGCTTGGGCTCGGGCACCTCGCCACCGTAGGCGCCGTTCATCAGCCGCAGCTGAGATTCGGCGCGAGCAGGCAGCGGCGAGCTGCGCGCCAGTTCGGCGAAGCCGCCGCGGGGCATGGCCACGGTCTTGACGCTCAGCGGCCTCGCGGCCGCGCGGTCGGCCGAGGTCATGGCCCGGAAGGAGTTCTCGGCCTCCGCGAGCTGCGTGCTGTTGCGCTGCAGCGCCGCCGAGTCCTTGGCGGCCTGCTGCAGCGCGAAGGTGCGCCCACCCGGGCCGGTAACGAGCGTGAGCCGCACGTTCGAGCTGCGCCCCTGCTTGTTCTGAACCGTGCCGGTGAACTGCGTGGCCTGCAGGCCATTGATGCTGCGCCGCTCGGTGCGGCCGTCGGTGGGCTTGAGCACGTTGCGGATCATTTCTTCATGCGTGCTGCCGGCCTTGGCGGGGATCAGGCGCACAATCAGCCCGGCGTCGCCCGCACTGTTGGCCAGGATCACTGCCTCGGCGCTGTTGTCGATCTCCCAGCCCGCAGGCGCGGTGAGCGCGATGCCCAGGTCGGAGTGATAGAAGTTGCGCCCGCGCGTGAGGCCTTGCGCCGCGCTTTCGCCGAAGCTCATGCCGTCGACCGCCTGCAGGTAGCGATCGCGGCCGCTGTCGCCGTAGCTGCTCTGGCTGGCCGTCTGGTACTTGGCCGCGTACTGGCGGATGTCGGCGAGCCGTTTGTCGTTGCTCGGGTGCGAGGCCAGCCAGCTCGTGCCCGACGACGCCGTCTTGCCCTCGGCCTTGGCCACGTCGGCCGCGAAGCGCTCCTGGTTCTTGAGCACCTCGATGACCTCGATCATGTACTTGGGGTCGTAGTGGTTGCGCGCCAGGTACTCGGCGCCCAGCTGGTCGGCCTGCGACTCCTGGTCGCGGCTGTAAGACGCCACGTAGCCGGCGGCCGCCGTCTGCGAGACCTGACTCGCGAGGTTGGTCGCGCCGCCAACGCCCGCGACTTCGAGCACGGCACCGAGCACGGTGGCGGCCATCACGCCGTAGCCCGCGTTCTGCTGGCGCGTGGCGCGCTGCGCGCCGTGGCGGGCGGTGACGTGGCCGATCTCGTGCCCCATCACGCCGGCGAGTTCGGCCTCGCTGTCGAGGTAGGCCATGATCCCCCGCGTGACGTACACATAGCCGCCGGGCAACGCGAAGGCGTTGATCTCCGGGCTGTCGAGTACGGTGAACGTCCATTTCAGGTTGGCACGGTGCGATTGCGCGGCCAGGCGTTGGCCGAGGTCGTTCACATAGGCCTGCAGGCGCGGGTTGTCGTACGCGCCGTACTCCTCGAGCACGCCCGCGTGCGCCTTTTTGCCTTCGGCGATCTCGTCTTGCTCGCTCATCGCGCTGCGCTCGGTCTCGCCGGTGACGGGGTTGACGACTTGCGTGCCACAGCCAGCGAGCAGGCTTGCGGCGAGTACCAGCGCCCAGGTGACTTTCAGTCTTCTCATGGGTTCTCTCCTTGAAGTGGAAAACGCACGGTGGCACGCAATCCACCCTGCGGTGATTGGTCGAGTTGCACGGTGGCGCCATGCCGCGCTGCCACACTGCGAACGATGGCCAGCCCGAGGCCCGTGCCTTCTTCACCGCCACCCGCTCGGCGGTAGAAGCGATCGAACACCCGCTCACGCTCCGACGGCGGGATGCCCGGGCCGGAGTCATCCACCTGCAGCACGGCCGCGGCGCCGTCACGCCAGACCCGCAGGTCCACGCGCGAACCCGGCGGCGAATAGCGCAACGCGTTGTCGGCCAGGTTGCGCACGAGCGCAGTCAGGCCGGCCGGGTCGCCCTGCACCGACACGGGATCGTCGGCGTGCAACGCCAGTTCACTGCCGCGCGAGATGGCGTAGGGCGCCGTCTGGGCCAGCGCCTGGCGCACCAGCTCGCTCAGGTCCAGCGACTGCAGGGTGCCGGCCTGGGCGCCGGGCTCGCTTCGGGCGAGCGCCAGCAACTGCTCGACGATGCGCGCCGCCCGGTCGATGCCTTGCGCGAGCATGGCCACAGCCGCATCGCGCGCGGGCGCATCGGGCGCGAGCTTGAGGGTCTCGATCTGCAACTTGAGCGCGGTGAGCGGTGAGCGCAGTTCATGGGCCGCGTCGGACAGAAAAGCGCGCTGCGTGTCGAGCGTCTGGCCCAGGCGCTGCAACAATCCGTTGAGTGCGCGCACCAGCGGCGACACCTCGCGCGGCAGGCCTTGCTCGGCCAACGGCTGCAGCAGGCGGTCGCCACGCGACCTGACCTCGTTGGCCACGCGGTTCAGTGGCAGCAGCGCAACCCTCGACAGCCACCACGAAAGCACCGCAAGGAGTGGCGCCAACACCGCGAGCGGCGCCACGCTGCGCAGCGCGGCCCGGGCCGCGAGACGCTGGCGCGTGACCCGCGGTTGTGCGACCTGGATCACGCGGCCGGGTGTGGCCACGCTGAAGGTTCGCCACACCTCGCCGCGCACCGGCACATCGGCCAGGCCGAGCAAGGCGCGCGATGGCAGCTCCGAGTGCGGCCGGTTGGCGTAGATGCTGCGGCCGTCGATGGTCCAGATCTGCACCACGAAGTCGAGCTGCTCGTTGGCCAGGGCGTCGGCCTGCGTGGGGCTCACCTCACCCTGGTCGCGCAGCGAGAGGGCCATCTGGCGCAGCTGGTAGTCGAAGAGCGCCTCGGTCTCGGCCAGCACATTGCGGTAGGTCACGACCCCCATCACGATGGCGGCCAAGGCGAGCATGCCCAGCAGGAGCAACAGCAGCCGGGCGCGGATGGAGTTCATCATCGACAACATCAGGCCGGGATGAAGTAGCCCACGCCGCGCATGTTCTGGATGAACTCGGCCCCGAGCTTGCGTCGCAGCTGGTGGATGTAGACCGACACCGCGTTGCTCTCTATCTCTTCGCCCCAGCCGTAGAGCCTGTCTTCGATCTGGGCGCGCGAGAGCAAGGCGCCGGGGCGCGCCATCAGCGCTTCGAGCACCGCGAACTCGCGCGCCGACAGCAGCACCGGCTGGCCGTTGTGCGTGACCTGCCGGGTGGCCGGGTCGAGGGTGACGCCCCGGTGCGAGAGCTGCGGCTGCGCACGGCCGTCGAGCCGGCGCGATACGGCGCGCATGCGGGCGTGCAACTCATCGAGCTCGAAGGGTTTGACGAGGTAGTCGTCGGCACCGGCGTCGAGGCCGGCCACGCGGTCGCCCAGGCCGTCGCGCGCGGTCAGCACGATGACCGGGGTGGCATCGTTGCGCCCGCGCAACCAGCGCAACACGCCCAGGCCGCCTTCGCCGCTTGGCGCGGCATCCGCCACCGGGGGCAGGCCCAGATCAAGCAGCACCAGATCGAAGCGCTCACTGCCCAGCGTGGCCTGAGCGGCGCTGGTGTCGCGCACCCAATCCACGGCGTGGCCCTCCTGGCGCAGGGCGGTGCGCAGGCTCTCGCCGATCATGCGGTCGTCTTCTACCAGCAGCAGGCGCATCGGTCAGGTGGGCTACAGGGGAGGAAAAGCATACGGTATCGTGCGGGCCGCAGCCTCGCCCGGAACCCTGCAGTCATGCCATGCCCAAAGCCTTGCGCAACACCCTGCTGTCCGCCCGTGACCTGATCCTCACGGCTGGGCCGTTCATCGTTCTGACGCTGGCGCTCCTGTTGCTCGCGTACTTCGCGCTGGACCCGTCTCCGCCGCGGCGCGTGGTGCTGGCCACCGGCGTGCCGCAAGGCGCGTACAGCGAGTTCGGCAAGCGCTATGCAGAGCTTCTCAAGCAGCACGGCATCCAGGTCGAGTTGCGCAACACGGCAGGTGCGGCCGAGAACCTGCGCTTGCTGAAAGACCCGTCGTCGGGTGTCGACATCGCGTTCGTGCAGGGTGGCGCCGACGACCGCGACCGCCGCCCCAGCGGCGAAGACGACGACGACGACCCCCTGGTCTCCATCGGCAGCATGTTCTACGAGCCGGTGTGGCTCTTCTACCGCGAAGACTCTGCCAGGCGCCTGCTCAAGAGCGACACGCTGGAGAGCCTGGGCCAGCTCGAAGGCTGGCGGGTCAACATCGGCGTGCGCGGCAGCGGCACGCCCAACCTGGTGCGCCGCATGGTCGAGGCCAACAAGATCGACCGCGACAAGATCGCCCTGCTGCGCGAGCCACTCACGCCGGCGGTGATGGCCCTGCTGGCTGGCGAGAGCGATGCCATGGTGTTCAACTCCGCACCCGAGGCCGTAATGGTGCAGATGCTGCTGCAAACGCCTGGCATCAAGTTGTTCAACTTCACCCAGGCCGATGCCTACTCGCGCCGCTTCTCGTTCATGAGCCCGGTGGTGCTGCCGCGCGGCGTGGTCGACCTGGCCGCCGACCTGCCGCCGGCCGACGTTCGCCTGATCGCCCCCACGGCGGCCCTGGTCGCGCGCAAGGAGACGCACCCGGCACTGATCCAGCTCTTCGTGCAGGCTGCCACGCCCATCCACAGCCCGGCCGGCTGGTTCCAGAAGAAGAACCAGTTCCCCAGCCCCGACAACGTCGAGCACCCGCTGGCCGCCGAAGCGCAGCGCTACTACGCGCGCGGCGTGCCCGTGCTGCAGCGCTATCTGCCCTTCTGGGTGGCCAACGTGATCGAGCGGATGTGGGTGGTGCTGGTGTCGATCATCGCCATCCTGATCCCGATGTCGCGCGTGGTGCCGCCGCTGTATGAGTTCCGCATCCGCTCGCGGGTGTTCCGCTGGTACGGGCGCCTGCGCGTGGTCGAAGAGGCCCAAGGCCAGCGCCCCACCGCCGAGCTGCTCAAGGAGCTCGACGAGATCGAGCATGCGGCCGAGCACGTGTCGGTGCCGCTGAGCTATGCCGACGAGCTGTACGCGCTGCGCGGGCACATCCAGATGGTGCGTGGGCGGCTGCTCGCGGCGGCGGGTTGAGGCCGTTCAACCCATGTCACCACAACACCCGCTCCCCCACGTCGTCATCATCGGCTGCGGCTTCGCAGGCCTGGAGGCCGTGCGCGCACTCGCGAAGGCGCCGGTGCAGATCACGCTGGTCGATCGCACCAACCACCACCTGTTCCAGCCGCTGCTCTACGAGGTGGCGACCGCGGGGCTGAGCGCCCCGGCCATCTCGGCGCCGATCCGGCACATCCTGCGGCGCCAGATCGCGCGGGGGCGGCTCACGGTGCTGCAGGCGCAGGTGCAGTTCATCGATGCCACCTCGCGCACGTTGCTGCTCGACGGCGACGAGCGCCTGCGATACGACCACCTGATCGTGGCCGCCGGCACGCGCACCAGTTACTTCGGCAACGACGCCTGGGCGCCGCATGCGCCGGGCCTCAAGACGCTGGCCGACGCGCTGGAGATACGCGCCCGCGTGATCGGCGCGTTCGAGCGCGCCGAGCGCTGCGCCGACCCGATGGAACGCGCCGCCTGGATGAGCTTCGTGGTGGTCGGCGCCGGCCCAACAGGCGTGGAAATGGCGGGCACCTTGAGCGAGATCGCCCGCGAGACGCTCTCGCGCGAGTTCCGCCGCATCGACTCCAAGCTCGCCCGCGTGGTGCTGCTCGAAGGTTCGGAGAAGGTGCTGAGCAGCTTCGACCCCGGCTTGCAGCAACGTGCGCGCGAGCAACTCAAGCGGCTCGGGGTCGACGTTCGCACCAACTGCCGCGCCACGGACATCCATGCCGGCGGTGTGAGCTATCAATCGCAGGAAGGCGACGTGGAGCTCGACCATCACCTGCCCACCCGCACGGTTATCTGGGCCGCCGGCGTGGCGGGCGTGGGCCTCGGCGCGACCCTCGCCGCGAGCGCAGGCGCCACGCTTGACCGCAGCGGGCGTGTGCTGGTGCTGCCCGACCTGAGCCTCGTCAACCACCCCGAGATCAGCGTCGTCGGCGACCTGGCCGCGGCCTACAGCCATGGCGACGCCGGCAGCCCGCCCACGCCGGTGCCGGGCCTGAGCCCCGCGGCCAAGCAGATGGGCCGCCTGGCCGCCGCGAACCTGCTGTGCCGCCTGCGCGGCGAGCCGACGCGCGCCTTCCGCTATCACGACGCCGGTGCGCTCGCGACCATCGGTCGCAGCGCCGCCGTGGCCGACCTCGCATTGCCTGTCGTGGGCCGCTGGCGCTTCTCGGGCCTGCCGGCCTGGCTGCTGTGGCTCTTCGCGCACATCTACTTCCTGATCGGCTATCGCAACCGGCCGCTCGTCATGCTCGACTGGGCCGGCTCGTACCTCACCTACGACCGGCGTGCACGCGTGGTGGCGGCCACGCCGGGCGACGCGCCCGCCACGCAGCCGCCCGTGATCACCGAGGCAGCGGATACGTTGCCACTGCGCCGGTCCTGATCCCCCCGTGACACCCGAGGCGGGGTGCGGGTTCCCGGCACGCCCCGGGGTATCGCCTCCTAGAATGGCCCAACCCCAGCCTGGCCGCAGCCTGTGCCTCACCGGGCACCATGCGGCACCTACCGGACCGCCACCATGGACACCCGCACCTCCCCCATCCGCTTGCGACTCGAACGCGTGCGTGAGGCACTGCAGCAACACGGCCTGAGCGCCGTGCTGGTGCCGTCGAGCGACCCCCACCTCTCCGAGTACCTGCCCGCGCGCTGGCAGGGCCGAGAGTGGCTGTCGGGCTTTACCGGGTCGATGGGTACGCTCGTCGTCGCGCTGGACAAGGCCGCGTTGTTCGCCGACAGCCGCTACTGGACACAGGCCGAGGCCGAGATCGCCGGCACGGGCATCGAGCTCGTGAAGATCCCCACCGGCACCGCCACGCACCACCTCGACTGGCTCGCCACCCAGGTGCCGCGCGGTCAGGCGGTCGGTGTCGATGGCAGCGTGCTCGGCCTCGCCTCGGCACAGGCCCTGCTCCGCACGCTGGACCGCGCCGGCGTGAAGCTGCGCACCGATTTCGATGTGCTCGACATCATCTGGCCCGAGCGCCCGGGCCTACCCGATGCGCCGGTCTACGAGCACTTGCCGCCCCACGCACCGCTTGCGCGCGGGGCCAAGCTGGCCAAGGTACGCGAGGAGATGGCGCGCGCCGGCGCCACGCATCACTTCGTGTCCACGGTCGACGACATCGCGTGGCTTTTCAACCTGCGCGGCTCGGACGTCAGCTACAACCCCGTCTTCCTCGCGCATGCGCTGATCGGGCTGCACGGCGCCACGATCTTCGTGTCCGAAGGCAAGGTGCCTGCGGGCTTGCAGAAGCTGCTCGCGGCGGATGGCGTGGTCATTGCGCCCTACGCGCAAGCGAGCGACGCACTCGCCGCGCTGACCGCGACCGACGTGCTGCTGGTCGACCCGCGGCGCATCACCCTGGGCCTGCGCGAAACGGTGAACCCATCCACGCGGGTGGTCGAGGCGATCAACCCGAGTACGCTCTTCAAGAGCCGCAAGAGCGACGCCGAAGCCGCGCACGTGCGCGAGGTGATGGCGCAAGACTGCGCCGCCATGTGCGAGTTCTACGCCTGGTTCGAGCAGGCGCTGGGCAAGGTGCGCATCACCGAACTCACGGTCGACGAGAAGCTGAGTGCCGCACGCGCCAAGCGACCGGGCTTCGTCGGCCTGAGCTTCAACACCATCGCCGGCTTCAACGCCAACGGCGCCATGCCGCACTACCGCGCGACAGCGGATTCGCATGCGGTGATCGAAGGCGACGGGCTGCTGCTGATCGACAGCGGCGGCCAGTACCTGGGCGGCACCACCGACATCACCCGCGTCTGGCCCATCGGCACCATCACGGCCGCGCACCGGCGCGACTACACCCTCGTGCTCAAGGGCACGATCGCGCTCAGCCGCACGCGCTTCCCGCGCGGAACGCTCTCGCCCATGATCGACGCCATCGCCCGCGCCCCGTTGTGGGAGCAGGGGCTGGACTACGGCCACGGCACCGGCCACGGGGTGGGCTACTTCCTCAACGTGCACGAAGGTCCGCAAAGCATCTCCAAGACCCCACCAGAGCCGCACATGGCGATGGAGACCGGCATGATCACCAGCATCGAGCCCGGCCTGTACCGGCCCGGCCAGTGGGGGGTGCGCATCGAGAACCTGGTACTCAACGTGCCGTCGGCAACCGACGGCGGCTTCGGCCCCTTCCTCGAATTCGAGACGCTCACGCTGTGCCCGATCGACACCCGCTGCATCGACAAGAGCCTGCTGCGCGCCGACGAGATCGATTGGCTCAACCGCTACCACGAGGTGGTGCGTGAGCGGGTCGCCCCGCTGGTTGGAGGAGACGCACTCGCCTGGCTGAACGAGCGCACCCAGGCGCTTTGAACGCTTGCCGGGCCCTCATGCAAGGGATGCCCCCAAGGAAATTCGCACGCTCGTGCGATTAGACTCCCGGTCGTTTTTCAGCAACGACACGGGGAAGTTTTTCATGATGAAGCTGTTGGCCGCATGCGGCTTGGTGGTACTCCTGTCTGCCTGCGGCGGAGGGGGTGGCGGCGACGGAGGCACTGGCAGCTCAGGCAACGGCGACCTGAAGGTGACCTTCAGCTACGGCTCGCCGAACCCGACCCTGTGGGACGACACCACCATCTCGCCGGTCTTCACCGGCCTGGAGGGCAACTCGCCGCAGTGCACGCTCGCCAGCGGCACGCTGCCGCAGGGCATGGCGCTGCGCGGGTGCAACCTCAGCGGCACGCCGACCCAGCCCGGCAGCACCAACGCCACGATCCGCCTCACGGTCAACGGCTACCAAGGCTCGATCGATGCCTCGCTGGACGTCCGGGTGGCGCAGCCCGCTGTCATGCAAGCCTTCAGCTCCATGGAAAGCTGGCCTTGGGGCTCGACGCACCCGGCCGTGCAGGCCGTTCGCATGGGCAACTTCAACGACCAGCCCGGCGACCAGATCACCTACGCGCTGCAAGGCGGCAGCCTGCCCGGCGGCCTCACGCTGACCAGCAGCGGCCAGATCATCGGCCAGACCACCGCCACCGGGCAGTTCGACGTCAACGTCACGGCCACCGTGCGCCGCGGGGCGCTGCAAGTCACCAGCCTGCCGGGACTCGTCAGACTGAACGTCACACCCCCGACACTCAACTTCCTCAATTGCTGCGACATGGTCTTCGGCCAGCCGGTGAACTTCGAAGCGCGCCCCAGCTACGACGGCGCCGGCAGCGTCCACTTCACCAGCACGCCTCTGCCAGGCGGCCTGAGCCTGGATGCGGGCACGGGCCGGATCTCCGGCACGCTGGCGGTGGTCGATGGCCCGGCCCTGTCAACCGTGACGCAGCACATCACCCATACCGATGGCGCCACCAGCACGGCCACCTGGGAACTGCGCTACAACACTGAGCGCCCAACGACCACCTACACGGTCGCGGACTTCCACGCGCTGCGCAACCAACCCTACCTGTCGAGCAGGCCGGTCGTCAGCCGTGCCCTGCCGGGTGACGTGGTGACCTTCGCTTTGGAGTCCGACGGCCTGCACCCCTTGCCGGCCTGGGTGAGCATCGATGCCAACACCGGTGTGATGAGCGGCACCCCCGGCCCAGCCGAAGGGTATTCCAGTGCGTGGGTCGTCGTTGTGACCTTCGCACGCGGCAGCGTGAGCTACACGCAGCGACTCTCCATGTCGGTCTTGCTGCAGTGATCCGCTACCGAGAGCGGGCGTGCGCATCGCGCTGGGCTGCGGCCCATCCCGCCTGATCCGCAGTTCGTCGCAATCCGCTCGCCGCAACGGGAGGCGCTGCCTAAAGTTCACTCCAACGCAACACACAACCGCCTGGAGAGAACATCATGTTTGAACGCATCGTCGCCCCCGCCCTGACCTTCCTGGTTCTGATCGCCGGCCACGTGGCGATCGCGAGCGCCCTGATCGGCGCGCCGGCCGAGCAAGCCGCGCCGCAACTGGCCAAGGCACCTGCTGTCCCGGTTGTCATGCTTGACACGGTGGTCGTCACCGGCAAGCGCAGTTCCTGAAACATCCGGGCCCGACTGCCTGACCCGGCGATCCCGTTGTCGGGCTGAAGCCCCGGATCACTCATTGGCGACAAGGCCGAGCCTTGTCGCCATTTTTGTTTCTGGGGCGGGCAATCGCCAGCTGCAGTTCACGCCCCGCTTTCGGCAGTTCATCGCAATCCGCTGGTGAGGCCGCGGCCCGCTGCCTAGAGTCACTCTCAACGCCCATCTCGACACATCTCACCGGAGCCCGCCATGTTGGATCGCCTCTTCGCCCCCGCCCTTACTTTTCTCACGCTGATCGCCGGCACCATCGGCTTTGCCAGCGCACTCATTGCGATGCCTGCTCGCAGTGACGCCCCCCTGATTGCGCAAGGGATGTCACCACAGCAGGTCATCCAACTGGAACGCGTGGAGATCGTGGGCCGTCGCGCGGCGCCTGAGTTGAAGGTGGCTGACAAGGAGCCCGACGCCAAGCCCACCACGGCGGACAAGGGCTGACACCGCCTGACTCCCCCGCACGTGTGCTCACATGTGCCGGAACACGTGCACGAAGCTGCGGCTCACCGGCAGCACGTCGCTGCGCCCCTTGAGCCGCACCTCGGCGGTCTCATTCGGGCCGCGGTCGACCTGGCTCACCTGGTGCAGGTTGACGATCACCGAGCGATGAACCTGTGCGAAGCGATCGGGGTCGAGCTCATCGGCCAGTTCGCGGATGGTCTTGCGGATGAGCGCCTCGCCGCCTTCCCAAACGACCAGCGTGTACTTCTCGTCCGAGCGCAGGTAGGCCACCTGCTCGACCGGAATGAGGCGCAGGCTGTTGCCGACCGATGCCTTGATCCACTGCAGCCACCCCGCCGGGCTGGCTGCGCGCCGGCGCAATTCGGCCGAGACCTTTTCGATGACGGCATCGAGCCCCGCGCCTTCGAGCGGCGTGGCACGCGACAGGCGTTGCTGGAGGCGCTGCACCGTGTCGGACAAGCGCGCCTCGTCAAACGGCTTGACCACGTAGTCGACCGCGCCCTGCTCGAAGGCCGTCACTGCGTACTGCTCGAAGGCGGTGACGAATACCAGCTCGGCGCGCCGGGCGATCGAACGCGCCGCCTCGACACCGTTGAGGCCCGGCATGTGGACGTCGAGAAACACCACCTGCGGCGCATGCTCGTCGAACATCTCCACGGCCTCGCGGCCGTTGCGCGCCTGTGCGACCACGCTCAGGTCGGGCCACAGGCGCTGCAATAGGCCGCACAAGCGCTCGCGCAGCAGCGGTTCGTCATCGGCGATCAGAGCGCTTGGCATGCGTCCGCCATCAAGGTTGGGGGAAGACGATCACCGCGCGCAGGCCGCGGGGCGACTCCTGCAGCATCTGCAACTGCGCACCCTCGCCGAAGAACCCGCGCAGGCGTTCGCGCAGATTCCTGAGGCCGGTACCGGGGGCCGAGGTCTCCGACATGCCCCCGCCGGTGTCGGCCACCGACACCTCGACCTGCCCGCCGCTGGCAACGGCCACGACCTGGATGCGCCCACCCGACTCCTGCGGGTCGATGCCGTGGCGCACGGCGTTCTCGACCAGCGTGAGCAAGGCCATCGGCGGGAACCGGAACGCCGCCAGTTCCGCCGGCAGATCGACGCTGAACTCCAGCCGGTCGGGCATGCGCATGCGCATCAACTCCAGATAGGCGCGCACCAGGGCCATTTCGGTGCCGAGCGTGGTCGCCTGCTCGCCCAGCGCGGGCACGGCGGCGCGCAGGTAGGCGATCAGACTTTGCAGCACCTCGGCCGCGCGCGGCGAACCCGACTCGACCAGTTGCTGCACGTTGGCCAGGGTGTTGAAGAGAAAGTGCGGCTCGATCTGCGCATGCAGCAGGCGCAGCCGCGCATCGAGGGCCTGCTTTTCCAGCTGACTGCGCTCCAGCGCAAAGGCGAGTGTCTGGGCGCGCGCCTGGGCGTCACGCTCGCGCAGCAGGGCGCCCAGGGCCAGCACCAGGCCCAGGGCCATGGCCCACACGGTGATGTTCATGAACCCCGCCACCATGCCCTCGTGCGCCAGCACGCGCAGCACGCTGCCTTCGGCCATCCACAGGTACGCGAGCAAGGTGGCGACGGGTGCGGCCAGCACGATGGCCAGCACCTGCATCACCCAGCGCGGCACCCAGCGCTGCGGCCAGCGCCCGGCCATCTCGAATGCCAGCAGGAGGGCGAGACCGACGAAGACGGTGCGCGCCAGGATGCTGACGAACGAGGTGACGAAGTGCCCGTTGAGGAAGGCCGCAACCGCCGTCGCCACGGCCAGCACGAGAAGCAGGCGCGGCCCCCTGAAGGCCGAGCGCAGCAGCGACAGCGCCGCGGCGCGGGCAGATGCAGGTTGTGCGGCGGGCTGGGGGGAATCCATGCCGCTCACGATACGGGCATTCAGGCGGTTTCCCAAGATGTGCGGGCTCGTGGCTGCGACGAGCCACGGATTTGGGGGTGCGAATGGCGGCAGGCCGTGTGACAGCAGGTGGCAATACCCGCTCCTACAATCCGCCCCCGCCCCGCGAACCCACACGACTCCATGTTCAAGAACGCCCTCGTCTACCGCATCGGCCCCTGGGAGCCGCCCTCCAGCGCCGAGATCGAAAGCCGGCTCGACGCCGGTCGCTTTGTCGAATGCGGCGCGTCGCAGGCCGAGTCGGTCGGCTGGGTCGAGCCGCGTGGCGAGAAAGGCGGCGCGCTCATGGAAGGCGTTGGCGGCCAGCTCATCCTCAAGCTGTGCGTGGAGCGCAAGGCCGTGCCCAGCCAGGTGGTCAAGAACCAGCTCGACCAGCAGCTGGAGAAGATCGAGGCCGACACCGGCCGCCGCCCGAAGGGCAAGAAGGCCAAGGAGATCAAGGAAGACATCGTGCACGGCCTGCTGCCGCGCGCCTTCCCCAAGCGATCCACCACGCTGATCTGGATCGACCCGCGCGCACGCCTGGTGGTGGTGGGCTCGGGCAGCGTGAAAGCGACCGACCGCGTGGTGAGCATGCTGGTGGAGCTGCTTGCGAACGACAAGGGCGACGGCTTTTCGATGACTCTGGTGCAGACCGAGGTCTCGCCGGCCACGGCCATGGCCGACTGGCTGAAGACCCGCGAGGCGCCTGCCGGCTTCAGCATCGACCGCGAGTGCGAACTCAAGCAACCCGACAGCGAGAAGGCCACCGTGCGCTACGCGCGCCACACGCTCGACATCGAAGAGGTCGGCGAGCACATCGCGCAGGGCAAGCTGCCCACTTCACTGGCCATGACGTGGAACAGCCGCGTCTCCTTCGTGCTGAACGAGGCCGGCGCCATCAAGAAGCTCAAGCTGCTCGACGTGGCGCTCGAAGGCGTGGGCTCCACAGCCGGCGGCAACGGCGGCGGTAAAGATGAGAGCGGCGGCTTCGACACCGACGTGGCTCTCACCACAGGCGAGCTGAGCCAGCTGATCCCGCAACTGGTCGACGCGCTCGGCGGCGAGCTCGCGCGAGACAAGCCCACGCAGGCGGCCTGATCGCGCATCCCCATGAGTGCGCGCATCGCCTTCATCGGGACCGGCCGGCTGGGCACCGCGCTGGCAACGGCACTGCACCAGCGCGGCGAGGCCGTATCGATGGTGGCGAACCGCAACCCCGATGCAGCACGGCAACTTGCCACGCGGCTGCCCGGCTGCCAGGCGGTCGATGCTGCAACGGCCGCGCAGGCGGATCTGGTCTTCCTCACCGTGCGTGACGACGCGCTCGCGCCACTGGCCGCGCAACTGCCGTGGCGCCGCGGTCAGGCGGTGGTGCATTGCAGTGGCGCCACCGAGGTGTCGGTGCTGCAGGCGGCGGCCGATGCCGGCGCAGACATCGGCGGGTTTCATCCGCTGCAGATCTTTTCCGATCCAGCGCGGGCAGTCGAACTGCTGGGCGGCAGCACAGTCGCCATCGAAGGCCCGGCGCCGCTGGAGGCACGCCTGCGCGATCTCGCCACCGTGCTCGGCATGCACCCGTTGCGCCTGCCACCTGGCAGCCGCGCGCTGTACCACGGGGGCGCCAGCTATGCGGCGAGCTTCCTGCTCTCGATGCTGGCCGAGGTGGGCGCGATCTGGCGCAGCTTCGGTATCGAAGACGAAGCGCAGCTGCTGCGTGCCGTACTGCCGATGGCGCAAGGCACCCTGGAAGCCGCACGGAGCAAGGGGCTCGCCAATGCAGTGGCCGGGCCGATCTCGCGCGGCGACGATGGCGTGATCGCCCGCCACCTGGCCGCACTCGACACGCTGGGGCCTGAGCACGCCGCGCTGTACCGCGAGTTCACGCGGCGCCAACTGGCGCTCGTGCAATCCGCGGGCCGACTCAGCGACGAGCAGGCCGAGCGCGTGCGGCGGATCATTTCCCCAGAATGAATTTCAGGATCTGGGCCTGCGTGCCCGGGTCGTCGTCGAAGCCACCGTGCGTGGTGGCACCGCTCACCGCGCCGGGCGCGACAACGCTCTGGCTGCGGGGCAGCTTGCGGGCATAGGCATCGAAGTCCTTCTTCAAGCCGAGCACCGGCGTGGTGTTGCCGCCTTCGAAGGATTCACGCACCAGGTAGAGCACCGAGCGGCGGTAAGCGCCGCAAGTGCCTTCGTCCTGCTCGGCCCGGTCGGTCAGGTGAAACTGCTGGTAGCGCTTGACGACGCCCGATTCGAGATGCGGGCGCACGCACTGGTCGAAGGTCGACACCTTGACCGCCGGCGCCATGAAGCTCACCGATTCGAAGCGCAGCCCCTCTTGCGCCAGGCGGTCGATCATGTGGCTCGCAACGATGCTGCCCGCCGAATGCGCCACGAAGTGCATGCGCACGCGCTGGTCGGCCACGCCGTGCTTGAAGTGGCGATACAGCAGCACGCCACCGGCCTGGTCGTCGTCACCCACGTCCGGCTTGTAGGCGCTCATGCGGTCGGCGTTCGACTTCACCTCGCTCCAGATGCGCGTGCCGGGGCGCGAGAGCAGCCGCTCCAGGCGCTGGTCCCACCAGCCGGAGAGCGCGTAGCCGGCCACGCCGGGGTGCGTGGGTACCTCTTTCACGGCGTCTTCGATGTAGCGCAGCAGCGTGGTGTGAAAGTCGGTCTCCCACATCAGGAAGATCGGGAACACCTTGTTCTCGTACATGTGCGGGATCCAGCGGGCGGCCACCTCGGCCGCGGCCGCTTCGCCCTCCAGGCCGCCGTGCGCGTAGATGCACACATCGACCACGCCCCGCTCGCGCGCCCAGAGCTTGCGCGCATGCACGAGTTGCACATCGACCAGCGCGCGCACATCGTCCGGCTGGGTGCGGAACACCCCTGAGTTGCTGAGCGAGCCGTCGTGGCCCATGTTCACGATGAAGGGCGAGATCTCGCGGTTGCGCAGGGTCTCATCGGCCGCGAGGGCCACGCGCCCGGCCTTGTCGGTGCGCAGGCTGATGGCCTGCGAGATGGCCGTGTGGTCGCGCGTGACCACACCGAGCTGCGCCACCCAGCAGTCCATCGCGTTGCGCAGCCAGTCGTCGTAGGTGAGGATCGCGTAGCCGTGCGATCCCCAACCCGGCCCCCAGGAGTTCTGGATCAGGAAACCGCGCTCGTTGTAGCCCACGATCACGAAGGCATGGCCGGGGTGGTCGGCCTCACCGCCTTGCACCGGGATCTCCCACACGCTCTTGAACGACGCGGGGCATCGCTTCATCGGCGGCTGCTCCAGGCCGACATCCCAGCCCGAATGGCAGCCGCAGCTCGCGTAGATGATGCCAACCTCATTCAACGCGGCATGCATGTCGGTGAGCGACTGTGTGTCGATGCGGTAGTACGCACCGAGCGGGCGCTTGACGGCATCGAACCACCAGTCTTCGGTGGGCTTGGCCTTGGCCTCGGGCATCTCGCGCTCGGGGAACAGGTCTTCGCGGCAGGCCCCGTGCTTGAACCAGCCCTTGAGTGCACCGCGCAGGCTGGAGCCGATGTCTTGCGCCGACCCCGGGAACTCGTCGTAGCGCCGCGCCATGGAATACAGCATGAAGCCCGAAATATTCGGCGCTTTCTCGCGCCTGGCACTGCGCAACAGGTACTCGACCACCACCGAGAGCGAGAAGCCGGTGCAGGCCAGCGTGTCGCCCTGGTTCTTGATGGGCAGGGCGACAGCCGGGAACAGGGTCGCCGCGGGCGGGCGGCTCACTGCCGGGCGAAAGGGGCGGTCACGGGAGTCGGGCGGATCGGGCCGCGCAACGCGCATGAACAAGGCCGTGGGCTTCTTCTTCGTGGCCGTGCCGGTCTTCTTCGTGGCGGTGGTGGTCTTCGTGCGCGTGGCCATGGTGTCCCTGCTGCGTTGCGGAGGGCGCATGGTCTGGGCACGATCCGCAGCCGTCAAGACGGCGGCGTTGGCGGCGTGCGACGCCCCGGCGCGGGCCGGGGTTCACGCGGTCAGGCGGAGCCCCGGCTTGCGCCGGGATCTCCGCTATCGATCGAACGGAGAGCCGCTTACTTCAGCGCCTTGAAGCGCACGCGCTTCGGGCGGGCGCCTTCTTCGCCCAGGCGCTTCTTCTTGTCGGCCTCGTACTCCTGGTAGTTGCCGTCGAAGAAGAACCACTTCGAATCGCCTTCGCAGGCCAGGATGTGCGTGGCGATGCGGTCAAGGAACCAGCGATCGTGCGAGATCACCATCACGCTGCCGGCGAACTCGAGCAACGCGTCTTCGAGCGCACGCAGGGTTTCGACGTCCAGGTCGTTCGACGGTTCGTCGAGCATCAGCACGTTGCCGCCCTGGGCCAGCGTCTTGGCCAGATGCAAGCGGCCGCGCTCACCACCCGAGAGCGAGCCCACCAGCTTCTGCTGGTCGTTGCCCTTGAAGTTGAAGCGGCCAATGTAGGCGCGCGAGGGCATCACGAACTTGCCGACCACGATGTTGTCGAGCCCGCCCGAGACGTCTTGCCACACCGTCTTGTCGGCTTCGAGCGATTCGCGGCTCTGGTCGACGAAGGCCATCTTGGCCGTCGGACCGATCTTCACGGTGCCGCTGTCGGGCTTCTCCTGCCCAGAGATCATGCGGAACAGCGTTGACTTGCCGGCGCCGTTGGGGCCGATGATGCCGACGATGGCGCCGGCCGGCACCTTGAAGCTCAGGTTGTCGATCAGCACGCGGTCGCCAAAGCTCTTGGTGACGTTCTCGAACTCCAGCACTTCATGGCCCAGGCGCTCGCCCACGGGGATGAAGATCTCGTTGGTCTCGTTGCGCTTCTGGTACTCGACGTCGCTCAGCTCCTCGAAGCGCGCCAGGCGCGCCTTGCTCTTCGCCTGGCGGCCCTTGGGGTTCTGGCGCACCCACTCCAGCTCCTTCTTCATCGCCTTGGTGCGCGCGTCTTCGGTCTTCTGCTCCTGCTCCAGTCGCTGCTCCTTCTGGTCGAGCCAGGTGGAGTAGTTGCCCTTCCAGGGGATGCCCGATCCGCGGTCGAGTTCGAGGATCCACTCGGCGGCGTTGTCGAGGAAGTAGCGATCGTGGGTGATGGCCACCACGGTGCCGGGGAAGCGCTGCAGGAACTGCTCCAGCCAGTCCACCGATTCGGCGTCCAAGTGGTTGGTGGGTTCGTCGAGCAGCAGCATGTCGGGCTTGCTGAGCAGCAGGCGGCACAGGGCCACGCGGCGCTTCTCGCCGCCGGAGAGCTTGCCGATGATGGCGTCCCACGGTGCCAGGCGCAACGCGTCGGCGGCCAGTTCGAGCTGCAGGTCGGTGTTCTCGCTGCCGGCGGCGGCGATGATGGCTTCGAGCTCGGCCTGCTCGGCGGCGAGCTTGTCGAAGTCGGCGTTCTCTTCGGCGTACTCGGCGTAGACCTCATCGAGGCGCTTCTTGGCGGCCAGCACGCCGCCGATGCCTTCTTCGACCGCTTCGCGCACGGTCTGGTCCGGGTTCATCACAGGCTCCTGCGGCAGGTAGCCGATCTTGATGCCGGGCATGGGGGTGGCTTCACCCTCGATGTCCTTGTCCACCCCGGCCATGATCTTGAGCAGAGTGCTCTTGCCCGAGCCGTTCAGGCCCAGCATGCCGATCTTGGCGCCCGGGAAGAAGCTGAGGGAGATGTTCTTGAGGATCTGACGCTTCGGCGGAACGATCTTGCCGACGCGGTTCATGGTGAAGACGTACTGGGCCATGGGGCGCTTCTCTCGGTGGAACTGGGGATGGAATGCGGCCGCGTGACGCGGGCGGAAGCCGGGGATTATCCCGGACATCGGATGCCCCACCCGTCGCCACGGGCGGCTGCGCCAGCTTCGTAGCCTCTCAACTCGCCTCAGCGCGAGTCGGACGTGTCGTTCTGGCGCGCGCCGCGGATGTTCATCGCGATGAGGCAGAACTGCAGCACCACGAGCGCCCAGGCGTGAGTGGACCAGCCCCAGACGATCCACAACGCATTGCTGAACAGGAAGACCCAGAAGCCATGCGCGCGGTGCGCGTCGTCCTTCGATGCCACCAGCCACGAGGCCAGCACGGTGGCCAGCATGGCCGGCCATTGCAACGCGTCGAGTGTGAGCATGTCGATCCTCCTCCGATCAGCCACTCTATCGGCCGCAGGCGCGTGGCCGCAGCGGGATGCATGCGGTTCTCGCTGTAGGACGGGCCGCCGCAGCGCTGCTCCCTGTCGACACACCCCCTTCACCTGGGGGACGAACGTGACGATGTCGTCGATCTGTATGCCCTTGCGTACCAGCAGATGGGCGCACGACCGTTACAATCGCGGCACTCGTCGCAGCACCAGTCACAGCGACGCCGTCAGTTCTGACACGAGCCCATCGCGGCTCAACCCACTCCCCCTCTGCCTGCGACTGGCGCTTGGCCACAATCAAGCGACAGGCCGATCGTTCTTCTGGAACCCCATGTCTTTCGACTCTCTCGGCCTTGCCGAGCCGCTGCTGCGTGCCATTCACGAACAGGGCTACACCACCCCCACTCCCATCCAGGCGCAGGCCATCCCGCTCGTGCTGCAAGGCGGCGACGTCCTCGGCGGCGCGCAGACCGGCACCGGCAAGACTGCCGGCTTCACGCTGCCGCTGCTGCATCGCCTGATGGCCAAGCCGGCCGTGCGCGATGCACGCGGCCGCCTTCCGATCCGTGCGCTGATCCTCACCCCCACACGCGAACTCGCGGCCCAGGTCGAAGAGAGCGTGCGCAACTACGGCAAGCACTCGAAGCTCACCTCGATGGTGATGTTCGGTGGCGTGGGCATGCAGCCCCAGATCGACAAGTTGAAGCGCGGCGTCGACATCCTCGTCGCCACGCCGGGCCGCCTGCTCGACCATGCACAGCAAAGGACGCTGGACCTGTCGCACATCGAGATCTTCGTGCTCGATGAAGCCGACCGCATGCTCGACATGGGCTTCATCCACGACATCAAGAAGGTGCTCGCCCTGCTGCCGCAGCAAAAGCAGAGCCTGCTGTTCAGCGCCACCTTCAGCGACGAGATCAAGGCCCTGGCCGACCGCCTGCTCAACAAGCCGGGCCTGATCGAAGTGGCGCGCCGCAACCAGACCAACGAGAGCATCGCGCAGAAGGTTCACCCCGTCGGCCGCGAGATGAAGAAGGATCTGCTGGTCCACCTCATCAAGAGCAACGACTGGCACCAGGTGCTCGTCTTCACGCGCATGAAGCACGGCGCCAACCGCTTGGTGGAGCACCTCGTCAAGAGCGACATCACCGCCATGGCCATCCACGGCAACAAGAGCCAGAGCGCACGCACCAAGGCGCTCGCCGACTTCAAGAGCGGCGATCTGCAGGTGCTGGTGGCAACCGACATCGCCGCGCGCGGCATCGACATCGATCAACTGCCGCACGTCGTGAACTACGAGCTGCCCAACGTGCCCGAGGACTACGTGCACCGCATCGGCCGCACCGGCCGCGCGGGCGCGCAGGGCGAGGCGGTTTCGCTGGTGTGCGTGGACGAGAACGGCTTCCTGCGTGACATCGAGAAACTCATCAAGCGCGAGATCCCCAAGGAGGTGATCGAAGGCTTCGCACCGCACCCGAGCGAACGCCCCGAGCCCATCGTGCTCGGCCGCATGACGATCGGCCAGGGCGCAGGCCGCGGGGGCCAGCGCTCCCACGGTGGTGGCGGCGGCGGTCGCGGTGGAGACCGCGGCAACAGCGGTGGTCGCCAAGGCCAGGCCGCACCGTCTCGCGACGGCCACCATGCGCCGGCCCGCCAAGGCCAGCCCGGCGGGCGCAGCGCAGGCAGCACAGCACACAAGCCAGCACAGCCTGGCCACGGCGGCGCGCGCCCGCACGGCCAGCCCCAGTCGGCCCGCCCGCAAGGCCCGCGCCCCGAGCCACGCCGTGACGGCGGCACCAAGCAGACGCCGCGCCTGACCTCGGGCCCGAAGCGCTGATGTGAGTACAGTGGCCGACACCATGGCCACTGATTCCACCGACCGCATTGCGCTCATCGCCGGCAGCACCGGGCTGGTCGGCCATGCGCTGCTGCCCCTTCTGCTGGCTTCGCCACGCTACGCGAAGGTTCATGCGCTCGTGCGCCGGTCGGGCCTCGCGCCGCAATCCCGATTGCAGGTGCATGAGGTCGACTTCCAGGCCCTGCCCGACCTGCCGCACGTGGACGACGTCTACATCGCCCTCGGCACGACGATCAAGGTGGCGGGCTCGCAGGCGGCGTTCCGGCAGGTCGATTTCGACGCCGTCGTGAACACCGCACGGGCTGCCCACCACGCAGGGGCACGCCGCCTGGCCGTGGTTTCGGCACTCGGCGCGGATGCGCACTCGCGCGTGTTCTACAACCGCGTGAAGGGCGAGATGCAGCAGGCCGTGGCCGAGATCGGCTACGAGACGGTCGTGATCGCGCGGCCTTCGCTTTTGCTCGGCGATCGAAGCGCGCTGGGTCAGCCGGTGCGCGCGGGCGAGGTCTGGGGCGCCCGCTTGATGGGCTGGTTGCCACGCGGCATTCGCCCGATTCGCGCCAGCCAGGTGGCAGCATCGCTTGTGCGCGCGCTGCAGGATGGCAACCCCGGCCTCACCCTGCTGCGCTCGGGCGACATGCACTGAGGCGCCCCGCTCGCCGCCGAACTGTCACAAAGTGTTTCGCCGAGGGCTGAAAAGACCTTCGCTGCTTGCAGGTTGTCGCGTCGCAGCATGAATGAGCGCTTACAACAGAGCCTTTCTGCCGTTTTGTGGAGTAAGTCTCATGCGTACAACCTGGAACACGGCCTGGCAGGGCTCGGATCTGGTCCTTTTCCGCGATGAAGTCGAGGTCGATCGCTTCGCGTCATCCCAGATCGAACGGGTCATCTTTGCTCACCGCGGGAATGGCGACACGCCGGGCGACCTGATGTTCGCGCTGGTCGAACTGCCCGAGGAATACGTGCTCCTTCCCGCCGAGACCGGCTTCGCCGGCCGCGTCAATTTCGAACGGCTGAGTTTCTGGTCCGAGAGGCAGTGTGTGTACTGGGTGCCCGAGGGCAAGGCCTCGCTGCCCACGCGCCTGCGCCGCGGGCTCTGGTTGCTACGTCCCGGCGCGCCGGCCTATGCTCGCGTGCCGCGCAGCGAACTCGCCTCACGCATCGAGCAGTGGCCGCTGGTGGGGCCGCAGACCTGGGAGCAGCGCAAGTGGATGCGCATCGCGCTCAGCCGCCCGTTCGCCGGAATGAACAGCACCACCCCCACGCAACCCGGCGAATTGCTCGATAACGCACCGAGACGCCGCGCCTGATCCCCGACTGATTCGCTCGCTACAAGCGCGCACATGAAAAACCCGGCCTCGGCCGGGTTTTCACTTTCGGTGCGTGCGTCTTCAGGCGCCCGAAGCTGCCTTCTTGGAGGAGCTCGACTTCTTCTTTGCAGACGAGCTCTTCTTCTTGCTCGAAGCCGGCTTCTCGCTCTTCGCAGCCGGCGCGGTCTTGGCTGCGGGTTCAGCGGCAGCAGCAGGTGCCGCCGAGCCTTGCGCGAATGCGCCGAGAGAGAAACAGGCAGCGACCAGGGCCGCGATGATCTTGTTCATCAGGATTCCTTTGCAGTGTGTCGAGCATTGCGCTCGTCATCACAACGCCACCCCGATGACGGCGGTTGACGCCCTTCTGCGTGCATCTCGCACCGTTCAGCTTGCATCCAGCATGAGTAGAAGCTGAACCACACATCGGCGATTCAATCGAAGCGCCCTTCGCGCAACCACTTGGTGGCAACCCACTTTTCACCTTCGAGCACGGGCGCGCCGCCATGCAGGGTCTTCGTCATCGGGTGCGCGCGGTCGTAGCTGAAGAACACGGCGTTGCCTTTGACCGGTGCGACCTCGAGGTTCACGTCAGGAAAGGTGGTCGCACCGCCGCGCTCCGGCGTATTGAGGTAGGTGACGAGCGTGGCCACGCGCTGGCCGCCGCGCTTGAGGATGGTGGGCGTGCCGGCCTGAGCGGGGTCGAAATAGTCGTAGTGCGGCTTGTACTCCGCACCCGGCCGGTAGCGCAGGATCTGCAGGCCCTCGCCGTTCTCGACCGGCCAGCCGAACAAGGCGGCGATGCGGGCCTCGATGCGCGCGCACATCTCGTTCTCGCCGCGGCCGAAGAACATGCCTTCGCTGGTGCGCGCCACGTTGACCTCGCTCGCACCCGTGCTGGTGACCACGGTCTCGGATCGCGCCAAGCGTGCGCGCGCGAGCGCGATGAGTTCATCGCACTCGTCGTGCGTCATCAAGTTGCCGAGCACGATCACGCGTGGGTTGCGCAAGGTCATCACGATCTCGACCTTGTGGCCGTCGACCACCAACGCATTGGGGGCATCGAAGATCGGCGGCTCGGGCACGCGCGCAGGCGCCGGCAGGCCATTGGCCTGGGCGTGGTCCTTCAGGAAGCCCGAGAGCGTGTCTTCGAGCGCGGCGAGTGCAACGTCTTCGTCCCAACCGCTGGCCATCATCGACTTGAGCACTTCGTCGGGCGGGCGCGCGGCCTTGGCCTGTTCGATGATCCACTGCTTGAGTTCGGGGGTAACGTTCTGCGTGCTCATGTCAAACCTCGTCTGCCACCGGAGGTGGTCAAAAAGCGCGGAGCGATTCTGCCGGATCGCAGGCTGCCGTCACAATTCCCGTACGCCAAGCGCCAAGCACCAAAGCCCGCAGAGCGAAGGAAAGAAGCCGCGATGACGAAGGTTCAAGCTGCCGATATCACTGCCCCATGGGCACGAAACCTCTTCTGGTTCGAACGAACCTCGGCTGGCGAGTTTCCATACTGTCGAGATCAGCCTGTGGGCCTTTCGGCCGGCCAGTGGGCGGCGGTGCTGCTCGGCGTGTGCCTCGGCTTTGCGGCGCTGATTGCCCCGATCCCTTTGCTGCAAGGCGTGCTCGGGGGCTGGCTGCCTGCCATTCTGTTCCCGGCCATTCCGCTTGCGACGCTGGGGCTGGTGGCGGGCTCGGGCTGGAAGGCGGTGTTCAGGCCGCTGCTCGTGCGAGACATCTTGTGGATGCTCGGTCTGGCCCTGCTGAACCTCGTGGTGACGGTCAGCGTCGCCTTGCTGGTGCGGCGTGTGTTCGACATGAACGCCAACCCGGTCGGGACGCTGCTGAGCAGCTACTCCGGACTGGAGCGCGTGCTGTTCTATCTCAAGACCCTTCCGCAGCTCTTCGGTGAAGAGGTGGTGTCGGTGCTGCCGTTCCTCGCCGTCCTGTGGCTCTGTCACGCCAGGCTGGGCATGGCACGAAAGACCTCGGTCGTCGTGGCCTGGGCCAGTACCTGCGTCCTGTTCGGTGCGCTGCACCTGCCCACCTATGGCTGGAACTTCGTGCAGTGCTTCGTCGTCATTGGCGCAGCGCGCGCCGTGCTGCTGCTGGGCTACGTCGCGACGAAAAACATCTGGGTCTCGACCGGCGCCCACATCCTCAACGATTGGGCGATCTTCACCGTGGTCGTGATGCTGCTGGGCAGGCAGAGCATTGCTTAAGAGTCGATGCGGCGGCGAAACACCAGTCGGTCTTCGTCGGACTCTCGTGCGTCGTACCGGTAGCCCTCTGCGTCGAATACCTTCAAGCCCTCGGGATCATCGAGCCGCTGGGTGATCGCGTGCCGCAGCATCAGCCCGCGCGCGCGCTTGGCGAAGAAGCTGATGACCTTGTAGCCGCCGCCTTTCCAGTCCTCGAACACGCAATCGATCACGCGCGCCTTGAGGGCCTTGCGCTGTACCGCGTGAAAGTACTCCTGCGACGCGAGGTTCACGACGACAGGCGGCTTGTCGCTCGCGAGTTGCCGGTTGATCTGGCGGGTGAGCGTGTCGCCCCAGAAGTCATACAGGTTCTTGCCCCGCGCGGTGACGAGAGGCGTGCCCATCTCCAGCCGATACGCCTGCATGCGATCGAGCGGGCGCAACAAGCCGTAGAGGCCGCTCAGGATCGACACCTGTGACTGCGCCCAGAGCAAGTCGTCCGCACTGAGCGTGGGCGCATCGAGGCCTTCATACACATCGCCATTGAAGGCGAGTACCGCGGGCTTGCTGTTGCGCTCTGTGAAGCGCGTGGACCACGCCGCGTAGCGGGCCACGTTGAGTTCGGCGAGCGCCGGCGAGAGGCTCATCAGCTCGGCGATCTGCTCGGCGGACAGGGGCCGCAGCACCGAAATCAGTTCTTCGGATTGCTCGATGAACCGGGGGCGCGTCGTGAGCGGAGCGATGTGAGGACTAACGTAGTCAAGGGTTTTCGCGGGGGAAATCAGAAAGTGCATGCGGCAATTCTCGGCCACGCCTGCATCAGACCGGGCGAACTGTGCATTACGTCGCTTGTGCCGCGTGAAGGCTTGTACAGAATCGTCACTGCAAACACCTTTTGTATCCGCAGCACCGCCATGCGCAGCACTCCCTTCGTCACCTGGCTCGCCAAGATGCTCCTGGGCTTTGCGCTTTTCGTCGGCGGCATCGAAGCCGCGCGCATCACCTGGGGCAGTTGGTGGGAGTTCGCCGTCTCGAGCCTCGTCGTCTCGGCGTGCGGCCTGGCATGGATGGCCTTCACCGAAATCCGCCAGCGCCCGCTGCGCGTGCTGCTCAAGGCTCGGCGCTCGCTCAACTTCCCGACGCAATGGGCGGTGCGCTTCGACAAGGCGGTGCCGCACGGCGGCGTGATCCCGGTGGCGGTGATCCGCTCCGACGGTGTGCGCTTCGTGATCGATATCCAGGATTGCACAGACGCAGACTGGAACACCGACCTGATCGAAGGTGAATCGCTGCTGGTGGGTGCAAGCGGCAAGAAGTTCAAGACCGACCCGGTCGGGCCGCTGATGCAGGCGGCGTCGGCCTGGGGCGCCACGCCCATCCTGTGGCTGCCGCAGGCCAAACAGGTGCGCAACCTGCGCCAGGTGGGTTGCCCACTGGTGGTGGTGCTCGGTGGCGCGCGAGAGCTGAACCATGTGCTGCGGGGGGCAGAGATTGCACCCAGGCACAACGCGACGCTCGAGATGACCATGCCCCCCAAGCGAGCCAAGGCGGGGCAGGCAGGCAAAGCCCACGCCAACGCACATGAAAAGGCCACCACGAAAGCAACGGCCAGAGAGGCCGCCACCGCCGAGATGGCCTGATAGCCAGGGCGTGTCCGCAAGCCCTGGGCTACGCGGCGCTTGGCTTTACTTCTTCGCGTCGTCGACCGCGTCCTTCACCTTGTCGCCGGCTTTCTCGATCTCGTTGCCGGCCTTTTGGGCAGCGTTGTCGATCGACTTGCCAGCACGCTCGGCCGGGCCTTCGGCCGGTTGGCACGCGGCCATGGCGATGGAGACGGTGGCGATGAAGACGTAGAGGGCAGATTGAACTTTCATGGGAACTCCTGAGGTTGTCGTCGGCTTCTCGATGAGCCTGTGCGATGAACTGTAGGAGCGGCGACTCGCCTTGTCCCTCGGCCCGTAGCCGGTTTGCGTGTCGGTTCTTTCCTACGCCCGTCTACCTCGCTTGCGGTGTCAATGGAAGTCGCGGCTGCGGCTCACCAACCCCTGCAGCAATGCCGAATGGTCGATGGCCTTCATGGCCACCAGGTGCATCACCGTGCGTGCGCCCTCGCCTTCGCGCTGCCACTGCCCGTAGATGGTGAGCAAGGTGGACGCGAGCAACGGCTTGCGCTGCGACTCCACCACCCGCGGCCACACCACCACGTTGATGACGCCGGTCTCGTCTTCTAGCGTGACGAACATCGTGCCCTTTGCCGTGCCAGGCCGCTGCCGATGCGTGACGAGCCCGCTCGCACGCGCCAGGCGCCCGTTCGGGCAGTGGCGCAACTCGGCAGCGGTCTGCACCTTGAAGGCATTAAGTTGCTCGCGCAGCATGGCCAGTGGGTGCTGCTTGAGGGTGAGCCCGAGCGTGCGGTAGTCGGCCAGGGTGTCGTCGATCGCAGAAGGTGCTTCGAGCACGGCGGTGGCGTCTTCGTGCAGCCGCGTCTCGCGCAGCAGGGCAGTGGGCCGCGTGTCGATGGCTGCCACGGCCCACGCCGCCTGGTGGCGGTGGCCGCTCAGCCCGTGCAATGCATCGGCCTGCGCCAGGCACTTGAGATCGTGTGCGTTCAGGTGCGCGCGGCGCGCCAGGTCTTCGGCATTCTCAAACGGGGCTTGGGCACGAGCCGCCGCGATGCGTTCACCGGCTTCCTGCGAGAGCCCCGAGACCATGTGCAGGCCCAGTCGCACCGGTTGCAGGGGTGCGTGCACGCCGCCACCATCGCTGCCCGCCGCGCCTTCGAGGCTCGACTCCCACCCGCTGCACATCACATCGGCCGCGCGCACCTCCACGCCATGCGCGCGCGCATCGCGCACCAACTGGGCCGGTGCGTAGAAGCCCATCGGCTGGCTGTTGAGCAGGCCCGCCAGGAAGGCATCGGGGTGATGGCATTTGAGCCAGCTGCTGTCGTAGGCGAGCAGCGCGAACCCCGCGGCATGGCTCTCGGGGAAGCCGTATTCGCCGAAGCCCTGGATCTGCTTGAAGATGCGTTCGGCGTACGCCTCGCTGTAGCCCTTTTGCACCATGCGGTTCACCAGCCTGTCATGGAAAGGCCCGAGGCCGCCCTTGCGCTTCCAGGCGGCCATGGCGCGGCGCAGTTGATCGGCCTCGCCGGGGGTGAAGTCGGCCGCGAGCATCGCGATCTGCATCACCTGCTCCTGGAAGATCGGGACGCCCTTGGTGCGGTGGAGTGCGGGCCGCAACTCGGCGGGGTACTCGATCTCGTCGTCATGTAGGCGGCGGTTCTTGAGGTACGGATGCACCATGCCGCCCTGGATCGGCCCGGGCCGCACGATCGCCACCTGCACCACGAGGTCGTAGTAGCAGCGCGGCTGCAGGCGCGGCAGCATGCTCATCTGCGCACGGCTCTCGATCTGGAACACGCCCACGGTGTCGGCCGCGCAGGCCATGTCGTAGGTGGCCTCGTCCTTGTCGGGCACGTCTTGCAGGCGAAAGGGCCGGCCCAGCTTGTGGCTGACGAACTCGAGCGAGCGCTTGAGCGCGCTCAGCATGCCGAGCGCGAGGATGTCGACCTTCATCAGCCCGAGCGATTCGAGGTCGTCCTTCTCCCACTGGATGACGCTGCGGTCGGCCATGGCTGCGTTCTCGACCGGCACCAGCTGCGAGACCTGGTCGCGGGCGATCACGAAACCGCCGGGGTGCTGGCTCAGGTGGCGCGGAAAGTCGATCAAGGCCGCGGTGAGCTCCAGCCACAACTTGCACAGCGGTGCCTCGGGGTCGAAGCCGTGCTCGCGCAGCCGGGCCTGGTTGCCTTCCAGCGTGTCGAACCAGTGCAGGCTCTTCGAGACGGCATCGATGCGCTGCAGGTCGATGCCCAGCGCGCGGCCCACGTCACGCAGCGCCGAGCGTGGCCGGTAGCGGATCACCACCGCGGTGAGCGCCGCGCGGTGCCGGCCGTACTTGGCGTAGATGTACTGGATGACTTCTTCGCGCTGCTGGTGCTCGAAGTCGATGTCGATGTCGGGCGGCTCGTTGCGCTCCATGCTGATGAAACGCTCGAACAGCAGCGTGGAGCGGCCCGGGTCGATCTCGGTCACGTGCAGGCAGTAGCACACCGCCGAATTGGCGGCGCTCCCCCGGCCCTGGCAAAGGATGTGCTGCGCGCGAGCCCACTCGACGATGTCGGCCACGGTGAGGAAGTAGCGCTCGTAGTCGAGCCGGCGGATCAGGTCGAGCTCGTGCTCGATCTGATCGAGCACCCGCTCGGGCAGGCCGCGCGGATACCGCCGTTGCGCGCCGGCGAGCGTGAGCTTGCGCAGGTAGCTGGTGGGTGTTTCGCCTTCGGGCACGATCTCCTGCGGGTACTCGTACGACAGTTCGGCGAGCGAGAAGCTGCAGCGCTGCGCCAGCGTGATCGTCTGTGCCAGCCACTCGGCCGGGTAGATGCCGGCCAGCCGCGCGCGCGGGCGCAGGTGGGCCTCGGCGTTGGGCTCCAGGCTCCAGCCGCACTGCGCCACCGGGCGGGCCAGCCGCGTGGCGGTGAGCACGTCCTGCAGGGGCTTGCGCGAACGCACGTGCATCAGCACACCGCCGGCCGCGGCGATGGGCAGGCCAGTGGCCTCGGCCACCTGCTCCACGGTGTCACGCAGGGTGTCGTCGCCTTGGTGGTGCAGCAGTTCGATCAGCAGGGCTGCACGGTCACCGAACCAGCGCTTGAGCCACTGCGCATGGGCAAGCACCTCCTCGACAGGTTGATCGGCATCGGGCACCAGCAAGGCCAGGCAGTCGGGCAGGCCGGCGAGCGTAGGTGCATCGGGCACCTGGCCTTCCACATCGCCGGGGTGGGCCAGGTAGCAGCCCTTGGCGGCACGCCGCCGCGCCACGGTGATCCAGTGCGAAAGATTGCCGTAGCCGCGCCGCGTTTGCGCGAGCAGCACCAGGTGCGCATGCGGCGTGCGGGTGTCGTCGCTGCCGCACAGGCGCATCTCGCTGCCGATGACGAGGTGCAGCTTGTGCTCCAGCGCCGCGTGGTGGGCACGCACCACGCCGGCGAGCGAGCATTCATCGGTGATCGCGAGCGCGCTGTAGCCCAACTCCTGCGCGCGAGCCACCAGTTCTTCGGGCGACGATGCTCCGCGAAGAAAGCTGTAGTTGCTCAAGCAATGCAACTCGGCATAAGGCGCGGCGGGAGCGGTGGGGGACATGGCGGCTGGCATCGAGAAAGTGCATGCACCGGAGATGCCCGCACAACAACTGTCTTTTTATACAGTTTACCGACGCAACCCAGATCACGCCATGCTCAGGCGATGTCCGCGCGTGTCGTCTTTCTCACTTCTCAAGGCCGCCTGGCATGCTGCGCCGCAGCGGCCTGCTCAATCGGCGGGCAGCTTGAGAAAGCGACGCATTTGCGCCGCTTCGCGGGGCACGAAGGCGGCTTATCCACAGCCTTAACCACATCAAAAGTGGAGAACCCGAGCACCGTGAAGGGGCACGTGCCACTGAACCTTCGATGAACATCCGCCGAGCCAGCAGGTGCATGCTTGAACGGCGCGCTGCCGCATCCAGAGCAGCGTCCACGCGGGCCGCATGGGTAGCCCGCTTGGCGAAACCAGAAGGGGAACATCATGTGGCGAGCACCCTCTAACACTGCTCACACAGGAGGCCCTCATGGACAGAAAGCTTCATCTCCTCGAATCGTTCGACGCGCACGGCTCGGACGGCGCCACGCACAAGGTCTATGGCTTCGAGCACATGGTGCGCGACCCTTCGGCCGGCCCGAGCGAACCCGAACGTTGGGAGCCTACCGGCATCTCCGAATACCGGCTGGGCGACGGCACCTTGGTGGACCTGGGCAAGGACGGCGCCCTGCACGTCAAGGATTCGCAGATCACCTTGTCGCGATAGGGCGCCGCACTCAGCTCCGCCCGAGCGACACGTGCCGCCCCGTCACCGCCTGCCCGGCCGGTGTGGCCAGGAAGGCGATGGCCTGTGCGGCCGCTTCGAGCGGCACCCACGCCGAACGGTCGGCGTCGGGCATGGCGTGCCGGTTGGCCGGTGTGTCGAGGATCGTGGGCGCCACGCTGTTGGCGCGGATGCCGTCTGCGCCCCCCTCGCGCGCCAATGACTCCACCAAGCGCTGCAACGCGCTCTTGGCCGCGCAGTAGGCGCCCTTGAGCGCCTGGCCCTCGAAGGCCGCATGCGCCGACACGGCCACCACGCCGCCGCTGCCCTGGCGCTTCATCACGGGCACCACCGCCTGCGTGAGGTTGACGAACGACCAGGCGTTGAGGTCCATCATGCGATCCCACGAGGCCCGCGTGATCTCGTGCACCGCCTCGCCCATCTCGAAGCCACCGGCGATGTGAACGAGTGCGTCGATCCCGCCATGCGCCTGATGCACCTGTGTCACGGCGGCGGCCACGCTCGCGGGCGATGTCACGTCGGCGGCCAGGAGCAAGGCGCCCGCCGACGCCCCAAAGATGGCCTGCAGGCGGCTCGCATCCTGATCGAGCAGGGCCACACGATGGCCAGCCGAGAGCAGGTGATGGGCCGTCGCCTGGCCCAGCGCGCCGGCAGCGCCGGTGATGACGATGGAGAGTGAGGACGTCATGGGCATTCGACTGGTTGAACAGGACACTCGGCATTGTGGATGTGATCACAATGCCGGTTCACCATTCATCGGTTCAACCCACCACCCGAGAGGCCCAACATGAAGAGAGAAGTCGTCGTCGTCAGCGGAGCACGCACCGCCATCGGTACTTTCGGGGGCAGCCTGAAAGACGTGCCGCCCACCAAGCTGGGCGCCATTGCCACCCGCGAGGCGCTGGCCCGCGCCAAGGTCGACGGCAAGGACGTCGGCCACGTGGTCTTCGGCCATGTGATCAACACCGAGCCGCGCGACATGTACCTCGCCCGCGTGGCGTCGGTTGAAGGCGGTGTCGGCCAGGAGACGCCCGCGCTCACCGTCAACCGCCTGTGCGGCTCGGGCCTGCAGGCCGTGGTGAGCGCAGCGCAGACCATCCTGCTGGGCGATGCCGACATCGCGCTCGCCGGCGGCGCCGAGAACATGAGCCGCGGCCCTTACTCGATGCCGCAGGCGCGCTGGGGTGCGCGCATGGGCAACGCCACGCTGGTCGACATGATGCTCGGCGCGCTGCATGACCCGTTCAACAACGTGCACATGGGCATCACCGCCGAGAACGTGGCCGCCAAGTGGGAGATCACCCGCAGCCAGCAGGACGAGGCCGCGCTGGAGAGCCACCGCCGTGCCCAGAAGGCGATCGCGGCCGGCTACTTCAAGGAGCAGATCGTGCCGGTGCCGCTCGAGAGCAAGAAGGGCACCGTGATGTTCGACACCGACGAGCACGTGCGCAACGACGCCAAGCTCGAAGACATGGCCAAGCTGAAGCCCGCGTTCAAGAAAGAAGGCGGCAGCGTCACTGCAGGCAACGCCTCGGGCGTGAACGACGGCGCCGCTGCGCTGGTGCTGATGGAGCGCGCCGAAGCCGAGCGCCGCGGCCTGAAGCCGCTCGCGCGCCTGGTGTCGTACGGCCATGCAGGTGTCGACCCGCTGTACATGGGCATCGGCCCGGTGCCGGCCACGCGCAAGGCGCTGGAGAAGGCGGGCCTCAAGGTCTCCGACCTCGACGTGATCGAGGCCAACGAGGCCTTCGCCGCACAGGCCTGCGCGGTCAGCAAGGACCTCGGCTTCGACCCTGCCAAGGTCAACCCCAACGGATCGGGCATCTCGCTCGGCCACCCGGTGGGCGCCACCGGCGCGATCATCACGGTGAAAGCGCTCTATGAGCTGGAGCGCGTCAAGGGCCGCTATGCGTTGGTCACGATGTGCATCGGCGGCGGCCAGGGCATCGCGGCGATCTTCGAGCGCATGGGCTGATGCACGGGGTGCGTCAGCCGGTGCACCTGGTCAAGGTCTGACCCTGTCTACTCGCTGACGCGTTCGACCTTCCAGAGGGCGGCTGCCGTAGGGCGGCCGCTGTCGCTTTCACTGCTGCTGCTCCCGCTCGGCACGACGAAATCGACTTCGACCTCGTCTCCTGCTTGCAGGGTGCTGATGTCGAAGACGCGGGGTTGCACATAGACCTCACCGGTCTGGCCGTCTTCGTCGCCCAGCAGCAGGATGCCTTGACCCGCATCGACCGACTTCACGGTGAACACACCCGGCAGCGGACCGCGGTTGACCCCGCCGGTCGAACCCCTGAAGCGCCCTCGGGCAACCGCCCCCTGGCCGCGGCCGGGCCGTGGCCGGTAGACCTGCGCGAGGCTGGGGCCACCCAGCGCCGCCAGAACGAAGGTGGCCAGACCCAGCCTGGCCAGGGTCGAGAGGAGTGCGCGTCGCTTCATGTTCGATCCTCCTTGCACAGGGCCGGATCATGCATCGGTCGCCCGACCCCGTGTGGATGCAGCCGCCCGCGGCGTGTGGTTTCAGAGCTTGGGGATGCGCAGCGTCTTGCTGATCATCAGCGTGCCCGAGAGCACGAACATCAACGACAGCGGGTGCAGCACCCAGGGCCCGATCGCGAATGCGCCGCCCCAGACCGAAGGCCCGATCGCGCCTTGCCATGCGGCAAGCGCGAGCACGCCGCTCAGGATCACGCTGGTGGGGATCGGCGTGCCTTCGAAGTAAGCCACCTTGTCGGCGCCGCCGGCGAGCGACTCGGCCGTCACGTTGTAGCGAGCCAGGCGCGAAACGCCGCAGCACACGAAGTACACGAGGCCGACCACGTCCCAACCGCCGTCCAGGCCCGCGGCAAAGGCGAGCGATGCGGGGGCCACGCCGAACGAGATCACGTCGGCCAGCGAATCGAGCTCTCGGCCGAGCACCGAGTGCGTCTGGCGCCAGCGCGCCACGCGGCCGTCGAACATGTCGAACACGAACGCGGCCGGTGCCATGGCCGCCGCGGCAAAGAAGAGCCCCATCGAGCGGCTCGACATGAACGCCATCGCCAGGAACACCGCACACACGCCGCATGCGGCGTTGCCCAGCGTGAGGAAGTCCGCGAGGTGAAAGCCCCGGATCATCGAGAAGTGGCGTGGTGGGTTCTTGTCATTGGCCATGCGTTGCTCCTTGGTTGTCGTTGTGTCTCTTGCTGTCGACCCGCTCGCGCCAACGCGCCGTCATTCCGCCGCCGCGCGCCGCAGTGTCTCGATGACCGGGCGGCGCAGCACCTCTCGCAAGCCCCACCAGCCCGCGCCCAGCGCGAGCACGGCGCCCGCCAGGCTGCCGGCCAACGGGACCCATGGCGCGGCCGTCCAGGTGAACTGAAAGACGAACCGGGCCAGCGCCCAGCCCACGGCCATGGCCGCCACGGCGGCGAGAAAGCCCGCCAGCGCGCCCACGCCCAGCAACTCGGCGCGCTGCACCTGGGCCAGCAGCTTGCCGCTGGCACCCAGCGCACGCATCACCGCGAACTCGCGCGCACGCGCCTCGCGTGTGGCGGTGACGGCCGCGAACAAGACCACGAGCCCCGCGGCCAGCGTGAAGGCAAAGAGAAACTCGACCGCCCTCACGACCTGGTCGAGCACGCCCTGAACCTGCGCGATCGACGCCGACACATCCACGTTGGTGATGTTCGGAAACTCGCGGCTCAACGCGTTGTCGAAGCCCGGCACATCGGCCGGTGCGGGCGCGCGGAACGCCGCCATGTAGGTGGCCGGCACGTCGGCCATCTGCGCGGTCGGGAACATCACGAAGAAGTTCGCGCGCATCGAACCCCAGTCGACCTTGCGCAGGCTGGTGATGCGGCCTTCCACCGGCACGCCGGCGATGTCGAAACGCAGGGTGTCGCCGAGTTTCAGGCGCAGCGTCTCGGCCAGGCCGTCTTCGACGCTCAGGCCGCCCTGCTCCTCCGGCACCCATTTGCCGACGGTGACGGCGTTGTGCTGCGGCAGCACCGCGCTGTGGCTCAGGTTGAACTCGCGATCGAGCAGGCGCTTGGCGCGGTCGTCGGCGTAGTCGTCGGTCGACGCAGGCCGGCCGTTGATGCTGATGAGACGGCCCCGGATCATGGGGTACCAGTCGTACTTGCCCACGCCGCTGGCCTTCAGGCGCGCCTGGAAGGCCTCGCCCTGGTCGGGCTGCACATTGATCACGAAGCGGTTGGGCGCATCCGGTGGCGTGGCCTGGCGCCAGGCCGAGATGAGATCGGTGCGCAGCAGCACCAGCAGGCACAGCGCAAGCAGGCCCACGCTGAGCGCCGACACCTGCAGCACGGCGAACGCCGGCCGCGCCGCGATCTGGCGCGTGGCCAGCACCAGCCAGCGTGGCGCCCGCGATTCGGGTACGGCGCGGCGCAGCAACTGCACCGCCAGCCACGACAGCGCCGCGAACACCGCCACCGCGACCGCGAACCCACCCACCGCGATGAGCCCGAGCTTGAGATCGGACGACACCGCAAGCAACAGCGCCACGAAGCCCAGCGCACCCGCACCGAGCACGGCGAGCGATGCCGGCTTGAGCGCGCCCACGTCGCGACGGATCACGCGCAGCGGCGGCACCTGCGACAACTGCAGCACCGGCGGCAGGCCGAACCCCATCAGCAACGTGAACCCCACGCCCACGCCGAACAACGCCGGCCAGCCCGTTGCGGCAGGCAATGCGGCGCTGACCAGCCCCGCCAACAGCCATACGAACACGTAATGCACCGCATAGCCGATCGCCACGCCGGCCACGCTGGCCAGCAGGCCCACGAACGCAAATTCGATCAGGTATTGCAGGGCGATCGTGCGCTGCGGCTGGCCGAGTACGCGCAGCATGGCGCAGTCGTCGAGGTGCCGCTCTGCGAAGTCGCGCGCCGCAATGCCCACCGCCACCGCGGCCAGCAGCGCCGCCAGCAGCGCCACGAGGTTCAGGAACTTCTCGGCGCGGTCGAGCGTCTGGCGCATCTCGGGGCGTCCGGTTTCGAGCGACTCGACACGGATACCCCGCAGCGACTCCTTCTTGAGCAGTGCATCGGCCCAGGCCACGAAGTCGCTCACCGGCCGGTCGCTCTTGCCCGGCGCGGCCACAGCCAGCCGGTAGGTAACGCGGCTCGCCGGTTGCACCAGCGCCGTGGACGCGAGATCGGCCTCGTTCAGCATGACGCGGGGCGCAAAGCTCATGAAGCCTGCGCCACGGTCGGGCTCGGTCACGATGATCGCGTCGATGGTGAGTTGTGCATCACCCAGCAGCAAGGTGTCGCCCATGCGCAGTTGCAAGGCGTCGAGCAAGGGGCCATCGATCCACACCTTGCCGGGCGGCGGCGCGCGCGTCACCGACTGCTCTGCCCCGCCCGGCTCGCGGGCGATGCGCAGCGCGCCGCGCAGCGGGTAGCTGTCGCTCACGCTTTTCACCGCCACCAGCTTGCTCGCGCCACCCTTCTCATCCGGCGCGCGGCCCATGCTCGGGAAGGTGGCGCTGTGCGCGAGTTTCAAGCCGAGCGCGGCTGCCTTCTCGCTGAACTCGGCGGGCAGCAGCTTGTCGCTCGCCACGATCGCATCACCCCCCAGCAGTTGGCGTGCGTCGCGCGCCAGCCCGTTGTTGAGCCGATCGGCAAAGAAGCCCACCGCGCTCAGCGCCGCCACGGCCAGCGTCACCGCAACCAAGAGCAGGCGCAGTTCACCGGCGCGAAAATCGCGGGCCATCTGGCGCCAGGCGAGTTGCCACAGGGATGCAGGGGTGTGTGGGGGCATGACAGGCTCCATGAGCGCTGCACCTTACCGCAAGGCCGGTGGCCGCGCGGCAACTCGGGCTCTGCTCGGGCAGGCATGGTTGAATCCGCCCACAGACCGCCCTGACATGCCATGCCCCAGCCATCCACACCCGAGACGGCCGCCATCGCCGTCGTGCAAGCACAGCTCGATGCTTACAACGCCAAGGACATCGAGGCCCTGCTCGCCACCTACGCGCCCGACGCCGAGCAGTGCACGCTGCAGGGCGAGCGCATCGCCGCCGGGCACGCGCAGATGCGAGAGCGTTACCGGGCACGCTTTGTCGAGCCCGACCTGCATGCGCGGCTGCTGTCGCGCGTGGCGGTGGGATCGGTCGTGAGCGACCACGAGCTCATCACACGCAACTTCCCCGAAGGCCGCGGCACGCTGGAGATGCTGTGCATCTACGAGGTAGAACACGGGCGCATCCGCAAAGCCGTTTTCGTGACCGGTGCCACGCGACTCGATCGCTGATCGCTGCGTTCTTGTTGGCACCCTCAGCCCAGACACAGGAGAACACCATGCGATTCATCGCATTCCAGAACGACCGCGGCCAGCCCGCCCTGGGTGTGCGCACCGGTCCCGACGAACTGGTGGACATCACCGCCCTCGGCCTGCCCGCCACGCTCGACGAACTGCTGCGCCTGGGTGACAGCGCCATGCAATCGGCGCGCACCACTGCTGCGGGCGCCGCCACGCGCGTGCCACTCGCCGGGCTGCGCTACCTGCCACCCGTGCTCAACCCCGGCAAGGCCCTGGCCATCGGACTGAACTACCGCGATCACGCGAGCGAGAGCAACTTCGAAGCCCCCAGGCACCCGGTCGTGTTCCAGCGCTACCCGTCGTCGTGGGTGGCACACGGTCAGGCGCTTCAGCGCCCGCGGGTATCGGTGCAATTCGACTACGAGGCCGAGCTGGTCGCCGTGATCGGCAAGGCCGGTCGCGCCATCCCGAAAGAACGCGCCCTGGAGCACGTGGCCGGCTACTCGCTCTTCAACGACGGCTCGATCCGCGACTACCAGCTCCGCACCCACCAGTGGCTGATGGGCAAGAACTTCGACGCCACCGGCGCCTTCGGCCCCGAGTTCGTCACGGCCGACGAACTGCCGCCCGGTGCGAGTGGCCTGCAGATCCAGTGCCGACTGAACGGCGAGACCCTGCAGGACGGCAACACGCGCGACATGATCTTCGACGTGGCCACGCTGGTTTCCGCGTGCTCCGAGGCGATGACGCTGCAACCCGGCGACATCCTCATCACCGGCACGCCGGCTGGTGTCGGAATGGCCCGCAAGCCACCGATCTGGATGAAGGCCGGCGACGTGTGCGAGATCGAACTTCAAGGCCTGGGCGTGCTGCGCAACCCGGTGGTCGACGGCAACTGAACCGCCGCGCATCAGGGGCCGTCGAGCAAGGCTCACGAACACTGCATGCAAATCTGCCGAACCAACGCTCGCAAGTGCGGTGCTGCAATGCAGGCATGAGCACCACCACCTTGCCCGCCCTCTTCGTCTCGCACGGCTCGCCCATGCTGGCGCTGGAACCCGGCGCCACCGGAGCGTTCCTGGGCACGCTCGGCCCGGCCATTGACGCCACGTTCGGCCGTCCACGCGCCATCCTCGCCATATCGGCCCACAGCACCGCACGCGCGCCCGTGCTGCTGGCCGCCGCGCAGCACACCACCGTGCACGACTTCGGCGGCTTCCCAGACGCTCTCTACCAGCTTCGCTACGACGCCCCGGGCGCCGCCGAACTCGCCACCCAGGTCGAAGGCCTGCTCTCGCGCGCCGGCTGGCCGGTGCACCGCCTTGACCAAGGCGGCCTCGACCATGGCATCTGGAGCATGCTGCGTTTCATGTACCCCGCGGCCGACATCCCCGTGTTGCCGCTCGCCTGGGTGCCCAACCTGCCGCCCGCGCAGCAGTTCGCACTTGGCGAAGCGCTTGCGAGCCTGCGCGAGCAAGGCGTGCTGGTGATGGGCACCGGCAGCATCACGCACAACCTGCGCCGCGTGTTTGCCGGCGGCCGCGCCGACACCCACGCGCCGGAGATCGCCGAAAGCGCGGCGTTTCGCCTATGGGTGAACGATCGCAGTGGCGCGCGCGACTGGCAAAGCCTCTTCGACTACCGAAGCCTCGCACCGAACGCGGCCGACATGCACCCGACCGACGAGCACCTTCTGCCCTGGTTCGTGGCCGCCGGCGCCGGCGGGCGCGAGAGCACGCCCCTGCGCCTGCACGAAGGCGTGACCTACGGTTGCCTGGGGATGGACGTGTACGCGTTCGGCCCGGAAGCCGAAGCGCTCGCGGCCGCTGCCGATACAGGGCTCCGTTCGCGGTAGCGCTGCGCGAGCGTCACCGCGTCGGCTCGCGAGGGACTGTTCATCTGGCGCAGGGCGCCGAGCTCGCCGCCATGTTGGGTTAGTTCGCCCAGGTAGCTCGACAGCGCTTCGGCCGCCCGGCAGCTCATGAAGTCGCCGACGTCCTTCATGGCGACCACGGAGCGTTCGTGCAAGGCGTCGCGTTCATCGCGCAACGCCTTCAGGCGCTCATCCGACCAGGCTGCGCGTTCCGCGAGGCGAATGCCGATGTGCAGATCCATCAACGAACCATTGCTCGAAACCATCAGCTCAGCGGCGCCCGAACACAGCTGCTGCCGGTTCGCGTCGAAGCGCGCCTTGTCGCAATGCCGGACAAGGGCTTGGAGCGGAGGGGACGCTGCAAAGCTCATGGCCAACAGCTCTGTCGACAGCATCACGTGCACGAAGCCCGGGGGCCCAGGCGGCAGATGCGCCATCGCGGCTCGCACGGCCGGAAGCGTGCGTGAGTCATTGTTGGTGGCGCGTGACACTCGGTAGACGGCCTCGGCCACGCCCGCTTCATTGCGCTGGTGGTGAGCCTCCTGCGCCACGTAGAGCCATGGGGCCGCGTTGGTCGGGTCCAGGCGCGCCCACTGCCCGGCCGACAGCATCTGGCACACCCCCTTGGGCCGCTTTTGACAGGCGCTCATGGCAAGCGCGTAGACCTGCGGCGAGCGCGTGTTGACTGCCATGCGGACCAGGGAGTCGACGGCCCCCGTTTCCACCTTCACGAGTGCAGGCAGGGAAGCCGCTTCAGCCGCGGCCATCACCTGCTGCGATGACATTGCCTCAATGTAGAAACCCGCAGCACGCTCGTCCTCGTCGCTGCTGCCGGCAAGGGCACGCAGCACGCGCTCGCGCGCCTCTTGTAGCGGGATCTGCAACAACTCTGGATTCGCGGGCTCGCCGTTCGCGTCGACCTTCAGTCGCCCCACGCCGCAAACCTCGACCTCGCCGGACCGCAGCGAGACGCTCGCACCATCCTGAGCCGACACAGCGGATGCCTGCCTACTACCCGAGAGCGCGGAATCGGCAGCTTCATCACCGGGATGACTGGGGGTCTCCCGCTGCATCGCTGGGCGCCTCGGACTGACGGACGATGGCTGATCGGCCTCAAGCGATGTCCAGGCCAGCCGGCCGACAGTTGCGACGGCGACCACGATCAGTACAAGGCCCAGCCAGTGAGCCAAGTGTCGCGGCTGGCCCTCGCCTGCGTCTCTCATCCAAGCACCCCGTTGGCAATGTCTCGTGGGGAGGGAACGACCTAGTCAGCCCCCACTTGGGAGAACCGACGTCGCCACTGCACTCGCCCCGTTCGCAGCCTGTTTGGCCGCCGTCTCACGATAGCGCCGTGCAAGCGCAGCGGCGGGCTCGGTCTGATCCGTGAACGAGCGACGCAACACTGCCATTTCGCCCTGCTGGCCGATCTCGGCGAACTCGCGCGTGCTCTTGGCCAGCGTTGCACAACTCCAGCGCTCGCGCGGTGCCTCGGCGCGCTGCCGGTACACCTGCAACACGGCGTCGCGCTCGTCGCGCAGGGCGTCGACGCGATCCGCCGGCCAACCCACACGCTCGCCGAGCGAGGCGGCCAGGCCCACGTCGGTGAGCGTGGTGCCGCGTGACTTGAACACCTCGGCCACCGCGGAGCAGGTCTGGCGGCGGTTGGCGTCGCGCACGTCGGCATCTGTGCAGAACTGGCTGGCGATGAGGTGCGGTGAAGCGACAGCGCCCTCGATGCCCACGAGTTCTTCGGCGAGCGCTCCCTTGCCCAACGGGGTCACGTCGCCCGGCAAGCGGGCCAGCACGGCGCTCGTGAAGTTGTTCCAGTGCGCGTCGACACGGCTGGCCTGCGAGACGCGATACATGGCCTCGGCCACGCCTGCAGGATCGAGCCGCGCCTGGGCGTCGACGCCGGCTTGCATCCAGGCCATGGCATTGCCCGGTTCAAGCCGCGCCCACTGGTCGGCGTTGAGCAACTGGCAATTGCCTTCGCTGCGGTCGTTCTGGCATGCGCGCATGGCCCAGGCATAAACCGCCGGCGACTGCGTGGCGACGGCCATGCCGGCCAGAGCGTCGCGTGCGTGCGCCTGCTGCATGGGCTCGGGGCCGTCGCCGGCCTCGGCGTTCAGCGCCATGAGCAGCAAGCCCGCCGCGCGGCCTTGTTCATCGGGGCTGCGCAGCAGCGCGGCCAGCGCCTTGGTACGGGCGCCGCGGGCGGCATCGACCACGGGGGTCATGTCCTGCAGCTGGCCGGCGTCGTCGGTCTTGCGTGCACCCAGGCCGCATACCTCGGCTTCGTCAGGCGCCAGCGCGGGCTTGATCTGCATGAGCGGGACCGATGCGGCTGCGCCCATCGAGATTGCAAGCCGGCTCGGGTCGATCCGATCGAACATCTCGCGCAGGCTGGGCTGCGACACGGAGCCCGCCGGCATGGCATGGGGCGGCGGCTCGGCGCCGAAGCCGGACGTCCAGGCCTGCCAAGCCACGCCGACCAGGGCCAGCACGATGAGCGCGAGGCCGAACCATCGCGCCCGCGTTCGCGGTTCTTCCGTCTCTTGTTCCATCACACCCCTCCCTGGGCTATTGCTTCTTTGACTGCAGCGACTTGCCTGCGCGACACCACCAGCCATTCATCGACCGGCGCCACGCGCACGGCCCAGCCTTCGGCCGCTTCGTCGTCGCCGTCGCCCGGCAGCACCCGCCGTTCGAGTGAGCGCATGGCGCGGCGCGCCACCAGCGCATTGCGATGGATGCGCAGGAAGCGATCGCCCAGCCGCTGCTCCAGGTCGGTGAGCGCATCGTCGAGCACATGGGTGCTCGTGGCGGTGCGCAGGGTCACGTACTTGAGTTCGGCCTTGAGGTACAGCACCTCCGACAACGGCACACGCACCTTGCGGCCGAGTTCATTGACGAGCAGCACGGGCTCGTCGCTCGCAGGCGGTGGCGCTGCGGGTCGGCCACCACCCAAGCGCTGCGCGACGCGCTGCAAGGCTGCCTGCAGCCGCTCGCGGCGCACGGGCTTGGTGAGGTAGTCGACGGCTTCGAGCTCGAAGGCCTGCAAGGCATGCTCGGCATGCGCCGTGACGAACACCACCGCGGGCGGCAGCGGCAACTGCCGCAATCGGGCGGCGAGCTGGGTGCCATCGGGCCCGGGCATGTGGATATCGAGCAGCACCAGGTCGCACTCGTTGGCGCCGATCCACGACAAGGCCTGGCCGGCGTTGGCCGCTTCACCCACCACACGCGCCTTGGGCGATTCGCACTCGCCCACGAGACCGCGCAGGCGCAGGCGCGCGAGCTCTTCGTCGTCTACCAGCAGTACGCGCAGTTGGTCGCTCATCGGTCACGCCTCACAACGGCACCACGATCTGCACGCGGAACACATCGCGATCCTGGCGGGCCTCGAACTGCGCCGACACGTCGTGCAGCAAGCGCAGGCGCTCGCGCACGTTGCGAAGAGCGATCCCGTTGCCCGGCCGCGAGGGCTGGCCCGGCAGGGTGTTGACGATGCTCACCACCGCATGCGCGTGCTTCACGCGTGTGCGGATGCGGACCACGCCCCCATCGGTGGCAGGTTCGATGCCATGCCTCACTGCGTTCTCGACGAGCGGTTGCAGAAGCAGCGGCGGCACGCGCGCGGTGCCGGCATCGTCGTCGAGCTCCCAGCTCACCTGCAAGCGCTCGCCGAAGCGCACCTTCTCGATGGCCAGGTAGCGCTTGGCGAGCTCGACCTCATCGGCCAGGCTCACCGACTCGCCGCTCTCGGTGAGCGCCACGCGAAACAGCTCGGCCAGGTCTTCGAGCAGGCCCTCGGTGCGCGCCGGGTCGAGCCGCGCGAGCGTGATGGCGGTGTTGAGCGTATTGAACAAGAAGTGCGGGCGGATGCGCGATTGCAGCTCGGCCAACCGCGCCGTGGTGTCGGCCGGCAAGCGCGCGCGGGCGCGCAGCGTGAGCCAGTAGAACAAGCAGGCTGCAAGCGTTGCCCCCGCCAGCACCGGCCCCACCCACGACATGCCACCCCCATAGAGGTTCAGACCACCGGCCGCCTGCATGCCCCAGCCGAAAGCGCCACCCAGGGCGCCCAGGCCTATCGCGGCCACCCACTGCCCACCGGGCGCCAAGGCCGCAAGCTGGCGCTTGAGCAGGCAGGCCGCCACCAGCCACAGCAGCACACCCGGCAAGGCCATGCTGGAGCCGATGGCCAGGAGCGTCAGCCAGCCAGTCACATCGCCCGCCGCGAACACGACACCGACGGCCAGCACACCATGAACAAACAGCAGCGCACGCAGCACGACGCCCACATGGCACACATCGAAGGCAGAGCCGGAGCCCGGCGCACGCGCCTTCACGTCATCGGCCAAGCCGAAACCCGTGGGCCCGAAGATGCTGCTGGAGTGAGGCTGCGCGCCGGGACGGGTGAGCTCCGCCAGCCCTTGGCGGCGGCTCTTGGCGGAAGCGTCTTGTCGGCTGGCGTCGGCCATAGAATCGAACGGTCTTCTTCTGCTTGCGTGGGCCTGCAAGCGCGGCGGCGTCACTCAATTGTCGCCAAGTCCTGCTACTCGGCAATCGGGCCTACCAAGCGTTACACCCTCCGGTCTTTCCCCATGTCCTCGAACCAACTCGACAAGAAATCCCAAGCCTGGTCTGCGCTCTTCTCCGAACCGATGAGCGAACTGGTCAAGCGATACACCTCGAGCGTGTTCTTCGACAAGCGCATGTGGAAGGCTGACATCGCCGGCAGCCTGGCCCATGCCGACATGCTGGCCGCCCAAGGCGTGATCAGCGCGCAAGACCTGGCCGACATCCAGCGTGGCATGGCGCAGATCACGCAGGAGATCGAATCCGGCGCCTTTGAATGGAAGCTCGACCTCGAAGACGTGCACCTCAACATCGAGGCCCGCCTCACCACCCTGGTGGGCGACGCCGGCAAGCGCCTGCACACCGGCCGCTCGCGCAACGACCAGGTGGCCACCGACGTGCGCCTGTGGCTGCGCGACGAGATTGACACGCTGCTGCCGCTGCTCAAGGACATGCAGCTCGCACTCGTGGGCGTGGCCGAGAACAACGCCGAGACCATCCTGCCCGGCTTCACCCACATGCAAGTCGCGCAGCCGGTGAGCTTTGCCCACCACCTGCTGGCCTATGTGGAGATGTTCGCCCGCGACGCCGAGCGCTTGGCCGATGTGCGCAAGCGCGTGAACCAATTGCCACTGGGCGCGGCCGCACTGGCCGGCACCAGCTACCCGCTGGACCGCGAGCGCGTCGCGAAAACCCTGGGTTTCGAGGGCGTCTGCCAGAACAGCCTCGATGCCGTGAGCGACCGCGACTTCGCGCTCGAGTTCGCTTCGTTCGCCTCGATCACCATGGTGCACGTGTCGCGCCTGAGTGAGGAGATCGTGCTGTGGATGAGCCAGAACTTCGGCTTCATCGACCTGGCCGACCGCTACTGCACCGGCTCGTCGATCATGCCGCAGAAGCGCAACCCCGATGTCGCCGAGCTGGCGCGTGGCAAGAGCGGCCGCGTGGTCGGCCACCTGATGGGCCTGATCACGCTGATGAAGGGCCAGCCCCTCACCTACAACAAGGACAACCAGGAAGACAAGGAGCCGCTGTTCGACACCGTCGACACCGTGCGCGACACGCTGCGCATCATGAGCGAGATGGTGGCGGGCATCATCGTCAAGCCGCAGGCCATGGAACGCGCGGCGCTCAAGGGCTACGCCACGGCCACCGACCTCGCCGACTACCTGGTGAAGAAGGGCCTGCCCTTCCGCGACGCGCACGAGGTGGTGGCGCATGCCGTCAAGACCGCCATCGCGGCGGGCAAGGACTTGAGCGAGCTGCCGCTGGCCACGCTGCAAGGCTTCAACGCTGCCATCGGCGACGACGTGTTCGGCGTGCTGAGCCTGCACGGCTCGCTCAACGCGCGCAACGTGCTGGGCGGCACGGCGCCGGCCCAGGTGCGCGCGCAGATTGCGCGGCACCGCGCTCGCCTCGCCGCCTGAGCGCATGCACGCGGGCCGGCGAATCGCGCTTGTCGTTCTGAGCGTCGCGCTCGCCGCTTGCTCGTCTGGCCTCAACAAGCTCAAGCCGTCGTCGACCTTCGTCGCCACCGACGGCGTGAGCTACGGCCCCAACCCTCGACAACAACTCGACATCTACCGGCCCGTCACCCCGGCGCCACCCGGCGGCTGGCCGGTGGTGGTGTTCTTCTACGGCGGCTCGTGGCACTGGGGCAACCGTGGCGAGTACACCTTCGCCGGCGAGGCGCTGGCCTCGCGCGGCGTGCTGGCGCTGATCGCCGACTACCGGCTGTACCCCGAAGTGCGCTACCCCGCCTTCCTGCAAGACAGCGCGATGGCCACGAGCCATGCGCTGCGCGAAGCCTCGAAGCTGGGCGGCAACCCGCAGCGCGTGTACGTGATGGGCCACAGCGCCGGCGCCTACAACGCCGCGATGCTGGCGCTCGACGACCGCTGGCTCAAGGCCCAGGGCCAGTCGCCGGCATCGCTCGCCGGCTGGATCGGGTTGGCCGGGCCGTACGAGTTCCTGCCCATCACGAACCCGCAGGCGCAAGTCGTCTTCCACCACCCCAACTACCCGCCCGGCACGCAGCCCATCGACTACGTGCGGCGTGACGCGCCGCGCGCCTTCCTCGGGGCTGCCAGCGACGATCACCTCGTCGACCCGATACGCAACACCGTGCAGATGGCCGAGCGCATGAAAGCCGCCGGTGCGCCGGTGCAGATGAAGCTCTACGACGGCGTGAACCACGTGACGCTGGTCGCATCGATGGCGTGGTCATTGCGCTGGATGTCGACCGTGCTCGACGACGTGGCCGACTTCGTGCACGCGGCGCCCGCGGCAGAGATGCCTCGGCGCGACACCGAACCACGCTGAGCCAGCTGTTCTCGCGGGCGTCGGCCTTTCGTCGAATATGATGCGAATCATTCGCATTTGCATTATTCCGAGAGTCCCCATGAAGAACCGCCCGCCCTTCGGCCCACGCCTCACCCCAACGGCCGTCGCCGTGATGCTCGCCCTCGCCGTCCCCGCGGCCATGGGGCAGGCAGCGCCGAGCGAGACACCCGCAGCACCGGTGGCGCCCACGCCGCCCGCAACAAGCACCGAGGCCACCCTGCCGGCCGTCAAGGTGAAGGGCGCGTCCGACTCCACCATGGACTACCTGCGCAAGGACAGCACGACCGGCGCGCTGGGCGAGAAGAAGGTGATCGACACGCCCTTCTCCATCAGCATCGTGACCCAGGAAGACATCACGGCCCGCGGCGCCCGCTCCATCGGCCAGATCTTCGCGAACGACGCTTCGGTCTACACACCTTCCAACTCGTATTCGACCGACTGGTGGGGCACGCAGATCCGCGGCCTGGGCGTGCGCAGCATGTACGTCGACGAGGTGCCGATGCTGCTGTACTGGGGCGGCGACTTCCCCGTCGAGGCGGTCGAAAGCGTGACCGCGCTCAAGGGGCTGGCCGGCTTCATGTACGGCTTCGGCGAACCCGGCGGAGCACTCAGCTACACCCTCAAGCGGCCACTCGCTGCACCCGAGACGACCGTCACGGTCGGCTACCGCAACCCCAGGCTCTATCAGGCGCAGGTGGACACGAGCCATCGGTTCGGCGAGTCGTTCGGCCTGCGAGCCAACCTCGCCACCGAACAGGGCACCGCGTACAACGCGGCCGAGATCGACCGCACCGTGGCATCGCTTGCGCTCGACAAGAGTTTCGGCGCCACCGTGAAATGGGAAACGACGTTTCTCTACGAAGACAGCAAGAACACCGGCGAGCCCTTCCAGTTCTATCTCTCCAGCTACGACGTGGTCGGCAGCGGCGGCGTGCTGCCCGACGTGAGCTACGACTACGACAACTTCAACATCGACAACTCGTACTACAAGACCAAGACCATGATGGCGTCCACCAGCCTGCGCTGGGAGTTCGCACCCGACTGGGCACTGCGCTATCAGCTGGGCTTCACCCGCAAGGACCACCAGTCGAGCAAGTCGTTCGCCAACATCCTGAACCGCGAGGGCGACTACGACGGCACGATCTACGCCTTCGGCGGCCGTCTCGACAATCTCTACACACAGGCCATGGTGAGCGGCAAGCTCGATACCGGCCCCGTGCGCCACGAACTCGTCACCGGCGTGGGGCTGCAGCGGGCAACCGACCGATGGACGTCCGACTTCCGTTTCAACGGCGGCGACTTCACCGGCAACCTCTATGTCGCCCAACCCTATCTCGAGTCTCGCCCGTTCGACTATTCGCTGCAGCCCGTGAGCAGCGAGGTCAACCAGACCTACGCCTTTGCCAGCGACACGCTGCATTTCGGCCCGCATTGGCAGGCGATCGTCGGCCTGCGCTACACGAAGTACGACCAGGAAGACCTGGACGACGACCCTGACACCTTCGGCTACCAGGTCGGCGCGACGAGCCCGACGCTGGCTTTGATCTACAAGCCACATGCAAACGCCAGCATCTACGGCAGCTATGTCGAAGCCATGGAGCCGGGCACCCGCGTCGGCCCGCCGTACGCCAACGCAGGCGACGTCCTCGGTGCCACCGTGTCGCGCCAGGGCGAGCTGGGCTTCAAGCTGGCCGGCGAGCGTGTCGATTTCACCGCGGCCTTGTTCCAGATCGACCGCGCCAACCAGATCGATGAGCTGCGAGACGGCCTGCGCTACCTCACCCAGGACGGCCGGGTGATCTACCGCGGCGTCGAACTGGAAACCAACGTCCGGGTGACACGCAATCTCGAAGTGGGTGGAGGAGCGACCTACCTCAACGCGAAGATCGACCGCGTCTCGCCCGAGAACGAGTCGCTTCTGGGCAACCGCCCCTCCAACGCACCTGAATGGCAGGTGGTCGCCAACACCACCTACAAGGTGCCCATGCTCACGGGCCTGAAGCTGCACGGCAATTGGCGCTACTTCGGCAGCAGCTACGTCGCCGACGACAACCTGCTGAAGGTGCCGAGCCGGCATGTGGTCAACGCGGGTCTCAGCTACGACTTCCCCCTGCTGGCGCAGGATTGCACGCTGCACGTCAACATCAACAACCTGCTGAACGAGAAGTACTGGGCCAGCGGTGGCTGGGGTGCGGGCAACCCTGGCGAAGCGCGCAACCTGTCTCTGGCACTGGTCACCACCTTCTGAGCAAGTTGTTCGCCGAGTGATCGGGCTGACCGGAACGCACGCGTTCCGGCGGCCCCTCCCGGCGTGGTGCCTCCGTGTTCGAGCGCTATTACCGCGAGCTACTGAACTTTCTCGCACGCAAGGTGGGCGACCGCGAGTTGGCCGCCGATCTTGCGCAGGAGAGCTATGCGCGCCTGTACGCGGCCGCTCCAGAGAACAAGACGGTGGCCGAACCCCGGGCATTGCTCTACACCACCGCGCGCAACCTCGTCACCGACCACTACCGCCGCAGCAGCGTGCGCGCGCATGTGGAAGAAGCCGGTGATGCACACGAGTCAGACACCGTGCACGGCTCGCCCTCCGACGAGCCCGATGCGATCTTCGCCGGCCGCCAGCGGCTCGCCGCCATCGAGGAGGCCGTCGCGGCCCTGCCCCCGCGCCCACGCGAAGCCTTCGTGCTCTACAAGCTCGACGGGCTGAGCCGCGGCGAGGTGGCCGAGAAGATGGGGGTGAGCGTGAAGACGGTCGAGACGCACCTCGAGATCGCGATGGACGCCTGCCTGCGTTGCCTGCAAATGCTGGACGGCGCCCCGCCCTCGCGTCCGCGCAGCCGCCGCCCATCAGGCAGTGCCCAATAGGCCGCGCATCCGGCAACCATGCTTCTCGTGCGTCTACAGCTTCAATGAGTTCGCCGCTCCGCCATGACGCCCACCGCCCAGCCTGACGACACCACACTCGCGCGCCAGGAACTGGTCGCGTGGTTCGTGCGCCGCGGCAACCCGCGGTGGACCAGCGACGACGAAGCCGAGTTCCAGCTCTGGCTGGCCCAGCCCGGGCACCAGCCGATGTACACGCGGTGGGAAGCCGACTGGCGCTTGATCGACGACATGCCGCGGGCCTCGGCACAACGGCTGCGCGCCCTGGTCGACGACGACCGGCGCCGCGCGCAGGCCCCAGCGCTGCCGCAACGTCGGCGCTGGATCACGCAGGGCCTGGCGCTCGCCGGCGTGGCCGCCGTGGCTGTCACCTCTGGCTGGCTCGGGTGGCAGCACCTGCAGGCCCAACCGGTGTACGAGAACGCCTTTCACACGACCAAGGGTGAGATGGCGACCCTGACCCTGCCCGATGGCTCCACGCTGCGCCTGGACACCGCCACCACGCTGAACGCCACCTTCTATAGGCGGCGGCGCGAGGTGAGGCTCGCCGAAGGCCAAGCCGTGTTCAACGTGGCGAAAGATGCGCAGCGCCCCTTCCATGTCACGGCAGGCGATGTGCGCATCACCGTCGTCGGCACCCGGTTCGCGGTGCGGCTGACGCCTGGCGTGCCCGGCCGCGAAGGCGTGGAGGTGGCGGTCGAAGAAGGCCGGGTGAAGGTCTCGCACCAGCCGTCGGGCGTTGGCTGGCCGCAGGTCTTCGAGCTGAGCGCCATGCAAGCCCTGGCGTTCGACGCTGCCGCGCAGCAGGCGCAGCACCGCACGGTGAGCGCCGACGGCATCGCGCCGTGGCGCAGCCTGCCCCTGAGCTTCAGCGACGTGCCGCTCGCCCAGGCCGTGGCCGAAATGGAGCGCTATGGCGCGCTCGGCATCACATCCGTCGACCCGGCCGTTGCCCAATTGCGCCTGAGCGGCACCTTCGACCCGCGCAACGCTCCCGCCACGCGCCGGCTGTTGACGCGAGCCTTGCCCATCCGCCTCGCGCCCGACGGGAGCGGCGTAGCCTTGCACCCCGCGGATTGAGGGCTTCGAACAGAAAGTTTGCCCGGGGCATCCGGTAACTCGGAAGCCACCGCGTCTACACGAACAAGAATCATTCCCATCTTGTTCGGAGTTTCCATGAACCGCCTCGTTCTGCGGCCGGCACCGCTGGTTCTCGCGCTGTCCCTCGCCCTCCCTCTCGTCTTCTCGCTGCCCAGCGCGTGGGCACAAAGTGAAGCCCCCATCGCCATCAGCATCCCCGCGCAGCCACTTGGCGAGGCGCTCAACGCCTGGGCGCGCCAGACGCGCACGCAGCTCGCGGTGCAGCAGGCGCTCGTGACCGGCAAGACGGCCCCCGCCGTCTCGGGCCAGTTCACGCCACGCCAGGCACTCGACCAGTTGCTGAGCGGGAGCGGCCTGGTGGCCGACATCCAAGGCAACGAAGTGACGATCCGCCCCGCGCCCAGCGGCGCTGACGCCACGCTCGCACCCGTCCGGGTGACGGCAACCACCGAGCGCGACCCGACCACCGAGGGCAGCGGCTCCTTCACCACGCGATCCATGTCCAGCGCCACGCACCTGCCGCTCTCCATGCGAGAGACGCCGCAGTCGGTGACCGTGCTCACCAGCGACCGCATCGAGGCCGACAACATCGTCGACCTGGTCGACATCGCCAAGGCCACACCGGGCTTGTGGATCGTGGGCGTGCGGCCGGAGCTGATGTCGCGCGGCTACGTGGTCGAAAGCGTGAGCCAGGACGGCTTGTCCACTCTGTACGACGCCTACACCGGCGACGCGCTCGGCGCCCTGGCCATGCAAGACCGCGTGGAGGTGGTGCGCGGCGCCACCGGTTTAATGCAGGGCGCAGGCAACCCCTCGGCCGCCATCAACATGATCCGCAAGCGGCCCACGAGCACCCCACAGTTCAAGGGCTCCGCCAGCGCCGGCAGCTGGGACCACTACATGGTGACGGCCGACGTGAGCGGCACCGTGTCGGAAGACGGCCGCATGCGCGCCCGCCTCGTCGGCTTTGCACAGGATGCCGGCGATTACTACGACCTGGCCGTCGACGACAAACGCCTGATCTACGGCACGGTCGACTTCGACCTGACCGAGCGCACCACGCTCAACATTGGCTACTCGCACCTGTACTCGAACAAGCGCATGGCCTGGGGCAGCATGCCCACGAGCTACGAGTTCACCCACCTCGACCTCCCGCGTTCAACCTACGCCGGCGCCGACTGGGAGTACAACATGGCCAACGTCGACACCTTCTACGCGAGCCTGGAGCACGACTTCGGCGGCGGCTGGAACCTGAGCCTCAATGGCATCTACGAAGACCGCCGCTACGGCATGCGTTCGACCTGGCTGATCCCCACGCCCGATGTCGGCGGCTGGGGGCATGCGTGGTGGGCGGGCGACGTGGCCCGCGTGCAGAAGGCGGTCGACCTCAAGGTGACCGGCCCCGTCTCGTGGTTCGGCCGCAAGCACGATCTCGCGCTCGGCGCCACGCTCAACCGCCAGGACTCGCACCTCAACGAATGGTGGCAGGGCTGGGACGCGCCGCTGAGCAGCGGCATCGACCTGCGCAACTGGAACCACGTCCTGCCTCAGCCCGACACCAGCAGCACCAGCCCCTGGCTCACCGAAGACCAGGGCAGCTACCGGCAAGACAGCCTGTACACCGTCGGCAAGTTCAACGTCGCGGATTCGCTGGACGCGATCCTGGGCCTGCGCCTCGACTGGTACGACCGCGAGGCCATCGCCGACCCCGAGCCCTTCACCGTCGATGCGAACCTCACGAAGTACCTCGCGCTGACATGGAAGTTCGCCCAGCAGCACTCGGCCTACGCGAGCTATACCGACGTGTTCCAGCCGCAGAACCTGTACGACATGAGCGGCAGCTACCTCCCGCCCAAGACCGGCAAGAACTACGAGATCGGCATGAAGGGCGAGTACCTGCAGGGCGCGCTGAACGCAAGCATTGCGCTCTTCCGCATCGAAGAGAACAACCGGCCCATCTACGTCGAGGACCAAACCGGCTGCCCCAAGCCTGCCTGCTTCGCGCCCGCCGGCCTGGTGCGCACCGAGGGGGTCGACGTCGAGCTGCAGGGTGCGCTCACGCCCAGCTGGCAGATCGGCGCTGGCATCACCTACTCCGAATCACGCTACCGCGAAGACCCCGATCCAGCCATGGTGGGGCAGCGGGTGAGCACCCTCGACCCGATGACGCTGTTCAAGCTGAGCACCCAGTACACCTTGCCTGGGGCCTGGGAGAAGTTGACGCTCGGCGCGCGGGTCGAGTGGCAAAGCAAGATCTACTACGACGGCGACAACCAGGCGGGCGAGATCGTTCGCAATCAGCAGGACGCACGCGGCGTCGTCGACCTCACGGCCAGCTACCGCATGACGAAGAACCTCAGCGTCAAGCTCGACGTCAACAACGTTTTCGACGAGGTCTACTACTCGAACATCGGCACCAGCTGGTACTGGAACAGCGCGGCCGAAGCCTATGGCCGGCCGCGCAACTTCCTGGTGACGCTGAACGCGAGCTACTGAGCGGGCTGCGGCTCATCCAGCCAATCGAGCATCGCCGCGTTGAACTCCGCGGCGCGGGTCACCATCATCCAGTGGCCCGCATCGATGCCGACGATGCGGCAATCGGGCCGCGCCTCCAGCGCGGCAATCCACTGCGGCGAGTGGAACATCATGGTCTTGCGCGTGCCCCAGATGAAGAGCGTGGGCCACGCCGGCCGGGCCGGGAGGGTGTGGCGCAAGCCGCCGAGTGCTCCGAACCAGCGCATCGCGTACGGGTAGTTCATCGAGGCGCACACGGTCGCCGCGTCACCCGGCACGCGCTGCAGCGCGGCCATCTCGCGTGTCATGCGATCGCCCCACGTTCCGCCCACATGCCAGGCCAGCGCGAGCTTCAACTGGTAGTGAGCGACGCGCCAGCGCTGCTGCAAGGTCTGCGACTCCTTGACCTGCGGCGAACCGCTGTCGCCCACGTCAACCGCCACCACGCGCGAGACCCGCGACGCATGGCGCAGCGCGTACTGCAGGCCGAACACGCAGCCCCAGTCGTGCAGCATCAGCACCACCGGGCGATCTGGCGAGACGGCGTCGACCACACGCGCGAAGAACGCCACCATCGCGTCGAGCGGCAGGCCGCGGCGCTCGGGCTGCGTGATGTCAAAGCCGGGCACGGTGAAGCGCACGCAGCGGCGCGTTGGCGCCAGCGCGGCCACCTGCGCGTCCCACAGGCGCCATGTGTCGGGCCAGCCGTGGATCATCACCACGGTCTCGTCGCCCTGGCCTTCAATGTGAACGTCGACGCCATCGACCTGGAGAGTGCTTCGTTCTATCGCCATCGGTGCCGATTCGCTTGAGCCAAAGAAAGGGGCCGCCTCGCGGCGGCCCCGGCGTTCTCAGGAGTGAGCCGACTTCAGTCGTTCGTCCCGATCAATTCTCCGAACAGCAGCCACTGCGTCCCGTTGAACTTGGCCAACTGGCCTTGCTCCATCAGGAAGTAGTCGGTCGGCGACGTGTTGACCGACATGCCCGGCAGCAGCAGCGGCATCTTGAAGTTCTTCAAGTTGGCGGCCTGCTTCATCAGGTTCTCGCGGGTGAGGTCGTTTCCGCATTGCTTGAGCACCTGGTGCAGGGTCTGCGCGGTGAGATAGGCGTACATGTTGCTGGCGTCCTTGGGGTCGCCATCACGGTAGTAGCGGCCCATGAAGGCGCGCCACTCGAGCATCGCCGGGTCATCCTTCCACTGCGGGTCGTTCGGGTCCTTGTAGTACTGCAGCGTGATGAGGTCCTTGGACTTGTCCAAGCCGGCCGGCGTGAGCACCGACCCGACCGACGCGCCCACGTTGTTCACGATGTGCAGCGGCTTCCAGCCCGAATCGAACGCCTTGCGGATCGCCTGCGCCGAGAACTTGGGCGTGGCGATGTTGATGAAGGTGTCGGCGCCCGACGCTTGCAGCGTGAGCACCTGTGAATCGACGGTCGGGTCGGACACCTCGTAAGTGGCCTCCTTCACGATCATCGACGCGGCCTTGGCGCCCAGGCCGTCCTTCACGCCCTTGAGAACGTCTTTGCCGTAGTCGTCGTTCTGGTAAAGGATCGCGATCTTGGCGTTGGGCTTGTTCTTCATCAGCCACTTCGCGTAGATCATGCCTTCGGACTGGTAGGCGATGTTCCAGCCAATGGTCCAGGGGTAGTTCTTCGGGTCGGCCCACTTGGTGGCGCCCGTGGACAAGAAGAGGTGTGGCACCTTCTTCGCGTTCATGTACTTGTGGATCGCGCTGTTGGGCGCAGTGCCCAGCGTATTGAAGGTGGCAAGCACCTCCTCTTGCTCGACGAGCTTTCTGATCTGCTCCACCGTCTTGGGCGGGCTGTAGCCGTCGTCGAGGCTGATCAGGTTCACCTTGCGGCCGTTGATGCCGCCCTGCTCATTGACCATCTTGAAGTAGGCCTGATGCAACTTGCCGATCGTGCCGTACGCCGATGCGGGGCCGCTGTAGGGCATGGTCTGCCCGATCTTGATCTCGGTGTCCGATGCACCCGGGCCGTATTTGCCAGCCGCCATCGCGCCCACACTGAAAGCCAGTGACGCAGACGCTGCCACCCATTGCACTAGGTTCAAGGTTCTCGATGTCATGTCGCTTCCTTTCGAACTATCAACCAGAGACACGGAAAGCGCCTGGTGCGCCAAGCATCAACGCACCAGACCGCGATGAGGGACTACTGAGTTACCCGCCCTCGTAGAAACCGAGCCCGCACGAGCCTGAAGAAGCCCGCCACACCTGTGGGCATCACGTACATGAAGACGATGAGGAACACGCCGTAGATGGCCCACGGCGCCGACTTGCTGATCTGATCCGCCACGTTCGGGATGAACTGAATGAACAAGGCGCCATAGATCGCACCCGAGATCGAAGCCAACCCGCCGATCACCACGCCGATGAAGAGCGTGAACGACAAAAAGATGCCAAAGGAATCGGGCGCCACGAACTGCACCGCGATCGCACCCAGTGCACCGGCGATCCCGGTGTACATGGCCGACATGCCAAAGGTGAGCGACTTGTACAACGAGGCATTGACCCCCATCGCACGCGCGGCAATCGGTTGATCACGCAGGGCCACCATCGCGCGGCCGATCCGCCCTCGCAACAGGTTCCAGCCGATGAAGAAGAGCAGCACCGTCCACACCAGAATGAAGTAGTACAGCCAGCGGTCCTGCGACAGGCCGGTCCACTCCGGCGCATCGGGCTTGATGATCACCAGACCTTGAGAACCCCCCGTCCAGTGCTCGAGTGCCTTGTGCTTCAGGATCTGAGGCATGGCGATGCCGAGCGCGAGCGTGGCGATGGCAAGGTACAGGCCTTCGAGCCGCAGCGCAGGCAGGCCGAACAAGAACCCCGCAAGCAGACACACCAGGCCCGCGATGGGAATCGTGGCCCAGTACGGCATGCCAGCCTTGTCCATCAGGATCGCAGCGACGTAGGCCCCGATGGCATAGAAAGCCCCGTGCCCGAGCGAGATCTGCCCGTTGAAGCCCATCAGCATGTTGAGCCCGAGGATCGCGATGGCGTAGCACAGCGCCAGTGCGAGCTGGAACACGCGGTAGTTGGGGATGAAGAGCGGCACCACGACCGCTACCGCCAGCAAGGCCGCCAGGCCGATCAGTTGGTTGCGGCTCAACGCGGGCTTGTGGCCGGCGGGGTTGGGGCTGGTGTTGCTCATGTCGTTCACCTTGTCAGACCCGCGACACATGGACCTTGCCGAACAGGCCCGAAGGCTTGATCACCAGCACGGCCACGATCAACACCAACGCGACGGTGTGCTTGAGCTCGGTGCCCAGGTACACGCCCACCACGTTTTCGAGCACGCCGACGATGAAGCCGCCGATCACAGCGCCCCAGGGGTTCTCGATGCCACCGAGCAGCGCACCCGCAAACGCATAGAGCAACACGCCGCCCATCATGTTGGGCTCGAGGAACACCACGGGTGCCACCATCATCCCGGCAATCGCACCGATGGCCGCGGCCAGCCCCCAGCCGAGCGCGAGCATCCAACCGACGCGAACGCCGACGAGCCGCGCCGAGACCGGGTTCTGAGCCGCTGAGCGCATGGCCAGGCCGAGCGGCGTGAAGCGAAAGAAGGCGAACAACAGCGCGAGCAACACCAGCGTGATGCCCATCGAGCCGATCTCGTGCGACGACATGAACCGGTTGCCGAAGAACGGCTGCTCGGGGAACGGGCTCTCGAACGGCTTGATCGTGTGGCCGAAGATCCAGCCGGCAATGCTGTTGAAGATCACCAGCAGGCCGATGAAGACGGTCACGACCGAAAGCACTGGCGCGTTCTCCACCGGGCGGATGATGATGCGCTCGATTGCCACGCCCGCCACAAACGCAATCACCGTGGTGAGCACGAAGGCCACCCAGTACGGGAACCCGGCCTGGAGCAGCGCCCACGCCAGGTAGGTAGCGAACATCGCCATCTCGCCCTGCGCGAAATTGATCTCATGCGTGGCCTGGTAGATCATCACCAGCGCGAGCGCCATGCTGGCGTAGATGCCGCCCGTGGCCAGGCCGGAGAGCACCTGATGGATCAGAAGGTCCATGCCTTGTCCTGCCTTTAGTAGCCGAGGTAAGAGCGGCGGATCGATTCGTCATTGCGGATCGATTCGGAACTGCCGGAGATCACCACCCTGCCGGTCTCGAGCAGGTATGCGTGGTCGGCCAGCTTGAGCGCGAGCGAGGCGTTCTGCTCCACCAGCAGCATGCTGATGCGGTCGGCCTGATTGATCGACTTGAAGATCTCGAACAGCTCTTGCACCACCAACGGCGCTAGGCCGAACGAAGGCTCGTCGAGCAACAGCAGGCGCGGGCGCAGCATCAAGGCGCGCGACACGGCCAGCATCTGCTGCTCGCCCCCAGAGAGCGTGCCCGCCTGCTGCTTGCGGCGCTCCTTCAAACGCGGGAAGTAGCTGAACATGCGCTCGAAGTCGCGGGCGACTTCGGTCTTGTCCTTTCGCGTGTAGGCGCCGATGCGCAGGTTCTCTTCGACCGAGAAGTTGAGGAAGGTGCCTCGCCCATCGGGCACATGTGCCACGCCGAGCCGCACGATGTTCTCGGTGGCCTTGCCATCGATGCGAACGCCGCCGAAGGTCACCTCGCCCTGCGTCTTCACCATGCCGCACACCGCACGCAGCGTGGTGGTCTTGCCTGCGCCGTTGGCGCCAAGGATGGTGGTGATACCGCCGGCCTTCACGTCGAAGTCGAGACCATGCAACACCTTGGTGGGGCCGTAGGCGGCCTGCAAGTCGCGCACCTGGAGAAGCACTTCGGCGCCACTCATGCTTCAGTCCCCAAATAGGCCTTGATCACCTCTGCATTGCTCTGTACCTCGGCCGGTGTGCCGTCAGCGATCTTCCGACCGAAGTTGAGCGCCACGACTTGATCGGAGATGCGCATCACCAGATTCATGTGGTGCTCCACCAGCAGGATGGTCAGCTTCAACTGGTCGCGAATGTGGCGCAGCAGATCCATCAATGCCGCCACCTCCTCATGGTTGAGACCGCCGGCCGGCTCGTCGAGCAGCAGCAACTTGGGCTGCGTGATCAGGGCACGCGCCAGTTCCACACGTTTTTGCGTACCGAACGGAAGATCGGCCACTGGCGTCTCGGCTGCAGGACCGAGATCGAGCAATTCGATCACCTGCTGAACGCGCTCGCCCAGCGCCTGCTCCTCGCGCCGCACCTGCGGCAGCCGGAACGCGTTGGCGAGATAGCCGGTGCTCGTGCGGCTGTGCCCGCCCAGCAGGATGTTCTGTCGCACGCTCATGGTGCGAAACAGCGCGAGGTTCTGGAACGTGCGGCCGATGCCCAACGCGGCGATGCCGTGCGGCGGTGTGTCGGTCAGCGGGCGCCCTTCGAAATCGATGCGCCCCTCGCTGAACTCATAGAGGCGCGACAGGCAGTTGAACAGCGTCGTCTTGCCCGCGCCGTTGGGGCCGATGAGCCCCACGATCTTGCCGCCATGAACAGCAAACGAGATCTTGTCCAGGGCCGTGATACCGCCGAAACGAACCGTCACGTCGGTGACGGCAAGAAGCGGCGTTGAAGTGCTCGCGTCGATTCGATTTCTCCCTGCTGTGGCTCACGCGTTCTGCGGGAACCTGCACTGCGGAATTCACTTCGGCTGACAAGCACTCCCGGCTCTCGGTCAGCGAGCGGAATGTAGAGAACTGGTACACGTTTGATAGCGGGGTCAAACCCTAGCCATGCCACGAGTGAGGGGCGTATGTTCTGCAGGTCGAGCGAGTCTGGCCGCTGCAGCGACGACGCAGATGGCTCCCGCAGACGGACACGCGATACGCGACCTGGGCGAACACTGCGACAAGCACCCTGCGTCGCAGCCGCTCCAACTCGTAGGTTTGCGTTCGCAGACAGGCTATTGGCGCCGACTCGGCACGCATGGCGGCAGGCCCGCTCTGTTTTCGCACAGTCACGCGAAGCGTCAGTTCACTGCGGCCGAGCCAGTCGACGACCCCGAACGACAGGCGACACTCACTTCCGGACCCATCAGGGGTGGACAGGCGATCAAGGTGCGCTCACACAGTCCGGTCAGTTCAGCGACGTGAGTGCCGGACGGTCCTGTGCTGGCAAGGCCTGGTCAGCAGCAAGCGTCAAATGCCGTGCCGCCCAATCTACTTTGCGGAGTCGAGTGTTCGTAGGTAGCGCGGGCGCTCTTCGACGAGGAAGCACTCTGCGACTGCAACCGCCTTTTGCCGATCTCTTCGAATTGCGGTCGCGCAGTCAAACACAAATCCTGGAGCTCCGCCCTGAGCCGCATACTGAATTCGCTCCGACGCGACAACCCATTGCCGATGTTTGAACGACTTGGAGGGGCTGCGCCGTGCGACCTGGTCGACCTCCGGTGGCGTTGTCAAACCGGCTTGCACTGACGGGCCCTGCCGATCTTCACGAATACCCGCCACCGACGTGACCGACTTCGAATCAGTTCCAATGGCGAAAACAACGGATCGTTTGTCAAACTCAGAAGCGTAAGGGGATAACGGTTCTGCGCCAGTGAGATGAACGACCAACACTCCCTGTTCGACGGTGCAACTCGTTGTCCGAAGTCCTGATCCGCTGGCGGTTGGGTTTCCACAAGCCGTGGGCGTACCGTCAGAACGCGCATCGCCATAACTGCAGGCAAGGATGCCCGCGACTATCAAGCAATTGAACCGAATCATGCAGCTTTCTTCAGATTGTGGCGAACGCGGTCTGCCGCGACACTTGTGAAGGCCGAGACGCACAACTGGTTGGGTGGCTCTCGGCAGGCAACTGCGGTTGACTCGGTCCAGCGGACAGGGTGATTTGGGGTCGACGGCCGTAGTGCGCACCGCCTTGCCACCTCAGCCCGTGAGTCAAAACTGCCGCAGACCTCGGGGCAGAAACGACTACCTGACGGATGATCCCGCGGCGGACAGAGGAATCTGACTCCTTTTCAATGCACGCGTGTTGGCTTCGGAGACAAACCCATCGATAGATTCGTAAAGCCGCGAAGAAGGCGATTCCCATAGCCATATGGGCAGGCCAGCGACGATGCCAGGGGGAGCGACAGCGAGGAACCGGCTGCACGCAGGCACCCCAGCCGAGGCGATGCCCTCCTCACAAGAACGAATCTTCGCCGGATTCGAAACGAAGCCCTGGTGGCTGCTGCCCCCTCGTTGAAAACCATGCACTCCGCCATCAGAGCGTCAGACAGGAAGTGAAATCGCCTTTGCGGCTTCTCGCCGCCTCAATCGCCCAGGTTATGAACCTCGAACCCGTGCAATTCGTCGTGATCATCCACGTAGGCCTCCTAAAGCGAGTTCCCATCGTCGCTTCGATGTGGCTCGGCGAAGATCTTGAGCATTCCGCGTGATCCGTCCTTGCCGACGAGCACCATTGCCTCAGGTCGCATCGCTGACTCAGAGTCGCGAAGCAGTTCAGAGACGCTGCCCGCGAGCTTGACAACACCGTTGTCTGGCACGGCAACGGGTTGGCTCAACGGATCAGGCTGAGGAAGCATTCCGCCTTGCTGATCCTAGAGAACGTAGACCGGACCCATGAAGTCCCCCGGTAACAGGTATACGAAAAGAGGACATGGTCAGCTCCTTGTAGATACAAGGGCCAACCCATGCGCACAAAATTAAGAGGTCGCTGACCATTGAAAGGTGAAGCGGCTCATCGATTGAACGCCACTCGTTTGCCGATGTGCGAGAGGGCATCCAGAGCGAACGTGACGGACAGTGATTCCAGATAGTTCAAGACGCCTGGAGCATCTCAGTAACGACAGCACTTCACGACGTAATTCGCGACCGCCGTGGCAATCCGGCGCTCATTTGTCCCACTGGCACCCTTTTGAAAGAGACGACTCGATCCCGGTATCCGCAAGAAAGGCAAATTTCTTGCCGCTTGCAGCATTGACGTATGTCATGGAATTAATGACAGCTCCTTGCCAATCCATTTCGTAGACACCCGTCACGGCCCCATTGGATATCTCCACCCACGATGCAGTGGTCTCATTTGGTCGATCTCGGCCGCTTGCTTCAGACTTAAAATCCTTTTGAACTATAGGTATATAAGAGTTGGCCTTTGCGTACTTAACTGATCCAGCGCTCCATTTGGTGTCAGTGTCAAAATACAAGCGCATCTCGAAACGAATCGGCTTCTTGCCCGCAGAAGTGAAGCAAAACAGTTCAGTGGTGACGTCGGCAAATGCGCTGACCGAAACCAGCGATAACAGAATGGCAGCAAGTGTCTTCACGATCATTTCCCTTCGACTCAAGGCCTTTGCTTTTGCAAGGACGCATTGATTACATGCTGTACAGGAAGGAACTGCTTCTTCTGACGTGGGGGTGTACCGCTCATTACCGGGTTCCCTTGGGCGTCAAAGACAGGCTCTTTTTGACTGTTGCGTCTCCAAGTGAATGTAATAGGAACTGTATTGCCAGCAGGCACGTCATCCAGGAACACGGTACTCAGATAAGCGACAGATTGGAGACGAACATCTAGTCCATTTAAGTTCTCAATCGCAACATAGCCATTCACATCCTTGCTTGCCACAATGGCGTCTGCCTGCGAAATTCCATTATCCAAGTGGCTCAGCATGTTTTGGCGCTTGACCACATAGAAGCAAGCACTATCGGCGCAGTTATCTGAATTGTGATTCCCGCTATTGTCTCTTGCGATTAAATCGTCAGGGCTCCACCCCAGCGCGGGGAAGGTGTTGGACGGATTGCTAATCTGGAAGCCTCTGAACTGACCGTAGGATTGATAGTTGTCAAGGTGTGTGAGCTGAATGAGCCCTCGCCCATAGTAGGGGCTGTAGGACTGCGTTTCGCCCTGAATCTCTTTGACAAGACCTAGGTTGCCCGTTTCCGGTATTACATGCGCAAAGAAATGAATGAGCCGATATTTAGATGAAGAAACGCCATATTTTCTGGTTGCCCTGTTGAAGGCGGCGCACCACCTTTGCGCCCGGCTCAGGGCTACCGCCCATGTCGTTGAAGAGGCATGAAACTGCGTTTGACGCAGATGCAGAACCGACCTTGGGAAGCTCTGAGCCATCTCATTCGCGCTCAACCAGCCGCAGAGGCGGAAGTGCTCGATGAATTTCTTGGCGTTGAAACACCATTGCGCTGAGAACAGTTCGGGCATCGGGAAGCAAAGCGCCTGCACATGCGCCTTCAACGCCGTGTAGTCGTCCTCCGTCAATGGCTCAGGGTTCTCATCGCTCTGAGTCTTGAGCCAACTCCAGCGCCGGTCGATCGTCGATGCGTCCCACTCGCTGGGGAATTTGCACACCGTGCGGGAGAGCTTTACTTGCACAGCCGGGCTGTTGAGCTGCGCGGTCGCATGCTGCTTGCTCGGCTGCAAACAGCTCACGCCGTTGTCATAGATCATTTGGCGCAGCTTGGCCGAGTCACAGCGGCTGTCACCATTGGTGTCGTCGTCAATCAGTGCCCAGCCACTCCAGTGCGGGAAGTCGGCATCGCTGAACTTGTGCACGTTGGGCGCATTCAGGTTCACCCAGCCCTGCCCCCCCGGATAGCTCACTTCACGCCAATGCGGCACGTCGGTCGGAGCCAGGGCGTCAGGCCCGACGACACGGCCGAAACGCAGCAGCTCATACACCGCACTGGGAATCGGCCGAGCCGCAGCAGGGTAGGCCTCGCTGATTTTCTTAGCGCTCGTGTAGAGCTTGTATTCGGCCTCGGTTTCGCGCTGCGGCACACCCTCAACCTCTCCTGTCATTCGATAGGTTGTCAGTAGCGCGTCGCCCCGCTGCCCAGCAGCGCCCTCACCGCCGGCGTAGCGCAGTCCGATCACGAACTCGCTGGACGTCGTGTGCACCGCCTGAAGGGCCACTGGCGCAGGCGGCGGGTTGGCTGGTTGCCCGCGTCTGGCCGGTGTAGCAGCGGGTTGCATCATTGCTTGGGTGAATTGAGGCAATGGCTTTGCCCCGTAGATCCGTGTGCCCGCTGGCAGGTGGAAATACATCTCGCCAAACAAGACATCTGTGCGCCCGTCAGCTGCAACGCTGAGATCTCCGGTGGCACGCCCGACGAGGCGCCGCAGATTGGCGTCATCGCAGCAGATCTCGAAGTGCATGACGTTGGGCTCACCATAGATGTGCCCTGCCTGACCGATCTCATCCTTGCGGTAAATGGGTCGACCCGCCATCACCGTCGGCTGGATGCTATGAAGATGCATGTACAGCGAATAAAAGCGCACCTGCGTCGCCTGGCCGCCGGCATTCGCGCCGATCTCGGTGTCGTGGCGGATCACCACCACTGCGTCGCTCGTGTAGCCGTCGCCGTAGTTGAGCGGATCCTCAGGGGAATCAGCACTGGTGCGTTGCCGGACGAACACGACAGTGCCATCCGCAATGGCGCGCACTGGCAGAGCGACCCCGTTGCCTCCCATCGGAGCGGTGAGATGCATGCCACCGTGCCACTCCAACATGTAGCTGGCCGGGAATGCGCCATGGCCAGGCTGCCCGCCCGACATGGCAGTGTTGAGCCACTGTTCTTCTGTTTGGGTGCCGCGCGGCGGCAGAAACGGGGGGCTGATAAGCATGCAAAATCCTGATTCGTTCTTGTCTTGTTAGCGCGATGTGGGCCGCTGCTTTCTCAGTTTGAGCTTGCCCTTGGGCATCAGCGGCACCGCATAACTCTCACTCCCACCCCCCACGAAGCTCTTGGTAGCCGCCCTGACCGTGATCTTCCCCGGGCACTGCACCGTGATGCCCGAGCCCTGGATGACGATCTGCG
>NZ_JBWVZJ010000004.1:0-107579 GCF_056675995.1 Piscinibacter sp. PDB1-1
CTGCGCTGCGCCTTCGAGGTTGTACAGCCGCACAGCGCTCGTCCAGCGCGCAAGCAGATTCGACAGCGGGGCAGGCAGTGAAGTCGCCAGTGCGGCGTCGCTCAGGCGGTCGTTCATGGGGTCCCTCCGAGACTGGCCGACGATTTTGCGGGGATCGAGCGCGGGGCACGAGTGAGTGCAACAGACCCTTACACCGATCCACTCCGATGGGGGGTCAGCATGAGCAGTCGGGTGCGCTGTCTTAGCATCGCCGCAGCTCAAAAAACGAAAGCAGCCGCAGCTCGGACGAGCGGAAAGCGGTCTGCGAAAACGGGAGAGGAAACACATGTCGCTCGCGGTCATCCACAGCCGTGCGCTCGACGGCCTCGCAGCGCCCGAGGTCACCGTCGAGGTGCACCTTGCCAATGGCCTGCCGAGCTTCACCTTGGTCGGCCTCGCCGACACCGAGGTGAAGGAGGCCCGCGAACGCGTGCGTGCGGCCATCCAGAACAGCGGGCTGGCCTTTCCCCATGCCCAGCGCATCACCGTCAACCTCGCGCCGGCCGACCTGCCCAAAGAGACCGGCCGGTTCGATCTGCCGATCGCGCTCGGCATCCTCGCCGCCAGCAGCCAGATCGATGCACAGCAGCTCAGCCGCTACGAGTTCGCGGGCGAGCTCTCGCTGGCTGGTGACCTGCGCCCGGTGCGCGGCGCGCTCGCGATGGGGCTGGCCATGCGCCGGCGCGCCACGGCGGGCCTGCCGCTGCGCTCGCTCGTGCTGCCGACCGACAGCGCGCAAGAGGCCGCGCTGGTCGATGGGTTGTCGATCCACCGCGCAGGCCACTTGCTCGACGTGGTGCAAGCCCTGCTGCCCGCTGACGCACAGCACCGCCACGAACTCCCGCGCGCCACGGTCGCGGTGCAGCCCGGCCTGCTCGCGTTGCCTGACCTGCGCGAGGTCAAAGGCCAGGCGGCCGCCAAACGTGCGCTCGAGATTGCGGCCGCCGGCGGCCATAGCGTGCTGATGATGGGCCCGCCCGGTACCGGCAAATCGATGCTGGCGCACCGCTTCGCCGGTTTGCTGCCTGCGCTGACGCAAGACGAGTCGCTGGAGTCGGCCGCGGTGCTCAGCCTGCAGGGGCATTTCAGTGCCGAGCGTTGGGGCGTGCGCATGGTGCGCCAGCCACATCACGGTGCGTCGGCGGTGGCCCTGGTGGGGGGCGGTGTAAAACTTCACTGGGGATGCGCCGGCGGCAAATTCAGTGCGAATATGGCGCACTAGATGCGACCAAACCACAGCGCTCAGCACCCGCTAGACGTTGCAATCCGCGAGTTCCCAAGCGGGCGGGAGCCCTGGCGGATAGATGGGCTCGGCAGGATTCACTATGCCGGCAGCCACCGCAGTGAGCCTTTGATATCGGTCTACCTCACCCAACTCAAAGAGGGCTTCGCCGATCCTTTGTCAAACCTGTCCTTGAACGGCCCAAGCACTGAGGTTCAAGTCAAGGCCGGCCAGATCGCGTTTATGAAGCATGGCTCTGTATGGGTCAATAAACAACGCGCTGGCTATCGACAGCAGGCCATTCGTGACGTCGTGGTTACCCACGAGCAGGTTGAGCTAAGAAGCTTTACAGATGAGATCGAGGTGGACGGGAAAACGGTTCCTCTCGTGGGCCATGGTTTCTTTGTTGGAAAAGAAAGCTGGCTCGGGTTGAGAGACTCGTGGCTTGCGGTCATTCGCCGGCCCAGGCCAGATATCCCGTATTTGGTCATTCCATCAACAGTGATCTTCCAGAAGTGTCTGGCTCAGTCAGCGAAGGCTGTGCCTCAGCTGCTTTGGGGGCGCCTCAACAAGATCGTGGACGCACCCTCTTCCTTAGTTGACGACGATGGAGCTAAGGCTCTGTATTTGGAGGTGTCCAAAGAGATTCGGTCTAGGCATGCCTATGCCTACGCAAATCTGCTGGTAGACCCCATCGGCCGACGCGAATATGAGCGGTTGCGGCGCTCGCTTGTAGTTGGAACGGTCAATGAGGCAGCAAACCGAACTGCAGCTTCGCTACATCTGCATCTAAAGATGGGGCTTCCGTTCAGTGGCCCTGTGGCTATGAAAGTCCGAGGCAAACCGTTGCCCGTAAAAAAGTCCCGTTTCGATTCCTCCCCCGAGTGGGCCTTTCTGGTCACCGAGATCATTGACCTCAGTGTGCAACTGTCTTTTGACCGCCTCGTTGTTCATCGAAAGAACGATGGGGAGCAAGGCCTCAACGCCGGAGATCCTTCGCTGCGAGATGCCTGGGGCGTGCCGCCGCCAGCGAGTATTGATTTTGACGAGGATGAAGTTGTACAGGTTGGCTCCGACGATGATCCGTTGACTAGTCTTGAGGCGATGTCGGCTGAAGAGATGGCCGGATTTGAAGCTGTCGGTCTCGATGTAGTAAAGGATCCTAAGTTCGTCCAGGAATACCGCCGGAAAATTGCGGCCATGGAGCCTGGCAGTTTTGACGGATCCGCCACAACAGGTGATGGCACCGGCGCTCATGAAGGGCCAACCGAAATCGACGTTCATGCCAATCAAGCACCTCGAGTCCCCGTCACTCTTGAAGCCTTCTTCGAAACCTTGGAGATACTGCGCCGGAGTGGGCTCAACGTCGAGACACACGTAGTCGCGGCGGTGCATCGCAGCGACAACCTGGGGAATATCGTGAACTTCTTTCCCGAGAGCATCAACGGTGTTCGCTCTTGGCACCTGACCTCGGATGAATTGGGTGCTTCTCCGCGTGGATACGTTGTCGCCTCGACTCGCGTCGGTAGCGCTCAGCACTACTTCGTTGAGGTCGAACGCAAGGGACAGGAGGCCTTGTCTTTGGCGCACTTTCGGCAGAACGACAACTCCGAAATTGACGCCCGCCAGATCCGCGCATTCATGCGAGACGTCGCCCGAGAGAATGGCTGGGGTGCCGCGAGGCTAAGGCCCAATTGGATATTCCAAACGATCAAACACACGCCGCAAGGTGGCCTCAAGAGATTCGCCCACTTCATCGCTCGAGCTACTGGGGCGAAGCTTTGAGCGCTGACGCTTCGGGCATCGATCCGGCGCATTTCGAGTGCGCAGTTATTCGGCTCGTCTCCATGCAGCTAAACAGGAAGCAGCGTGGCCGACTTTTTTTCGCCTCGGTTTCGCTGCTGGCGCGAGGCCGCCAAAGACCGCCGACATCCCGGCTCGAACTCAAGGCAATTGGGCGTACTGAAGGGCGCTTGTACTTTCGCCGCTCCGTATTGACCCCGGAGGCAGCTCTTAGCTGGTACCGCGGCTTGGGCACCGACGTAGGTGACGTAACACCAGTCCCCGAGCTAAAGGCAGAGCAGAAAAAAGAGCTGGATGGCGTACCCCTGGAGATTCCAAAACTTGTAGACAGTCCAGCGTGGCCCCGATTGGGGCTCAGCCTCGGACGTGACCTCATGGTGACCGCAGACGAACTGGCTGAGCCTTGCCCTTTCGTGGGTTCCACTGCTTCGAGAATTCACCGCAGATTTGGCTCAGCTGCTGGCATGGAAGACGTGGTGGACGATGCGGACTGTGTTCGTCTGCTCAGGCAGTGGGTTCATGTTGACCTGCGCAGGTACCCAGAGTATCTCGGTAGCGCTGTACTGGTTGTTCCAGATCCCTTTGTCAGACGCCTAGATAGCTTTTGCGTCAACAAGCAGTCCGGCGGAGAAGACCAAGTGGTCCGGGTCGTGCCGCGATCGCCTGATGGTCTGAAGAACCTCACCCTGACTCTGTTCGAGCGCCAAGCGCACCTTCTAAGCCGGTTCGAGACGCGCATTGTCCCCGCTGACGGTTTGATTGTCGTGTCGGGCAACGAATCGCCGGGCGCTACCGGCTTTGTCTTGAGTCATCACATCTATGGCCCGCTGCAAGCCACAGCAGCGACGCACTATCTGCGTGCCGTGCGGCTCAACCTCGACATCGAGGAACGTGTTGGGCTAATCGAAGTAGCCGCCAGCGACTCTCCTAGCTCTACAGCTACCTCGTCCTACAACGTCACGAACTTCACCTCGAGACACACCGTTGCCGTTGGTGAGGCGTCGGCGCAATCGGTTGAGATTCGCGTCGAGGAAGCGGCGATACGTCGTCGGCAAGCGTTCGAAGCCTCTCACTACGAGCAGACCTGGCTGGAGGCCAACAAAAGAGAAGCGGCGCTGAATTTCGTTCGTTCTCGTGTTCATCGCGCAACGCAGAATGTGCTCGTTGCTGACCCGTACCTTGGCTTCCGTCAGGTCAGACAATTCATGTTCGCAATTTCTCATCCTGGCGTGACGGTGACGCTGCTGACATCTCGCTTGGCGTTTGAATCTCGCTATGCCGAGAACGCCGAGTCGGAGCCTATTGATTCGCTTGGGTCCGGTGTCCCGACATCGCGCGCTATCGAGGCTGCGCGCTTGGAAGAGCTTCGCAAAGAAGTCGAAAACCTGAAGAAGCACGTCAAGGGCGACGTCAGCGTTTGGGTTCTGCCTGGGGACTCACCAGAACTGCACGACCGATTCCTTGCTGTAGACAGAACTGTCTGGTTCTTTGGCGGCTCGTTCAATGGGCTTGGAGACCGTGCGAGTCTGGTTGTTCGGCTTCCACATGCCGGCGGCGTTCTGGAACAGCTGGCAGTGATGACTACTCGGGCCAGGACGCTTGATCAACACATCGCAATGAGATCGGCCGCAGTTGGCCAAGCCCATCCGAGCAATTTGAGTTGGTGGCGCCGCAAGCTCATTCATTGGCTCGATTCACTGCGGAAGTTTCTGAAGCACGGAATTAGGAGCGACTCTGGTGAGTGATGGCTCTTCCGACAGTTTCACGGAGCTTCAGCGCGCGTTCGATGAGCTGTGGCGCGGTAACAGAACCACGTTGAAGGCTACTACCGGCGTTCTGCTTAGTCAGCTCGCGGCTATCGGCGCAAAAGATTACAAGAGCGTTGACTGGCGGGTACAGGTCGAGAGGCTAACCAACGCAGCTGAGGGCGCAGCTCGCTCGCTGAGTGAGACCACGGTTGAGAAGGAGCCTCTTGGTCAAGCGTTGCTGCTGTGCGCAATCACGCTTGAACTTGCGATCACGCCTAACGCCAGAAGCTTGTCAATACTTCGAAGTTTGGCGTATCACTCCTGGGTGCTTGAGCATAGCTTGGCCCATTTGATACTGCTCGCCATGAACGAAGACGAGGTGACTCGTCTATCTTGGATTGAACTGCTCAAAGGCTGGCTGTCGCAAACAGTACCGGCCAAGCAACCCGCCGAAGATCCGCTTGACCATCACACATGGGGAGATGTCTTTCAGCCCAACAAATCGCACGCATCACTCGATGATCTTGTTGTTCCGCTGACGGTGCTATTGGAAGTCGATGCCGCGTTTGGTTTCGCCTGCCTTGAATCAATTCCTGACTGGGAGTACGTCGAACTTGCACTTCTTCGGTCAGGCGTAGTGTCGACGTTCGAGCGTTGGAGTTCCGCCTTGGCGCAGGCCTCGCCTTCATTCACGGCCTCTGGCAACTGGACGGGGTCCGTCGTGGGCTTGCTCCTGATGAAGCGCGCCCAGGAAGAGCTACTGCTTCCCGAGGGCGACCGCCTATTTGGCAGATCACTAGCCGAGCCACTTTGGTCTTGCGAAAGCGTAGTCGCAGCAGCACGAAATCGAACGGATTGGTTGCCAATGCTGAGGTGTTGGTCGGTCAGCATGTCCCGTGACTACATCGACACTGCGGACTCAGTGTCTTGGGGAAATCAGGATCGGAGAACACAGCGGTTGTCCCGTCTTGAACAGGTCCTTGATGGCATGCCAGTTGAAGTGCGCGAAACCCGCTCTACTAGCGAGCTCCCTACCGGCTATCCAGCTTGGTTCGTCTGGTATGAGCGGGCGCTTGAGGTCCACTGGCATGCTCAGCTCAATCCCAGCCTTATTCCAAGCGCACAGGTAATCGCGCTCTACAGCCAGGTGGCCAACTGGGATTCGACTGTGTGCGTCGATCTGCGCCGTCACCGCGCGCAAATCATTTTTGGCCGATCCGATTTGTTCGTTGGGGGCCTTGATTTTCAACTCGGCGTGGCAGTGGCTGCTGCTCAACATCCAGTTGTTGCCTGGCACACACTCTGGCAGAGCACCTTCAGTCTTCGCGAAATGACTGAATTTGGTGGGTGTAGCGAAGATGACTCCGAGGACTGGCAAGACCGCAGCGCCGCATCGAGCCTGACGGAGCTTGTGCTCCGACTTGGATTGGCGATTGCCCAGACGATGCTTCAGTCATCGACGCCAGACTGGGTTACGCGTCGTTCCGAAGCGTGCTTGCTTCTGGGCTTGCTGCAGACTTCCGCAATGGAAATGGCCTCAATAGAAATCATTAAGGCTGATGTTTGGGCCCATGCACTGCGCTATGTCCTTCTACTCTGGGGACGCTTCCATGCATTGGAAGCGGCTGTTGATGGTGCGAAGACTGGCGCACCGCGAAGTGAAGAGCGTCAACTACTTGAGTACCTTTCAGCTGATCCCACTGAGCTACTTCTGGCACTCGCAGCCTGTGCAAAGAACGGCATCACTGAAAAAGTTCTTGCCGACCAGTTGGCCGATGCTCGAATCGACCTTGGATCTGCTTTGTCTCAGGCAAGGAAGTTCTCCGACATCTGCGGGTCAAAAGAGCGCTTGCCCAATGTGTGGGTGCCTCTCGCGGAAAGACTGTGCAACCTGATAGTGCCTGAGTAGGTGCAGGCCAGCGGGTTTGGAAAGAGCGTTTGCCATCCCACCAATGGGTGCCCCATGCGGAGGCATCGAGAAGGATGCGCGTGTCGCCAAGGGAATCGCAGAGCACATCGGACTTTCGATTGATCAGTAAAAGTGAGGTCTGTGCGCGAGCCATGCCGACGTTCGCCCGTGTGGGGGAACACCATGTGGTGATTGGCAATGGTCTTTGATGAAGAAAGAATTCCCTCGTCAACTGCCAACGAGGAAGAAATATGGAAGAGTGGTTAACTCAAGTTGAGCGACTTTCGCTGGAGCGCGCACCCGGGATGACGACCGAGCACGCTCGTGATCTTGCCGATGATTTGCATCGGGCTTGGCCGGAGTCTGCGCCTTGCGAAGTGGTGGCCAGGTTCTTTGCAATGATGCCGAAAGGCTGGAATGCCGCGCCTCGCCAGCACTGAAGAAACGACTCGGCCGAGTTATCTTCGAGCGTCGCAACGGACGGATGAATACATCGTGGACAAAATTCAACCAGACCCTGCGCAAGGCAAGCTCGAACCCGCGGTAGCCAGCCCATCGGCGTCGTCGCTGGTCGACGCGCCGCCGGGCGACCAGCGGCCCATTGATGCCTGGATGGATCGAGCGATGGCCAACGTGAAACTCATGTCTACCGACGAAAGCTATCGCCGGCACATTGGCCTCCTGGCGCTTGGCGATTCATCCGCGTGGCGACGACATCGAGAAGCAATCGCAAGCGTGGAGAGCAAATCTCGCTCGTAGAGACTTCACCGTGCACAAGTGATCCAACGGTCTTTCGCCGCGATGGTTCATCGCCTTTGTCGGCGTACGCGCGACCCAACTAAGGCACGTGAGCGGTTCCAAAAACTATGTTGCCGTCTTCATCCATGCCTACCCCACCGCCACGTCGGCGGAGTTCTTCGAAGTAGGCATCCTCAATGGGACTGGGAGCCCAGTAGCTCGCGTCTAGCTTGTCGAAATAGACTTCTTGCTCCGCCTCTGTCAGGTTGCCAGGAGCAATCTGCCCGTTGAGCGCACCCTCGACTTTCTTGAGGTCAACGTCAACGTCTGAGCACGTATCTCTCTCTGTCATGGCGCGTCCTTTCACACGAGCACGGCTCGGGATCACATCTACTCAGGTGCCGCTTGAGCTCGGCCACATCTCATGGGATCAATGCTACTCGCCGCGACGCTTGCCTGCTCCATCATCGGCATCGCTGACGGTGACACTCTGACGGCGCGATGCGAGATGCCTACAGGCGCGGAGAACGTGAAGGTTCGCCTGGCCGAAATCGATGCCCCTGAAAAGGCGCAAGCCTTCGGGGTTCGCAGTAGGCAGAGCCTTGCCGCGCTGTGTTTCAAGAAGGCGGCGATCGTGCGGGCGCAAGGAACGGATCGCTACGGGCGCACCATCGCGCGCGTCGAATGCGATGGCGTCGATGCCAGTGCCGAGCAGGTGCGCGCCGGCATGGCATGGGTGTTTGACCGATATGCCACCGATCCTTCGCTGTACGCCCTCCAGGAGGGGGCACGCAACGAGCGCAGAGGTCTGTGGGGTGACATCGAACCGATGGCGCCGTGGGAGTGGCGCAAAGCGCAGAGGGCGCGCTAGGTTTTCCGCAGTGAAAGCTGTTGGCAAACAAAAAGAGGCGACCGCAGTCGCCTCTCCGAGTCAGTCCTCCCGGAACTGACTCAGCCCGTCACCGGCCTTTCGGCTTGGTGGGGGCCGGCGCCGGCGCTGGCCTACGCGTCGGGATCGTTTCGATCACCGTCGTGCTGGGTCGGCGCTGCGCTTCGCGAACGGGGATGAACTCGCCCGTCTTCGCGTCACGGCCAATCTTGGTCGTCATAGCGTTCCTTTTTTGGGAAAGGATGTCGGTGCCAGACTGTAGAAAACCCCAGGATTGCGCGCTGCAGCAAGTTAGCTTACTGTTCGCGCCTGTTTTGCATCGCAAGGCAGACAGGTTTCGCCGGCATAACGGTCGCCTGTCAAGGCTGCTCTCGGGACTCGTACTCCCTTGAGCAGCTTTTTCTCGTTAGCACTCCCGGGAGGTGAGTGCTATGGAACGGCAATATAGCCTCAGACCGTCCCACCAACAAGCACTACAGATAGCGCCTTACCCTATTTGGGTTTGCTGAGGCGCAAAACGGGTGCGACGCATCTATCTCGGCGCCGCTATTGCGACTGGTCTATAGACCGGCCTCATGGCGCTCCGTCAGCGCGTTGAGCAACACGAAGTCGAACAGCGGAACTCCATACGTGGCACTTGGGGACACCACATCCTTCTTGCTGTTCGGTCGAGCATGCTGGTGCGCCGGGCCGAAAGGCAGTTCAGGATGATGAGCGGCCGAGTCAATCCTGTGTCTCTCTTTGCCTTTCGGATCGAGCAACACATATGCGTAGTCGCTCAGAGAACGCAGCCGCAGCTTCCATGTCCAGCCCGATGTTCTGGCGAGCGAGGCATGCCACCCGTTCCCGCGCTTTTCTGGAGTTGATGCAGTGACCTTCATTTGAGCTGCCAGGAAATCGACGATCGAGAAAATCACGTCATCTGGAATGTGATCAAGGCGTTGGAGTTCAGGCAGATCAATCTGGGCGTGGAGCAGCTCCGCGACCAAGGACAAGACAGTTGGAGAGGCCTTGGCATGCTCGGCGTGTGTTTTGCAAACCGGCAACTGAATGAACTGGCGGCCATCACCGGACGTTGTCCCGGCGTAGAAGCCAGCGGTCTCACCGCAAAAAACGCAGCCGTCGCCGCGACTGAAAATCACGGCCTGCTCTACGGTCGTGTTGGAAAGGCGCACCTCGGCTAGTTGCGCTGGCATGGCAAGAATCGTTTGGCGGTGCTTCAACCAGGCTTCATAAATCTGTGACCGCCCCGAGCCTTTGAGAACATCCACCAGGTCGTCCTCGGAGCCAAAGGTTTTCCATTCTGCAGATGCTGGCTGAGGTGCATAAAGGTAGGCGCGCTGACCACGGGAGGGAGTCCACTGGTAGACCCGCGTCATACCCAGTTCTGCATGTGGCTCATAGATTGCGAAGCCGCAGCCTTCACGGCGTGACCAACACCGCCAAGAGCAATCCTTCAGCAGTTGATGCCACAGTTGTTCCTGATGAGTCACGAGCGCGGCAACGAACTCGGGGCTTCGCTGCGTTTTGGCAATGTTCAAAGCAGCCGCTTGGACGACCTGGTCGATGCGGCTCCCCGTCACTTGCGAGAGCGACATCGAATCGAGCAACCCGTCGATGTCGATCAGCGGAAGTATCGAATGCTTCGGGGCCAGTTGCATCGAGTTGTCGCTTCGGATATCCGTCAGTAGTGAACCAGAAAATGCCGCGCCGCCATGCGATGGCAGTCGACCATTACGATGGCTGGTGTTGGCATTCTTCTCCTCCCCGCTTGCGCGCTATTGTTGTGCCGAGCCTCTTAGAACTGCTCATCAATTTCGGGATGCAAATGATCGAACCTCCATGTCGTGCAGTCTCGCGCGGGTAGGGTCTAGCTATGCTGGGCGTGAAACAACCAGAGAAAGCTCGATGTGCATGACGCCGCCACATCCCACTGGATATCTGAGGACGCAGTGCTTGTGGTGGGCCAGCTGCAGGCGTGTCAAGGTGCGCTTCTAGGAGAAGAGTCGAACTCGATCCATGTCGCCATTCCCGCGCGCGTGAGGGAGTTCACTGCCGGTAGAACGATCGCGCGCAAGGGGATCGTCGACCTCGGAGTTGCTGCATGTGAGATCCCAGAGGGGCAGGGAGGCGAGCCGATCTGGCCGGACGGCCTTTGTGGAAGCATCAGCCACACTGGAACTGTCGCCGTTGCCCTGGTCGCGCGCCGATCAGCGTACGCCTCGGTCGGGATTGACGTTGATGACGAGCGTCTCATTGGCGACTTGGCATCAGAAGACGTGACATGGCCGGATGAAGTTGAGCTGGTGCGTGCGCTGCACTTTGCCGTTGATACGCCGGCAGCTCAAAACTTCATCTTCTCGGCGAAGGAGGCCATCTTCAAGTGCCAGTACCCAGTGACTGGGTACAGAGGCCTCGGCTTCCACCATGTGCGCCTGATCGAAGGCGCCCGTGCCGGAACGCTTTCCCTTCAGGGCCAGGGGGTTGACTCATCGGTCGCTGAGGTCTTGAGACACATCCAGGTTGCGCCCTTGAACACCGGCTCACGCAGGATCGTGGGGGCGTTCTTGGAAATCAAGAAATAGTTTGAAAATCGAACAGATTGGCTTATAGTGTGTTCGGAAATCGAACAAGGAGCCAACTGTGTCCAAGGCGAAACTCTCCCCGGCCCGATACAAAGACATCGAGCCCGCTTTGCGGAAGCGGCTGACAGAGGGGCTCAATAAAGAGCTTCTCGATTGCGCTCTGCCCGAGTTGGGCAAAGACACCAGCACCGATCTTTGGACACCACCGGCGGTGGATTCCAAGACGGTCGTCAAACTTTCGCCGATCGTCAAAGAGCTAACCGGTGGATGGCCATTGGATCCGACTTGGATTCGCAAGGGAGGCTACCCGACCGTAGCCGACGCTGTTGCGCATGTGATGGCGGAAATAAAGCAGCACTGCGTTGCCGAACCAGTGACAACCAAGTCCAAAGAGGCGGTTGCGGTCGCGTCCTAAATCTTAAGGAGCAACGACATGTCCGACGATCGAGCCGTGACTGCAGCACGGCTAAAAGAAGCACGCGAGTACCTCGGCCTTTCTCAGCAAGAGGTCTCTGAAGCATTGGGGCTACCGCGATCTGCGGTATCTCTCATAGAAACCGGCCAGCGCCGCGTTGATGCGGTAGAGCTCACAGCGATGGCCAAGCTGTATCAACGCTCCGTGGCGTACTTCACCGGCGAAGAAGAGCAAGTCTTCTCTGCCGAGGTGAACATGCTTGCAAGGCAAGCTGCACAGCTATCTGAGCAAGACAGATCTGAGCTGATGCGATTCACCGAGTTCCTCATGCAGAGATCGCAGGTGGGCACTGACGATGACAACAAAGCGTAATGCACTGCTGACCGGGATGGGCCGCGCTGCCGAGCTGCACGCGCAACTCGGGTTGCGCGAGAAGCTCAGTGGTGGTGATCGCCCCATTGACGTGCTTTCCGCAATTCACGCGCTTGGTGTGATGGTGCTCTTTCGCCCGCTCAAAGGTTTGCTGGGGGCTTACGTGCCGACACCACGCAGCGCCGGCATGATGATCACGACGGAGCGCGACCATCACGTCCAAAGGTTCACAGCAGCGCATGAGCTTGGTCATCACGCGCTCGAGCATCGCGTGATGAGCCTCGACAAGGATGTTGGCTACGTAGGCCGAGGCGAGCAGACGGGTTACGACTTCCAGGAAGTAGAGGCCGATGCCTTTGCCGCAGAGTTCCTTCTGCCAAAGTGGCTGATCGTTGCGCATGCCAGGCGACACCGTTGGGGAAAGCAAGAGCTGCGGCGGCCGGATGTCGTCTATCAGTTGTCGTTGCGACTGGGGGCAAGCTATTCGTCGACCTGCTGGGCGCTCGCGACTGCGGACATCGTCACCCAGTCGGAAGCGAGACTGCTGGCCGATCGCCCTCCCAAAGAGTCGAAGCAGCGTGCGATCGCGGGCATTCAGCCGGCGTCTTGGCATCCCGACGTCTGGTTGCTTTCGCAAAGCGATCGCGGTGTGCAGCTGCTCGGCAGCCCCAACGATTTTCTGGTCTTCGATCTCGAAGAACACGTTGCCGGTGGCTATGAGTGGAACGTTGACTCGATGCCCGGTGTTGGGCTTGCAATCCAAAGTGACGAACGGCGTGATGCCAACAGAGAGGTGCTCGGGGCGACCGTAACCCGGCACTTGGTTGCTCAAGGGCAGCGCCTGTCAGTCGGCCGCCTTCAGCTCGCCGAGAGGCGTCCGTGGGAGGCGCACGCTGATCCACTGAATACGTTCGAACTCGATCTCGCACTGCTAGGCAAGGAGCCTGTGGGATTGCCGCGCCGCGAAAGGTTGATGGCGGCATGAAGGCATCGATCGGCGGTATTGAATTGAGCGTAGATCTGCGTGAACACTGGACGGGTGTACGCGATCAAGGGGCGAGGCCGTCTTGTCTTGCTTGTGTGGCATCGGACGCCCATGCGCATGCTCACAAGTTGGGCCATCCGCTGTCAGCGGAATACCTCTTTTGCCAAAGCGCCAAGAGCATGCCTGGAGGCGATGCCAGTGGCGGGCTTACTTTCGATGCCGCAGACGCCGCGCTTCAATCCGAGGGGCAGCCACATGAGAGTGACTGGCCGTACCAAAAGACCACGCCTGACCCCTGGACGCCACCGGCACCTTCCAAGCTCTGGTTTGGAAAGTTCAATGAGCAGGGGACAGATGCAAGGGCCATGTTCGATGTCGTAAGGAGCGGCGTGCCCGTGGTTGTCGGGGTTCGGCTCGTAGACGGATTCATGCGGGTGCAGGCGCCGCCGCACATCGTGGACTCAACGGGCACGGATGCCGGTGGGCACGCAGTACTTGCGGTAGGCATTGGCCGCCGACCTGAATCTCAAGATGACGACCTTCTACTCGTCAGAAATAGTTGGGGCTTCGGCTGGGGCTTCGGTGGGCATGCGTGGCTGCCAATCGACTACTTTGCCGACAAGCTCGTGGGCTTTCGCGCGCTGATTCCCTTGATCGCACCATAACCAGTCAGGAGGCAACGATGAAAACTTGTAGCAACCAAACTCGCGCAGCGGCCTGGATAGACGCGGCAGAGATCCTTCTCAATGCGCGTGAGCGCGTCTACAACCTGATCGTTGAAGTAACCGAGCCAGGCCTAGCCACGGCAGCATCGCGTGCCGTTGAGGCTCGAGTTGACGCATTTCTGGCGGAGCAAGACTGCCAGCCAATTCAGACCGTTGCCGACACCATCTTTCCCACCGCTGAATACATCTCAGGTGGTTTGTCCAAGGTCTACGAGTACCCGACTACCATCTACCCGCACATCAGATCCATCTCCGCCAACAGCAAGGGAACGTACGCCCTTCGCCTGGTGGAGCGCAAGTGCTCCGATGGCACCACCATCAATCCTTTGGACAAAGTAATCGACAAGCTGGGAAAGCAGATCAAGTCGGGCCTTGCCCAACGCGCCGTCTACGAGCTTGATCTGAATATGGAACCCCTCGAGCTCAAATTCTACGAAGCCGAAGTCGACAACAACAACATCCGCAGTGGTCAATGCTTGAGTCATATCAGCCTCAAGTTGGGCCCAAAGCACGAGCTGTACCTCACTGCGCTGTATCGCTATCAGTACTTCGTGCAGAAGGCACTGGGCAACTTCAAAGGGTTGGCTCGCCTTCAGGCGTGCATCGCGAACGAACTCAACATTCCCATTGGCCCACTGGTTTGCCACGCAACGCTCGCAGTTCTAGAGACCGGCAAAGGGAAGGGGCGGGGATGGGGGCGGGCTGCACTGGAAACCCTCGTCCACGACTGCCGTGCGCTCGAAGGCAATAAAGAACTAGTGGCGGTGGCCTGACAAGTCGCGCCCAGCGCCACGCCGGCTAAGACGGCTGGCTTCGTTGGCGCGGGCGATCCGGCTTGAAACGCAAGACCATTGTGATGACGCCGCAGGCATGGCGATTTGCATCGGAGACCTATGCTCGTTTCAGTGTTTGATAGCTTTGTTCAAGAGACCGACCGTTCAGCTGGCAAGTCGAGAGAAGTCCGGCTCGATATTGCAACCTACGGGCTGGCAGCAGAAATTGGATCCGTCGTTTCTGCCATCAAGAAAAAGCTACTTGCCGAGGGTGGCCCCGAGGAATGGTGCGTCGCCAACGAAGAGATTATCGAAGAGCTTGGCGATGTGATCTGGTACTGCTTTTCGCTGGCAGGCATCGCCAACGAAGGTAAGCCGGTCAACATCTTTGCGCGTGACATCGCGAATGTGAAGAAGGAACTCAGCGCGGGCGACGACCGGGCGAAGCGCATACGCAGCGTCCTCGATCCGTCAAAGCGCGAAGCGTTTCTAAAGGCAGCTCAGACGTTTCCCAAGAAGACGAAAGTCATGCAGTTCGAGGACTACCAAACGGTTGCTTTCCTCACGGCTCGTACTGAACATCGCACGCTCGTAGACGTCTGCCTTGCGCTGCTCTGGCAGCTCAGCGCGCAGCTCTTTCGCCGCAAGCTTCCAGACATTGAGTTGGAGCTGAACAAGGCTCTAGTGGATAGAGATGCCAATGACATTCTTGGTGAGATCGCCTGGCACGTCTCTGCTCTCGCGAGTATCTACAAGCTGAAACTCAGCGACATCGCTGAGAAGAACATGGAGAAGGTGTCGTTCCGGCTTGATCGCAAGCACCCAACGCCGTTGCATGACGAGTTGCACACGCCTCCTTCCCAGCGGTTCCCTCGATGCTTCGAGGTCGCATTCGTCAGCTTCGCAGAAGGCCGATGCCGCATGTACCTCGATGGTCGTTCGCTTGGTGATGATCTCACCGACAACGCCCATGAAGAGGACGGCTACCGGTATCACGACATCATGCACTTGGCTAATGCCGCCAAGCTTGGCTGGTCACCTGTCTTGCGGGGATTGATGGGGCGAAAGAGGCGTTCGAACCTGCGAACCGATGAGGTCGAAGACGGCGCGAGGGCCAAGATTGTTGAAGAGCTGGTCATCAAGGCTATTCATTCGGAGGGGACGAAGCTTGCAGCAAACCTGGGGCCTGTCCCTCAGGGTCAGCCTCGGTGCATGTTCTCCAATCCCGATGACATTACTTTTCGGCTCCTCAAGTTCGTGCGCGACCTGGTGGTCGGCCTTGAGGTGCACGGCAATCGCTACTGGGAGTGGGAAGACGCCATTCGTGAGGGCCATCAGATCTTTTACCGCCTGCGCTGCGAAGGGCAGGGAACAGTAACTGTGAACCTAGATGAGCGGTCAATCACCTTTAGACCGGAAGTGTGCATTGACCTTGACGGCAAGGTTGCCGGTCTCGGCTCGGCATGCCTCGACGCGGGTATGGTTCAAAGTGACGCGCGGCTTCAGAAGGCGGTTGCTGATGCGAAGGGGCTCGGCATGGACGAAAGCCAGGCGATGCGCATCGTTGTGCAAAAGCTGGCCGTCCTTGATGCCCTCGGCATTCGTGATGCCTCTGTCGATGGTTTGGCTTCGCTGCTACTCACAGAAGTTGAGGGCAGGGGCATTAGCGTGAAAGCGAGCGGCCCAACTCAAAGCGTCATGTGGCATCGCAAAGTCGTTGCCTTCAGAACAACGGTAGCGATGACAAGTTCAGGTGGTCGTCACTGCACGGCAATCGCGGTTACTGACGAATGAATGCGGGTTCACCTGGGGCTTCGGTTGCTCTGCCTGCTCGGGCAAAGCGCCGCCGTGACGTGGCTTTGGCATGGATGAGTCAGCCCACTCAAATCCAAGAGAAGCCATCGCGTGGCGATCCCATAAGGCTCCGCCCGGCCAGGAGGAGACCGTGGTCAATGCCTGCTCCCGGGCTGGCCCATGACCTCAGCGCCTCGGATTTCGCGTGCCAGCTCGCGGGCAAAATGCTCAGATGAACATCACCTTCGACGAGACGCCTGGCAGACCCAAGAAGACCGCGCTCCAGCAGATTCAGGAGCAGTTCGAGCGTCAGATGCGCCCGCTGCGCCAAATCCAAGAGATGCAGGATCTGGTGAAGCGCTACTCCCCTGAGTACCAGCTGAAGGAATTGACGCGACAGCTTGAACCGCACCGCCAGGTTCGGGAAATGCTCGAACGCTCGGCGATCCCTAAACATATCCAAGACATCATGGACGGGTCGTCCATCGCCACGCAGGCAAAGCGAGTGATGGAACAGTACTTCCCAAAAGACACGTTCGCCCGCCTCGGCCTGGACAACGCCGTTACTAGGCGAGCGGCTGGCATCGACTCCATCAGCGATATCGTCAAGCAGTATGAGCAGCACCTGAAGCCGATCTCTGAGCATCAGGAGATGCTGGAGAAGCTTCGGCGCCAAGCTTTTGGTGGGCTCTCGGCTCTCGGCTTCGCGCGCCAACTGGACGAGGTAACCCCCGCGTTCCGGGCAATGGAGGAGGCCAAGAAGTCGTTGGACCGCTTGTGGCCGACGTTCCGCGACATTGACCTCAGTCAGTTCGAGGCCAGCGAGAAAGACGAGCAGGAGACCAAGCAGGCCGCAGAGTCCATAACTCAGGCGGCCGCTGAGCAGGGATCGTTGCAGGAGGCAGTCGAGCGTATCGTCCTCGCCATTCAGGCGCAGCAGAACCGCTCGGTGCAACTGATGCTGTGGCTGTTCTTCCGCAAAGTAATGGACTGGCTAATTGCAGGCGCCATAGGGGCGGCTATGGGGCACTACGCGCCAGCGGTGTTGGGCGAGAGCCCGCAGGCAGCCAAGAAAGCGGTGCAGGAGAACGCGCGCACCGCGGTGGGGTCACCACAACTGCTGGTTGACTACCGCTACGTCTCAGCCAAGGTGCTCATTGTTCGGCAGAACCCTAGAGCCGGCTCGCCGGAGGTCGGACGCTTGTCCTTCGGCAAGGCGGTGAAGCTGGTCAAGAAGGAAAAGGACTTTTCCTTGGTTCTATGGACCGACAAGGAGAGCGGTGCCGAGATTCAGGGCTGGGTGTTCTCCCGCTATCTTGGCAAGTTCAACTGAAATGCCTTGATGGGATTGCGAGATCTTTGGCGCCCGAGGCTGGCATGGACAACCCTGGTGAGGATTTCAAGCAGGTATGACAAGAACAGTGTCGAGGGTTAACTCCGCACTGATGCGTTCATTGATGCCCCACTTCGGCGGAAACCAGGGCTCTGGAAGGGGTGCCAAGTTTGCCGAGAACTTCTGCTTGATCCTCGTGCGACCAGTCAGCCCTTGCGCTTCTGGGTGCACCACGCGCGCGTACTTGTCCACTTCGCAAAACAAGTTCTGACAGTCAATGAGCTGGAGGTCTCTGCCCCAAAGAGACTCAAAAGCCAAGTCACGGAGTTCAAACTCGCCGTGTTGTCGATCTGTGACCCAGCGGATTGCGTCAGCTTCGCTGTACTCACCGAGATGTTCGAAGCACTTTCTCATTCCATCCCGCGCGCCAGGACCCGGGACAACGAACTCGACCTCTGAGAACTTGAGATGTTGGCTGTAGTTGAGATCTGTCACGAACTGGTATGCCAGGAACGGGCCCAGGCCAGGCAGCGAACGAAGAAGTTGATAAGCCTCATTCATTGAGCTCGTCGCCGCCAACCTTTCAGGGAATCCCTCATCCATGAGGCTCTCCAAAAGCACCAGGTGCATCTGGTGCTTGCGTGTCCGACGAATCTCAGCGGGCCCACTGGGCATGATGTATGCCGCAGAATAAATGGCAGCACCGGCATCCATCGCCAAGGAGAGAACCCGATCAAACTTGGCGACGTCGAAGGTGGCCTCGGTAATTTCTCCGAAGGAATGAGTCAGTAGCTCCCACGTTTCGATCTTGTTGAAGAACTTGAAGAGCAGGGTTCTGAGCACCGTGTCGCGCAGATTGAATGCACCTCCATAGATCACATTTCGGATGAGGTACTGGCTAACTCGGTCGGCTGCGCGGTAGGGGTTGGTGAACTTGTAGGTTTGAAGGACGCTGTCATTTGTCCAAGGCCCACGATCGCCTCGCGTACGGCGCCGGTAAATGGCCTGGCGCTCGGCGGCGAAATGCCAGTAGGTGTCAAAGACTGCGCTTGGCTTGGGTTCTTGCCGTCGAACAAATCCCATCGGCGCGAGACGACGAGCTGTCAGAACCGTGCCTATCGGTTGAAGTTCATTCATGGTGTTCTCACTGGGTGAAAGCGTACCGCTTCGCGGTTGCCTGTGTGGACGAAGGGATGTGATGACCTTCACGACATCACCACTGCAACGGGCTTTCCGCGCCCATTGGATGGCCCAACGGAGATGACCACGGCTTGATCCAGGGCCACGAGCGCTGCAATCAGTCGCTCAAGCGATATGCCGTGTAAGCGGTAATTCTGAATTGCCGAAATCTTTGGCTGCGGAATGCCAAGGTGCACTGCTGCATGTCGCTGGGACATGCCGGCGCTGCACAAGAGCCTGTTCACTCTGGTGGCTAGTCGAATTCGAGGGTCGGCGCGCTCGGCCGCATTCTTCTCCGCGATTGCGCGCGCCCTGCGTGATGTAGTCGACCTGGCGGCCCCTGCCTCAATCGCGCCTTTGCTGCGCGGCTTCGATTTGCGTGAATTCGGCATGAAATTTTCGAGTGAAAAACCGTTGGCGAATGATACCTAAAAAGGTATCAAACCCACAGACAATTTCGTGTTTCGGCAGATATCTTTTTAGACATCAAAAGATGGATGAAACCTGACGATCCAACGAGGGCTGGGCTGCGTCGGAGTGGCTCGGTTCCACGAGGCGGAAACGTCGCCCGCGCGCCTCGCTATGAAAGCTGACCAGGCGCTCACTCGATGAGCCACTACGTAAAGAAAGCAGGTGCTAGTTCGCCGCCCAAGTGGCGTTTTGAGCTTTGACTGATCGCAGCTGCAGATGCCTCGAGTGGGCGTGCGCTCAAGGCCTGACGGCGCGCTGCCATCAACTTCACCTAGTGGACGCAGCTGGCGGAGCGGAGTGGCTTGCGCACCCAATGCTTCCAGTCAGGTATGGCTCGGTCTAAGCCGGCTCTCTGAACGGCTCTTGTGAATCTGGCGCCCACGGCATTCGACTTCAGTGCCGCCCCGCCAAATGCTGTGAAGAGGGCGCGACTGTTCGACTCTCCGAGCAATCGCGGGCGCAGTCGATGCAGATACCAATCCAACATGGCAGCCGCGCGTTCAGGCGTGTCGATTCGATCCCAGAAAGAGAACTCTGGCTCTGCCGAAGTGCTGAAGTTGGCGGGCTCCAGGGCGAGCAGCTGCGGGACGCTGGATTGCATGCACCTTGCGGCGATGAACATCACCTTGTCGCGCTGAAGCAATAGCTGACGAGTGCCGCTTGCCTCGCCAATCTCGTGATCGATCGAAGCGATGAACACGTCAGCGGTGTCTTCAGAAATGCAGGGCGGTGCCGGCAAGGCTCGTTCAATGCTTCGCCCTGAGAGCAAGCGAGCTGCATAGACATCCGAATGCCCCGTGAAGTGCTCAGTGGCGGCCGAAATTGCCTCGGCCTCATCAACAAGAATCCTTGCGCGCAAAGACAACAGGTTCCGACGTAGCACCGACGCCAACCAGTATGGCGTCACATCGACATCCTTTGTGAACACCGTGTACGGCTTGCTGATGCGTGCGCAGAAGCCCAGGAACTTGCTGGGCCAAGCGTCGACAAGAGAAGCTGCAAACTGGAGCCTGTTGAGGCGGTCACTAATGGTGGCATGCTCAAACGAGTAGCAGCGGTCCTTCGAGGCACCTTGTGTGGCTAAGCCAGCCATCACCTGCCGAAGACCATCGAAGTAAAGATGTGAATAGACAGGGCTCTGATCCGAAAGCAACGCAAATCCGTTGTCGAGCGCGCAGTCGATGTGCCGCTGCATTTCGAGGGCTTCGCGCTCAGCCCGCACAGGTGATGCTGCGATGCTTTCTCGGCAGTGGCCGCATTCCCGAATCGTGCTTCGCTCAGGAAAGGTCGACATCTTCGTCATGTCTGAACGATGCGGAGCGAGTGGGCGACCGCAACTGCCGCAACGATCCTGAAGCAAAACCCCATGACGAACACACACCACAGCGAGTGCAAGGCGCCAGCGACGGCGTAGATATGGTGCTTTGTCCGTTGTCAAACAGACAGGGCAGAACTGCTGGCCATAGGCACGCCGGGTCCGATGGAAGATGCTGAGTGGCATCAGGAAGCGCGTGTTGCCGGTCTCATTGAGCCGCTCGAAGACGATCGACTCGAAGGCCCGCAGGGTCAATGCCTGAAGCCGCGTATGCGGGAGGCCCGAGTACGCTGCCAGTCCATCGAGCAGCCAGGCGGGCGCATGGTGATCAATGTCCCTGTTCCATATTTGGCGCTCGCGACCAAAGTGATCGGCATAGAAGTTGTGAACCTTGAAGCCGTTGTCTCTGGCGACACGAATCATCCAGGACGAAAGCAGCTCATCGGCCTGCGGCTGCGGGTGAATGGGCCAGTGCTTCTTGCCCATTCCGAACCACCCATGACTAGAGAGCCGACGCCGCTTGCTTGCGCATAGATGGCGCTACGTAGCCACAGGCGTCGAGCGCTTCGAGAGTGATCCGCTCGTCGCCCGTCTTGATTGCGTGGATGGCGGCCAGATTCAGCAACGTTGACATCTCACCGATCGTGCCATTGGAGAGATCAACGATGCGGCCTGCAAGGGAGGGTGACGCAAGTTGCGACGCATGCTGCAGCGGAAGAACCCGCTCAAAGCTCGCCAGCAGGCGTGCAAGCTCCATGTCTTTCGTCCACTTCGGAAGAACAACCGGAGTGAAGCGGTTGGCGAGCTGCGGATCAGTTTGGATTGCACGCATGGCCTCAGCTGTGCCGATTCCAACCATGGGGACACACAGCTCGTTGCCGAGGTACTTCAGGACGTTGAGGCAGTTCCGTTGCTTCACATAAGAGCCTGCCAAGAGATGGTGGATCTCGTCGACCATGATCATGCCGAGGTTGACTCGACGCAGTATGGCCACGACGCGGTCGCGCTTGGCATCGGTCGCTTCGCTGCGCCCGTACGACTCGAACAGGCGGTTCAGGATAGCGTTGTATAGCCCTCGCTCGTCTGGGCTTGGTGGTGCTTGTATGTAGAGAACGGGGATGTTGATGCTCTCGCCATCGAGGTTTTCGTCAGCGGGGTGCATCTCCCGGAACTTGGTGACCAGCATGGTCTTGCCGTTGTTCGTCTCACCGATGAGCAACATGTTCGGCATGCGCGGCTGAGGGGGGTGAACGAGCAGATCTTCAAGCTTCTCGAGTACTTCTTTGGCTCGCCCATAGCCGATCCACCGGGCTTTGCGAATGTGCTGAATGCGTTCGCGCTGAGGCAGCGCCATCTTGCCGGCGGCGTTTTCGGAGAGGTGAGGGAACTCGCTCATTCAGCCTCCTCGATGTCGTCAAACGGTTGAATCTCTGTTTCCCAACTTGACGGAGGAGTCGGCGCAGCTGCGGGTGGCTTGGATGTGGCAGCTCCCGTCTTCCAATCGGCGCGGCGTTGTTTCGCGCGCCGAACTGATCGAGATTTCTCGGCGGCATCTTTCTCAATGCGCTGCATGTCTTCCAGGCCCTCGAAGATCATGTCCTCGTTGACCTGCAGGTCAGGATGTTCCGCGAGGCGCTTCAAGATGGCGTTCAGATCCCACACGCTCATTCGTGGCCTGGTGACATCGCGGTACGGCACGGAGTAGTACCTCTTCGCCTCGGGGTCAAAAAAGTAGAGTTCACCAATGTCTCGTGGATCACGAACAAAAACGAACTTGCGCTTCAGCTTCGCGTTACTTGGATCCCGAGCGTGGATCCACGGCCGCAAGACATCCGCGTAGTAGTGGATGTTGTCGACGACAACGCCATACTCTTGAATGGTCCGCTCGACATATGGCATGAAGTCGAGCCGAAGCTTGAACTCGTCGGCAATGGGCTCAGGCAGGCCGATCCCCTTGTGGGTATCAGTGCCGAGAATGAACTGCTCGTAGAGCTTGATGGGAGGTACGCGGCCTATGCCTCGATGGGGCCGTTGGTGATAGACCTTGGTGACGAACGTGCCGAACCATTTTTCGAACTCTTTCAACGTCATGACGGCTTTGCCGTCGGAGTCGTACTCGCCACGTTCCTCAGTGTTTGAGAAGGTGGTTCCTCGCAGACTCTGTGCCCGGTGCATGAAAGTTCGAAACAGTCGTTCGATGTAGCCACCGTAGTTCGGAAGCCCTTTTGGGCGGTTCTCCATCACGATGCCGTATTCCTTGCATGCCCGCTCAAGCATCGTTCCGCGAAATTCAGCGGCGTTGTCCGCATAGACCTTGGCAGGCATTCCTTGCACGGGCCAACTGGCCGCGATCTCACGGTCAGCCAGCCATTGCGCCTTGGGCAGGATGGCATGTGCCAAAGCGAGTCCAGTTGCCAGGGCTCCGGGAGGATCGAGGGACGCGCAGAACCCAGACAGCACTCGAGTGCAGCTGTCACTGACTATGGTCAGGTATCCGCGGCCAATCGGTCTGCGGTACGTTTCATCGACAAGGATCACGTCGATCGGCGAGTGATCTATCTGATACACCGCCAGCGGGACGTTGGCACCCGGGAATGCCCCCTTCAAGGGTTCAAACGTTTCGCGTGCCTCCTTGGCGCTCCGGCGTTTGGACATGACCAAACGATCCTGCAGCCGCTCGACTCGGCGCCGTATCGTAGAGGTGTTCGGCGGCTTGAGCTGTACCTTGCGGCAGGCGATCTCAATTTGTTCCGACAGCTCAACAACGGTTGGCCGTTCCGGAACCAGATAGAAGTTCTCGATCTTGTCTTTGATGATTGCTTCAGTGGTTTCGGGTAGGCGCGACTTGCCATGGTCGCTGCGGCCCGAGCGCACTAGCGAGGAGACGGTCTTGTTCTCCTCCCACTTGGAGATCCATCGGTAGACGGTTGCTGGATCCCGCCCAAAGCTCCGAGCCACTTCTTCAATTTCTCGTCTGGTTCGCTTGCGCGGACCACGATTCAGGAGAGGACGGATGGCTTCGAAGCGGCTCCATGCCTCGTTCCAGTCCTCGTCGGGGATGGTCATGAGCCCGTGAGCGCCGGTCTCCGCAGGCTGGCTGGACTTCAGTTCGGCCGGCGATGCCAGCTCAGCGTGACCCGTCACCGGGTCGCGAATGAGCACCCGATCGATGGCTGGGATGTCGAGGAGGATCCAGGTGCGATCCTTCCAGACGACTGGGGTGCCTGGTATTAGACGGCTCATCCTAGCCTCGCAGTGACCAGATCGTTGAGCGCATGTTGAGCGACTGCGCCAGGTCGAAGCCGATTCGCCGCTCCGCGAGGAGGCGCCACAAAACTGGGATCAGTGCAGCTTGGTTCCACTTGTCGCGGTACAGCGAGCTAACGAGATCCCGAGGAGTGGATTCGACGAGCTGCGCCAGTTGAGTGAGCAGCCAATGCTCCGTTTCAGGTGAACCTTCTCGACGCAGGTAGGGCAGCAGGAACGTCGCGTTTTCCAGCGCCGGTGTCCTGATTTCGCGCTCGGTATAGATCATGAAGAGCCAACCCTTCTCGGCTGCAAAGTTCCTTGCAGCTCGTGCCCGCTCACGCCACTCTCGCCACTTCCCGTTTAGATCCTCCCGGTACTTGACTTCTACCAGCACGGGCCGTGGGTCATGAACAGGACGATCTGTGCGCCACTCGATCAGGCCGTCTGGGGTGTATCGGTGGCTTGCACCATCGCTGCCCGTGTAGTTCAACGTCACGGGCTGTGGCGTGTATATGTCCACCGCAGGGTCGAACTGCATGAGCAGCATGAAGTCGCGCTCGAGCGTCGACTCATACCGATTGCCGTCAGGCATCGTGCCGGTGACGCTTCGGCTTTGAACCCCAATACGCCGGACCGGTCCAGACACCAGTGAGGAACCTGTAGTCGCAGTTAATGTGGCCATATCACCTCATCATTGCATTCAATCTGCATTTTTACAGGCGGTTCGCCACCTCGCCCCGGTGAGATCTCGCTCGCACACCACGGTGTGTTGTTCCTCGATGAGTTACCCGAGTTTCCACGCGCCGCGCTTGAGGCACTGCGTGAACCGATGGAGACGGGGCGCATCGTGATCTCGCGCGCCGCCCGGCAGGCGGAGTTCCCTGCGCGCTTCCAGCTCATCGCGGCGATGAACCCCTGTCCGTGCGGCCATCTGGGTAGCCCGCTGCGGGCCTGCCGATGCACGCCCGATGGGGTGTCGCGCTACCAGGGGCGCATCAGCGGCCCGCTGCTCGACCGGATCGACCTGCAGGTGGAGGTGCCTGCGGTGGATGCACCCACCCTCGCGGCCGCGCCCGATGGAGAGCCGACGGAAGCGATCGCAGCACGCACCCAACGTGCGCGCGAGCGCGCCCATGCGCGCCAGGCCTGCAGCAACGCGCAACTCACTGGCGCCATGGTGGACACGCATTGCGCACTCGACCCAGCCGGCCTGCGCTTCCTGCAAGCCGCTGCCACCCGCCTGGGGTGGTCGGCGCGCAGCTACCACCGCGTGCTGCGCGTGGCACGCAGCGTGGCCGACCTGGCCGGCAGCGCGACGATCCAGAGTGCCCACCTGGCTGAGGCGATCCAGTACCGGCGCATGCTCGCCGCGAACTGATCCGCCGCAGATTCCGCCCACAGAGGGCGCAGCAAAGATGCCGATGCCCATGCATCGGGCGCACGCGCTTCATCCTGCGGTCACGCGGCGGCATCAATCTCTACGCTGCACGACGCTTCTGAAGTTATGCACTTCAGGGCACTTGGCATGCAATTCGCACAGGCCTACCATGACCGTCACTGGCCTGGCATCGATGGAGGGATCCGAGATGAAGCCTGGAGAAAGATTGGCTCAAGGTCACAAGGCCAGTGCACGCATTGCGAGCTTGGTGCAAAAGCGCACCGAGAGTGCCCGCAAGCGTTACACGGCGGCGGTTGGCGAAGCTTCCAGGAAGCTGGGTGTGAAACCCTTCGACGGCGTTGATGCCTCGGCGACGACGGCTCACGCTGCAGCGGCTGCGCTCAACCCACTCGCCTGGATGAATTACGCAGTCGACGCCGCACAGCGCCAGGTGCTGTTCCTCGACGCCCTCTGGCAGCGCGGCAACAACTACCTCGACAACACCGCCAAGGGCCTCGCCCCGGTGCTGCACTTCGACTACGAGACCGTGCTTGACGGACGCAGCTTCGAGCGCCCGGTGAACTACGCGCTCTTGAGCATCACGCCGCCCGACGGCGTGGTGGTCGACGCCACGCGTCGCCCGTACATCATCATCGACCCGCGTGCCGGCCACGGCCCGGGCATCGGCGGCTTCAAGGACGATTCGCAGGTGGGCGTGGCCCTGCGCGCGGGCCACCCGGTGTTCTTCGTCAGCTTCTTCCGCGACCCGGTGCCGGGGCAGACGCTGCTCGATGTCTGCGAGGCTGAACGCCGCTTCGTGCGCGAGGTGCGAAAGCGCCACCCGAAGAGCCCCAAACCCGCGCTGATCGGCAACTGCCAGGGCGGCTGGGCCGCGATGATGCTCGCCGCCTCCGACCCCGAGAACATGGGGCCGATCGTCATCAACGGCGCCCCGATGTCTTACTGGAGCGGCGCCTGGGCCGAGGGCGAGGGCGACAACCCCATGCGCTACAGCGGCGGGCTGCTCGGCGGCTCGTGGCTGGCCTCGTTCTCGGCCGACCTCGGCAACGGGCGCTTCGACGGCGCCCACCTCGTGCAGAACTTCGAGAACCTCAACCCGGCCAACACCTTCTGGAACAAGTACTACCACCTCTACGACCAGGCCGACACCGAGCCGCCGCGCTTCCTGGAGTTCGAGCGCTGGTGGGGCGGCTACTACCTGATGAACCGCGACGAGATCGAATGGATCACGCGCAACCTCTTCGTCGGCAACAAGCTGTGGTCGGGCGACGTGAAAGGGCTCGACGGCGACCACTTCGACCTGCGCGACATCAAGTCGCCGATCGTGCTGTTTGCCTCGATGGGCGACAACATCACGCCGCCGCAGCAGGCCTTCAACTGGGTCGTCGACGTGTACGGCAGCACCGAGGAGATCAAGGCGCGCGGGCAGGTGATCGTGGGCCTCAAGCACGAGAACATCGGCCACCTCGGCATCTTCGTCTCGGGCAAGGTAGCAAAGAAGGAGCACTCGCAGATCGTCTCGGTGCTCAAGTCGATCGAGCGCCTCGCTCCGGGCCTGTACCGCATGGACATCCAGGAGAACGCCGGCGACGACGGCCCCGAATACGAGGTCAGCTTCGAGGAGCACCGCCTCGAAGACATCGCCAAGGCAATCAACCGCTTCGATCGCAACGACGAAAAGCCCTTCGAGGCCGTGGCCGCCGTCTCCGATCTCAATCAGCGCGCCTACGAGTTGCTGCTGCAGCCGTGGGTGCAAGCGGCGTCGAACGAGTTCACCGCCACGCTCGGCCGCGAACTGCACCCATTGCGCATGCAGAACTGGGCGTTCTCGCGCCTGAACCCATGGCTTGCCTGGATCGCACCGGCCGCCGAGCATGTGCGCGCGCACCGCAAGGCGATGGACGGCGATCACCCGCTGCGCCGTGGCGAGCGTGCCGGGGCCGACCTGGTGACGGCCACGCTCGACCTCTATCGCGATCTGCGCGACGCGAGCACCGAGGCGGGCTTCTTCTCCGTCTACGCCAATCTCTTCTCGCTCTACCAGAAGCCTGAAGCGAAGCCGGGCGCTGTCGGGCGTGCGGGCTCGCCCGATGCCAGCGCGGCGCAGCCGTATCTCGACGCGGCCATGGCGACCATCGAAGAGGGCGGTTATGTCGATGCGCTGGCCCGCATCGCCGCGCTGATGCACAGGGGTGGCGCGAAGATCGCGCTCTCGCGGCTCGAGCTGCGCGCCGAACTCGCCAAGGACTATGCCGAGTACCTGCCCGTGCTGGACGCCCACGCCTGGCATGTGCTGCGCGGCCAGCAGGGGATCATCGTCCACCATGCGCCCGACCTCGCGCTGCAGACGTTGCCCGCCCTGCTGGGCCAGGGCAACGACCGCGCCCGCGTGATCGAACTCATCGACCACCTGAGCGAAGACTCGCGCATGCTCGACGATGCCGCGAGCGGAGTGCAGCGCGCCCTGCTGGCCCGCATCCGTGCCGTGCTGCTTGCGGGCCGCGCGCTGACGAACGGCTCGGCGCACAAGCCAGCCAGCGCCTCTGCCGGCAAGGCGGCCGGCGCTCCCGCCAGCAAGCCCGCACGGGCCACACGCGCGAAGCCCGTGCGAGCGGCCGCCGCCCGCAACGCCCGCCGCAAGACCGCCGCGGGCACCGCAGCTTGACCGAGGGTCGACCCATGCCGCATCGCCACGAGAAGTACGAACGACTGATTGCACGCTGCCGATCGCTGCCGGCCACGCCGACCGCGGTGGCTCACCCTTGCGACGCCAGTTCACTCGAAGGCGCCGTGCAGGCGGCGCAGCAGGGCTTGATCCGACCCATCCTCGTCGGCCCGGCGGCGCGTATCGCGGCGGTGGCAGGCGAACTCGGGATCGACACCTCACCCTACGAAATCGTTGACGCACCGCATAGCCATGCAGCGGCAGAGTTGGCGGTGGGCCTCGTGCGCGAGGGCCGCGCCGAAGCGCTGATGAAAGGCAGCCTGCACACCGATGAACTCATGGGTGCGGTGGTGCGCCGAGAGAACGGCCTGCGCACCGAGCGGCGGGTCAGCCACTGCTTCGTGATGGACGTGCCGGGCCACCCCGATGCGCTCATCGTCACCGACGCCGCGATCAACATCGCGCCCACGCTTGAAGACAAGGTGCACATCTTGCAGAACGCGATCGACCTCGGTCATGCGCTCGGCGTCGAAGAGGTTCGCGTGGCGATTCTCTCGGCCATGGAGAGCATCAACACCAAAGTGCCGTCCACGATGGAGGCGGCGTCGCTGTGCAAGATGGTCGATCGCGGGCAGATCACCGGCGCGCTCGTCGATGGCCCGCTCGCGCTGGACAACGCGATCAACATGGAGGCCGCGGCCATCAAGAAGATCGTCTCGCCGGTGGCTGGCCGCGCCAACGTGTTGCTGGTGCCCGACTTGGAGGCGGGCAACATGCTGGCCAAGAGCCTGAGCTTTCTCGCGGGTGCCGATGCGGCGGGCATCGTGCTCGGCGCGAAGGTGCCAATCATCCTGACGAGCCGCGCCGATTCGGTGCAGACGCGGCTGGCTTCTTGCGCGGTGGCGGTGATGGTTGCGAACGCCCGGCGTGCGGCAAGTGCCGCAGCGGCAAGGTGAGGTGAGCGATGTCGCAGCTGATCGTCGTACTCAACGCGGGTTCTTCCAGCATCAAGTTCAGCGCCTTCACGGCGGGCGAACCGATGCGCCTCGTGGTGCGCGGCCAGATCGAGGGCCTGTACACGGCGGCGCGCTTCAAGGCCGTGGATGCAGAGGGCCGCAGCCTCGGCGCCCACGCCTGGGAGCCCGGCAGCGGCGTGGGCCACCAGGAGGCGCTGGCGTATCTGGCCGAGCACCTGCGTGATTTGGGCGAGGGCCAGGAACTGGCTGCCGTGGGCCACAGGGTCGTGCATGGCGGCATGGATTTCCGCGAGCCGGTGCGCGTGTCGGCCGACACGGTCGCGGCCCTCGCGCGGCTGTCGCCGCTGGCGCCGCTGCACCAGCCGCACAACCTGAAGCCGATCGAGATCCTGCTGGCCACGCGCCCTGGTTTGCCGCAGGTCGCCTGCTTCGACACCGCCTTTCATCGTGGCCAGCCCGAGGTGGCGCAGGCCTATGCATTGCCCGCCGAAGTGACCGACCGCGGCGTGCGCCGCTACGGGTTTCACGGGCTCTCGTACGAATACATCGCCTCGGTGCTGCCGCAGCACGACGCGCAGGCCGCGCACGGCCGCTGCGTGGTGGCGCACCTCGGCAACGGCAGCAGCATGTGCGCCATGAATGCCGGGCGCAGCGTGGCGAGCACCATGGGCTTCACGGCACTCGATGGCCTGCCGATGGGCACGCGCTGCGGCAACATCGACCCGGGCGTCGTGCTCTACCTGATGGACGAGCTGAAGTTGGACGCCCGCGCGATCGAGCGCATGCTCTACCGCGAGTCCGGTCTGCTCGGCGTCTCGGGCGTGTCGAGCGACATGCGCGCACTGCTCGAAAGCACCGAGCCGCGTGCGGCCTTCGCGGTCGACCTGTTCGTGCATCGCATCGGTCGCGAACTGGGCTCGCTCACTGCGGCGCTCGGGGGCCTTGACGCCCTCGTGTTCACCGCGGGCATCGGCGAGAACTCGGCAGACATCCGCGAGCGCGTGTGCCGCGAGGCGGCTTGGCTTGGCATCGAGCTCGATGAAGCGGCCAACCGCGCCGGTGGCCCGCGCATCAGCACGCCGGGCAGCAAGGTGGCAGCCTGGGTGCTGCCCACGAACGAAGAACTCATGATCGCCCGGCACACGCAGGCGCTGCTGGGCGGTATCGAAACGAACCGGAGGGGCGCGCCATGACGCAAGAGCACGTGACGCAGGAACATAAGGGTCTGGCCCTGGAGGGCGTGCGCGTGCTGGTCTGCGGCATCGCCAACGAGCACTCGATCGCCTACGGTTGCGCCAAGGCGTATGTGGAGCTGGGTGCGCGGCTGGCCGTCACCTATGCCGGACCCAAGGCCGAGCCGCATGTGCGCCCGGTGGCCGAGGCGCTGGGTGCCGATCTGATCCTGCCGCTGGACGTGTCCGTGCCCGGCGAACTGGAGGCGGTCTTCGATGCGATCGACTCCCGATGGGGCGGCCTCGATTCGCTGGTGCACTCGATCGCCTGGGCACCCAAGGACGACCTGCAGGGCGGCCTGCTCGACTGCTCCGCCGAAGGTTTCGCGAAGGCGATGGACATCTCATGCCACTCCTTCGTGCGCATGGCGCGCCTGGCGGCGCCGCGCATGAGCCAGGGCGGCACCCTGTTCGCCATGAGCTACCACGGCGCGCAGAAGGTGGTCGAGAACTACAACGTGATGGGGCCGGTGAAGGCGGCGCTGGAGGCGTCGGTGCGCTACCTCGCGCACGAACTCGGGCCGCAGGGCATCCGCGTGCATGCGATCTCGCCCGGCCCGCTGAAGACGCGCGCCGCTTCGGGCCTCAAGGACTTCGACCTGCTGCTGGCCGATGCGGCCCGGCGCGCCCCGATGGGCGAGCTGGTGGACATCATGGACGTGGGCTTCACCACGGCCTTCCTCGCCACCAAGTACGCGCGCAGGCTCTCGGGTGATACGGTGTACGTCGACGGCGGCGTGCACATCATGGCGTGAGGGGCGACGCCTGGCCTGCGCCCGAAACTTCTTGAAAGTACATCATCATGAGCGGCATGCTGCTGGCGAACGTGGACCCGTCCACGACCGATGACGAGATCCGGGACTTCCTCGTGAAGTACGGCTTCCCGTCCTGCACCTCGATCGAGCGCCACGCGGGCGATGGCTCGGCGCCTTCGGCACTGGTGTCCTTCGATGCGCTCGACACGGTAGGCCTCACCAAGCTGCAGCCGCGGGTCGACCACGTCTACTGGAAGCACCGCGAGTTGCGCGTGCGCGTGCTGCAAGACCGCTTCCGGTGACGGTGGCGTGTAGATAGGACTGTGTGTTTCGAGGCTGCGAGGCCGAGTGACGCACGCATCGTGACAACGACGACAACGCAGGAGCAGACACATGGCTGAAAAGAGCGGCAAGCACCACGGCGACAAGCGTGGTGGCGATCAGATCAAAGCCCAGTCGGTCGACGACACCAAGCCTGACTCGGGCAAGTTCAGCGAGAAGGACTACGACAAGGAGCTGGCGCGCCTGCACGTCGAACTCGTCAAGCTGCAGACCTGGGTGCAGCACACCGGTGCGCGCGTGTGCATCATCTTCGAGGGGCGCGACGGCGCCGGCAAGGGTGGCACCATCAAGGCGCTCACCGAGCGTGTGAGCCCGCGCGTGTTCCGCGTGGTCGCGCTCGCTGCGCCCACCGAGCGCGAGCGCTCCCAGATGTACATGCAGCGCTACCTGCGGCACATGCCGTCGGGTGGCGAGGTGGTGATCTTCGATCGCAGCTGGTACAACCGCGCCGGTGTCGAGCGGGTCATGGGCTTTTGCAGCCCGGAGCAGACGCAGGAGTTCCTGCAGGTCGCGCCCATGGTCGAGCGCGCGATCGTGGCCTCGGGCGTGATCCTGATCAAGTACTGGCTCGAGGTCGACGAGGCCGAGCAGACGCGCCGCCTGCAGTCGCGCATCACCGACGGGCGCAAGACCTGGAAGCTCACCGACATGGACCTGCGCTCTTACAGCCGCTGGTACGACTACTCGCGTGCGCGCGACGACATGTTCCGCTTCACCGACAGCGACCACGCCCCGTGGAGCGTGGTCGACTCGAACAACAAGCGGCGCGCGCGGCTGAACATCATCAGTGACTTTCTCTCGCGAATCCCCTACACCGAGATCCCGCGCAAGAAGATCGTGCTGCCCAAGCGGCAGAAGGCAGGTGACTACGCCGACCCCGGCTACCCGTACAAGTACGTCGCCACCCGGTACTGAGCGAGCGCCGCATGAACGCAGCCCCGAGCGCCAGCTTCGAAGCCCGCGAGCACCAGTCCAGGCAGGGGGATCGCTTCGTGCTGCGCGAGGTTCGGGCCGAAGACGAGGCGGCGTTTCTCGCTGCCTTCCAGCAGTTGTCGGCCGAGTCGCGTTACACCCGCTTCATGTCGGCAGTGCGCGAACTGAGCCCGGCGGCGATCGAGCGGGCCATCCACCCCGATGCGGCGCGCGAGTTCGCGCTCGTGGTGTTGAACGTCGGCCTCGAAGGCGAGCGCATCATCGCGGGGGGCCGCTGGGTGGCGTGCCATGAACCCGGGCACTGCGAGTACGCCCTCACCGTGGTCGACGGCTGGCAGGGGCACGGCATCGGGCGTGCGCTGCTGGTGGCGCTGCGCGACAACGCCACGGCACGCGGCTTCGAGCACCTCGACGGGTATGTGATGTCGACCAACCACGCGATGCGCAAGCTGGGTGCGCACCTGGGCTTTCGTGATGCCCCGGTGCCGGGTGATGCGACGGTTCGGCTCGTGACGCTCGCGCTGCAAACCGCCCTGGCCGCCACCGACGACCACAGCGACGGCCGTGCCCCCGCTGCCTGAGCGCCTCGTGCCCGAATGGCTGCGGGTCTATCGCGGCCCGTGGCTGCGCGCCGATCTCGTTGCCGGGCTGATCGTCGCGGCCATCGTGATCCCCAAGGCGCTGGCCTACGCCACCATCGCCGGCCTGCCGGTGCAGGTGGGTCTGTACACCGTGATCGTGCCGATGCTGCTCTATGCGTTCTTCGGAAGCTCGCGCACGCTGAGCGTGAGCACGACCACGACGATCGCGATCCTCACCGGCGTGGCGCTCGGCGAGGTGGTGCCCGCCGACCGGCCCGACATGCTGCCCGCGGCGGCGGCCACGCTCACGATGCTGGTCGGTGCGCTGCTCATGCTGGCCAGCGTGCTGCGGCTGGGATTCGTTGCCAACTTCATCTCCGAGCCTGTGTTGCTCGGCTTCAAGGCCGGCATCGGCGTCGTGATCGTGGTCGACCAGATCCCCAAGCTGCTGGGGCTGCACCTGCCCAAGAGCGGGTTCCTGGAGCAGCTTGCAAACATCGCGCGTCAATTGCCGCAGACCTCGGTGGCCACGCTGGTCGTCGGTGTGGCGACGGTGTTGCTGCTGGTGGGCATGGAACGCTGGTGGCCCAAGGTGCCGGCCCCTCTGGTGGCCGTGGCGGCCAGCATTGCGGCGGTGGTGTGGCTGGGCCTGCCCGAGCAGGGCGTGTCGGTGGTGGGGGCGGTACCCACCGGCCTGCCGGCGCTCAGCCTGCCTTCGGGTGAGTTCGTGCGCGCCTTGCTGCCCGATGCGCTGGGCATCGCGCTGATGAGCTTCACCGAGACCATTGCGGCTGGCCGCGCCTTTCAGCGGCGCGGTGAGCCGGCACCGGCGCCGAACCGCGAGCTCGCCGCCACCGGGCTGGCCACGCTGGGCGGTGGCTGGGCCGGCGCCATGCCGGCGGGCGGTGGCACCTCGCAGACGGCCGTCAACGTGATGTCCGGGGCGCGCACCCCCGTGTCCAGCGTGGTGACGGCGTTCGTGGCCCTGGCCTGCGCGCTCTGGCTCGGACCGCTCATCGGCCTCATGCCCCATGCCACGCTCGCGGCCATCGTGATCGTCTATTCGGTCGGTCTGATCCAGCCGGTGGAGTTCGCTCGCATCCTGCACGTGCGGCGCACGGAGTTCATGTGGGCGCTCGTCGCCGTGGGTGGCGTGATCCTGTTCGGCACGCTGAAGGGCATCGTGGTGGCGATCATCGTGTCCCTGCTGGTGCTGGCGTATCAGGCGGCCGACCCGCCGCTGACGGTGCTGCGCCGCAAGCGCGGGACGAACGTGTTCCGACCCCTGACGCCCGCGAACCCCGACGACGAGGCCTTCCCAGGCTTGCTCATCGTGCGTACTGAAGGGCGCATCTTCTTCGTCAACGCGGAGCGCCTGGCGCAGCGGTTGCGGCCGATCGCCGATGCGGACGACGTGCAGACGATCGTGTTCGATCTCAGCGGCGTGCCCGACATCGAGTACACCGCACTCAACATGCTGATCGGTGCGGAGGCCCGGCTGCGAGAGCAAGGCCGCGCGCTGTGGTTGGTGGGGCTGACGCCGCGCGTTTACGAAGTGGTGCAGCGCTCGACGCTCGGCCCGCAACTGGGCCGCGCCGGCATGCACTTCAACCTGGAACAGGCGGTGGCGGCCTACGAACTCCAGCGCGGCGGGCAGCCAGGCTGATAGATCTGCCGGCGCGCGTGAGGGCCGGGCTGTCAGCCCTTGGCTTGCTGGGAGTCTTGTTGATGCGCCAACGGCTTCAACTGCTGGCCGTGCAACTCGACGCGCGCACCGACCGCCGGCGCCGTGCTCTGCGTGAGGCTGCGCGTGCTGCCGTCGTCCATGCGCAGCTTGACGTGGTAGACCGTGGTGCTGCGCACGCGCTTCTCGACCTCGTGGCCGGCAAAGCCGCCACCCACGGCGCCGAGCACCGTCATGACCTTCTTGCCGTTGCCGCCGCCCATCTGGTGGCCGACGACCCCGCCCACGACCGCACCGCCTACCGCACCAATGCCCGTGCCCTCGCCCTTTTGCTTCTCGGCGGTGACGCTCTCGACCGTGCCGCAGGTGGTGCAGATGGAGGTCGCGGCCACCTTCGTGTCCGGTCCCTTCTTGAGGGGTGCCTTCTCCACGGCACGCTGCGGTGCCGCCGCCGTGGGGGCCGGTGCGTTCGACACGGGCATGGCAGGTGTTGCGGCCTCGACCTGCGGGTGGCGAGCGAGCGCTGCCGCCAGTGCGCCCGCACCCAGCAACGCGACTCCGCCAGCGATCCACCACGCCGTCGGTTTGATGGGCGAGGTGGTCGGCTCGGTGGTCGAGAGTGGGGGCGTGCTCATGGCGTCGTGTCCGCGCGCTGTGTGCGACATCAGGCCGGGTCCATGAACCCCAGGTCGCGCCCGCTGCCGAAGTTGCGCAGGTTCGGGAACACCATGTCGAGGTTGGCGTCGCTGATGCCGAACCACTTGCCGAGCGTGGCGCCGATCTGGTCGACCGACACGCCGGGCAGGAAGCTGCCCGAACCCACTTCGTCCGGCTGGTTCAGCCCCACCTGCGGGAAGCGGCCGTAGATCTCGCGGCCGCGCACGGCGCCGCCGTGCACGAAGTGGTGTGCGCCCCAACCGTGGTCGGTGCCGTCGCCATTGCTGGTGAAGGTGCGGCCGAAGTCGGAGCCGGTGAACAGCGTCACGTTGTCCTGCATGCCCATGCTGCCGAGCACGCCATCGAAGTAGCCGATGGCATGCGACAGGCGCGACATCAGGTCGGCCTGCGTGCGGTTCTGGTTGTCGTGCGTGTCGAAGCCGCCCATGCTGACGAAGAACACCTGTCGCCCTGCGCCCAGGGCCGAGCGCGCCGCGATCATGCGGGCGACCGTCTGCAGCTGCTGCGCCAGGCTGTTCGTCTGATTGGTGTTGTCGGAGTGGCGCAGGTACGGCGTTGGGGCCGTCACGCTGGTGGCGTTGAACGCCGTCTGGAAAGCGGCCTGCGCATCGATCGAGCGCTTGGTCATGCTCGTCTGCTCGCGGCCGAGCAGGTGCGCCACGCTGTTGGGGTCGCCGTTGGCGGTGATGATGTTGCGGTAGGCGGTGGCGGCGGCGGTCGAGTTGAACAGCGAGCCGCTGATGTTGCCGATCGCCACGGCACCGCCGGTGCCTACCTGGTACTGGAAGACGTTCTGCCCTGCCATGAACACCGCGTTGCCACCCACCGAGATGCTGGTGAAGATGGTGTTGGTGTTGCTGCTCGCCAGCAGGTCGCCGAAGCGGCCGCCCCAGCCCACGCGCACGCCTTCGGGGCCGAGTGCCTGCCAGGTCGACTGCTGGTCGTTGTGCGAGAACAGCTTGGCCGGCCGCGGCTTGGCCGCCGAGTTGGCCTGGTATTCGGCCTTGGTCATCGGGTGGATCAGCGGCCCGGCGTTGGCGATGATGGCCAGGCGCGATGCAGGGTCGTTGAACAAGGTGCGCATCTCGGTCATCGCCGGGTGCAAGGCGAAGCTGCGCGTGTTGTTGACCGGGAAAGCAGTGAAGCCCGGCGTGAGCCCGAGCACGCCGCCGAGCCGCGCCGGCGAGGCGAACGCGGCCGCGGGATCGGCCGCAGTGCCCACGGCACGCAGTGCGATCGGATCGGGTGCCGTCGAGCGCACGGTGGAGTAGGTGTTCCATGACGTGGTGTCGGTCGGCAGCACCATGTTGGCTGAGTCGTTGCCGCCGTACAGGAAGAGGCACACGATGGCCTTGTAGCTGCCGGCGGTCTGGGCCTGGGCAGCGTTCATCGTGGCGAGGTTCATCGCGAAAGGCAGGGCGGCCGGGCCGATCGAGCCGCCCAGGACGGCGGCGCGGCGCAGGAACTCGCGGCGTGAGGTGTCGTACTTGTTCGTCATGTTCTTGTTCCTCCTCACTTCTGGACCATGTAGTCGGGCGATGCCATCGTCAGCAGGATGCCGATGAAGACGCGGTCGCGTTTGGCGTTGTCAACGGTGGTCTGGTTCGTGGCGGTGGCCGTGGGGATGGTCCGCCCGTTGATGCCGGCGATGATCTGCGTGCGCAGCGCGCTCGACATCTGGCCCGACATCAGCAGCAGATTGAGGCGGTCGACCAGCGCACCCGGGTTGTCGGCCAGGGCCATCTCGGCGCTGAAGTCGAGCTGGATGTCGCGCGACGTGCTGACCGCGAGCCAGGTGCCGCGGATGTAGTTGAGGTAGGCCGGGACCGAGACCTCGTTGGTCAACTGCAGTTCGGGGCCCACCAGGTCGGCTGCGGCTGCCGCGCTGTTGGGGGGCGTGTAGCCGGGGCGGTAGAAGTTGAACACCGACGACGAGCGCATGGCCGTCTGGCTCAGGTTGCCGTCGGTGTTGTCCAGGCCGGAGAAATCGCCACTGGTCGACGTGGCCTTGAAGGCGCGCAGCAGGTGAGACAGCCGCAGGAGGGGCTCGCGCACCTTGCCGTAGCTGTTGCTCGCCGCGTTGTCGGCTCGCGCTTCGGGATCGAGCAGCACGGCGCGCCATACGGCCTTCATGTCGCCGCGCACGCCCGCGCCGTTGTTGTTGAAGGCCGCGGCGACCCGCCCCACATACGCGGGGCTCGGGTTGCTCGTGACCAGACGCTGGATCAATTGCTTGCCGATGAAGGGTCCCACGTTGCGGTGATTGAACAGCGTATCGAGTGCGGTGCGCAGGTCGGCATCGGCGTTCGCCGTGCCCGCGGGGATGGTGGTGCCGAGAAAGCGCTTCTCGCTCGTCGAGTGGTACTGGTTGTAGGCCTGCATGGGCCGCCAGTCGCGCTCGCCGTTGGCGTCGTTGCCGGCAAAGCGGCGGTTGGTGCGGTCGGCGGTGTTCGGGCCGGCATACCAGCTGAAACCGGTGAAGACCTTGGCCAGGCCCTGGATGTCGGCGTGCGTGTAGGTCTCCGTGGCGGCGCCGTTGCGCAGCGAGCCGTCGTTGTTCAGCTCGTACAGGCCGATCGAGAAGAGCTGCATCACCTCGCGTGCGTAGTTCTCGTCGGGCACGCGCCCGCTCGTGGCGTCTTCCTTCTGGTTGCGAAGGTGCGTGAGGTAGATGCCCATCATCGGGTGCAGCGTCACCGCCTCGAGCAGATCGCGGTAGTTGCCGAACGCGTGCTCGGCGAGCATGTCGTAGTACGAGGTCACGCCGCGCGTCTGGTTGGCCAGCGTGCCATCCACGAACGAGATCACGAAGATCTGCGACAGCGCGAAGGCCGCGCGCTGACGCAACTGGTCTTCGCCGCTGAGCGCCTGCTTCCAGTAAGTTTCGCGGAAGTTGGTCTGGCTGAGCGAGCCGCCGGTCGCCAGCAGGTCAGTGGCCTTCTGGTCCACGTAGGCGCGGTGCATCACTTGCGGCATCGCGAACTGCGCGTTGATCCATGCCGAGAAATTGCTGCGCGTGAGCGCGCTGATCGAGGCTTCGGTCGGGCCGAAGGTGGATTGCGCGAGAAAGCGCGCCGCCTGTGTCTCGGTCGGCGGTGTGGCCGTGGCCTCCTTGCTCTCCGATGAGGTCCCCTCGTCTTCGCCGCTGCCGCATGCGGCCAGGGCGGCGGCGAGTACGGCCGCGCCTGCGACGCGCATGGCGCGGCGTGCCCAGTCGCGCTTGTGCGCTTGTGCGCGCACCTTTGGTTGCTGGTTCACCTGCATCCCTCCTCGTTGTTCGATCTGATACAGGTGTGGGCACGCAGGAGGCGTACCCGGCCTGTGGGTCAGATTGTTCGAGGTGGAATCGGCCGTTGCGCGTGAAAAGTTGGCACCTGACGAAACGGTTTCGTCTCACGCCGCGGCAAATGGTGACGATTTATGCGCAGCTTGCGTGCAGGTGCGTCGTGTGTATTCGTCTGTAAGCGGCGGCCTGGACGCGCCGCCGCACACTCATCTGATCGGTCAGAGCAGCGGTGCGAGAGAACGCTGCGCCTGCACGTCGTCGACCTGATTGCGCTCGGCCCAGTCCTTCAACTGGTCGTCTCCGATCTTGCCCAGGTTGAAGTAGGTGGAGTCGGGGTGCGCGATGTAGAAGCCGCTCACGCTGGCGGCCGGCGTCATCGCCAGGCTCTCGGTCAGGCCCATGCCGATCTCGTCGCATTGCAGCACGCGGAACATCTCACCCTTCACGGTGTGATCCGGGCAGGCCGGGTAGCCGGGCGCGGGGCGGATGCCGCGGTACTTCTCGGCGATCAGCTCTTCGTTTGAGAGCAGCTCGTCGGCCGCATAGCCCCACAGCTCCTGGCGCACGCGCTGGTGCATGCGCTCGGCAAAGGCTTCGGCCAGGCGGTCGGCCAGGGCCTTGAGCATGATCGAGCTGTAGTCGTCGTGGTCGTCCTGGAACTGCTTCTCTTTCTTCTCGCAGCCTATGCCGGCGGTGACGGCGAAGAGGCCGATGTGATCTGCCACGCCCGAGCCCTTGGGCGCGATGAAGTCGGCCAGGCAGCGGTTGGGCCGTGCCACGCCGTCGATCACGGGGCGCTCGCTTTGCATGCGCAGGCCGCGCCAGGTCATCAGCACTTCGGTGCGCGACTCGTCGGTGTAGATCTCGATGTCGTCGTCGTTGACCGTGTTGGCGGGGTAGAGGCCGATCACGCCATTGGCCGTGAGCCACCGGCCCTTGATCAGGCGGTTGAGCATGCTCTGGCCGTCGCTGAACACGCGGCGGGCAGATTCGCCGACGATCTCGTCCGTGAGGATGGCGGGGTAGGCACCGGCGAGGTCCCACGTCTGGAAGAACGGGGCCCAATCGATGCACTTCGCCAACTCGCCCAGGTCGTAGTTCTTGAACACGCGCCGGCCGGTGAACTTCGGCTTCGGGGCCGCGTAGCCGGCCCAGTCGATCGGCGTCTTGTTGGCGCGCGCCTTGGCAAGCGTCACGAGCGGCGTGGCCTTCTTGTTGGCATGCTGGTGGCGCACGCGCTCGTAGTCGGCGTTCAGCTCGGTGATGTAGTTGGCGGCCTTGTCGTCCGACAGCAGGTCGCTGCACACGCTCACGCTGCGGCTCGCATCGGGCACGTAGACCACCGGCCCTTCGTAGTGTGGCGAGATCTTGACCGCGGTGTGCACGCGGCTGGTGGTGGCGCCGCCGATCAGCAGGGGGGTCTTCTTGCCGCGGAAGTAATCGTCGCGCTGCATCTCGCCGGCCACGTGCTGCATCTCTTCGAGGCTCGGGGTGATGAGGCCTGAGAGGCCGATGATGTCGGCGCCCTCGACCTTGGCGCGCGCGAGGATGTCCTGGCACGGGACCATCACGCCCATGTTGACCACCTCGAAGTTGTTGCACTGGAGCACGACGGTGACGATGTTCTTGCCGATGTCGTGCACGTCGCCCTTCACGGTGGCGATGACGATCTTGCCCTTGGAGCGGACCTCGCCGCCGGCTTCGATCATGGCCAGCTTCTCTGCTTCGATGTAGGGCAGCAGGTGGGCCACGGCCTGCTTCATCACGCGGGCGCTCTTGACCACCTGCGGCAGGAACATCTTGCCCTGGCCGAACAGGTCGCCGACGACGTTCATGCCGTCCATCAGCGGGCCCTCGATCACATGCAGCGGACGGCCGCCCTCGGCCTTGATGGCCTGGTAGACCTCTTCGGTGTCTTCGGTGATGAAGTCGTTGATGCCGTGCACCAGCGCATGCGCCAGGCGCTCGCGCACGGGCTTGGCGCGCCAGGCGAACTTGGCGCTGTCGTCCTTGGCGGCGCCCTTGGCGGTCTCGGCGATCTCGACCAGGCGTTCGCTCGCGCTCAGTTGCGGCTCACCATCCTTGTAGGCGGGCGTGCGGTTCAGCACCACGTCTTCGACGCGCTCGCGCAGCGTGGGCTCCAGGTCGTCGTACACGCCGACCATGCCGGCGTTGACGATGCCCATGTCCATGCCCGCCTTGATCGCGTGGTACAGGAACACGGTGTGGATGGCCTCGCGCATCGGGTCGTTGCCGCGGAAGCTGAAGCTCACGTTCGACACGCCGCCGCTCACCTTGGCGCCCGGCAGGTTCTGCTTGATCCAGTGCGTGGCCTCGATGAAGTCGACCGCGTAGTTGTCGTGCTCCTCGATGCCTGTGGCGATGGCGAAGATGTTCGGGTCGAAGATGATGTCTTCGGGCGGGAAGCCCACCTCGTCGACCAGGATGCGATAGGCCCGCTCGCAAATCTCGACCTTGCGCGCATAGGTGTCGGCCTGGCCCTTCTCGTCGAAGGCCATCACCACCGCGGCGGCACCGTAGCGGCGCACGAGCTTGGCCTGCTGCTTGAACTGCTCCACGCCTTCTTTCATCGAGATCGAGTTCACGATCCCCTTGCCCTGGATGCACTTCAGGCCGGCCTCGATCACCTCCCACTTGGAGCTGTCGACCATGATCGGCACGCGCGCGATCTCGGGCTCGGAGGCGATCAGGTGGAGAAAGCGCACCATCGACGCCTTGGCGTCGAGCATGGCTTCGTCCATGTTGACGTCGATCACCTGCGCGCCGTTCTCGACCTGCTGGCGCGCCACGGCGAGGGCCTCTTCAAACTGGCCGTTGAGGATCATCCGCGCAAAAGCCTTGGAGCCGGTGACGTTGGTGCGCTCGCCGATGTTGACGAACAGCGTGCCTTCGCCGATGGCAATGGGCTCCAGGCCCGCGAGCTTCATCGGGGGCACGTCGTGTGCGGCGGCAGGGGCGGGCGTGGCGGTGGTCATGGCGGTCGGTCGACTCGGCATGCGCAAGCGGTGCTCCCCCGCGGCGCATGCAATGGTTTGCAGGCTGGGGTGAGCGTCGTTGCGAGCTTCCAAGCCTGGCGGTGTCAGCAGAAGACACCGTCGCAACGCTCCTTGGAAGCGGCCGATTTTAAGCGAGCCTGCACGGGGTGTGTCCGTGGGGCCGTGCAGTGCTGCGCGTCATGTGCAGTTACAAACAAGGCGCGGCGGCCGTGAACTGTGCGCGCCTCACGCGTTCCAATGGCGGTCTCGCCACCCAGACAAAAAGACCATGACGCTCGCTCACCGTTCGGATCGCCGCCCTGTTGCCGCTTTCATCGCGCCGTGCCTGGCAGCGCTGGCGCTCGTGGCGGGGTGTTCCTCGCCCAGGCAGGTGCCGCCTTCGGGGCCGGCCGTGCCGGGGTCGTCGCCGGGGCCGGTGTACGGGCAGACGCCGGGCGCGCGGGCCTGGTCACCGCAGATGGAGGCCGCCGAGCGCCAGCTCGACAGCTCGCTCAGCGGTACCGGCGCCACCCTCTCGCGCACGACCGACGAGCGCCTGTGGATCACCTTGCCGGGAGACATGGCCTTCGATGCCAACCGCTCGGCGCTCAAGCCCGCGGCCACCGCCGTGCTCGACAAGGTCGTGATCGCCCTGCGCAACGTGCCCAACGCCGACCTGCGCGTGGTGGGCCACACCGACTCGAAGGGCTCGGTGGCGGGCAACGACTCGCTCTCGCTCGACCGGGCCGCCAGCGCACGCGACTGGCTCGTGGCGCGGGGTGTCTCGCCGGTGCGCATCGCCGTGGCCGGCCGCGGCTCGCGCGATCCGGTGGCGAGCAACGACGACGAGGCGGGTCGCGCGGCCAACCGGCGCATCGAGATCCTGGTGGGCGACAAGGCCAGGGCGCCGGCAGCGGTGAAGTAAGGGGCCGCACCGAGGCGCAGGCGGCTCAAGTCCGCCTGCACGGGGCCGACAACCAGGGGAGCGCCTGACTGTTTGGGCGCAGGATCGCGCCAGCTTCCCCACCATGCCCGTCGTCCAGATCCCCCCGGAAATCCTGCGCCTCGGCCAGCCTGCGCCGGTGTCGGTGCGCGACGCATCGGGGCACCTGCTGCTGGCCAAGGGCGTGCTGGTCGCCACCGAGGAGCAGCGCCGCCGCCTCGTCTCGCGCGCGATCTATGTGGACGAACTCGAAGGCGAGCTGCTGAACCGCGCTCTCGCCGGCAAGCTCGATGCGATGCTGCGCCGCAACGCATCGCTCGGGCAGATGGCGCGTGCCACGCCCGATGGCGCGGTGATGGTCGCCCCCACCCAGCCCGCGCCGCTCGAACAAAGCCGAGGCGCCTCCTGGGCCGACCTGCAGATGCGCGGCCGCGTGCTGCTGCAGGACCCGGCGCCCGCCGACTTCTTGCCGCGCCTGCTCAGGCTGCAGCGCGAACTGCTTGAACTCGCCCAGGCCGACGCCGATGCCGCGCTGCTCGTGCTGGTGCAATCGACCACCAGCGACGCCCACCAGTACAGCGTGTTCCATGGGTTGCTCGTGGCCGTGCTGTGCGATCTGGCGGCGCGCCAACTGCCGTCGTTCACCGATGAATGGCGCCGCTCGCTGCGCTGTGCCGCGTTGACGATGAACATCTCGATGACTGCGCTGCAAGACCAGCTCGCGCTGCAGGAGACCGCACCCACGCCCGAGCAGCGTGCGCAGATCGACACCCACGCCGCGCGCGCCGTGGCCTGCCTTCACGAGGCGGGCGTGCGCGACGAACTGTGGCTGCAGGCGGTGGCGCATCACCACGGCACCTCGGCCGGCCCGCTGGCTGCGCAGGCGCCAGGCATGCAGCTCGCGCGGCTGCTCCAGCGTGCCGACATCTATGCCGCCCGCCTGAGCATGCGCCGCGCCCGCCCGGCGCTGGCGGCGTCGGCTGCGGTGAAGGCGGCCTACCTCGACGAACACCAGCAGGCCGACGAGGCCGGCAAGGCAATCATCCAGACCACGGGCATCTACCCCCCGGGCAGCTATGTGTGCCTGGGCAGCGGTGAACTCGCGGTGGTGCTGCGACGCGGTCCGCACGCCAAGGCGCCCAAGGTGGCGAGCATCGTGAGCAAGAGCGGCACGGCTCTGCTCGAGCCGGTGGTGCGCGATACGCGCGTGCGCCCGCACGACGTGGTGGGCGGTGTGGCGCCGCACGAGATCAAGGTGCGGCTCTACATGGAGAAGCTGCTGCGCTTGGCTTGACCTCGCTGCGGCGAAGCTCGCGGCCAATGAAGCAACAACCCACGGAACGGGCTTTGCCCGGCCGTCGGGTCGGCGCCCCTGGGGGCAGGAGCGAAGCGACTGGGGGGCTGTGTCAGGCCGCCGCCAATCCGCTGAACAGCGGGTCGTGCCGGCTGCGCGGCCGGTAGGCCGACACCCGCCTGGCGATCTCGGCGATGTGATCCGGCGTCGTGCCGCAGCATCCGCCCGCGATGTTGAGGAAGCCTGACTTGGCGAACTCCTCCAGCAAGCCGCCGGTGATGTCGGGCGTCTCGTCGAAGCCGGTCTCGCTCATCGGATTGGGCAGGCCGGCGTTCGGGTAGCAGCTGATGTAGGTATCGCCCGCCACCTTCGACAACTCTTCGATGTACGGGCGCATCAGCGCTGCACCCAGCGCGCAGTTCAGGCCGACGGCGATCGGCCGGGCGTGGCGCACGCTGTGCCAGAAGGCGCTGACCGTCTGGCCCGAGAGGATGCGGCCCGAGGCGTCGGTCACCGTGCCGGAGATGATCACCGGCAGGCGCTCGCCGGTGGCTTCCATCAACTCGTCGAGCGCGAAGATCGCGGCCTTGGCGTTCAGCGTGTCGAAGATGGTCTCGACCAGGAACACATCGGCACCGCCTTCGAGCAGGCCCTCGGCCTGTTCGTAGTACGCCTCGCGCAATTCTTCGAAGCTCACGTTGCGCGCGGCTGGGTCGTTCACGTCGGGGCTGATGCTCGCGGTGCGCGGCGTGGGGCCGAGCGCGCCGGCCACGAAACGCGGCTTGTCGGGTGTGCTGAACTTGTCGCACGCGGCACGCGCCAGGCGCGCACCCACCACGTTGAGCTCGCGCGCGATGTGGCCGAGCGCGTAGTCGTCCTGTGCCACGGTGGTCGCACCGAAGGTGTTGGTCTCGATCAGGTCGGCGCCGGCGGCCAGGTACTGCTCGTGGATCTCGGTGATCACGTCAGGCCGCGTGAGCTGCAGCAGGTCGTTGTTGCCCTTCAGGTCCTTGTGGTGCTCGGTGAAGCGATCGCCGCGGAAATCGGCTTCGGTCAGCTTGTAGCGCTGAATCATCGTGCCCATGGCGCCGTCGAGGATGGCGATGCGATTCTTGAGGATCGCGGGCAACTCCGCAGCGCGGGTGTAGGTCGGGGCAGTCATGCGTCGATTGTAAAGATGGCGCCCCTCGCCCGGCGCGTACGTGGTCGCTCCCCGGAGGGAGTGCGGGCCGGCTTGTGGCGGCCCGGCGCTCGGCCCGCCGCGCCTGTGTTCAGCGCGGGAGGGTGCTCTGTAGCAAGGTGTCGCTGAACAGCGAGGGCCGGAAGTCGATCGGGCGCGGCCCTTCGTCCTTCATGGCCCACAGCGCCAGGGCCGACGCCGGCATGGGCTTGGCGAACAGGTAGCCCTGCAGCTCGTTGCAGCCCAGGCTGCGCAGGATCTCCTGCTGCTGTTCGGTCTCGACACCCTCGGCCACCACCTTCAGCCCCAGCGCCTGCGCGAGCTTGACGACGGCGTCGACGATCGCGCGCGCATCGGCGCTGCTCTCCAGGTCGAGCACGAAGCTGCGGTCGATCTTCAGCTCCTCGGCGGCGAGCTGGCGCAGGTAGCTGAGCGAGGAGTAGCCGGTGCCGAAGTCGTCGATCGACAGGTGAACGCCCGCGGCCGAGAGCTGTTCGATCACCTGCAGCGTGACGCGCGTGTCTTCCATCGCGGCCGACTCGGTGATCTCGCAGGTCAGCAGCGAGGGCTCGACGCCATGTGCCTTCAGCGCCCCCACGATGCGCGGCACCAGGTCGTCCTGCTTCAGCTGGTGGACCGACAGGTTGATCGCCACGCGCATGCGCAGCCCTTCGCTGCGCCAGGCGCTGATCTGCCGGCACACGTCTTCGATCAGCCAGTTGCCCAGGGCATTGATGAGCCCGTAGCGTTCGGCCAGCGGGATGAAGACGTGCGGTCCGACCATGCCGCGCTGTGGGTGCTTCCAGCGCATCAGGGCCTCGGCGCCGGTGATCTGGCCGCTGGGCGCGTGGATCTTCGGCTGGTAGTGCAGCTCCAGTTCCTGCTGCGCAATGGCGCGCCGCAGGTCTTGCAGCAGCTCGATCTGTTCACGCGCTCCAGCCACCATGCGTTCCTCGAAGAAGCGCAGGTTCGCGCCACCGGCGTCCTTGGCTTCGCGCATCGCCGCGGCAGCGTGTGCGATCAGCCGCGTCACCGCGCCATGCGCCGGGTACATCGCGATGCCCACCGAGCACGACATCGTCACCTCGTGGTCCTCGACGCGGCACAAGCCGTGCGTGCTGCCGAGAATGCGTTCGGCCATCTGCCGCGCCTGCTCCGAGCTGGGGCTGCGTTCGAGCAGCACGATGAATTCGTCGCCACCGGAGCGCGCCACCATCTCGCCTTCGCCCACGCAGTCGTTCAGGCGCCGGGCCATCTCGCACAGGGCGCGGTCGCCGGTGGCCTGACCGAAAGATTCGTTGATCGCCTTCAGGCCGTCGATGTTGATGAACAGCAAGGCCAGGCGTTGCTGCTGCTTGTCGGCGCGGATGGCGGCAACCTGCAGGCGCTCTTCGAACATCGTGCGATTGGGCAGGTTCGTCAGGCTGTCGGTGAGCGCTGCCAGCCGTACCTCATCGCGCGTGCGCCGCAACAGCGTGCGAAAGCGCGACTCCATCAGAGACGAGATCAGCAACAGGGCGAGCAGGACCGGCACGCCCACCCAGGCCAGCGCCGAGACGGTGCCGCTGCTGAGTTGGCCCGCGGCAAGTGCCTTGGCCCCTGCGGGCAGTTTGAACGAGAGAAGGACGCCCGCATTGCCCACGCTGAGCGCGCAACCCAGGATGAGCGCGACGCCGCCCTGCGCCCATGACCCGAGGGATTCGGTGCCACGCCGGTCTGCCGCCACGATGGCCAACGCCCAGGCGGCAAGGGTGCAGGCCAGCAGCCAGGCGGCCGCGAGCATGGGCCAGTTCCAGCGCGGTGCCGGGTCGAGGTGCAACCCCGCCAGGCCGAGCGCCGGCACGGCGCACGCACCACTGCCCAGCACCAGCGAGGCCAGCAGCACGCGCTGCAGGCCGAGGTGCGGCAAGGCACTCAGCCCGACGCCGATGCAACTGCACCCATACGACAACACCAGCGCGCCGAACACCGGCCAGGGGTCGTAGCCGAGCGCGAAGGGCAGCGCCCCGCCCGACATGGCGATGAAATGTGTGGCCCAGGCGCCCGAAGCGAGCGCCAACGCCGCCGCAGCGAGCGTGCGCAGCACGGTGAACCGGTGCCGCGACGAGCCGCCGCGAGAGCTGTCGAGCGCCACATAGCTGGCGAAGACGGCCACGGCCGTGGACGCCGCCCACAGCTCCGTACGCCACTCCCAACCGATGTAAGCCTCGTTCATGACCCGCCCGGACACCTTGGTATGGCGTCTTTATCGGCCGCTCAGCGGCTCGCTTGAGCCGCCAAAGTGTTCACGAATCGACGCCCAATCTGGTGCGCGCCGCGCGAGGGTCAGTGCAGAAAGCCGATGTCGCGCCGGCGACGCACCTCCGGCTTGGCGCGGTGCTCGGCTTCGAGCTGCGAGAGAAATTCGTCGGGCGTGAAAGCCTCGCCCAGCACATCGACCTGGCGCTTGACCGCGGCAAAGTCGCCGGGGGCCAGCGCATCGAGCCGGTGCAGCCGGTCGGCTGCCTCGGCCGTGAGGCGCGCGAGGTCGCCGTCGAGCGCCTCGGCTACGTACATGCGCTCCCGCTGCGCGGCGGTGAGCGGCAAGAAGCGGATCTTGAAGGTGAAGCGTCGCAGCGCGGCCTCGTCCAGATCGTCGAACAGGTTCGTGGTGCAGATGAACACGCCCGCATAGCGCTCCATGCCCTGCAGCATCTCGTTGACCTCGCTCACCTCGTAGTTGCGCTCGGCCATGCGCCGGCTGCGCAGGAAGCTGTCGGCCTCGTCGAGCAGCAGCACGGCCTGTTCGGTCTGCGCTTCGTCGAACATGCGGGCCATGTTGGTCTCGGTCTCGCCGACGAATTTGCTCACCAGGTCCGAGGCCTGGCGGATCATCAAGGGCCGCTGCAACTGCTGCGCGATGTGTTCGCCCAAAGCCGTCTTGCCCGTGCCGGGCGCGCCGTGAAAACACAGAGTGCCGTAGCCTTTGCGCCGCAGCGCCTCGATGATCTTGGGCAGCTCGAAGCGCGACTCGGTGTTCAGCAGGCTCAGGTCGTACTGCGTGACCACGCGCCGCGCGCCGCGTTCGTTGGCGGCACTCCCCAGCGCCTTGTCGGCGTTGCCGAGTTGCCGCTCGATGAGTGACTCGAAGCCGCCCGGGTCGGCCGCATCGGCCGCCAACTTGGCGAACTTGACGGCGGTGCGCACCTGCGCCGGCGTGAGGCCGCGCCGCTCGGCCAGTTGCGCGGCAAAGCCTGGCGAGACGCTTACGCCTTCGAGCGCGCGGGTGACGAGCGCCTCGCGCGCACCGGGGGGTGGGCTCTTCAACTCCAGGTGGTACTGGAAGCGACGGCGAAACGCGGGGTCGATCTGCTCGATGCGGTTGGTCACCCAGATCACCGGCACCGGGTTGGTCTCGAGGATCTGGTTCACCCAGGCCTTGCCGCTCACGCTGCCCGAGAGCGCGCCGTCGCCGGTGTCGATGCGCGCCATGAGCTGGGCCGCATCGGTCGAGATCGGCGGGAACACGTCTTCGACTTCGTCGAACAACAGCGCCACCTGAGGGCTGCTCTTGAGGAACACCTGGCTGATCTGCAGCGAGCGGTAGCGGTCGCGGCCCGAGAGCGAGTTGCCGTCGCGATCGGCGTACTCCACCTCATACAACTCCACGCCTGCGGTCTGCGCCGCCACCTTGGCCAGCTCGGTCTTGCCGGTGCCGGGCGGCCCGTAGAGCAGCACGTTGACGCCAGACTCCTTGCGCGCCACGGCGTTACGCAGGAGGGCGGTCAGCACCTGCTGGTCATCGCCGACGAAGTGAAAGTCTTGCGGCGTGAGTTCGCTGCGCGTCGCGGGGCGGGTGAACACCGCCATCAGGTCCGAGGGCCCTTCATAGTGACGCATCAGCACCGGGGGCAACTGCTCGCTGACCTTCATGAGGTCGGCCAGGTCGGTGATGTTGTGCTCGGAGATCAGGTTCTCGATCATCCCGGTGCGTTCGAGCCGCGAGCCGGCGCGCAAGGCCTCGGCCACATCCTGCTCGTTCACCCCGGCCACGGCGGCAATCGCCGCATACGCCTCCTGCGCGTTCGACACCTTGAACTCCACCAGCAGGCCACGCAGGTCGCGCTGGTAGCGGGCCAGCGTGCCGTAGAGCAGCAGCGCGCGCTCGGCTGGGTTGAGTTGCAAGAGGCCCGCAAGCGCGTCGATGTTCTTTTCGACGAGTGTGGATTCCTTCTTCAGGCTGCGGTCCAGCCAGTCGGCGGTGGCGCCGAGCACCGAGAGCAGGTCCTTCGGGGCGTCCTTGATGTATTCGTCGAGGTAGAAGAAGAGCGTGCCTTCTTCGTACGGGCCGCTCCAGCCGCCGTGGCGCTGCATGAAGGCCGCGTCACTCAGGCTCTCGTGGCCGACCCAGTGCTCGTTGCTCTTGCAGCGGTTGTTGAGGAACACTCTCAGGCGTGACAGCACCGACGCGGGCCACACCAGGTGCTTGCCGGTGAGGGCCAGCAAGCCGTTCGAGTCGCGCCGCACGTTGAAGCGCCCCGCGTGCCGCACGGTGAGCGTCAGCACGAACTGCGAGCACATGCGATCGAGAACCGGCGCGTCTTTCAGGCCGGGAGACAACAGCACACGGGCATCGGCATGGGGGCTGGCCATTGCATCTCCTGCATGGACTCGCGGACGATCTTGGCGCAGCATGCGCGAAGCGGCAAGCCCCTGCGCGCCCTGGGTGTGAATTGATGCAGGCCCCCGCCCGTCATCGGGGCTGCCACCGGGTTATTGCGGTGGCAGCATCCCAGTCGCTTCAGTGCAGGATCACGGGCTGCTGCATCAGCGAGGCATAGCGCTCGATGTAGGCGTCGATCTCTTCTTCGGTCGGCGAGGTCTCGATCAGCGCGGCCACGCCTTCCTTGAAGCTTTCGGCCATCGCGCCCTCGATAAAGATCTCTTTGCGCGCGAACTTGTCGACGATTTCGTAGCCGCCGCGCGAGAGCATGCTCGTGCTGCTGCCCTCGTCGCCGGGGACCTCGAATTGCACGACCGAGAAGCTGTCCGAGTTGTAGAGCATCTGCATGGATTCGTTTCTCCTTGCTTGCCAACTCGGGGCGAAGACGCAATATTCAAGCCACCATCTGGCTCAGGAGCCGGGTTCGCTGCTGCGCAAGTTCAGCTCAAGCGCCGAATCGTCGCTGCTCAGGCGGGCTTTGGCGGGCAGATAGTGCAGGGTCGGGGCCAGCCAGGCCTCGACCTTGGTGTCGTTGGGTTTGCGCGGTTCGCGCTGCAACTTGAGCGCCTGCACCGACTTGCCGCCCACCGAGACCTCTTCGGTGCCCACCACCTGGAAGTGCCACATATCGGCGTCGCCGCGCGCACCCGACACGAACATCGACACCCGCGCCCCGGGCGCCAAGCGCTTGGGGTCGGCGCTGGCGATGGCGGCGATCTGGATCATCCAGCTGAGGCGGTCCTGCGCGCCGGGGGGCAAGGGAAACTGCGCTGCATCGGTGCTGTAGCTGACCTTGCCTTCCTTGCGGTCGAACTGCGCCAGGCGCGGCTCCTTGTTGCGACGCTGGTCGCTGTAGCGCACTGGGGCGATGCCGGCGGCGTCGAATCCGCCGGTGCTGACCCAGGTGAGGATGTTGAAACCCGCCACGCGGCCTTGCATGCGAGCCTCGTAGCTGTTGGCCGCAGGGCGCCACTGCAAGAGCCCGCTGCCGCTGAACGCGCCCTGGCGCATGTCGTAGTTCAGGGTGATCGCGGGCGGCATCTTGGTGCGGTAGACCGGCAGTGCCTCGGCAGGCGCGGTGTTTGCCGCGGGTATCAGGTTTGCCGACGATCCGGCCGCTGTCGGGGCGGCTTGACCCACGGTCGGCGCCAGCAGCAAGGCGAGCAACGCTGCACCAACGGCCCGTGCGGGCCTCGCGCAAGGCTTGCAGGGAGGGGGGAAAGTGGTTTCGAGCATGCGTTGACAATACGGCAAGCGCCGTTCCCGCGCTGATGACAAGACATCCTGGACGAGACTCCCACCCCATGAAACTAGCCAGCCTCAAGGACGGGTCGCGTGATGGCCAACTGGTCGTCGTCTCACGCGACCTCAGTACGGCCCACTACGCCACCGGTGTGGCCACCCGCTTGCAACAGGTGCTTGACGACTGGAACTTCCTGTCGCCGCAGCTCGAAGACCTGTATGTCACGCTCAACCAGGGGCGCGCGCGACATGCCTTCGCGTTCGACCCGAAGATGTGCATGGCCCCGCTGCCGCGCGCCTACCAGTGGGCCGACGGCTCGGCCTACATCAACCATGTGGAGCTGGTGCGCAAGGCGCGCAACGCCGAAGTGCCTGAGAGCTTCTACACCGACCCGCTGATGTACCAGGGCGGGAGCGACGACTTTCTCGGCGCCTGCGACGACATCGTGGTGCCGAGCGAGAAGATGGGCATCGACTTCGAGGCCGAGGTGGCGGTGATCACCGGTGACCTGGCCATGGGGGCCACGCCCGACGAGGCGCTCGAAGGCGTGCGCCTGCTGATGATTGCCAACGACGTGAGCCTGCGCAACCTGATCCCGGCCGAGCTGGCCAAGGGCTTCGGTTTCTTCCAGAGCAAGCCGGCCACGGCCTTCAGCCCGGTGGCGGTCACGCCCGACGAGGTGGGCGGCACCTGGCAGGGCGGGCGGCTGAACCTGGCGCTGCAAAGCATCTGGAACGGCAAGCGCGTCGGCCTGTGCGACGCCGGCCCGGAGATGACCTTCCACTTCGGACAGCTCATCGCCCACATCTGCAAGACGCGCAATGTGCGCGCCGGCAGCATCGTCGGCAGCGGCACCGTGAGCAACAAGGACTGGACGCACGGCTACTCGTGCATCGCCGAGAAGCGTGCGATCGAGACCATCGAGAGCGGCGAGCCCAAGACCGAGTTCATGAAGTTCGGCGACACCATCCGCATCGAGATGAAAGGCGCGGACGGCCAGACGGTGTTCGGCGCGATCGACCAGACGGTGCGTGCGGCGGTCGAATGACCTTGCCGCGCCAGGGAGGGCGGCTCGCATGAACGAACTGCCGCGCACGCTGAAGATCGCGACCGTCTGGCTGCTGCTGGGCTTGGTGGTGTTCCTGGGCTTTCGCGCCTGGGAGCACGAGCGCGCCCAGAGCCGCTTTGTCACGAGCGGCGGCGTGATCGAGATCCACCGCGGCCCGGATGGCCACTACCACTGGCCCGGCAGCATCAACGGTGTGGAGGTCGATTTCCTCATCGACACCGGCGCCACCGGCACGGCGATGTCGCAGCGGCTCGCGCGCCGGCTCGATCTCGCGCCCATCCGGCAGGTGCAGAGCAACACCGCGGGCGGCCTCGTCACCGGCGAACTCGTGCGGGCCGATCTGGTCCTGCAAGGCGGCGTGCGCTTCGAGCGGCTCACCATGGTGTCGCTGCCCGGCCTGGGCGACCGCCCCCTGCTCGGCATGGATGTGCTCGGCCGCCTGCACTGGCAGCAACGCGATGGGGTGCTGACCATCGACACCGGCGGGCGTGCCCCATGAGCCGCGTGCGTGCCTGGCTCGCCGCGGGGCTCTGTGCCGCCGTTCACCTGCTGGCCACAGCGCAACAGCCGGCGTCCGCACCCGGCACGTCGGCCAGCGGGCCGGCAGGCGAGTGCCCGCCGCCCGCCCGCCCGCCCACCGCCGAAGAGCGCAGCCAGGCGCTGGCCCAGGCGCGCGACCGCGGCTTCCTCTGGCGCATCACCAAGAATGGCCGCAGCTCCTATCTGTACGGGACGCTGCATGTGGGCCGCATGCCGTGGATGTTCCCCGGCCCGCAGACACTCGCAGCCCTCAAGGCCAGCGCGGTGGTGGCGCTCGAGATCGACATCACCGACCCAGCCCTGCTGGAGCGCCTGCAAAACGGCATGGCCCCGCAAGCCAGCCCGCCCGAGGGCAGGCTGCCCGACGACCTGGCCCAGCGCCTGCGCCGCGCCTTGCAGGCCGCCTGCCTGCCCGGCGAAACGCTCACCGCCGTCTCGCCCGACATGCTGGGCACCCTGCTCGTGATGATGTCGGCGCGCCGCGACGGGCTCGACGCCGCCTACGGCATCGATCCGGCCCTGGCATTGATTGCGCGCCAGCAGCTCAAGCCGGTGCAGTCGCTCGAGACGCCCGAGATGCAACTGGCGCTCATGCGCAGCAAGACGCCCGCCGACCTGCGCGACAGCCTGGGCAAGATGCTCGACGACCTGGAGCAGGGCCAGTCGCGCCTGCTGCTGCTGCGCGTGGCCCGCCTGTGGGAAGAAGGCCGCGCCAACGAGATCGCGCGATACCCCGAGTGGTGCGGTTGCGCCAGCACGCCGCGCGAGCGCGCCGCCTTGAAGGCGCTGCTCGATGACCGCAACCCCGGCATGGCCGCGCGCATCGATGTGCTGCACACCGGCGGCACGACGGTGTTCGCCGCCGTGGGCAGCCTGCATATGTTTGGCCCGAGGGGCGTGCCGGCGCTGATGGCCAAGCGCGGTTACAAGGTGGAACGGCTGCCGTTTCGCGCGCCCTGAACGGTCATCGGCGCGACCCCGGTCGCGCGCCTTCGCATGCACAATCGGCTGCGCCTGCCTTCGACGCAGGGCACAAGCAGAAGGAGACACACCATGGCCGACACCACCCCCAACTTCACCAAGATGGTTCCGGGCTTCGACTTCCTCCAGGGCCTGGTCAAGAACGCGGGCTCCGCGTTGCCCAACATCGGTCAATGGGTGGCCCCCACACTGAACCCCGAAGAGCTGGAAAAGCGCATTGAGGAGCTTCGCACCGTGCAGTTCTGGCTGGAGCAGAACGCGCGCATGCTGGGCGCCACCATCCAGGCGCTCGAGGTCCAGCGCATGACGCTCTCGACCCTCAAGACCATGAATGTGCAGATGAACGACCTGCGCGATTCGCTCACCATCCGCCCGCCGTCGGCAAGCGCGCCGCAGGAACCGCCCGCGCCCGCCACCCAGGCCCCGGCGGCCAAGAAGCCGCGCAGCGCGAAGGCTGGCGCGCCGGCCGACGCGGCGGCCATGCCGCAGGTCGTCGACCCGATGCAGTGGTGGGGTGCGCTGACCAACCAGTTCGCCCAACTTGCCACCAACGCGATGAAGGACAGCGCCACCGACGCGGCCAAGAACCTCGCCGGCGCACTGGTCAAGCAATCGGTCAACGCCGCGGGCCAGACCATGAAGAAGGCGGCCGGCGTGCCGGCCAAGGTGGCGCGCAAGGCCACCGGCGCCGCGCGAAAGCGGCCCGCGCCTAAGTCGCTCTGATCCGATCGAACCGCCTGCCGCCATGAAGTTGTTCGCCCACGCACACGCCACGCACCCCGACTGGCGCATGGCCGTGGCGCTGGCCGCCGCGCAGATCGAGGCGCAGCGCGCTGACTCGGCGGGGCTGCACATCACCGATCCCACGCTGGGCTGGGCCTACTTCAGCGACCACTACGCCGCGCATGCGCAGGCCTTGCTGGGCGATTTGCAGGCTCGCTGGCCGGGTGTGTCGTGGGTGGGCTCGGTCGGCGTGGGTGTGGCTGCCAACGGCGTCGAGTATTTCGACGAACCGGCCCTCGTGCTGATGCTGAGCGAGCTGCCGCGTGACAGCTTCTTCGTGTTCTCGGGCGCACGGCCGCTGGGCCAGGCGCCGGCCGGGTTTGTCGCGAACACGGCCCAGGTGCATGCCGACCCGCGCCTGGCCGACCTCGGCGGGCTGCTGGGCGAACTGAGCGACCGCACGGCCACCGGCTACCTGTTCGGCGGGCTGGCCTCGGCGCGCACCCAGCCCCTGCACCTGGCTGACGGCGTTTTCGAGGGCGGCCTCTCAGGCGTGGCCTTCTCGCCAGAAGTCGCACTCGTCTCGCGCGTGACCCAAGGCTGCCAGCCGGTCGGGCCGGTGCGCCGCATCACCGAAGGCGATCGCAACGTGATCGCCCGGCTCGATGGGCAGTCGGCCCTCGACTGCCTGATGCGCGACCTCGGCGTGGACGCCGCCGAGCCGCGCGAAGCCCTGCCGCGCATCCGCGAGACCCTGGTCGGCCTGGTCGACGGCAGCGATGACGCGCTCTCGCGCCCCGGCCAGTTCGGCAGCGACACCCGCGTGCGCCACCTGATCGGCATCGACCCGGCGCGTGGCGGCGTGGCGGTGAGCGACGAGGTCGAGGCCGGCATGCAGGTCGCCTTCTGCCGCCGTGACACCGAGGCCGCCCGGCGCGACCTGGTGCGTATCTGCAGCGAGATCCGCGAAGAGGTCGAGCCCGAGGCGCTCTCAGTCGAGGCGGCGCTCGCGCTGCAGGGGGCCGAGGCCGACCAATCGCCGCACCCGGCACGCCAGATCGCCGGGGCGCTGTACGTGAGCTGCGTGGGCCGCGGTGGCTCGCACTTCGGTGCGCCCTCGGCCGAGCTGGCCATCATCCGCCGCGCGCTGGGCGACGTGCCGCTGGCCGGCTTCTTCGCCTCGGGCGAGATCGCACGGCGCCATCTCTACGGCTACACCGGTGTGCTGACCGTGTTTCGATCCCCATGAACGACATGACCCTGCCTCCTTCCACCGCCACGCGAGATGAACGCGTGGCCCGCCAGTCGCTCGTCGTGGCCGAACTCGCGGCCGTGCTGCCGCCCCACGCACTGCTCTGGCAGGGCGAAGACACCACGCCCTACGAGTGCGACGGCCTCACCGCCTACCGCGAGCAGCCGCTCGCCGTGGCCCTGCCCGAGACCGAAGAGCAGGTGGCCGCCGTGCTGCGCACCTGCCACCGCCTCGAGGTTCCCGTGGTGGCGCGCGGCGCCGGCACGGGGCTGTCTGGCGGCGCCATGCCGCACCGCATGGGCATCACGCTGAGCCTGGCCAAGTTCAACCAGATCCTGCGCATTGACTCGATGGCCCGCACCGCCACCGTGCAGTGCGGCGTACGCAACCTCGCCATCAGCGAGGCGGCCGCGCCCTACGGCCTGTACTACGCGCCCGACCCGAGCAGCCAGATCGCCTGCACCATCGGCGGCAACATCGCCGAGAACTCCGGCGGCGTGCACTGCCTCAAATACGGCCTGACGGTGCACAACGTGCTGCGCGTGCGCGGCTACACGGCCGAAGGCGAGGCGGTGGAGTTCGGCTCCGAGGCGCTCGACGCCGCCGGGCTCGACCTGCTGAGCGTGATGATCGGCAGCGAAGGCATGCTCGCCGTCGCGATCGAGGCCACTGTGAAGCTCGTGCCCAAGCCGCAGCTCGCGCGCTGCATCATGGCGAGCTTCGACGACATCTCGCGTGCCGGCGACGCGGTGGCCAACATCATCGCGGCCGGCATCATCCCGGCCGGGCTGGAGATGATGGACAAACCCATGGTCGCCGCCGTCGAAGACTTCGTGAAGGCGGGCTACGACCTCAACGCCGCCGCCATCCTGCTGTGCGAGAGCGACGGCACGCCCGAAGAAGTGGCCGAAGAGATCGGCCGCATGCAAGATGTGCTGATCGAAAGCGGCGCCACCCGCATGGAGGTGAGCCGCGACGAGACGCAGCGCCTGCGCTTCTGGAGCGGCCGCAAGAACGCCTTCCCGGCCAGCGGGCGCATCAGCCCCGACTACATGTGCATGGACTCGACCATCCCGCGCAAGCGCCTGGCCGACATCCTGATCGCCATCAACCAGATGGAGCAGACGTACCAGCTCCGTTGCGTGAACGTCTTCCACGCAGGTGACGGCAACCTGCACCCGCTGATCCTGTTCGATGCCAACGATCCCGACCAGTTGCACCGCGCAGAGCTGTTCGGTGCTGACATCCTGGAGACGAGCGTGCGCCTCGGCGGCACGGTAACGGGTGAGCACGGCGTGGGCATCGAGAAGCTGTCGTCCATGTGCGTGCAGTTCTCGCCGGAGGAGCGCGAGCAGATGCTGGGTGTCAAACGCGCCTTCGATGCGGCTGGCCTGCTCAACCCCGGCAAGGTGATCCCGAGCCTGCACCGCTGCGCCGAGTACGGAAAGATGCACGTCCGCAAGGGCCTGCTGCCCTTCGCCGAACTGCCGAGGTTCTAGGGGTGGCGAGCCCGGGGCGAGGGGCGCTGACGGGGGCGGTGCGTTCCTATAATCGCCCGTTCCCCAGCGGTGCCGTTCGCCCGGCTCGACCATGACCCCCGATTTCAAGCCCACCGACATCGAGCGCGCCGCGCAGGCAGCCTGGAACAAGGCCGATGCCTACCGCGTTATCGAGGACACCAGCCGCGAGAAGTTCTACGCCTGCTCGATGCTGCCCTACCCCTCGGGCAAGCTGCACATGGGCCACGTACGCAACTACACCATCAACGACATGCTCACGCGCCAGTTGCGCATGAAGGGCATGAACGTGCTGATGCCCATGGGCTGGGACGCCTTCGGCCTGCCGGCCGAGAACGCGGCGATCAAGAACAAGGTGCCGCCCGCGAAGTGGACCTACGACAACATCGCCTACATGAAGAAGCAGATGCAGGCGATGGGGCTGGCCATCGACTGGTCGCGCGAAGTCGCCACCTGCTCGCCCGCGTACTACAAGTGGAACCAGTGGCTGTTCCTCAAGATGCTCGAGGCCGGCATCGCCGAGCGCCGCACCCAGGTCGTCAACTGGGACCCGGTCGACCAGACCGTGCTCGCCAACGAGCAGGTGATCGACGGCAAGGGCTGGCGCTCGGGCGCGGTGGTCGAGAAGCGCGAGATCCCCGGCTACTACCTCAACATCACCAAGTACGCAGGTGAGCTGCTCGACCACGTGAGCACGCAGTTGCCCGGCTGGCCCGAGCGCGTGAAGCTGATGCAGGAGAACTGGATCGGCAAGAGCGAGGGCGTGCGCTTCGCCTTCACGCACCAGATCGCCGGCAGCGACGGCAAGCTGATTCAAGACGGCCGCATGTATGTCTTCACGACGCGCGCCGACACCATCATGGGCGTGACCTTCGCTGCTGTCGCGCCCGAGCACCCGCTGGCCGCGCATGCCGCAAAGAGCAACCCGGCCGTGGCCGCCTTCATCGAAGAGTGCAAGGCCGGCGGTACCACCGAGGCCGAGCTCGCGACGCAAGAGAAGAAGGGCGTGCCCACGGGCCTCAACGTCACGCACCCGATCACCGGCGAGAGCGTGCCGGTGTGGGTCGGCAACTACGTGCTGATGAGCTACGGCGACGGCGCGGTGATGGGCGTGCCGGCGCACGACGAGCGCGACTTCGCCTTCGCCAAGAAGTACGGCATCGACATCCTGGAGGTGGTGCACGTCGACGGCGAGCACTACAGCTACGACCACTGGCAGGAGTGGTACGGCGACAAGCAGCGCGGCGTCACCATCAACTCCGACAACTTCAGCGGCCTGAATTACACGGCGGCGGTGGATGCGGTGGCCGCGGCGCTCGCGCACAAGGGCCTGGGCGAGAAGAAGACCACCTGGCGCCTGCGCGACTGGGGCATCAGCCGCCAACGCTACTGGGGCACGCCGATCCCCATCATCCACTGTGAAGAGCACGGCCCGGTGCCGGTGCCCGAGCGCGACCTGCCCGTCGTGCTGCCCGAAGACGTGGTGCCCGACGGCAGCGGCAACCCGCTCAACAAGAACGAAGCCTTCCTCTCGTGCAAGTGCCCGACCTGCGGCAAGCCCGCACGCCGCGAGACCGACACGATGGACACCTTCGTCGACAGCTCGTGGTACTTCATGCGCTATTGCGATGCGCAGAACCCCGATGCGATGGTCGCCGGCGGCACCGACTACTGGATGCCGATGGACCAGTACATCGGCGGCATCGAGCACGCGATCCTGCACCTGCTGTACGCGCGCTTCTGGACCAAGGTGATGCGTGACCTGAAGCTCGTGAAGATCGACGAGCCCTTCACCAGGCTGCTGACGCAGGGCATGGTGCTCAACGAAGCCTTCTCGCGCACCGATACCGGCAAGGACTACTACTGGGCACACCAGCTCGACATCGTGCGCGACGACCACGCGCATGTGCTGTCCGCCACGCTCAAGGCCGACGGCCAGCCCGTCACCTACGAGGGCTGGACGACCATGTCCAAGTCCAAGAACAACGGCGTCGACCCGCAGGACCTGATCGAGCGCTACGGTGCCGACACCGCGCGCCTGTTCGTGATGTTCGCCTCGCCACCCGAGCAGACGCTGGAGTGGAACGACGCCGGCGTCGAGGGCGCGCACCGCTTCCTGCGCCGCGTGTGGAACTTCGGCACCAAGAACGCCGAGGCGATCCGTGCCACCGGCGACAACACGGGTGCTGATGGCGCGGAGGCCAAGGCACTGCGTCGCGAGGTGCACAACGTGCTCAAGCAGGTCAGCTACGACTACGAGCGCATGCAGTACAACACCGTTGTCTCCGGCGCGATGAAACTGCTCAACGCGCTCGAAGGCTTCAAGGTCGGTGCGCCCGGCGTGGTGCGCGAGGCATTCGGCATTCTGCTGCGTGCGCTGTATCCGGCCTGCCCGCACATCACCTGGCAGCTCTGGAACGTGCTCGGCTACGCCGCCGTGCACGGCGACCTGCTCGACGCGCCCTGGCCGCAGGTCGACGAAGCCGCGCTCGTGCAAGACGAGATCGATCTGATGCTGCAAGTCAACGGCAAGCTGCGCGGCGCAATCAAGGTGCCGGCCGGTGCCGACAAGGCGGCGATCGAAGCCGCCGCGCTGGCGAACGGCGACTTCATCAAGTTCGCCGAAGGCAAGGCACCCAAGAAGATCATCATCGTCCCAGGGCGTCTCGTGAACGTCGTCGTCGGCTAGATGCGAGCCCCCCGCACGCTTCGACGGGCTTTTCTTGCATCGGTCGCCGTGGCCGTGGCCGGCTGCGGCTTCAAGCTGCGCGGCCCACCCGAGCTGCCCTTCAAGACGATCCAGCTTGCGGGCTTCAAGGCGCATTCGCCCATGGCCGACGAGTTGCGCCGAAGCATCTCGGCCAGCACGACCACCAAGGTCGTCGAATCCGCCGCGCAGGCCGAGGTGGTGCTCGAAGCGCTGAACGACGGGCGCAGCAAGGGCGTGGTGGCATCGACCACCTCCGGCCAGGTGCGCGAGTTCCAGTTGCGCGCCGTGCTCACCTTCCGCTTGCGCACACCCGGCGGCAAGGAGCTCATCAAGCCGACCGAGATTGCGCTCACGCGCGACATGACCTACAACGAGCGCGACGCGCTGGCCAAGGATCTGGAAGAAGACTCTCTCTATCGCGCCATGCGTAGTGACATCGCAGCGCAGGTGCTGCGCCGCCTGGCCGCCGTTCAAACGCTCTGAGGTTCGATGCCCATGCAAGTGCGTGCCGACCAGCTCACCGCCCAGCTCGCAAAGGGTTTGCGCCCCCTGTACGCCGTCTATGGCGACGAGCCGCTGCTCGCGCAGGAGGCCACCGACGCCATCCGAGCGGCCGCACGTGCGGCGGGCCACACCGAGCGGCAGGTGCATACCGTCGCCGGCGCGCACTTCGACTGGAGCGGCCTGCTCGGCGCCTCGCAGGCCATGAGCCTGTTCGCCGACAAGCAGCTCATCGAGATCCGCATCCCTTCGGGCAAGCCGGGCAAGGATGGCTCCGACGCATTGCAGCGTTACTGCGAGGCGCTGTCGGACGACGTCGTCACCATCGTCACACTCCCCAAGCTTGACCGCACGCAGCAAAGCAGCGCCTGGTTCACCGCGCTCGACGGCGCTGGCGTGTCGGTGCGCGTGGATGCCATCGAACGCAAGGCGCTGCCGGCCTGGATCGCCCAGCGGCTGGCCGCGCAGGGCCAGCGGGTGCAAGGTGGCGAGGCGGGGCAGCACACGCTGGCCTTCTTCTCTGATCGTGTGGAGGGCAACCTGCTCGCCGCGCACCAGGAGATCCAGAAGCTCGGCCTGCTCTACCCCAAGGGCGAACTGAGTTTCGAGCAGATCGAGGCGGCGGTGCTCAACGTGGCTCGCTACGACGTCTTCAAGCTCGGCGAGGCGGTGCTCGCCGGCCAGGCCTCCCGCGCGCTGCGCATGCTCGACGGCCTGCAGGCCGAGGGCGAAGCGGCGGTGCTGGTGCACTGGACGCTGGCCAACGACATCCTCTCGCTCAAGCGCGTCAAGGATGCGATCAACACTGGCAAGCCGCTGCCGATGGCCCTGCGCGAAGCGCGCGTCTGGGGCGCGAAGGAGCGGCTCTTCGAACGCGCCGTGCCACTGATCACCGACAACGCGCTGGCCGAACTGGTCGAGGCCGCACAGGTCTGCGACGGCCTCGCCAAGGGCCTCAAGCACCCGGATTGGCCGGTGGACGCCTGGGCTGGCCTCAAGCGCCTGGTGCTGATGCTGGTGCAAAGCACCGCGAGCCACTCGGCGCGCAAGAGCGTGAGGTTGGCGCTGACGGCGTGATCCGCGGCCGAGGCCGTGTCAGTAGCCGCGCGCCCGGTTCACGAGGTGAGTGACCGAGCGGCCTGCCAGCCACGCCTGGATGTTGGCCACAGCCACACGCGTGGCGCTGCGCAGGTCGGTCTGCGCCGCCGCATGCGGCAGCACGGTGACCTGCGGGTGCTTCCAGAACGCATGGCGTGACGGCAGCGGCTCGGTGTGGAAGACATCGAGCACGGCATGCTGCAGGTGGCCGCGTTCGAGTGCGGCGAGCAAATCGGCGTCGACCACATGCTGGCCGCGCGCCAGGTTCACGAAGCCGCTGCCGGCTTTCATCTGCGCGAAGGTCTTCTCGTTGAAGAGGCTGTGCGTGCGCGCCGTGAGTGGCAGCACGTTGATGACGATGTCGGAGCGGCCGAGCAGCCCGGGCAGGGCGGTGTCGCGCGCATGCGAGGTGACGCCGGGCAACTCGGCTCCACGGCGGCTCCAGCCGTCGACCTCATAGCCATTGGCGGCCAGGCGCAGCGCAACGGCGCGGCCCATTTCGCCCAGGCCGAGCACCGCGATACGCAACTCGTCGGCCCGGCGCTGCGGCAGGCTGCGCCACTCGCCGGCGCGCTGCTGGGCCGCGTAGCGGAAGTGGTCGCGTTGCAGGCTGAGCACGGCCCACAAGGCGGTCTCGGCCATGGCTGTGCTCATGGCGGGGTCGACCATGCGGGCCAGCAGCGCCTCGCTCGGGATGGTGTCGTCTCGCAGCAGCTTGTCGGCCCCGGCCCACATCGACTGGATGAATCGGAGCTGGGTCAGGCCCTGCAAGCTGCCCGGCGCGGGATTGGAGACCAGCGCCATGGTGATGCCCTCATCGGTTTGCGGGCTGCGCTCGGTGATGATCTCGACGCCGGGCAGGGCCTCGCGCAACTCGCCTGCCCACGCCTGAAGGGCATCGGCTGGGTAGTCCGTGGCCAGCAGCAGGCTCATGGCGCCGGGCGCTCCGCGCTGAGGGCAGTACCCGCCTCGATCGCCATCGCCAGCGCCCGATCGACCGTCTGCTCGCGTACCTGGGCGCGATCGCCCTGCAACTGGAGCAAGTGCGCCTGAGCCGGTTCGCCGCGCCGCGCGAGCGCCAGCCAGACGGTGCCCACCGGTTTCTCGGGGCTGCCTCCGCCCGGGCCGGCAATGCCGGTGACGGCGATGGCCAGATCGGCGAGGCCGTGCGCAAGCGCGCCTTCGGCCATTGCACGCGCCACCTCGGCGCTCACGGCGCCATGGCGTTCGATCAGTTCGGCGGGCACGCCCAGCAACTCGGTCTTGGCCTGGTTGGAATAGCTCACGATGCCGCGCTCATACCAATCGCTGGAACCGGCAATGGACGTGCAGGCCGCGGCAATCAGACCGCCAGTGCACGACTCGGCGGTGACCAGATGCAGCCTGCGTGTGCCGAGCGCCTGCGCCAGCTGCGCCACCAGGGTGTCCCAGCGCTGCAAGGCGTGCATCAGAAGGTTCTCCACAAGGCAATCAGCAGCAGCGCGCACAAGGCGGCGACCGCATCGTCGAACAGGATGCCAAAGCCCTGCGCCCATCCGATGGGCTGGCCGCGCCGGCCCTTGAACAGGCGGTCGGCCCAGGCCACCGGGCCGGGCTTGGCTGCGTCGAAGAGGCGGAACAGGGCAAACGCCCACACTTGCCCCCACAGACCGGCCGGCATCACCAGCCACAGCACGAGCCAGAAGGCGAGCACCTCGTCCCACACGATGGCGCCGGGGTCCGGCGTGCGCAGGTTGCGTGCGGTGACGGTGCAGGCCCACCATCCGACGACCGTGCCCACGCCCAGCAGCGCGGCCCACTGCAGATCACTGAGCACCGGGTCCAGCACCACGAAGCTCAACCACGCCCACAGCGTGCCCACCGTGCCTGGTGCGATCGGTGAGAGACCGCAGCCGAAGCCGAGCGCGATCACGTGGGCGGGGTGGCGCAGCATGAAGCGCACGCCGGGTTTGACCGGGGCCGCGTCGGGCGGCGGGTTGATCTCCGAGGTGAGAGGGGCGTCGGGCGTCATGACTTGAAGTGATCGAACGAGTCGAAGGTGTTCGGCAGCGCCCGGCCTTGCGCGTCCAGCAGCACGAGCGAGCGCCCTGGCTCGATGCGGCCGATGCGCGTGACGGCGATTCCCGCACGCTCGGCCGCCGCCTGCACGGCGCCTGCCTGCGCGGGCGCCGCGGTGAAGGCAAGTTCGTAGTCGTCGCCGCCAGACAGCGTGCACACCCGCTGCAGCGCCAGGCTCTGGGACGCCAGCACGCGGCTGCGCGGCAGGGCATCGGCCTCGATGCGCGCACCGACCGATGAGCGGCGCAGGATGTGCGCCAGATCGCCGAGCAGGCCGTCCGACACATCGATCGCGCTGCTGGCCACGCCGCGCAGCGCCACGCCGAGCGCCACGCGCGGCTCGGGCAGCTCCATCGCGTCGCGCACACGGTCGAAGTCCTCGCCTGCCAACGACACGCTGCCGCGAAAGACTTCGAGTGCCAGACGGGCGTCACCGAGTTGCCCGCTCACATAGATGTCGTCACCCACCTGAGCGCCCGAGCGCAGCAGTGCCTGGCCGGAAGGCAGCTCGCCGAACACGGTGATGCAGATATTGAGGGGCCCTTGCGTGGTGTCGCCGCCGACCAGCTCGCAGCCGTGCAGGTCGGCCAGTGCAAGCAGCCCTTCGGAGAAGCCTTGCAGAAAGCGTGCTTCAGCGCGCGGCATGGCCAGCGCCAGACTGAAGGCCAGGGGCTGCGCGCCGCTCGCCGCGAGGTCGCTCAGGTTGACGGCCAGCGCCTTGTGCCCGAGGCGTGCCGGCGCCACGGTGGACAGGAAGTGTCGCCCTTCGACCAGCATGTCGCTGCTGATGGCCAGTTGCATGCCCGGTGCGGGCTGCAGCAACGCGCAGTCGTCGCCGATGCCGAGCGCGGCGCGTTTCACCGGGCGGCTGAAGTAGCGCTCGATCAGGTCGAACTCGCCGAGGGTGCCGTCGGTGTGGGTCATCGAATTGCCAAACTGGCGTACGCCGGCAAGGCGACGGGGGCCGAGGGGGCATGAGCAATCATGAAGGGCGCGCAGAGAAGGGGTGGGTTGGGGCCGGTGACTGGGGGCAGGCAGCAGTGAGCTGGAATCCGGAAGCGCCGCCGATTATCGGCACCGCGCCCGATCACAAGCCGCGCAGCAGGTTCGCCAGCTCCACCGCAGACTTCACATCCATCTTCTCGAACACCCGCGCGCGATGCACTTCGACCGTGCGCACGCTGATGTTGAGCTGGTCAGCGATGAGCTTGTTGGCCAGGCCGTCGATCACGCAGGTCATCACATCGCGCTCGCGGTCGGTCAGTTCAGCCAGGCGGCGGCGCACGCCGACCTCGTCGCGCTGGCGCAGCAGGGCCTGCGCGCTTTGCTCCAGGGCCTGCTCTACGCGGTCGACCAGCGCGTTGTCGGAGAAAGGCTTTTCGACGAAGTCGAAGGCGCCGCGCTTGACCGCCGCCACGGCGGTGGGCACGTCGCCATGGCCGGTGAGGAAGATGACAGGCATGCTGGGCAGCAGCCCGCGCTCGATCAAGCGCTCAAACAGCGCCAGGCCACTGGTGCCGGGCATGCGCACGTCGAGCAGCAGGCAACTCGGCGCGACGGGCCAATTGCCGCCGGGCGCGTGACCCGACGGGCCCAGTCGTGAGTCGAGCATGGCCTCGAAGGCCTCGGCACTCGCAAAGCCCTCGGAGAGCAGGCGGCGCGAGCGCAGCAGCCAGCTCAGCGCATCGCGCACGACGTCTTCATCGTCGACGAGATAGACCATGGGCAAGCCGAGCTGCGGGTTGGAGTGCGGGTTCATGGCGTGGGCAGGGAAGGTTCGTGCGATGCACCCGCTGTTGTAGCCGAGGCCTGCGCAGTGGGCAACGTGAAGCGGAACTCGGCGCCTACCGGGTGTGCAATTCCCTGCACGGTGAGGTTCTGGAAATCGAGCACGCCGCCATGCTGTTCGATCACCGTGCGGCACAGGCTCAGGCCGAGCCCCATGCCTTCACTGCGCGTGGTGAAGAAGGGCGTGAAGAGTCGCTGGGCAACCTCGGCAGAGACGCCACGCCCGCGGTCGATCACACTGAAACTGACCCAGCGCGGGTGCGTCTGCTGCACGCGGATGCGCAGTTCGCGCTTGGCCAGCGGGGTATTCAACTCCATCGCCTGGATGCCATTGCGGGTGAGGTTGAGCAGCACCTGTTCGATCATGGTGCGGTCGCACACCACGCGGGGTACCTGGGCGGGCAGATCGATCTCGATGCGCGTGCCACTCTTGCGCGCTTGGAGCCGCGCGAGCGGCAGCATTGAGTCGATCAGTTCGTTGGCGCGGATCGCCTCGCGCGCCTGCTCGCGCCGCCGCACGAAGTCGTGAACGCTCTTGATCACGCGCCCGGCGCGCTCGGCCTGTTGGGCGATGCGCTGCATGGCCTGGCGCAGCATGCCGCGCGTCTCGGCGCTGTCGGCCTCGTGCGGGTCGTTCATCAGATTGAGCGAGCCGGTCGCGTAGCTCGCGATGGCGGCGAGCGGCTGATTGAGCTCGTGGCTGAGCAGCGAGGCCATCTCGCCCACCGTGGCGAGGCGCGCGGTGGCCTGCAGCCGCTCCTGCTGGTGGCGCGAGAGTTCCTCGACTCGGCGCTGCGCGCTGATGTCGAGCGCCGTGCTCATCCAGCCGGTGTGGCGGCCTTGCACGTCGACAAGCGGTGCTTCGTAGATCATCACCGCGAAGCGCTCGCCATTGGCGCGCATGAAGATGCTCTCGTAGCCCTCGCGTGGCGGCGGCATGGTGCCTGTCAGACGCACCTGCTGGCGCAGGGTGTACTCCTGCACGTGCTCGGGGGGCCAGTACGGCGGGATCGCCTGCCCCAGCAACTGCGCAGGCGCAAAGCCCACCATGTTGCAGAAGGCCGGGTTGACGTAGGTGATACGCCCTTGCAGGTCGCGTGCGCGCAGGCCGGTCACGAGCGAGTCTTCCATCGCCTTGCGCAGCGACAGGGCTTGTGCCAGCGCACCTTCCGCCTGCGCTCGGCGGCGCACGTCGCGCGCAAGCAGCAGCACCACCGCACCGAGCGCGAGCGACAGGCTGAGCACCAGGGCGGTCGTGAAGTTGGGGATGAGCTGCGGGCGGTTGCGGCCGCTGTCCACGCGAAGTTGCAGAGTCAGGCCGGGCAGGTCGAGCACGCGGTTGGCGCGGTAGATACCCAGGCCGCGCGGCAGGCCGGCGCGAGCCAGGCGCGTGCCATCGCCTTCGACGAACGAGAGTTCGAAGCCGCGCAGGATCTCCGGTGTGACGAACTCGTTGAGCAGGTGCGGCAGCGAAAACGTGGCCACGACAAAAGCGACCGTCTCGCCGGCCACCTGCGTGGGCAGGCAGACGTCGACCACTTCCATGCCCAGCCCGCCGGACATGGGCACGAAGTAGCTGCGTGCGAACGAGGCGCTGCCCTGGCGCTGCGCGTTGGCGCAGGCGATCTGGGCTTCGAACTCGAGGTTTTCGCGCGGGATCTGCATGAAGATCGGCGCAAGAAAGGGCGAGTGCACCACGCTTTCCACGTGCATGCGCGGGTCGCGCCGCTCCAGGCGCACGAGTTCTCGTCGCGAATGAACCAGTTCGTTGGCGCTGGCGCGCCACTGTGCGATCGGCAGGGCCGACCAGGTCATCGCCTGCAGGTTCTGCAGGTCGCGGTTCACGGCCTGGCGGATGTCGCCCAGCGACACGGCCGCGGCCCCATCGGCCTGCTCCTGCGCGCGGTTGTGTTCGTAGTCGAGTGTCAGCCACACCAGCAGCGTCTGCGCGATCAGCAGCAGGGCGACCAGCGCGCCCCACAGCAGGGCGCGCCGCCAGCGGCGAACGCGCGTGGCAGGGGGCGTCGCCAGCGCGGGCGAGGGGTGAAGGTCAGGCGTGTCCACGGCCCGCAAGTATTGCGGAGGCGCCTGCCCCGGCGATACGCACTTACTCGCATGATCGCCTCGGGTGGGCTCCTACAATGGCCGCCCACCGCGGCGCATGCGCGCTGCCACGCAAGAGAATCTGTCATGAGCCTCCCAGAAGACAAGCGCGCAGAACTGCGTCGTGCCGCTCTCGAGTACCACGAGTTTCCGACCCCCGGCAAAGTGGCCATCGCGGCGACCAAGCAATTGGTCAACCAGCGCGACCTGGCGCTGGCGTACTCGCCCGGCGTGGCCGCAGCCTGCGAAGAGATCGTGGCCGACCCGGCGAATGCGTTCCGCTACACCTCACGTGGCAATCTGGTGGCTGTCATCACCAACGGCACCGCGGTGCTCGGGCTGGGCGACATCGGCCCGCTGGCGGCCAAGCCGGTGATGGAAGGCAAGGGCGTTCTCTTCAAGAAGTTCGCCGGCATCGATGTGTTCGACATCGAGGTCAACGAGAAGAACCTCGACAAGCTGATCGACCTGATTGCCGCACTCGAGCCCACGTTCGGTGGCATCAACCTCGAAGACATCAAGGCGCCTGATTGCTTCTATGTGGAGCGCGCACTGCGCAGCCGCATGAACATCCCCGTGTTCCACGACGACCAGCACGGCACGGCCATCGTGGTCGGTGCAGCGGTGCTGAATGCGCTTCGGGTCACAGGCAAGAAGATCACCGAAGTGAAGCTCGTGTCGTCGGGCGCGGGCGCTGCGGCGCTCGCCTGCCTGAGCCTGCTGGTCAAGCTGGGCGTGCCGCGCGAGAACATCTGGGTCACCGACCTGGCGGGCGTGGTCTATGAGGGCCGCACCGAGTTGATGGACGAGGACAAGGTCGTCTTTGCGCAGAAAACGTCGCTGCGCACGCTCAGCGAGGTGATGGACGGTGCCGACATCTTTCTCGGCCTGTCGGCAGGTGGCGTGCTCAAGAAGGACATGGTCGCCAAGATGCGACCGCAGCCCGTGATCCTGGCGCTGGCCAACCCTACGCCGGAGATCCTGCCGGAAGAGGTGAAGGAGGTGCGCAGCGACGCCATCATCGCCACCGGCCGCACCGACTACCCGAACCAGGTCAACAACGTCCTGTGCTTCCCGTACATCTTCCGCGGCGCGCTCGATTCGGGTGCCACGACGATCACGGTCGAGATGGAGATTGCGGCGGTGCATGCGATCGCCGAGCTGGCCCAGGCCGAGCAGAGCGACGTGGTCGCCGCGGCCTATGCGGGCGCCACGCTCAGCTTCGGTGCCGACTACCTGATCCCCAAGCCGTTCGACCCCCGCCTGATGATGAAGATCGCCCCGGCCGTGGCCGAGGCGGCGGCGCAGTCGGGCGTGGCGACGCGCCCCATCCAGAACCTCGACGCCTATCGCGAGAAGCTGCAGACCTTCGTCTATGCCTCGGGCACGACGATGAAGCCCATCTTCACGCTGGCCAAGGGTGCCAAGCACAAGCGCGTGGCCTATGCCGAAGGTGAAGAAGAGCGCGTGCTGCGCGCGGTGCAAGTCGTGGTCGACGAGGGCCTGGCCCGCCCGACGCTGATCGGCCGGCCGGCGGTCATTGCCCAGCGCTGCGAGAAGTTCGGCCTGCGGCTGCAGGCCGGGCGCGACTACGACCTCGTCAACGTGGAGCAGGACGACCGCTACCGCGACTACTGGCAGACCTACCACCGCATGAACGCCCGCAAGGGCGTCACGCAGCAGTACGCCAAGATCGAGATGCGCCGCCGCCTCACGCTGATCGGCTCGATGCTGCTGCACAAGGGCGAGGTGGATGGCCTGCTATGCGGCACCTGGGCGACGACCTCGCTGCACCTGCACTACATCAACCAGGTGATCGGCCTGCGCAAGGGCGCCAAGACCTACGCCTGCATGAACGGCCTGATCCTGCCGGGGCGGCAGGTGATGCTGGTCGACACGCACGTCAACTATGACCCGACTGCCGAACAGCTGGCCGAGATCACGATCATGGCGGCCGAGGAGATGAAGCGCTTCGGCCTGATGCCCAAGGCTGCGCTGCTCTCGCACAGCAACTTCGGCTCAAGCAACCAGCCTTCGGCGCTCAAGATGCGCGAGACCCTGGCATTGCTGCAGCAGCAAGCGCCCTGGCTGGAGGTCGATGGCGAGATGCACGGCGACGCCGCGCTCGACGGCGCCTACCGCAACCAGCTGATGCCCGGCACCACCCTCAGCGGCGAGGCCAACCTGCTGGTCATGCCCAACATCGACGCCGCGAACATCAGCTACAACCTGCTGAAGACGGCGGCTGGCGGCGGTATCGCGATCGGGCCCGTACTCCTCGGCGCGGCCAAGCCGGTGCACATCCTCACCCCGTCGGCCACGGTGCGGCGGATTGTCAACATGACAGCATTGACAGTCGCGGACGCGAACGCATTCCGGTGAAATCTCATACCCGTACAGGGCGCCTTGGCCGAGTTTTGTGCACGGTCATGTGACAAAGTTGTGGCTACCCCCTGCATCGGGCGGAATCGATTTCTGGCGTCGAACCATCGAGTAAACACCAAGCGAAAATAAACAGTTAGTGCAAACTATCATGCCCTAGCCGCTGCCCCAAATTGAGGCAGCGGCTTGAGGTTTTGCGTCCGATTCGGTACCATCGCGGTTTCGAATTTCAGGGACTATCGTGTTTCGCTTCGGTCGCCAGCCAGCATGGCCACCCATTCAAAAGTTGGGGCTCGCTACTGTTCTGGTCAGTGCCGTTTTGGCGGGTGCTGCGGCCTTCGCGCCGGACGCCTCTGCCAAGCCACAGCAGCCGGCGCTGGAGTCGGTGGCGCTGGAAAGCCTCCCGAGCGAAGCACAGACCACCGAGCGCCTGATCCGCGCCGGCGGCCCATTCCCCTACTCGAAAGACGGCAGTACCTTCGGCAATCGCGAGGGCCTGCTCCCATCGCAACGCCGCGGCTACTACCGCGAATACACCGTCAAGACCCCAGGCTCGCGCGACCGTGGCGCGCGCCGCATCGTGTGTGGGGGCAAAGCGCCCACCAGCCCCGATGCCTGCTATTACACGGGTGACCACTACGCGAGCTTTCGCCGCATCGCGCAGTGAGCACCCCGACAGGATTTTTTTGACCTAAGGAGGAACGCGACCATGCTCTTGCAGACAGTCCGTCCAAACATTGTCCAATCGATACGCGCTTATCGCGTCGATGAATTGCACGAGGCCGCGCAAGCCGCTGGCCAGCATTTCCTCTACGCCAACCTGACGGCGGCCCAGACCAAACAGGACGTGATGGAAGCGATTGCCGAATCGTTCCTGTTCCCGTCGCATTTCGGCAAGAACCTCGACGCCCTGTACGACTGCATGACTGACCTGGTGCACAAGTCGGGCGCTCAGCCGGGCTTCGTGGTGGTGCTGGAGCAGTTGCCCGACAACCCGCGATTCGACCGCGAGGCACGCGAGCAGTTGCTCGATGTCTTCCGCGACGCGGCCGATTTCTGGGCCGAACGCAAAGTTCAGTTCAGGTGCTTCTATTCTTTTCAGTAGCCCGCTCCCAAGAACAAGGGTCATGGGAGCGGGCTACGGAAACGGCCCCCAGCGTTGCAGAGAAGCCGGCCAAGGCGGCCGCCAAGAATGCAGCCAATGCGAGCTTTGGCATGAACATGCCGATGATGAGCAGCGCCTTCGACACGTCGATGTGGCTCACCGCTGCTTGATGTAGATCGTTCGCCTGCGCTCGACGCGCGACAGGAAAAGGGCAGCCTTCGGGCTGCCCTTTGTCGTTAGGCTGGCGTGGAAACCGCTCGCGCCAATGCCAGATACTCCGCGACTGGCACCTCCTCGGCGCGACGCTGCGTGTCGAACTCGCCTGCGAAGCCTTGCTCATCCAGCCAGCGCCCCAGCGTGTGGCGCAGCAGCTTGCGGCGCTGCGAGAACGCCACGGTCACCAACGCTCCCAGGCGCTTGGCGTCGATGCCTTCGGCGGCAGGCAGCGGGAGCATGCGGACCACGGCTGAATCGACGCGTGGCGGCGGGTCGAAGGCTTCGGGCGGCACATCGAGCACCGACTCGATCTCGTAACGCCACTGCAGCATCACCGACAAGCGCCCGTAGTCCTTGTTGCCCGGCACTGCAGCCATGCGGTCGACGACCTCCTTCTGCAACATGAAATGCTGGTCGACCACCTTGTCCACCGCGTCGAGCAGGTGGAAGAGGATAGGCGTGGAGATGTTGTAGGGCAGGTTGCCCACGACACGCAGCTTCTGGCCAGCCGCCTCGGCGACGGCGCGGAAGTCGACCTTCAGCACGTCGGATTCGATCACCTGCAACTCGGAGCGCTTGCGCAGGCGGGCTGCGAGGTCCCGGTCGAGTTCGACCACGGTCAGCCGCTCGCTGCGTGCCACGAGCGGCAGGGTCATCGCGCCGAGGCCGGGGCCGATCTCGACCAGGGCCTGGCCGGGCTGCGGGTCGATGGCATCGATGATGGCGCCGATGATGGATTCATCGGCCAGGAAGTGCTGCCCGAAGCGCTTGCGCGCGACGTGGTGATGCCCGCCTGAGGGCTTCTCGCCCGGATGCGGGCGTCCGGGCGCGCGGGCCCGGGGAGGCGTGCTGCGGGGCATCTTGGCGGCTTACGGAGGCGGCTCGCGCATCTCCACGTACGCGCGGTCGCGCAGGTCGCGCACCCAGTCGTTGTAGGCGGTCTCGAACTTCTGCTCGCGCAGCGCTGCACGTGCCTGGTCGCGCTGCTGCTTGGTGTCGAGTGCGGTCTTGCGGCGCTCGAGCACCTGGATCAGGTGAACACCGAAGCGCGACACGACCGGGTCAGACAGGCCGCCCAGGGGCAGCGCGTTCATTGCCTGTTCGAACTCGGGCACGAAGGCTCCGGTCGAGACCCAGCCCAGATCGCCGCCTTGGGGGGCGCTTGCGTCCTCTGAGTTTTCACGCGCGACTTGCTCGAAGCCGCGTGCACCGGACGCGATCTGTCGTTTGAACTCCACGAGGCGGGCCGATGCGGCCTGCTGCGCCAGCTGCGGCGAGACGCGCAGCAGGATGTGCCGGGCGTGTGTCTGCGTGATCGACAGCGCGCCCGCTTCGTTGCGCTCCAGCAGCTTGAGCACATGGAAGCCGGCGGCGGTACGCAGTACGGTTGGCGAAACCTCGCCGGCCTTCAGCGGGCGCACCGCATCGAGGAACACATCGGGCAGGCGGTTGGCCGGTCGCAGGCCGATCTCGCCGCCACGGGCGCGGTTGGTGTCTTCAGAGATCTCGCGCGCCACGGCGTCGAAAGCCTCGCCATTTCGGATGCGGGCCAGCGCCGATTCGGCCCGCGCGCGGCGCTCGGCCACGGCCTCGGGCGACGCGCCTTCGGGTACGACCACCAACACCTGCGCAATGTTGTACTCGCTGGCCGCACCGGACGCGGCGCGCTGCTTCTCGAGCCAGTCTTCGATCTCGGTGTCGGTGATGCGGATGCGCCCCTGCACTTCGCGCTCGCGCGTGCGCTCCATCAGGATCTGGTCGCGCAGGGTCTTGCGGAACTGGTTGTAGTCGAGGCCGTCCTGCGCGAGCCGCGCCCGAAGCTGGGCCGGTGTGAGCTGGTTCTGGGCGGCCACGTTGGCCACGGCGCGCTCCAGCTCGGTGTCGTCGACGCGGGTACCACTTTCGCGTGCGTTCGTGAGCATGGCGCGCTCGTTGATCAGGGCATCGATCACACCGCGCTGCAGCTCGTCGTCGGGCGGCAGGCGCGCGCCGGAGCGCCGTGCGTTCTCACGCACCTGGTTCATGCGCAGCTGCACTTCGCCAGCGGTGACCAGTTCCTGATTGACGACGGCGACGATGTAGTCGGCCATGCGGGGGGCGGGTCGCTGTGACGGGGTCTGCTGGGCCAGGGCGAGGGTCGCCTGGCTGGCGAGAACGAGCGACAACAGAGCCAGCCGGAGCCGGGGGTGAAGCAATTTCATGGGGGGTGATTCAGGGAGCGGTCGGCTGGGTGACGTTTTCTGTGGATTCTTCGCGCAGCAGACGGTAGCCGGGGATATTGTCCTTCAAGAACTTCAGTGGGTTGGTGCCCAGGCGGGACAGGCCCACGAACTCGATCTCGAAGCCGATCTGGGTCGTGGCTTCGGCCTGGCTGGTGGACAGGCGCTTGGCCACGGCCCGGCCGATCCAGCAGCCCGCGTCGTACTCCAGGCCGAGGACTGCGTCCGTCACGCGGCTGTCGGGCAGGCTGTAGTTGACGCGACCCACGCTGTACCAGGTGCCCGAGCAGCTGCTGCCGCTCGTGGGCGCCGGGCGTGCGCCGGGTGTGCGCACCGCTCCATAGATCGGCCATTGCCAGCCGAGTTCCGCCTGTTCCGTCTGGTCGCGGGTAAAACGGTAGGCCATGCTGAGGGTCTTGTAAGGACCCGGCGAGTAGCGCAGCCCCAGCAGCGAGCGCATGGTGCGCTGGATGTCCGGGCTGTACTGCACGCTGGCATCGAGTTGCAGCTTGGGGATCAAGCTGGTCGACCCCAGCAGCAACAGGTCGGACACGCGCTGCGTGAGTGGCTGTCCGTCGGGGGTGACCCGCTGGTCGGAGAACAGGAAGCGCTGGGCCACGCCCAGGCGCAGCGCCTCGGCGCCTGTCTGGGCGTCCAGCACCCGCGAGGTCACGCCGGCGGTGACCTGGTAGGCGTCCGACACGCGGTCGATGCCCGAAAACGCGTTGTTGGTGTAGATCGAGTCGAAGTTGAAGTCTTTCAGCGCCGAGTCGAAGTTCGGCAGTCCGGCCTGCTCGCTGAACGGCGTCTTGACGAACAGCAGGCGCGGCTCCAGCGTCTGCCGGGTCGCGCGACCGAACCACTCGGTCTCGCGTTCGAGCGTCCAGGCGCTGTCGAGGCTGAAGGTGGGGATCACGCGGCTTAAACTCGTCTGGCCGGCGTAGCGGCCCTCGGTCAGCGGGCGGTCGACGTTGTACGAGGCGGCGTTCACCGTCACCTTGGGCACGAGCGTCCAGCCCGGCGTCACGTAGGGCCAGCTGAGCGACCCCAATGCGTGGACGCGCTGGCCCGTCAGGGGGGCGGGGGCCAGCGTGCCGTCGGCTTGCCGGGGCTGGATCGTGCCGTCGGGGTTGGCGAAGCTGTTGAACTCGGTCTCGAGCGAGAACTCGAGGCCGCCCCAGAGGCTCTGCGTGCCACGCGCGCCGATCTGCGGCAGGCGGTCGTATGGCACCGGGTAGATCCTCTCGGTCAGGTCGGTGGCCATCGCCCCTTGCAGCACCTGCCAGCGCAGCACGCGGGCGTAGGTGTTCCAGTTGCCGAAGAGCTTGTTGGCCTGCAGGTCGGCGGCCAGCAGGCGGGGCGTGAGGCCCGGCCAGTCCTGGGGGAAGTCTTTCCAGTAGTCGTCGTCGGAGACGCGTGCGATGTTGGCCTTGTAGTAGCCGTCGCGCCACCAGGTGCCTTCGTGCTCGATGCCCAGCGAGCCGCGGGAGTCGCCGGTCAGCCGGTCGTTGGACAGCACGTTGAGATTGATCGTGCCCGCGTAGCTCGGCTCCAGGTAGCGGAACTCGGTGCCCAGCCCGACGCCCCGCTTGCTGTACACCACCGGCGTGAGAGTGGCGTCGCGGTTGGGGGCGATGTTCCAGTAGTAAGGCACCGCCAGCAGCAGGCCACTCTTGCTGTCCAGGCCGATGGTCGGGGGCAGCCAGCCCGACTTGCGCGCGTCGCTGAGCGGGAAGCTCAGGTGCGGCGCCGCAAGAATCGGCACGCCGTAGAAGCGCAGCACCGCGCCGTCGGCCTCGCCCTGGCTGGTGGCGAAGTCCATCTTCACGCGGTCGGCTGACAGCACCCAGGCCGGATCGTCCGGGCCTTCGCGCGGGCAACTGGTGTACGTGGCGCCCAGGGTCACCGCCACGTCCTGGCCGAGAAAGTCGATGCGCTCGGCGGTGCCGCCCGCCTGCACGCGCGAGAAGAAGTAGGTCGGCTGATCGAAATAACCCTCGAAGCGATTCAGCTGGAGCTGGAACTCCGACCCGGTGTAGACGTTGCCGTCGCGCGAGATGCGGACCTTGCCGCTGCCGCGCGCCACATCGGTGAGCTGGTCGTAGCTCATGCGATCGGCGCGCACTTCGGTCGGGCCTTGGCGCAACACCACGTCGCCCTCGGCCTGCACCTCGGCATCGGGCCGGAAGCTGGCCTCGGCGGCATCGACCGACACGGGTGGGCGCGCATCCGCGGGTGGGGTCGGCCCGCCCTGCGACCAGGCGGGCGACACGCCGCCGGCGGTCATCCACCCGACCGCGAGGCAGGCAGCAACGGCGCGGCGATGTGAAGAATCGGAGTGCAAGAGACGGGAGATGGGTTCGTGGTGGCGCCCAGGCCAGGCGGCGCGGCAAGGGCCGTGCCCAACGCGATTTGTAGAATCGATTATCAACGAGGGCCCCTCTCACGCTGCCCTCACATCCCCTCGATACGCCAGGGCGCCCCCCGATGTCCACACAGCCTGCCCAAACCCCCGTCGACACGACTGCCATTGCCTGGGCCGACGCTGCGCGCCGCGACCTGTTCACGCAGTGGCTGGGCCGCGTCGCACCGCGCCACGGCCTGCAGCCCGCGAGCCTGCGCGCGGCCAGCGCCGATGCGAGCTTTCGGCGCTACTTCCGCATCGAAGGCGAAGGCGGCGCCACGTTCATCGTGATGGACGCGCCCCCGTCTGACGAAGACACCCGCCCCTTCATCGCCCTGGCCGGCATGTTCGAAGGCGCCGGCCTGAACGCGCCACGGGTGCTCGAACAGGATGTTCAGCACGGCTTCCTGCTGCTCAACGACCTGGGCTCGCAGCTCTATCTGCACGCCTTGCACGCGGCCAAGGCCCAAGGCGACCAGGCACGCATCGCCAGCCTGATGCACGACGCCACCACCGCGCTCGTGCAGTGGCAGGTGCGCGCCGATGCCAGCACGCTGCCGCCGTACGACGACGCGCTGCTGCGCCGCGAACTGGCGCTTTTTCCCGACTGGTGCGTGGCGCGCGAGTACGGCGTCACGTGGACGGCCGAGCAGCAGGCCAAATGGCAGACGGTGTGCGACCTGCTCGTGGCGAGCGCACTCGATCAACCCACGGTCGCGGTGCATCGCGACTACATGCCGCGCAACCTGATGGTCTGCGCGGCTGAACAAGGCAACCCCGGCATCCTCGACTTCCAGGACGCCGTGCGTGGCCCCATCAGCTACGACGTGGCCTCGATGCTGCGCGACGCCTTCATCTCATGGGACGAACCCCAGGAGATCGACTGGGCCGTGCGCTACTGGCAACTCGCGCGCGAGGCGGGCCTGCCGATGCCTGACGACTTCGGCGCGTTCTGGAAGCAGCTCGAGTGGATGGGTCTGCAACGGCACCTCAAGGTGCTGGGCATCTTCTGCCGCCTCAAGCACCGCGATGGCAAACCCAAGTACAGCGAAGACCTGCCGCGCTTCTTTGCCTACGCCCACAAGGTGGCGACACGTTACAACGGCCTCGGGCCGCTCGCGCACCTGCTGGAGCCGCTGATGGGCACGTCGCGACGCGACGCCTTTTACTGACTCGCGGCAGGACGCCTTCTACCGAAGCCTATGGTGCTCACTGGCGCCTGCCGCTAGAGCAGCGAGGTCTGCCGCGCGGCCACGGGGCACTGTGTCTCGCAGCCCGCTGCCCGCAGCCAGGGGTCGCGTGGCTCGCCGCCGAAGGTCGCCACCATGAAGTCGACGAAGGCGCGCGTTCGGGCCGGCACATATTTGCGGGTGGGCATGGCGGCGTAGATGCTCATCGTGAGCACGCGCCACTCGGGCAGCACACGCTCCAGCGAGCGGCTGCGCAGCGCCGACTCGACCACGTACGAAGGCAGGCCCGAGATGCCCATGCCCGCCAGCGCCGCAGCGTAGATGGTGTCGCCATGCACCGAACTCAGCGCGGGCCGCCCCGGCGTGATGGTCAGGGTTTCGTTGTCGATCTCGGCGTCGGGCGCGGCCGTGGGGCTCCCGCCGCGCTCGAAGGTGATCTCTCGCGCATGGCTGGGCAGCATGGTTTCGTGCCGGGCCAGGTCACGCGGGTGCAGGGGGCGGCCCATGCGCTCCAGGTAGGCGGGCGAGGCGCAGGTGATGATTTCCGACTGCGCGAGCAGGCGCGCGACGAACTCGCCATCGAGCGGCTTGCGCCCGGCCTGCACGATGCTCACGTCGTAGTTCTCGTCGACCGATTCGACCGGCCCGGTGGAGCTGAGCTCCACCGTCACGCGCGGGTTGGCTTGCCGAAAGCGCGGCAGGTGCGTGGCGATCTGGTGCGCGGCAAAGGCCGGCGGAGCGAGCACGCGCAGGTGCCCGCGCGGTTCCGATGTCGCGGCGCTGGCCAGGGCTTCGGCCTCTTCCACCTCGGTGAGGATCTGTCGCACACGCTCCAGGTACAGCTCGCCGGTGTCGGTGAGTGCGAGGCGCCGCGTGGTGCGGTTGATGAGGCGGGCGCCAAGATGCTCTTCGAGGTCGGCCACGAGGCGCGTGACCACGGCCGCCGACAAGTTCAGCGCGCGCGCCGCCTTGGCAAAACTGCCTTCTTCGATGACGCGCGAGAACACGCGCATGGAATGCAGACGATCCATCGCTTCTGCTCCGATTGTTTCGTTTTGAGCAATGAGTCATTGAAGCATAGGTGATTTATTGATCGATTGGCAATGCATAAAGTCCATTCCATCGATGAGCTGACTCCAACAAGCGACTCACCGAGGCTGGACAAGACGGCCGTGCGTGCGCCCCGAGCGCGGCCCGCCATGCCCGGATGTACCTACCCGTTATCGAATCGAAGGAACTCACCATGAACACCAAGCAACTCGTCGCCGGCACCGCCCTCGCTCTCATCGGCGTGGCCGCCTCTGCGGAAACCCCGGATTGGCAGTTCGGCTTCCCCGCCGCCAACCAGCCTTCCGCGCTGACCCGTGAGGCGGCGCAAGCCGACCTCTCCAATGCGCGCGTCAACCAGGTGTTCGATCCGGTGACGCAGGCCTATGTGGCGGCACCGGCACCGGCGCCTGCGGCCACCAGCCGTGCGCAGGTTCAGGCCGAGCTGCAGCAGGCTCGCGCTGAAGACACCGCCCGCATGAGCAACGGCTTCGGCTTCATCGAGACCAACTACACCTCGACCCGCACCCGCGAAGAAGTCCGCAACGAGGCCATCGCGGCCGCGCGTGGCAACGCGGCTGGCCGCTCGGGCAGCTGAGCGCACGCACGCCAAGCGCGTCAAGCGCCATGGAGCCGCCTGCGGGCGGCTTTTTCATGCTCCGGTCAAAGCACCGAAAATGCGGCCCATGCTGCGAATCACCGAACTGCGCCTGCCGTTGAACCATGCCGAGGGCGAGTTGCGCCCGGCCATCCTGCAGCGGCTGGGCGTGGCGGACGCGGCGCTCCAGTCGTTCACCGTCTTCAAGCGCGCCTACGACGCGCGCAAGAAGAGCGCGGTTCAGCTCATCTACACGATCGATTGCGTACTGGACGACGAGGCGGCGTTGTTCAAGCGCCTCGCGGGCGACACGCACATCAAGCCCTCGCCCGACACGAACTACAAGTTCGTCGGCCACGCGCCGGCCGACTTTTTCGCCGACGAGACGCCGCGCCCCCTCGTCATCGGATTCGGCCCCTGCGGCATCTTCGCGGCGCTGATCCTTGCGCAGATGGGCTTGCGCCCCATCGTGCTGGAGCGCGGCAAGGAGGTGCGCCAACGCACGAAAGACACCTGGGGCCTGTGGCGCCAGCGCGTGCTCAACCCCGAGTCGAACGTGCAGTTCGGCGAAGGCGGTGCCGGCACCTTCTCCGACGGCAAGCTGTGGAGCCAGATCAGCGACCCGCGCCACCTCACGCGCAAGGTGCTGACCGAGTTCGTCAAGGCCGGCGCGCCGGAAGAGATCCTCTACGTGAGCAAGCCGCACATCGGCACCTTCCGGCTCGTGAGCATGGTGGAGAAGATTCGCGCCGACATCGTGGCGCTGGGCGGCGAGATCCGTTTCGAGCAGCGGGTGACCGATGTGCGCATCGAAGGCGGGCCGCTTGGTCGTCATATTCGCGGCGTGACCCTCGCCTCCGGTGAGGAGCTGCGAGCCGACCACGTGGTGCTGGCGCTTGGCCACAGCGCACGCGATACCTTCACGATGCTGCACGAGCGCGGCGTCTACATGGAGGCCAAGCCGTTCTCGGTGGGCTTTCGCGTCGAGCACCCTCAAAGCGTGATCGACGCGGCGCGCTTCGGCCCCAACGCCGGCAACCCCATCCTGGGCGCGGCCGACTACAAGCTGGTGCACCACGCGAAGAACGGGCGCTCCGTCTACAGCTTTTGCATGTGCCCCGGCGGCACGGTGGTGGCGGCCACGTCGGAGCAGAACCGTGTCGTCACCAACGGCATGAGCCAGTACTCGCGCAACGAGCGCAATGCGAACGCCGGCATCGTCGTCGGCATTTCGCCGCAGGACTACCGGCGTGACCCGAACGGCACAGGCCCGGTGAACCCGCTCGACGGCATGGCGTTCCAGCGCATCTGGGAGTCGCGCGCGTTCGAATTGGGCGGTGGCACCTACGAAGCGCCGGGCCAGTTGGTGGGCGACTTCATCAAGGGCCAGCCCTCCAAGGTGCTCGGCAAGGTCGAGCCCTCGTACAAGCCGGGCGTGCTGCTCGGTGACCTGAAGACGAGCCTGCCCGACTACGCCATCGCCGCGGTGCGTGAGGCGCTGCCCGCCTTCGAGCGGCAGATCAAGGGTTTTTCGATGCCCGACGCGGTGCTCACGGGTGTTGAGACGCGCACCTCGTCACCGCTGCGCATCACGCGCGGCAAGGACTATCAAAGCCTCAACGTGAAGGGCCTGTACCCGGCCGGTGAAGGCGCGGGCTACGCCGGCGGGATCATGTCGGCCGGCGTCGACGGCATCGAGGTGGCCGAGGCCCTGGGCGCGCAGATGTTTCAGCGCTGAGCGATCAGAAGGTGGGTTCGTTCGCACCTACTCAGGGGCATGCCGCCATCACCTGAGCCACCGCGGCGGTGAGCCGCTTGCCGTAGGGCACGTGCAGGAACTCGTTCGGCCCGTGCGCGTTGCTCTTGGGGCCGAGCACGCCGCAGACCATCATCTGCGCGGCCGGGAAGCTCTTTTGCAGCATGCCCATCAACGGGATCGTGCCGCCCTGGCCGATGTAGCCGCAGGGTGCGCCGAAGTGCGCTTGCGACGCGGCGTCGAGTGAGTCTTCCAGCCAGGGCGTGATGGTCGGCGCGTTCCAGCCGCTGGCGCCTTGCGCATCGGCGCGGCCATCGGCGGCGAAGGTGACTTTCGCGTTGTAGGGCGCGTTGTCTTCGAGCAGCGCTTTCAGCTTTTGCGCGGCCACGCCAGCATCCACCAGGGGCGGCAGGCGCAGGCTCAGCTTGAAGGCGGTGTAGGGGCGCAGCACGTTGCCGGCGTCTTTCATCGCGGGGAAGCCGTCGACACCGGTCACGCTCAGCGTGGGCTTCCAGGTGCGGTTGATCAGCGACTGCAGCGGGTCGGTGGTGGTGGGCAGCGTGGGGCCGCCGTCGGCGCCGCAGGCCCACGGGAAGCGTTTCCAGGCTTCGTCGCCCAGAATCTGCGCGGTGGCCTGGGCCTGGGCGCGCCGATCGGCCGGGATCTCGCAGTGGAAGGCCTGGGGCAGCAGCTCGCCCGTCTTGCTGTCTTCGAGCCGGTCGAGCACCTGCCGCATGATGCGAAAGCTCGACGGCACCAGCCCGCTCGAATCGCCCGAGTGCACACCTTCCGTAAGGATCTCCACCTTGAGCGTGCCCGTCACGTTGCCGCGCAGGCTGGTGGTGAGCCACAGCTGGTCGTAGTTGCCGGCGCCGCTGTCCAGGCAGACGACGAGGCTCACGTTGCCGAGCCGGTCCTTCAGTGCATCCACATACGCCGGCAGGTCGAAGGAGCCGCTTTCCTCGCAGCTTTCGATCAGGCCCACGCAGCGCGGGCGCGGGATGCCCTGCTTGTCGAGCGCGAGGATTGCAGTGAGCGAGGCGTAGACCGCGTAGCCATCGTCGGCGCCGCCACGGCCGTAGAGCAGGCCGTCTTCGTACTTGGGCGTCCAGGGGCCCAGGTCGTTGCGCCAGCCGTTGAACTCGGGCTGCTTGTCGAGGTGGCCGTAGAGGCAGATGGTGTCCGCCTGTTTGTCACCATTGCCGGCTTTCGTGGCCGGCACCTCGAAGAAGATCACCGGCGTGCGCCCCGGCAGGCGGATCACTTCGAGCTTGAGGCCCGCGACCTTCTTGTCTTCCACCCACGTCGCGGCTTCGCGCACCACCTGGTCGATGTGGCCGTTCTTCTGCCAGTCGGCATCAAACATCGGGCTCTTGGCCGGAATGGCGATGTAGCGCGTGAGGGCGGGGACGATCTCGTCATCCCAGGTCTGGTTCGCGAAGGCCGCGATGGCGGCGGTGTCGTCGGGCTGGATGGGCAGCAGCGGGTCGCGTGCGTTCATGACGGGCTCCTTATGGGAGCAGGCAGTGTAGACAAGCAAAAAGGGCTTGCCGCGCGGCAAGCCCTTTGCATCAGTGCACTTTGGCGCGTTCAGCTGCGGCGGAATTGGAGGGACTTCACCTCGGTGAAGTCTTCCAGGCCCCACTTGCCGAACTCGCGGCCATTGCCCGACTGCTTGTAGCCGCCGAAGGGCCCTTGCATGTTGAAGCCGCCACCGTTGATGTCGACCATGCCGGTGCGGATCTTCTTGGCCACGGCGATGGCGTGTTCGTCATTGCCCGACCACACACCACCCGAGAGGCCATAGATGCTGTTGTTGGCGATCGCGATCGCCTCGGCCTCGTCCTTGTAGGTGATGATGGACAGCACCGGGCCGAACACTTCTTCTTGCGCCAGACGCGAATCGGGCTTCACACGGCCGAACACCGTGGGCTTCACGTAGAAGCCCTTCTTGTCCAGGCCTTCGGGCGCGCCCAGGCCGCCCGCGAGCAGTTCCGCACCTTCGTCGAGACCGATCTGGATGTACTCCTGCACCGTGTCCTGCTGCGACTTGCTGGCCACCGGGCCCATGGTGGAGGTCTCGTCGAACGGGTCACCGACCTTGTAGGCGGCGGTCACGGCGACGGCGATCTTCGCCACCTCGGCGTACTTGCTCTCGGGCACGACCATGCGGGTGTGCGCGGTGCAGGTCTGGCCGGCATTCAGGAAGCAGGCCTGCACCGAGCCCTTCACGGCGGCGGTGAGGTCGGCGTCTTCCAGGATGACGCTGGCCGACTTGCCACCGAGTTCCAGCGCCACGCGTTTGATGGTTTCAGACGCCTGGGCCGAGATGCGGCGGCCGGCGCCGGTGGAACCGGTGAACGACACCATGTCCACATCGGGGTGCTTGACCATCGCTTCGCCGACGACGGTGCCGCGGCCGGTGACGAGGTTGAACACGCCGGCCGGCAGGCCGACCTCATGGCACACATCGGCCAGGATGAAGGCGTTGAGCGGGGTCACGTCGGCTGGCTTCAGCACCACGGTGCAGCCGGCGGCCAGCGCGGCGGCGACCTTGGCGCCGATCTGGTGGAGCGGGTAGTTCCAGGGGGTGATGGCCGCGACCACGCCCACCGCTTCGCGCACGACGGTGGAGTTACCGGCGGTCTCTTCCCAGTGGAAGCTCTCGACCAGCTTGGCGTAGTACTTGAAGACCGCGATCGGGGAGCCAGCCTGGATCGGCAGCGACTGCTTGATCGGCATGCCCATCTCGGAGCTGATGGTCTGGGCGATGTCGGCGGCGCGCGCCTTCAGGCCTTCGTGGATCTTGATCAGGTAGGCACCGCGCTCGCTCGGTGTCAGGGCGGCCCAGGGCTCGAAGGCAGCGCGGGCCGCGGCGACGGCGCGGTCCACGTCATCGGCATTGCCACGCACCACGCTGGCGATGGCGTCGCCGGTGGCCGGCGAGATCACTGCGCCAGGTGCTTCCTTGCCCAGGCTGGCCACCCATTGGCCGCCGATGTACAGCTTGTCTTTCTGGATCATGGTGTGCTCGCTCGCAGGATTGAAAAATGAACGGAAGTGCGATTTTAGGCAGCCACCCGGGGCAGCGCCTGCAACCAAGATGACAGTTCTTCGAACACGTCCGCTTGCTCGGGTTCATTGAATATTTCGTGGAAGAGCGGTCTGAACTCCTTGCTCGTGACCACTGACTTCGGCGCAGACGCCGCGAAATCACGGCTGCCGCGTGGCGCGACACAGAGGTCGCTGCCGGCGTAGAGCAGCAGGGTGGGCAGCTTCCACTGCGTGGCCCGGGCGCGCACCTGCTCGCCGCCGTCCAGGATGAAGCGCCCCAACCGGGGGGTGATGCGGTCATGCACAAGCGGGTCGGCCTGGTAGGCGGCCACCACGCGGGCGTCGCGCGAGATCCAGGCCGGCTTCAGGCCGTTGTTCACGGACAGGTTGGGGGCCAGCTTGCCCAGGGTCAGCAGCAACAGCTTTTGCGCTGCGCTCGTGTCGGCGGCCAGTGCAGGCGACGACAGCACGAGCGCGTCGACCGGCCGGTACCACGCGGCCGGTTGCGCGGCCAGCCCTTCGGCCACGTAACGCGCCGCGACCAGCCCACCCATGCTGTGGCCGAGCAGCACCAGCGGCCCGGCGTGTTGCGCCCGCGCGTGATCGATCACCTGGCCCAGATCGGCCAGCAGGTCGTCATCGGCGTTCAGGCAGCCCTTGGCGCCCTGGCTGCGCCCGTGGCCTCGGTGGTCGTAGCCGATGACGCGCCAGCGCCAGCTGCGCAACTGCGTGGCCACATGGGCGTAGCGGGCGATGTGTTCGCCCAGGCCGTGCACGATCAGGACGGTGCCGCGAGCGTTCTCGAGCAGCCATTGATGCACATGAAGCGTCAGGCCATCGGCCGTGGTGATTGAACTGGTCGTCATGGCGGGGCAGTGTAGGCAGCGGGCGCCGGCGCGGCCATAGGGTCCTGGCGATGTCGGTGCCGACCTCAGCGCTCCAGGGCCATCGATTCATGCCGCCGCGGCCTCGTCCTCGAACCTGTGCGGCAGCGAGGGATCGATGTAGGTCGCAATCCATCCGGCCACGGTGTCGGCGTGAGTGATAGGGCCCAGGTGCCCGGCGCCTTCGAGCGGGCGCTGCTGGGCATGCGGCAGCGCGGTGGCGAGCAGTTCGATGATGCGACGGGTGGGCGCACGCGTCTCGGTGCCGTGCATCAGCAGGATGGGCATGCGCAAGCGGGCGCGCAACTCGGCGGCCCACGCGGCGCTGAAGCAGGCGTCGAAGTGGCGCGGCACGTTGGGCATGCGCCGCGCGATGGTGTTGCGCTGCGCGGGGCTCATCGACTGCCATGGCAGCGGGCTGCCGCTCCAGTAGGTGATGAAGCGCGCGGCCGCTTCGTCTAGTTCGCCGCGGCGAACCAGGCTGCGCACGCCGTAGGCGACCTCGGTGATCTCGCCCAACGCCGGATCGCGCGGCGCCATCTCGCGCAACGCACCGAAGGCCACGGGTTCGTACAACGACAGCGATCGCACGCGTGCAGGGTGTCGCAACGCGATCTGCATTGCCACCGCGCCGCCATACGAGTGCCCCACGAGGTGCACGCCGCGCTGGTCGACATGCGGGCTGGCGGCTTCCATGAGTGCTGCCACGGCCTGCGCGTCCACATCGAGCGTGTTCATCGCCTTCACCGGCCAGGCGGGGCTGCTGCCATGGCCATGCAGGTCGGGCGCCAGTACCTGCCAGCGTGCCGAGAGCGAGTGCGACAGCAAGTCCCATTGCGCGTGGGTGCCGGCGCTCGAATGAAGGCAGACGACAAGATCGCCGGCACCCTGGGTGCGGGCGGCCAGGCGGGTGGGGGAATGGGGTTCGAGGGTCATGCGGGGGTCCATCCAGAGCGGCGTGGCGGAGGGCCTCGGGGGGCACTCCGGTACGAGCCTCGAAGGATGGGCCGCCCGCGTTTCAGGGCGACTTCAGGGCAGGCGGCACTTGCTTCATTCGTTGTGCGCGTGTTTCATGCCCGGGCCCAGGCACGTCTTCAGCATCAGGATGGATCTTTCGATCGCGTGCGCGCCACGCCGGTGATGATGCCCAGGCCCACCAGGATCACACAGGCGATCGCCACGTAGGTCGGCGGCAGGCCGGCCAGCACGAGCGCCCACGCGATGCCGCCCGTGAACACTACGAAACCCAGCAAATACAGTGCGAATGACATGGGAACTCCTCGGCTGTTTGGTCGTGGCTCACTGTATGAACCTGGCGGCGCGGTGCCGATCGGTTCAAGCCGGTATTCGTCGTAGGGCATTCCTTACCCGAGACCGCGTGCGTACCATCACCCCATGCGCAGCCTGTTCCACCTCGCCTACCACGTGCGCGACCTTGACGCCGCGCGCCGCTTCTATGGAGGCGTGCTGGGCTGCCGCGAGGGGCGCAGCACCGATACCTGGGTCGACTTCGACTTCTTCGGCCACCAGATCTCGCTGCACCTGGGCGAGCCCTTCGCGACCACCGACACCGGCCGCGTGGGCGACCACCTGGTGCCCATGCCGCACTTGGGTGTGGTGCTGGAACTACCCGACTGGCAGGCCCTGGCCGCGCGGATGACGCAGGCGCAGGTGGCGTTCGTGATGCCGCCGCAGGTGCGCTTCGAAGGCCAACCGGGCGAGCAGTGGACGATGTTCTTCCGCGACCCGTCCGGCAACCCGATCGAGGTCAAGGGCTTCCGCTCGCTGGCGACGCTCTACGACCGCTGAGGCAATCCGCTCCGCGCGACAGCGGGGGCCGCCGCCTACACTGGCCGGCTGCATTCGTACCCACGGGTCTGCCGACCCGCACCTCCATGCTCAGCTGGTTCTCCAAGAAACGTGATGACGCGAAGGCGCCTGCTGCCCCGGCCGTGTCGCCAGGCGGCTCTGCGGCTGCGTCGAAGAAGGAAGACGCCCAAGCCATCTGGGCGCCGCGCCTGCAGGCGGCACTCGGCAACGACGCCGCCTTGCTGGAGGTCGCACGGGCCGCGCCCGTCCTGCAGATTCGCATCGACGCCGTAGAGGCCCTGGCAGGCCTCGATGCACTCAAGCAGGCCGAGCGCGACCTGCGCGAGCACGACAGCCGCGTGTACCGCGCGGCCAAACGCCGCCACACGGCCGCCGTGGCCCAGCGCGATGCTCGCGCGGGCGCGCTGGCGGTGATCGGAGCCGCAGAAGCGCTGTCCGTTGAGACGCCCCTGCCTGCGAACCGGCTGGTCGGCATCGACCGCGACTGGCAGGCGCTGCCCGCCGAACTGCTCGACCCGGCCCAGGTTGAACGCTTCGCCGAATTGCGCGAGCAGCTCAATACCCGGGTGCGCCAGCAGCACGAGCAAGAGGCGCAAGCCGCGCAAGCGCTGCGCGAACGCGAGGAGCAACAACGACGCGAGGCTGAAGCGCGCGAGACCGAAGCACGCGAGGCACAGGCTTCTGCGCAAGCCGAAGCCGAAGCCGAAGCCGAAGCCGAAGCTGAGGCGGCGCGCATCGCCGCAACGGTTGCAGCCCTGCCCGAGGCCTCGGCACCGGTGGCGCCTGCCGAAGCAGCGCCGCGCAACCCGGGCCTGAGCACCGAGCAGAAGCAGCAGCTCGATGCGCTGCTCGCGCAAGCCGAGGCCACCCTTGCGGAGGGCCAGCTCGGCGTGCTGCAGGAGCAGCTGCAGGCCATCGATGACTGGCTCGATGCGGTCGCGGGTGCCACCTTGGGCGAAAAGCGCCGAGCCCGTCTCTCGGCCCTGCAGGCTGAGCGCTCTCGGCTCAAGGCCTGGCAGCGCTGGGGCGGCGCGCGGGCGCTCGATGCGCTGGTCGACGAAGCCGAGGCGCTGGCCCGCCAGACGCAGGCCGCCGCCGCGGCGGCCGACGATCCGAACGCACCTAAGTTGAAGCTCAAGGCGCACGCCGACGCGATCCAGTCGCTGCGCGCGCGTTGGAAGGAGATCGATCGTGTGGGGGCCACGCGGCCGCAGGCCTTGTGGCAGCGATTCGACGCCGCGCTGCAGATCGCCCACGAGCCGGTGGCCACGCATCAGGCCGAACTCAAGTCGCAGCGTGAGATCAACCTGATGGCACGTAACGCACTGCTCGGCGCGCTCGAGGCCTCGCTGATCGACCTGCCCGCCGACGGTGGCGATGACGCACGGGCCGCGCACTGGAAGGAGCAACTGCGTGCGCTCAACCACTTTCAGCAGGCGTGGCGCCAACTCGGCCCGGTCGAGCACACCGTGCCGGCCGTATCGCGCGAGAAGCTGCAGGTCCACATGCGCGAACTCGTGGCGCGTGTGGAAGGCCCGCTCAACGACGCGCGGCGCGTGGCCGAGGCCGAGCGTGAGCACTTGATCGTGCGCGCCGAATCGCTGGTCCAGGGGCAGGGCGGGGCGGGGCGTGATGCGATGTCGCGCGTGCGCGAGTTGCAGGCCGAGTGGCAGCAGCATGCGCGCACGCTGCCGCTGTCGAGAGGGGCCGAGGCCTCGCTGTGGGCGCGTTTCAAGGCCGCCACCGACGCGGTCTACGCGCAGCGCGATGCGGCCTTCAACGCGCGCGACGCCGAGCTGGCGGCCAACCTGGCGGCGCGCGAATCGCTGATTGCCGGCATGGAGTCGCTCGATCTCGTGGCCACGCCGGTCGCTCAACTGCGCCGTGCGCTCGGTGACGCCGAACGCGCGTGGCGCGTGCCCGTCGAGGTGCCGCGCGCTGTTGTCGCAGGGCTGGACACCCGCTACCGCACGGCCCGCGATGCGCTCGCGCACGCGATCGCCGACAGCGCGCGCCAGGCCTGGGTGGCCCAGTGCGATGCCTTGCAGGCCAAGCTCACGCTGTGCGAAGAACGCGAGCGCGGTGCGAGCGAAGGTGACCTCGATGCGCCTTGGCAAGCGATCGCCAGCCTGCCGCCAGCGTGGGATCACCCGCTCGCGCAGCGCTGGTCGCAGGCCGCGGGGGTGGCACCCAGCGCGCCCGTCGACGAGTTGCTGCTGCAGCTCGAAGCCGCGCTCGACCTGCCGCCCACGCCGCAGCAACAGGCGGCCCGCCGCGATCTCAAGCTGCGTGCGCTGAAAGAAGCGCTCGAAGGCCGCAGTGCCCCCGCGGCCGACCCGATGCTGCAACGCCTGCGCTGGTTCACCGAGCTGCTCTCGCGGCGCGATGCCGATGCCGCGCAACGTGAGCGGCTGCATGCATTGATTGCCGCCCTGCGTGCCGGGGAGCCGGGCGCCCTGGGCGGCTGAACGCGAGGGTTGCAGCCACCGCGCGCATGGCGTGATGGGTGGTGGGGTCCACCTAGATTGGGTGATGGTCACCGGCCAGACTTGGCCGCATGATGACGGGCTAAGTCGTCGTCCATCGAATGAGTCTCTTGCGCACCCCCTCGATCCTTCCCGTGGTTGCCTGCGGCCTGTGGCTTGCACTGGCCGCGGCCAGCGGTGCGGCGCGGGCCTCACAGGTCGAACAGACCATCGGCGGCATCGACGCCATGATCGCGGCCTGCGGGCCGATCGACGCCAAGTACTCGAAGGCGGGCGCCGAGATGCTGGAGCGCCTGCGCACGCAGCACAAGCTCGACCTGCCCGCCGTGCGCAGAAGCGACGACTACAAGGCCATTTACAACCCCGAGTTGAACCGCCTGCTGGCGCTCACGCCCAAGGCGCGCCAGCAGGCCTGCCAGAGCGTGTTCTGATCAGTTGGTGGCCGAAGAAGGCGCCGAGGCACTGGCCGACGCCGTGGCCGGCGGCTCGGTCCAGCCACCGCCCAGCACCTTGTACAGCGCGATCTGGTTCTGCACCGTCGCGGCCTGCGTGAGCACGGCCGCCTGGCGCACGGTGAACAGCGCGCGCTGCGCCTCCAGCACCTCGAAGTAGCTCGACGCGCCGTTGCGGTAGCGCAGGTCGGAGAGCTGGAAACGCTTTTCTTCAGCCGCAGCCTGCGCCGATTGCGCGCGGCTTTGCTCGGTCAGCGTGGCGCGCCCCGCCAGGGCATCGGAGACCTCGCGGAAGGCCGTCTGAATCGACTTCTCGTACTGCGCGACGGCGATCTCGCGGCTAACCTGTGCGGAATCCAGCGTGGCGATGTTGCGGCCGCTGTCGAAGATCGGCAGCGTGACCTGCGGCGCAAAGCTCCAGCCGAAGGTGCCGCTCTTGAAGAGGCCCGACAGTTCGCTGCTCATCGATCCGGCCATGCCGGTGAGGCTGATGCGCGGGAAGAAGTTGGCGCGCGCCGCGCCGATGTTGGCGTTGGCTGCGATCAACTGCTGCTCGGCGTTGCGCACGTCGGGTCGGCGCGCCAGCACTTCCGAGGGCACGCCCGGCGGCAGGTCGGTCTGCAAGGCCTGCTCGTACAACGACAGGCCTGCGGGCAGGTCGTCCGGCACGCTCTGGCCGAGCAGCACCACCAGCGCGTTCTCGTCTTGCGCGCGCAGGCGGGTCTGCTGCGCGAGCGATGCCTTGGCGCCTTCGAGCAGGGATTCGGCCTGGTGCAGATCGAGCGACGACGCCACGCCGTTGTCGAACTGGAGCTTGGTGAGGCGAAAGGAGTCCTGCCGGGTGGTCAGCGTCTCGCGCGTCACCTTGAGTTGCTCCTCGTCGGCCAGCAGGGTGACGTAGGTCGAAGCCACGGCCGCCACCAGACTGATCTGCGTGGCCTTGCGGACTTCTTCGCTGCCGTAGTACTGGGCCAGCGCCGCCTCGCTCAGGCTGCGCACCCGGCCCCACAGGTCGAGCTCCCAGGAGCTGACGGCCAGGCCCACCGCGTACTGGCTCACGATGGTGTCGGCGGCCGTGGTCTGGCGCTGGCCGGTGGCGGCCACGTTCACCGTGGGCAGGATGTCGGCTCGGCGGATCTGGTACTGCGCGCGCAACTGCTCGATGTTGAGCGCAGCGATGCGCATGTCGCGGTTGTTGGCGAGGGCGATCTCGATCAGTCGCTTGAGCCGAGGGTCGACGAAGAAGCGCTGCCACTCGATCGTGTCGGCGGTGGGGCCGCTCAGTGACGAGGCGGGGGCCACGCCGCTGGCGGCCGGTTCCGCAAAGGCCGGCGCCACGGGCGCCGCAGGGCGCTCGTAGGTCGGGATGAATGAGCAACCGGCGAGCACGAGCGCGGTGGCGAGTGCGCCGAGGCTGGTGCGAAGGGTGCGGTCAGGGCGCAACATCAATGGACTCCCTTGTCAGGCGACGTGGCGGATGGGTCAGCAGCGGGTGGGGGCAGCTCGTCGGATTCGTGTGCGTATTTTTTGCGCTGGCGTTCGCTGCCCTTGAAGATCGAGCGCACCACCACGAAGAACACGGGCACGAAGAACACGGCCAAGCCCACCGAGGTGAGCATGCCACCGATCACGCCGGTGCCCAGCACGCGCTGGCTCGACGAGCCGGCGCCCGAGGCCAGCATCAGCGGCAGCGTGCCCAGGATGAACGCGAGCGACGTCATCAGGATGGGGCGGAAGCGGATGTGGGCCGCCTCCAGCGCCGCCTGCACGGCGGTCCGGCCCTGCGCCTGCAGGTCCTTCGCGAACTCGATGATCAGGATCGCGTTCTTCGCCGACAGGCCGATGATCGTGATCAGGCCCACCTGGAAGTACACGTCGTTGGTGAAGCCACGCAGCGTCACGCCCAGGATCACGCCGAGCACGCCCAGCGGCACCACGAGCATCACCGAGAGCGGGATGGACCAGCTCTCGTACAGCGCCGCGAGGCACAGGAACACCGCCAGGATCGCGAAGCCGTAGAGGATCAGTGCCTGCGAGCCGGCGAGCTTTTCTTCGCGCGACTGGCCGGTCCACTCGAAGCCGAACCCCGGTGGCAGTTTCGCGGCCAGGGCTTCCATCTCGGCCATGGCGGCACCGGTGCTGTAGCCCGGGGCGGCCGCGCCGTTGATGCGCATCGCGGGGTAGCCGTTGTAGCGCACGGTCTGCATGGCGCCCGTCACCCACTTGGTGGTGGCGAAGGCCGACAGCGGCACCGGCTTGCCCTGCGCATTGAATGCGTTGAGCTTGAGCAGGTCTTCGGGCTGCATGCGGGCCGGCGCATCGGCCTGCACCACCACGCGCTGCAGTCGGCCGGCGTTCGGGAAGTCGTTCACGTAGGCCGAGCCGAGCGAGGTGGAGATCGCCGAGTTGATCGCATCGAAGCCCACGCCGAGCGCGTTGGCGCGATCGCGGTCGACCACGAGTTCGACCTGCGGCGCGTCTTCCAGGCCGTCGGGGCGCACCTGGGTGATGACCTTGCTCTGCGAGGCCATGCCCAGCAGCATGTTGCGTGCATTCACCAGGGCGTCATGGCCCTGACCGGCGCGGTCCTGCAGCCGGAAGGTGAAGCCCGACGACTGGCCCAGCTCGGGGATCGGCGGCGGGCTCAGCGGGTAGATGAACGCGTCGCGGATGCCCATCAGCGCGCCGAAAGCGCGGCCGGCAATCGCGTCGGCCTGGTGCTGCGCGCCTTCGCGTTCCTTCCAGTCTTTCAGCGTCACGAAGGCGAGCGCGGCGTTCTGGCCCTGGCCCGAGAAGCTGAAGCCCAGCACGCTGACCATGCTCTGCACTTCGGGCTGCTTGAGGATGTAGCCTTCGACCTGCTTCATCACCTCCAGCGTGCGGCCCTGCGTGGCGCCTGGCGGGAGTTGCACGTTGACGATCATGTTGCCCTGGTCTTCCTGGGGCAGGAAGGAGGTCGGCAGGCGCATGTAGAGCACCGCCACCGCGGCACCGATCGCCACGTAGATGATCATGAAGCGGCCCGCGCGCTTGAGGATGCGCGCCACCCAGCCTTCATAGCCCTTGGCCGTGCGCGTGAAGCCGCGGTTGAACCAGCCGAAGAAGCCGGTCTTCTCGTGGTGGTGTCCAGCCTCGACCGGCTTGAGCAGCGTGGCGCACAGCGCCGGCGTGAGCGACAGCGCCATGAAGGCCGAGAACGCGATCGACGCGACCATGACCGCCGAGAACTGGCGGTAGATGTTGCCCACCGAGCCTGAGAAGAAGGCGAGCGGCACGAACACCGAGATCAACGCCACCGTCACGCCGACGATCGCGCCCGAGATCTGGCCCATGGCCTTGCGCGTGGCCTGCAACGGCGGCAGGCCTTCTTCGCTCATGATGCGCTCGACGTTCTCGACCACCACGATCGCGTCGTCGACCACGATGCCGATCACCAGCACCATGCCGAACATGGTCAGCACGTTGATCGAGAACCCGAGCGACAGCATCACGGCGAAGGTGCCCAGCAGCGCGATCGGCACCACGATGGTCGGGATCAGCGTGTAGCGCCAGTTCTGCAGGAACAGGAACATCACCAGGAACACCAGCACCACGGCTTCGAGCAGGGTCTCGGCCACCTGGCTGATCGAGATCTTGATGAAGCGCGAGCTGTCGTAAGGGATCGAGTACTTGACGCCCTGCGGGAAGAGCTTTTGCAGCTCGTCCATGCGCTTGTGGATGGCCTCGGCCGTGGCGAGTGCGTTGCCGCTGGGCGCGAGCTGCACGCCGATGCCGGTGGACGGGTTGCCGTTCAGGCGGGCCGAGGTGGAGTAGGCCTGCGCGCCGAGTTCGAGCCGCGCCACGTCGCGCAGCCGCACGGTCGAGCCGTCGGTGAGGGCGCGCAGCACGATGTTGCCGAACTCGTCGGTGTTGTTGAGCTGGCCCTTGACCACCACCGTGGCCGAGATGCCCTGGCCGGCGATGTTGGGCAGGTCACCGATCGTGCCCGAGGACACCTGGGCGTTCTGCTGGCGGATCGCGTTGATCACGTCGGCCGACGACAGGTTGAAGCCCTGCAGCTTGGCCGGGTCGATCCACACCCGCATCGAGCGCTCGGTGCCGAAGAGCTGTGCCTGACCCACGCCAGGTACGCGCTGCAGTTCGGGAAGCACGTTGCGCGAGGCGTAGTCGCCCAGCGCGATCGGGTCGTAGGCCGGGTTGTCGGACGACAGGATCGTGAAGAGCAGGAAGTTCGAACGTGACTTGTCCACCCGCACGCCCTGCTGCGTCACCGCTGCGGGCAATCGCGGCGTGGCGCGGCTGAGGCGGTTCTGCACGTCCACCTGCGCGAGGTCGGCATTCGTGCCCGGCTCGAAGCTGATGGTGATGGTGCCGCTGCCGTTGGCCTGTGCCACCGACTCCATGTACATGAGGCCCGGTGAGCCATTCATCTCGCGTTCGATGACCGAGAGCACCGAGTCTTCGAGCGTCTGCGCCGAAGCGCCAGGGTAGATGGCGGTGACGACGATGGAAGGCGGCGCCACCGGTGGGTACTGGGCAATCGGCAACTGCGTGATCGCCACGCCGCCACCCACCAGGATGAAGAGCGCGATCACCCACGCGAAGATGGGCCGGTCAATGAAAAAGCGTGCCATGTGCCTGCGCCCCTCAGCGGCTTGCGGCCGAGGCCGGTGCCGATGCGGCCGGGGCTGCGCCCGGGGCGGCACCAGACGCGGCGCCAGAAGCGGCACCCGCGGGCGACCACGGCACCGGGTTCACCGGTGCGCCAGGCACCATCATTTTCTGGAAGCCGTCGACGATCACCTTCTCGCCCGTCTTCAGGCCATCGGTGACCAGCCAGTTGCCGCCCTGCGCCGAGCTGACCTTGATGTCGCGCTTGACCGGCTTGTTGTCGGCGCCGACCACCAGCACTGAGTCGCCCGCCTCGCTGCGCGTGACCGCCTGCTGCGGCAGCAGGATGCCCTGCGGCAGCTCTGCCTGGGCCAGGCGCACGCGCACATACATGCCCGGCAGCAGCAGGCCGGTCGGGTTGGGCACCTCGGCGCGCAGCGTGATCTGCCCCGAAGCCGGGTCCACGGTGAGGTCGCTGAAGAGCAACTTGCCGGTCTGGGCGTAGACCGTGCCGTCTTCGAGCACCACCTGCACCTTGGCGGCTTCGGCGCCGGCCTTCTGCAGCTTGCCGGCGGCGAGCTGCTGGCGAAGCTTCAGCACCTCGGTCGTCGATTGCGTGAAATTCACGTACATCGGATTGATCTGCTGCACCACGGCGAGCGGAGTGGCCTCGCCCTGGCCCACCAGCGCGCCTTCGGTTACCAGCGCGCGGCCGATGCGCCCGGAGATCGGCGAAGTCACGCTCGCGTAGCCCAGGTTGATCTGTGCCGTCTGAACTGCCGCGCGGCTGGCGGCCAACTCGGCCTCGGCCGCCTTCTGGGCCGCCACGGCGTTGATGAAGTCCTGCTTGCTGATGGCATTGGCCTCGACCAGCGGTTTGTAGCGCTCGGCCTGTGCCGTGGTCTGCGTGACATTGGCCTGCGCGCGCGCCAGAGAGGCCTGCGCGCTCGCCGCCGAGGCCTGGTAGGGGCCGGCGTCGATGCGGAACAGCAGCTGCCCCGCCTTCACGTCGCTGCCTTCCTTGAACACGCGCTCCAGCAGGATGCCAGCGGCGCGTGCACGCACCTGCGCCACGCGCGAGGCCTCCAGCCGGCCGGGCAGTTCGGTGGTGAGGCTGACCGTCGTCGGCTCGATGGTCACCACGCCCACCTGCGCGGGCGGCATGCCACCGCCGCCGGGTGTGCCGCCCTGCTTGCCGCAGGCGGACAAGAGCAGGGCCGCGGCGGATGCGGCGGCCCAGATCGAAATGGCGGGCAAAGAGGTTCTCTGCGCAGGCATGCGTGTTCCTTCGGGGCGCCGTTTCAGGCGCAGTTCAGTGTGGGTTGGGGAGCGCCGCGTGCGGGTATCCCGGGGTGACACAGGGCGATGAGTTAGTATACATACGTTCGTGAATGTATGTTGACGGACGGCTCCGCCAACTATCTCTCAAACCCCATCAATGGTTCGTCGCACCAAAGAAGAAGCGCAGGCTACACGCAAGCTGATCCTTGATACAGCCGAAGTGGTCTTTCACGAGCGCGGCGTGTCGCGCAGCTCGCTGAATGACATCGCCCAGGCGGCCGGGCTCACGCGCGGCGCCATCTACTGGCACTTCAAGGACAAGGCTGACGTCTTCAACGCGATGATGGAGCGGGTGACGCTGCCCATCGAGGAGACGGCCTACCGCGACCCCGAGGCGGCCGATGCCGACCCGCTGCGCCACATGCGCGACAACTTCGTGCACGCGCTGCGCCTGACGGTCGAGTCGCCCCAGATCCGGCGGGTGTTCGAGATCGCCACCCACCGCGTCGAGTACGTCGAAGAGACCCGCGCCGTGCGCGAGCGCCACCTTCTGGGCCGCGACAAGTGCCTGGCCCACGCCGAGCGCGGCATTGCGCTGGCGATCCGGCGCGGCCAGTTGCCCCGGCGCATCCCGCCCAAGGTGGCGGCGATCGGCCTGCATGCGTTGATCGACGGGCTGATCCAGAACTGGACGCTTGACGCCGAAGCCTTCGACCTGGTCAAGGTGGGCCAGCAGACGCTCGACGCGTACCTGGCCGGGCTGGCGGTTCCCAGAACCAAGGAATAGAAAGCAGACGCGTCGCCCTTGCGTCATCATGGCTCCCCGTCACACCCCACGGGAGAGCGCATGACCTCGGCTTTGCACACCCTGAGCGCCCTGGAGCTGCTGTCGGCCTACGCGAGCAAGGCGGTCTCGCCGCTCGAGGTGACCCGCGCGGTGCTGGCTCAGATCGAGCGCCGCGAGCCGCAGCTTCACGCCGCCTACGCGCTGGACACCGAGGGGGCGCTTGCATTGGCGCGTGCCAGCGAGGCACGCTGGCTGAAGGGGGAGCCGCACGGCACGCTCGACGGCGTGCCCGTCACGGTCAAGGAGAACATCGCCACCCGGGGCGTGCCGGTGCCGTTGGGCACGGCCGCCACCGTGCTCACGCCGGCCGCGCACGACGCACCCCCCGCCGCGCGCCTGCGCGAAGCGGGCGCCGTGTTGCTGGCCAAGACCACCATGCCCGACTACGGCATGTTGTCGTCGGGGCTGTCGAGCTTCCATGCGCTGGCGCGCAACCCGTGGGACCTGAGCAAGAACCCCGGTGGCAGCAGTGCCGGCGCGGCCGCCGCGGCGGCCGGCGGCTACGGGCCTCTGCACCTGGGTACCGACATCGGCGGGTCGGTGCGCCTGCCCGCCGCCTGGTGCGGCATCTTCGCGCTGAAGCCGAGCTTGGGGCGCATCCCCATTCATCCGCCGTACTACGGCCGCGTGGCCGGCCCGATGACGCGCACGGTGCAAGACGCCGCGCTGATGATGCGCGTGCTCTCCCTGCCCGATACGCGCGACACCATGAGCCTGCCCTACCAGCCGATCGCCTGGAGCGAACTCGCGCGGCCGATCAAGGGGCTGAGGCTGGGCCTGATGCTCGATGCGGGTTGGGGCCTGCCGGTCGACCCCGAGGTGCGTGCGGCCATCGAAGGCGCGGCGCGCATCTTTGAAGCCGCCGGTGCGATCGTCGAGCCAATGGCGCCCTTCATGACGCGTTCCATGATCGACGGCATGGATGCCTTCTGGCGCTGCCGCTCGTGGATGGACATCTCGGCCCTGCCTGCTGCGCAACAGGCCCGGGTGCTGCCCTTCATCGTGGCGTGGGCGCGCGGTGGCGAGGGCTTGTCGGGCGAGCAGGTCTTCAAGGGCTTCAGCCAGATGGGCGTGATGCGCGAGGCCGCAGTGGCGGCCTGTCAGCCGTTCGACTTCGTGCTCTCGCCCACCGCACCGATCGCCGCCTTCGCGGCCGAGTTGCCGTGCCCCACCAACGACCCCGCGCAGCCCTTCGAGCACATCGCGTTCACGCTGCCGTACAACATGAGCGAGCAACCCGCGGCGAGCATCAACTGCGGCTACACGGCAGGTGGCCTGCCCATCGGGCTGCAGATCGTGGGTGCGCGGCACGATGACCTCGGTGTGCTGCAGCTCGCACGTGCCTGGGAGCAGCTGCGGCCCGAGCCGCAACCCTGGCCCCTCGATTGAGGCCCTCAATGCGCCAGCGGGTTCCCACACCTTAGGGATGCAGCCGCCGGGGTCGCCGCCTAGGCTGCACCATGACTGCCACCTCCCCCGCCGACACGCCCTCCGAGCGCGTGGCCGTGATCGTCGTGCATGGCATCGCCGACCAGGTGCGTGGCGAGAGCGCGGCCGATGTGTCGGTGCAGCTCGCGGCCGGCCAGCCCACGCCGATCACGCACACCGACGTGACGATCGAGGTGCACCCGCTCGTGCCCGCGGTGCCCTTCGACCATTGGCGGCCCTCGGGCTGGCTGGAGCGCATCGGCAAGTCGCTGCTGCAATCGCTGCGCAGTGACTTCCTCGACGAGCACGCCGGCTCGCGGCCCGTCGTGTCGAGCACCGCCGACAAGCCGCCGCCGGTGCGCAACAGCGCGGCGCGCGGAGCCGACTGCGAAGCCGACCACGGCGTACGCTTCACCGACTACCTGTTTGCCAAGGCGGCCGATGCCCGCGGCAAGCCGACCGTGCGCCACCACTACCAGATGCCCGTCAAGCGCATGCAGGTGGGTGGCCGCGACACCGACGTGTTCGAGATGTACTGGGCCGACTTGTCGCGCCTCGGCGGTGGTGTGGCGCGCATCCTCGCGGAGCTGTTCACGCTGTTGTTCCATCTGGCCAAGCTCGGCACCGACACCGTCTCGCTGGCCGACGTGGCCATGCCACCCTCGCGCGTGATGGCATGGCTTGCGCGCATGCACCGCGGGGCCAACTGGGTGTTCTCGCGCGTGCTGGCCTTGCTGTTCCTGCAGTTGCTCGTGTGTGCGCTGCTGCTGGTGCCGGCGGCGCTCACCGCCGGCCATGAGCGCAGCGGCAGCCTCTGGGGTGCGGCGGTGGCCGCGCTCGCGGTGGCGGTGAGCAGCGTCTACCTGCTGCGGCGCAATTGGGCCTGGGGCTTCTGGGCCGGCGCGGCGACCGCTGCCGTGCTGGGCTGGGCGGCACATCGGCTTCCGGAGCTGGGCGCATGGGCGGTGCTGCTGGCGCTCGTGGCCGTGCTGCTCGTCGTGTACCGCGCTTTCGTGGGCTACTGCGAAGAGCGCTTCCGGGCCGTGTACGGCATGGGCCTGTTGCTGATGGCGATCACGCTGGCGGGCATTGCGTGGGGTGCGGTCGCGCACGACGGGTCGGGCGCGGGGGCCTCGTTCGTGGCCGGCGTGTTGCGCGCGGTCGAGGTGCTGCTGTTGCTGCAGCTCAGCGGCTGGGTCCTGATGGCCGTGCTGGTCGCCGCCGCCGTCGGCCTGGGTGAATGGGCCTGCCGCATCGGCCACGGCACCCCCGAGCGGCGGCAGAGCATCGTCACCGCGCGGCTCGGCTTGTTCGTGTCGGTGGGCATCTTTCTCGCGTTCGTGATGACGGTATGGGCGCTGCTGGCGCAGCCGCTCGAATCGCTGGTCGCGCACCTTCGCTACCAGCCGTGGTGGTTCACCGATCCGCAAGGGCAGCGCGAGATGTCGGCGGCGTGCTTTCTCGCCGTGCGATTCACCGCCAGCACGGAAACCTTCTCGGTGGTGGCCGCCATGTTGCTCGCGCTGCTTGGCTTCGTGATCCTCGTGTTCCTGCCCAGCGTGCTGGTTGAACTGCGCCTGACCTGCCAGCCCGGAGCCGCGCAACTCGGCCACTGGCTCACCGCCGGCTACCGCGCGCTCGACCGCTTGGTGCGCTGGTGGAGTTGGCTCATCACGGCGGCATTGGTATGGGCCGCGCTCGCCCTCATCGGCAGCCAGCTCGCACGGCGCGGCATCGACCTGCCCTGGCCGCGGCTCGATTCGCTCGCGATCAGTGATCTCTCGAGCGAACTGCTGTCGGGCCTGGTGGTCGTGGTGGCCGGCAGCGCAGTAGGCCTGGTGGCCATGGGGCGGTTGGCGTTCAAGCGCCTCGCTGCGCTGCGCGCCCCGCTCGATGCGGCCCTCGACGTCGACAACCACTTCCGCGAGTTCCCGCGGCGCGCCATCCCGCGCGTGATGATCTTCGAGCGCTATGTGGCGGTACTCGAGCACGTGCTCGCGCAGGGCTACGACCGCATCGTCATCGTCGCGCACAGCCAGGGCACGGTGATCACCGCCGACCTGCTGCGCTACCTGCAGCGGCGCCACCTGCTGCGCCCCGAGGCGGGCGCCGACGACGAACTGGTGAAGCTCGGTCGCCGGCTGGCCGACAAGAACATCCGACTGCTCACCGCAGGTTCGCCGCTGCGGCAGCTCTATGCCTTGCGCTTCCCGTGCCAGTACGGCTGGGTGCTCGACGAGCGCAGCCCGCATGGGCAGGTCGACGCCGCGCGTGCCATCGGACCCGACCCGCGCCACGATCTGGGTGTGGCGAACTGGGTCAACGTGTGGGGTGCCGGCGACTACGTCGGCCGCTGGTTGTGGTCGCCTGCGCGCGATGCCGCCATGCCGGCGCTGGCCGTCGACCCACAGGCCTACGAGGGCACCCCGGTGCAGCACACGCCGCACTACCGCGACCTGTGCCTGGGCGCCGATGCCCACACGCACTATTTCGACCTCGACAACAACGTGATGCTGGCTGAATTGCGCGCTCTGGTCTGACGCGCAGGCGCTTCCCGAACCCCTGCTTCGCAGATGCCCTGGGCGGCGTTAGGATGCCCCGCACCAAGGAGGGCACGCACATGCAACTGATCCTGTCGGCCGGCTTGATCGCGCTCATCGTCGCCTGGGGTTTGGTGTCGCCGGACAGCATGGCCTCGGTGTTCAATGCCTTGCTCGCGGAGATCACGCGAAGTTTCGGCTCGTTCTACCTCTGGGTCGTGCTCGCGCTCGTGCTGGTGTGCTTCTTCCTGGCCTTCAGCCGCTATGGCGATTTGCGTCTCGGCGCCGACGACGAGGAGCCCGAGTTCTCTACCTTCTCGTGGTTCTCGATGCTGTTTGCCGCGGGCATGGGCATCGGCCTCGTGTTCTGGGGCGTCGCCGAGCCGTTGTCGCACTACGGCACGCCGCCCCCCGGCATCGCGCCGAACACGCCCGAAGCGGCCAACGCGGCCATGCGCTACGCGTTCTTCCACTGGGGTCTGCACCCCTGGGCCATCTACGCGGTGGTGGCACTGGCGATCGGCTACTTCCAGTTCCGCCGTGGCGGTGCGGGGCTGGTCAGCGTGGCCACCGATTCGCTCCCGTGGCACGGCATTCGCAAGCTGGCGGTGCTGTTCAACGTGCTCGCGACCATTGCCACCGCCTTCGGTGTGGCGGCCTCGCTGGGCATCGGCGCGCTGCAGATCAACAGCGGCCTGAATCGGGTGTTCGGCCTGCCGGTGGGCGTGCCGTCACAGCTTGGCATCATCGCCGTGACCACCGCGCTCTTTCTTCTGTCGGCCGTGACGGGTGTCGACAAGGGCATCAAATGGCTGTCCACCGGCAACCTCGTCGTGGCGGCGCTCCTGGCCGTGGCCGTGTTCGTGCTGGGGCCCACGGTGGCGATCATCGATACCTTCACGAGCACGCTTGGGGGCTACATCAGCGAGTTCGTGCGCATGAGCCTGCGCACCACGCCCTTCCGCGACAGCGCCTGGGTGGGCAATTGGACAGTCTTCTACTGGGCCTGGTGGATCTCGTGGTCGCCGTTTGTCGGCCTGTTCATCGCCCGCGTGTCGCGCGGGCGCACGATCTGCGAGTTCATCGTCGGTGCGGTGGTGGCCCCTACGCTCGTCGCCTTCGCGTGGTTCTCGGTGTTCGGTGGCACCGGGCTCACCTACGAGATCTGGCAGCACGTGCCGCTCGATCTGGCGGTCAAGTCGGATGTCTCCACGGCGCTGTTCGTGATGTTCGATGCCATGCCCTGGAGCGTGATGCTGTCGATCGTTGCCACCCTGCTGGTCTTCGTGTTCTTCGTGACCTCGGGTGACTCGGCCACGCTGGTGCTGGGCATGATGAGCACCGGCGGCGACCCCAACCCCAGCGCACGCGTCAAGGTGATGTGGGGCCTGCTCGTGGCGGGCATCGCGTCGAGCCTGCTGATGGCTGGCGGCGTGAAGGCGGTGCAGACGGCCACGATCGTCTTCGCCTTGCCCTTCAGTGTGGTCATCCTGCTCATGGCCTGGGCGCTGCTGCGAGCCGTGCGGCAGGACTGGAAGGCGCACGATCACGAAGAGCGGCTCCTTCACAAGCGACTGCGCCAGATCGCGTCACGATCCGACCCCTGAGGGGCTTGCGCAGGGTCACCCCGTGAGTGAGGGGTGCGCTCGGAACTGGTTGGCAAAGTTCGGTCGTGGCTGCACCACAGGTCGCGCCCGGCAGCGCTGCGACTTGTATCCTCCCTTTCATAAAGAGGGGGGAAGGGAATGCAAGGCAGTGCACACGTGCGCCTGGTGTTCAACGGCGAGATCTTGCCGGGGCATCAGGCCGATGAAGTCATGCGCCGTTTTGGCGACAAGTTCAAGATCGAAGGCGCGCGCCTCGCCGCGATGTTCTCGGGCGAGCAGACGGTTCTCAAGCGATCGCTCTCATACGACGACGCGGTGAGCTACATGGCCCAGTTGCAGAAGTACGGCCTGCGCGTGCGCATGGAGCCGCTCGATGTGCTGGCCCCCACCTCAGCCCCAGCGCCCGCGGCGCCGGTGGCACAACCCCTCGCGCTGAAGCCGCAGGAACGTGCGAGCGGTGCCGCCCACATTGATTCAGCCGCGGCACACGGCATAGCCGCCGCGCCAGCTTTGGCCATTGCCGAAGAACAGATCACCTGCCCCACCTGCGGCGAGACGCAGTCGATGCGCGTGCTGTGCCGCTCGTGCGCGACCGATATGCCGCGCGGCATTGCTGCCAAGAAGGAAGACGCCGATCGCCTGCGCGCCGAGCGGCTCGAAGCCGCGCGCGCTCGCCGCGGGTTGCCGCCCGTCGGCATGCAGGCCGCACAGCATGATGAAGACGCGCCCGAGCTGATGGGCTTCGGCTTCGAGGGCCGTCTTTCGCGGCTCAGCTACATCAGCGCCGCGCTCATCACCTGGACTGCACTGGTGTGGCTGGGCACGATGATGCTCACCCGCCCGGGCATCTTCACCGGTGTGTTGTTCGTGGTCGGCCTGCTCGCCACCTTGCTCTGGTCGCTGCGCGTGTCGATCCTGCGTCTGCACGACTTCAATGCATCGGGCTGGTGGGCGGTGATGGCGGTCGTGCCCTACATCGGCGAGGCCGTGAGCCTGGCACTGATCTTTATCCCCGGGTCGCGTGACGACAACGACTACGGCGGTCTGCCGCGAAAAGGCAGCAAGCTGATGGCCGGTATCCTGGTCGTGGCCTTCGCGCTGAGCGTGGCCGCTGCGTGGAAACCGGTGGTTCGCGCCATGACGGACATCATGCAGGACGAAGAGGAGCAAACCGAGACCTTCGACGGTGTGAGCGCCTCGGGGCCGGCGCCATCGGACCGCGAGATCGGGCAGTTCCTGGTGCATGCGGGCGCCATCGATGGTTTCCGTGACGAGTACTGGACCCAAGGCAACCACAAGGCTTACGCCGCGTCGGAGGACGGTGCGTGGGGCTACGGCGCGGGTGAAAGTTCGCCGCGCCAGGCGGTGTCGGTGGCGCTTGCACGTTGCGATGTGCAACGCAAGGCCTACACGCGCCCGTGCCGCCTGCTCAACGTCAACGGCATGTGGATCAAGGAGCACTGAAGAGTCAGTTTCGCCGAGGCCGCGATTGCCATGGCCGTTTACCCTGATGCCCTTCGGGTCCGGTCACCCTAATCTCGACATCCCTGTGCGCCTGCGGCCGATCCGGCTCCTGCGCCATCAGGGGAGGCGAGGACGGGGGTGCCCCATGCGACGCAGAACGCTGGCTGCCTTTTTCATGCTGGGCTTGTGCGCCCCGCTGGGGGCGAGGGCGCACGCCCCGCCCGCGCCGGCCAGCCGCCCCGGTATCGCACGTGAGTACGGCGCCCTGTTGCGTGCCGCCGGTCGCTTGCCGCTGCTCGCACGTGTCGAGTTCGTCAACAACGTTGTCAACCAGCGCATCGGCTACGCGGCCGACTCATCCACTTCCGGTCTCGCCGATTGCTGGCAGACGCCCACCGAAACGCTCGCCAGCGACTCGGGCGACTGCGAAGACTTCGCCATCTTCAAGTACTTCGCGCTGCGCGATTGCGGCCAGCCCTGCGCGTGTTCGCGCCTGCTCTATGCCTGGCGCAGCCCGCCTGAGCAACCCGAGCTGCGGCTGCCGCACGTGGTGCTGCTCAGTGGCGAGTCGACCACCGGTGCACTGGTGCTCGACAACGTGAGCCCGCACGCGCTGCCGCTGGTGCAGCGCGCCGACCTGTACCCGGTGCTGAGCTTCGACGTGGATCACCTCTGGCGGGGCGTGTCGGCCCAGCGCGTGGGCGACGCCGCCGCGCTGCTCAGGCCATGGCGCGAGGTGCTGGCGCGCTGGTCGCAGCAGCGCTGAGTTGACTTCTGGCGACGGGGCCTCAGTTGGCCGCGGCGCCGCGGCGCTGCGACTCGGCCTCCACGCGGCGGAACATGTCGGGCAGTGTCTTGCCCGGTTCATCGCGGAAGGTCTCGTCGAGCACATCGAGCTGCTGGATGCGGTCGATGCGGAAGCTGCGGAAGTCCTCGCGCGATTCGCACCAGGCCGCCAGCGTCCAGACCGCACCCCAATAGAAGCAGCCGAGCGGGCGCACGGTGCGCCGGCTGTCGCTGTCCTTGAGGTCGAGGTAGTGCAGGTCGACCTTGCGCCGGCCCTCGGCCGCCAGGCGCAGCGGCTCCAGCCGCGAGCGCGTGCCCGGGTCGAAATCCACCGGCGGCGCGTACACCGCCAGGCTTTCCGCGGCCGCGCGCGCAGCGACGGGCAACACCGCCAGGATCTTCGAGAGCGCGTTCTCGGCCTGGGCGGCGAGTGCGGCATCGAGACGCGGCTGGGCGATGCGCACCGAGGCCACCAGGGCCTGCGCTTCTTCATGCGTGAACATGAGCGGCGGCAGATCGAACCCCGAACGCATGCGATAGCCCACGCCCGCCTCGCCCTCGATGGGCACGCCCTGCGTCATCAGCTCGGCGATGTCGCGGTACACCGTGCGCTCCGACACCTCCAGTCGCTGCGCCAGGAACTGGGCCGTGCTCAGGCGCCGGCCGCGGATGAGTTGCACGATCTGGAAGAGTCGGTCGGCTCGTCGCATGCGATGGGGCTCGTGGGGGGTGTTCGGCTCGGGGTCGATCGCGGGTGGGTGTGGCGCATTCTGCAACCTCGGCCGCACGAGCGGGCGCGGCGTGTGCCGGGCAAGAAACGGCGGCGGGTTGCGCAACGGCGGCTCGAAGGGTTCCAACGGCATGGTGGGGGTGGGGGGCGGGTCTCACGGGCTTCCATGCTGGGCCCGACTTCCTGACAGCGTTGTGTCAGGAGACTCGGGATTCGAGGGGCTCGGAGAGTGCCTCGTGGCCGTCGAGCCCCCGGGCGCGCGCGCGGCCGGGCACGAGGCTTCACAATCGGCGCCTCACCTTTTACCCCGACAGGACTGACCATGCCTGGCCAACCGCCCGCCCCGATCTTCAGAAGCGAGGAAGAGCTCGCCGCACTGAGCGCATCGGAGCGCATCCGTTACCGGGTTGTCGGCGCGAAGAAGCGTTACCACGCCAATGACAACATCGCCGCGTTCATCCGCGAAGGCGAACTCGACGAGTTGCGCGACGAGGTGGCGGCACGCATGCAAGAGGTGCTCAAGGCCCTGGTGATCGACACCGAAAGCGACCACAACACGCAAGAGACCGCCAAGCGCGTGGCCAAGATGTACGTGAACGAGGTGTTTCGCGGCCGCTTCCAGCCCATCCCGGCGGTGACCGAGTTCCCCAACGCCGAGCGGTTGAACGAGCTGATGATCGTGGGGCCGATCACCGTGCGCAGCGCCTGTTCGCACCACCTGTGCCCGATCATGGGCCGGGTCTGGATCGGCCTGCTGCCCAACGAGCACTCCAACCTCATCGGCCTGAGCAAGTACGTGCGCATCTGCGACTGGATCATGAGCCGCCCGCAGATCCAGGAGGAAGCCGTGGTGATGCTCGCCGACGAGCTGCAATCACGCGTCAAGCCCGACGGTCTGGCCATCGTGATGGAGGCCGACCACTTCTGCATGCACTGGCGCGGCGTGCGCGACAGCGAGGCGATGATGAGCAACTCGGTGATGCGCGGTTCGTTCCTGAAGGATGCGAGCCTGCGTGCCGAGTTCTTGTCGCTGCTGCGCAAGAAGGGCTGAGCGCCGCTCGGCGCGGCCCGTCAGACGTCAGACCGCCGGCTCGATGTAGTGCCGCGCCAGTTCGGGCGGCTGCGGCGAGTCGAGCAGCGTGCACGCCAGGCGCAGCGCGTCGGCGGCATCGGGCTGCAACGCGCCGGGGCCCTTGAGCTGCATCGCCGCATCGACCCACTCGCGCACGATCACGGGCCTGAGCATCCATGGCAGCGACTGCACCTCCTGCAGGGCATGCACCAGCGTGTCGGCGTCGGGCGGCGCGAAGGGCGCGGTGGCCTCCGCGGCTTGCCAGGACTGCATCACCTGGCGATACCAGGGCTCGCCTTCGGGCAGCAGGCGCGAAAGAAACGCGGTGAGCCGGGCCACCTGCTGCATCAGGTGCGGGGGCAGGCTGCGCATGTCGTTGTGCGCGTTGGCCGCGGGTGGGGCGCTGGCCTGCGCCTCTCCGAGTTGCTTGCGCAGCAGCAGCAGGTGCAGCCGGTCGATTGGGCGCACCTGACCATCGGCGCCCATCACGCGGCGAGCCGATTCCATCAGCGTTTGGCGGTCGAGCAGCGGGGCGCGTGCCGCGCGAGCCAGCAGCACTTCGAGCCACGGCAGGCGCATGGCGGGGCCGAGTTTCTTCACCTCTTGCCGCACCGCCTCGGCGGTGCTCAGGCCGCCGGTTTCGTCGCGCCAGGCCCGGCGCTCCCGTTGGCTGCCGGGCGTGAGCAGCAAGGCAAGGATGGCGGCGCGCAGCTCGCCTGGGCCGTTCAGGCGCGAGAGCCTGTCGCAGGCCTCGCGTTCGTCGTCATCGGCCACGGCACGCGGCTCGGGGAAGCGGGCGGTCGGCTCGAGCATGGGGGCAGCATAGGCCAGGGGAGGCAGGTTCGGTGATGCCGAGGCGGATGTGGCGGCGGCAGGCCGGTAGTTTTCATCGGCGGCAGCGTCGGCAGCGTTGTTGGCGAGCACGGGCGCGGCCAGCGGCTCCATGTGGCGGCCATAGATGCGGCGCAGCCGTTCGGGCAGCGGCGGGTGGCTGGCCAGCCAGGTGGGCGGCGCCTGCAGCAGCATGGCCGCCAGCAGGCGCGCCGGAGCGTGCAGGAGCCGACCTTCGTTCGTGCGCGTCTGGTGCCACACCTTGCGCAGCACGCCGCCCAGCCCGTCGCGGCTGCGAGTGAACTGCACCGCGCTCGCATCGGCCAGCAACTCGCGCTGGCGCGATACCGCCGCCTGCAGCACCTGCCCGGCGAGCCAACCCAGGCTGCCCGCGGCAGCGAACGCACTGCCGATCAGCAGCCCGATGCCCGAGCGGTTGCCGTCCTCGTTGGGCGCCATCAGCGACAGGCCATAGCCGTGCACCAGTGACAGCCCCCACACGAGTGCGAGCAGCTGCATGTTGAGCCGCAGGTCGCCGCCGTGGATGTGTCCGAACTCATGCGCCACCAGACCCTGCAACTCGTCGCGCGTGAGGCGCTGCAACGCGCCGCGCGTGACGGCCACCACCGATTCTTCGGGTGACCAGCCTGCGGTGAAGGCGTTGATCGCGTCCTCGCGCTCCAGCACGTAGGCGGCCGGGCGCGGCAGGCCGCTCGCCAGGGCCATCTCATCGACGACATTGAGAAAGCGGCGCTCGGCGAGATCGCGCGGGTCGGTCAGCAAGCGCCCACCGGCCCACTCGGCCACATGGGCACCGCCACCCGCACGCAGCCGGCTGAGTTCGACCAGCGCACCACCGATCACGAACATCAGCACCAGCGCCGTGTTGGTCTCGAAGAACAGCGTGGGCAAGGTGATGAAGTCGAGCCACGACGCGATCAGCCACCACAAGCCGAACAGCATGGCGTTGACGGCCACCACCAGCGCCACCAGCAGCAGCGCGAACAGGCCCAGCAGGCGCTGCGTGGCACCGCGGGCTTCGTCCTGTTGCTTGCGAAAGCGCATCGAAAAGGGAGCGAACGAGAGCGATGCGCTCAGGCCGAAGGGTCGAGCGTTGGCTGAGCCCGACGGACCCGCGCGTGCGCGCTCAGAGCTGCACGCGCACCGGGGCGCGCTCGGCTTCGCTCGTGGTGGATTGCAGCATCGCCGCCGCCCGGAACCCGAACAGGTTGGCCAGCAGGCTGGTGGGGAACTGCTGCGAGGCGTCGTTGTATTCGAGCGATGCGTCGTTGAAGAGCTGGCGCGAGAACGCGACCTTGTTCTCGGTGCTGGTCAGCTCCTCGGACAACTCACGCAGCGACTGGTCGGCCTTCAGCTCCGGGTAGGCCTCGACCACCGCCATCAGGCGGCCCAGCGCCGAGCCCAGCACCTGCTCGGCCATGCCCAGGCTGGTGACGGCACCCGCTGCGGCGGGGCGTGTGCGTGCCACGTCGGCAGCGGCCTTGGCCTGGTTGCGCGCGGCCGTCACGGCTTCGAGCGTGTCGCGCTCGTGGGCGGCGTACTTGCGGGCCACCTCGACGAGGTTGGGGATGAGGTCGTAGCGGCGCTTGAGCTGCACGTCGATCTGAGCGAACGCGTTGCCGATGGCATTGCGCAGGCGGATCAGGCGGTTGTAGGCGCCGACAGCCCAGAACACCAGGACGGCGACGATGACCCAGGCGACGATTTGAGTGGTGCTCATGGGGCGCTCTCCCTCGGAGTTGAAATCGAGGGGACTCTAGCTGAGGTGGTGGGGGCGGGGGTGTGTGATTTGGCACGCGCGGCGTGGCGCAGTGGATTGGTTTCGGTGAGCATCGCATGCTGAAGCGGATCACTGCGTGAGGCTGTTGCCGGGATGTGCGCCCGGCGGCGCAGTCACTTTCTCTTGCTTGCCCAAGAGAAAGTAACCAAAGAGAAGGGCACCCCGTTCGCCGGTCCGCCTAGGG
>NZ_JBWVZJ010000005.1:0-78272 GCF_056675995.1 Piscinibacter sp. PDB1-1
GGGCTTGGTGGGCGCGCGCGCAGCGCGCATCCACAACTGACTTGGGGCAGATGTTTGAGCGCAGTCGCCGCAGGCGACGGAGCGAGTTTCTGCCCCGCCCACCAAGACCGAGCAGCGCAAGGCAGCCCTCGCGCAGCGAGGGCCGAGGAGGCAGGGCTCGCTTCTTTGGTTACTTTCTTGTCGACACAAGAAAGTAACTCGGCCGCCGGGCCGAAACCCCGGCGCGGCCTCACGCAGTGAACAAGACATGCGAAGAGCAGCACGAGCCTTCGAAACCTCAGGCTGAGCGGGTGGTGGTTCGCGAGCGCTCTGGTCGCTGATCGCTGATCGCTGTGGCTCCGTGCGCGCGGCAGATTGCGCAGCACTTTGGCGATGCTCCCGCGCGCCACCCGCGCCGCCAGGCGCCTACAACCCCATCCGATCCGTCGCCGCAAACGAAGAAGCCGTCTGCACATGGCTCGCCGAGCGCCACGCCTTGAATCCGCGCGCCCGCAACGCGCACGCCGGGCAGTGCCCGCACCCGTACCCCCAGTCGTGGCGACGCGAGCGATCGCCCAGGTAACAGGTGTGCGTGTTCTCCACGATCAGTTCGTTCAGCGCCTCGCCACCCAGCGCGGCCGAGAGCGACCAGGTTTGTGCCTTGTCCAGCCACATCAGCGGGGTCTCGATGCTCATCTGCGTATCGAGCCCGAGGCTCAGCGACACCTGCAGCGAGCGCAGCGTGTTGTCGCGGCAATCGGGGTAGCCGGAGTAGTCGGTCTCGCACATGCCGCCCACCAGCACGTTGAGGCCGCGGCGGTAGGCCACGGCGGCGGCGAAGTTGAAGAACAGCAGGTTGCGACCGGGCACGAAGGTGTTGGGCAGCCCGCTCGAATTCATCTCGATCTCGCGCTCCTGCGTGAGCGCCGTGTCGGAGATCTGGCCGAGCAGCGAGAGATCGATCAGGTGATCGTCGCCGAGCCGCCCGCCCCATTCCGGGAACTGGGTGTACAGCGCCGAACGCACCGCCAGCCGGCACTCCAGCTCCACGCCGTGGCGCTGTCCGTAGTCGAAGCCGATGGTCTCGACGTAGCTGTAGCGCTCGAGCGCCCAGGCCAGGCAGACGGTGGAATCCTGTCCACCCGAGAAGAGGACGAGTGCGCGGCGGGGCGTGGTCATCGCAGGATGTTAGCGAAGGGCACGCCGCGCAGTGCGATGATTTCGGCATGCTGCCCCTCGAATCGATGTTCGATCAGGTGCTGCCCCTGCTGGCCGAGGCCAGCGATCGGGCGGTGATGCCACGTTTTCGCCAACTGCGCGATGGCGACGTGATCGAGAAGGCCAAGGACGAACTCGTCACCGTGGCCGACCGTGAGGCCGAGGCCCTCATCGAGCAGGGATTGTTGGCGCTGTTCCCTGGCTCGCGCGTGGTGGGTGAAGAGGCCTGCGCCGCCAACCCAGCCTTGCTTCACGGGATGGACGAAGGTCGGGTGTGGCTGGTCGATCCGCTGGATGGCACCAGCAATTTCGTGGCGGGCCGGCCGGTGTTCGCGCTGATGGCCGCATTGCTGATCGATGGCGAAGCCGTGGGGGCTTGGGTGTTCAACCCGGTGTCGGGCGAGCGTTGGCGTGCGCAGCGCGGCGGTGGCTGCCAGCGCGACGGGCAACGCATGCGCGTACCGCCGGAGCGCGCGCCGCTCGAACACGCGCGGGGCGCGGTACTCACGCGCTTCCTGCCGCCCGAACTGAAGCAGCGCGTCGAGGCTGGGAGTGCCGCCGTGGGCGAGGTCTTGCCGGGTGAACGCTGCGCGGGCGTGGAGTACCCGGCGATCATCACGGGCCAGCAGCAGTTCGCGTTGTTCTACCGCACGCTGCCCTGGGATCACGCGCCCGGGGCCCTGTTGCTGCAGGAGGCCGGTGGCCATGTCGCGCGCTTTGACGGCGGCGCGTACCGTGCAGCCGACGAGGGCGTGGGTTTGCTCGCGGCGGTCGACGAACCCTTTTGGCGCGACGTACGCGCTGCGCTGCTGTAGCTCAGCGCCTCAGCCGCGGCGCTCGTGCTGGGTGTCTCCCAGTCAGGTGCGAACTTCGCCCTGACCCAGCACCACCCACTTCATCGAGGTCAGCCCCTCCAGACCCACCGGGCCGCGCGCGTGGAACTTGTCGGTGCTGATGCCGATCTCGGCGCCCAGGCCGTACTCGAAGCCGTCGGCGAAGCGTGTGCTGGCGTTGATCATCACGCTGGCCGAATCAACCTCGCGCAGGAAGCGCATCGCGTTCGGGTGGTTGGTGGTGAGGATCGCATCGGTGTGATGCGAGCCATAGCGGTTGATGTGCGCGATGGCTTCGTCGAGGTTCTTCACCACCTTGGCGCTGATCACGGGCGCGAGGTACTCCTCGCTCCAGTCCTGTTCGGTGGCTTCGGCGAGCTTGATCTGCGGCACGCCGTTCAGCAGTGCGAGCGCGGTGGCATCGCCGCGTACCTCCACACCCTTGGCGGCGAACACGGCGCCGATCTGCGGCAGGAACTCGGCCGCCACCGCCTCGTGCACCAGCAGCGATTCGGCGGCGTTGCAGGGGCTGTATTTCTGCGTCTTGGCGTTGTCGGTGACTTTGAGAGCCAGCGCCATGTCGACCGCGGCATCCACATACACATGGCAGTTTCCGTCGAGGTGCTTGATGACCGGCACGCGCGCCTCGCGGCTGATGCGCTCGATCAGGCCCTTGCCGCCGCGGGGGATGATCACGTCGACCGACTCGGGCGATGCGATCAGGTAGCCGACAGCGGCGCGGTCGGTGGTTTGCACGAGTTGCACTGCATCGGCTGGCAGACCAGCTTCGGTGAGCGCCGCCTGCACCAACTTCCAGAGCGCCAGGTTCGAGTGGATGGCCTCGGAGCCGCCGCGCAGGATGCAGGCATTGCCGCTCTTGATGGCGAGCGAGGCGGCCTCGATGGTCACGTTGGGCCGGCTCTCGTAGATCATGCCGAAGACACCCAGCGGCACGCGCATCTGGCCCACGCTGATGCCGCTCGGGCGGCGCTTCACGCCGGTGATCTCGCCGATCGGGTCGGGCATGGCGGCGATCTGCTCGCAGCCTTCGGCCACGGTGGCGATCACCTTGTCGGTGAGGCGCAGGCGGTCGACCATCGGGGCGGCCAGACCGGCGGCCTCGGCAGCGGCGATGTCCTTGGCGTTCGCATCGGCCAGCGGCTGACCGCTTTCGCGCAGGAGGCGGGCCAGTGCCACGAGGGCGTCGTTCTTGGCGTGGGTGGAGGCCGCCGCCATGCGGGCGCTGGCGGCACGGGCGGCCGCGCCCATGTGGGCGACCACGGCTTGGAGATCGTTCGAGGTCATGGGGCGAATTCTCCCAGGGAATGCATGGGCGCGTGGGCGTGACGGAGTTCGCGTTCCGGCCGGGCGGTGGCCGCCACCGCGCGCCTGCGAAGCGTGCGCATTGCACACCCGAAGTCTCTGCGTGCGCCGACCCCCTCATTGAGGGTATACCCGCATAGGCGCCGAGGGCCAACCATCGCGCCACTCGCACCGGTGGGCCTGCCCGCGCCGGCCCTCCATCGCCTCTTCGCAGTACGCAGTACCCACCTCTTATGCAACCCGAAATCCTGTCCGCCAGTTACGACACCTGGGGTGTGATCCTCTCGTTTCTCGTCTCCGCCGCCGGTGCCTACACCGCGCTGTGGGTCACGTCGTCGACCATGCAGCGCCGCGCCGGCGTGGTGAGCAAGGTCAACATCTTTCTGGCCGGACTGGCGCTCGGCGGCGTGGGCATCTGGTCGATGCACTTCCTGGGCATGTTGGCCTTCAAGGTGCCGTTGAGCGTTGGGTATCGCCCTTTGGAGACCCTGGTGTCGCTGCTGGCTGCCGTGGCCGTGTCGGCGGCGGCGCTCGGCTACATCGCCAGCGCGCGTGAGTTCGAGTGGCGCCGCCTCTTCATCGCGGGCCCGCTGGCCGGGCTGGGCGTGGCCGCGATGCATTACCTCGGCATGTATGCCATGAGCTTCGGCGGCTTCATGGCTTGGGACTGGGCCGTCGTCGCGCTGTCGGTCGTGATCGCCATCGTGGCCGCCACGGCGGCGCTGTGGCTGGCCTTTCACACCCGCGGCCAACTGCACCGCACCGGCGCGGCGCTGTTGATGGGTGCTGCGGTGTGCACCATGCACTACACCGGCATGGGCGCGGCCTCGGTGGTATGCACCACGGCCAACCGCGACGCATGGTTGCCCGGCGTCATCAAGCCGACCGACCTCGGCTTCTATGTGAGCTTTGTCGCCATCGGCATCGCCTGCATGATCGCGCTCGATGTGCTGATGCAGCGCCTGCAGGCCGCGAACGCGGAGCGGGCGACGGCGAGCTGAGCACCTCTGATGCAACGCAGCCGCGTTGCCCCCACGACGAATGAAAGGCGCAGTGGCAAACGAAGCCGTTGCGCCTTTCTCGCATGCGGGCGTCGCGATAGGCATCGGGACTGCCGCATCCGTCACGAATCAGGCGAAGAGGTTTTCGCCGGAGCTCTCAATCGTTAGAGGGAACAGTCGAAAAACATTGCGTGCATGACCGCACTGATGTTGAAAGCTCCTTCATGAAATCATTTCCCCTGCGGCCTGTGGTGGCCGCGATCTGCCTCGCCCTGGGCGCAGGCGCCGCCCACGCAGACCCTGAGTTCCGCTTCAGCGGCTTCGGCACAGCGTCTGCGGTGCACTCGGATCTGAACACCGCCGACTTCGTTGGCACCCCGTTCCAGCCGAACGGCGCGGGCCACACCAACGCGACGTCGTTCACCCCCGACAGCAAGCTCGGCGCACAAGTCAACGCCGTCTTCAAACCGCAGTGGTCTGCTGTGCTGCAGGTCATCTCGCAGTACCAGTACGACTCGTCGTACACGCCGCAGGTCGAGTGGGCGAACCTCACCTACAAGCCCATCGATTCGCTCAGCCTGCGCGCGGGCCGCATCGCGCTGCCGGCCTACCTGATGTCCGAATCTCGGCTGGTCGGATACGCCCATGCCTGGGCGCGCCCGCCCCTGGAGGTCTATGGCGTGCTGCCGCTGACCAGCAATGACGGCATCGACGCCACCTACCGCAGCGCCATCGGCTCCGCGCAGAACACCGTGCAGGCCTACTACGGCACAAACAAGGTCGACGTGTCCGGTGGTGGCACCGCCAAGGCCACGACGAGCTGGGGCGTGAACGACACCGTCGAGATCGGCTCCCTGACGCTGCGCGCGGCCTACACCTACCTCAAGGAAGACTTGCAGCTCGACGCCCTCGCGCCGCTCTACAACGGCATGCGCGCACTCGGCGAGACCGACATGCTGGCCAAGTACGACACGAGCGACATGAGCACCCACGCCATTGCGCTGGGCGCTCAGTACGACCCGGGCGACTGGTTTGTTCTGGGTGAGTTCGTCAGCTACAGCGGCGATGCCATCCTTTCCGACAGCCGCGCCTGGTACGTGGCCGGCGGCTACCGCTTCGGCAAGTTCACGCCCTACCTGATCCACTCCGAGGTCAAGGCGCAGATCGAGGACGAAACGCAAGGCGGCTTCCTCAATGGCGCGATCAACACGCTGCTGTACCAGGTCACGCCGACGCAGAAGACAAGCTCGGTCGGCCTGCGCTGGGATGCCTACCAGAACATCGCTCTCAAGCTGCAGTACGACCACGTGCAAACGGGTGACCAGTCCACTGGCCGCCTGAAAACCAGCCCCGGTTGGAACTTCGCCAACGGCAGCTCCGCGAACGTCGTGTCGCTCGGCGTCGATTTCGTATTCTGAGGAGCCAACGATGAACAGCAGCAAAGGATTCGTCGTGGCCGCCGCGCTCGCCCTGCTCTCGGGCGCAGGTTTCGCAGCCGAGATCGTGGTCATCGGCCACCCCTCGGCCGGCAGCCTGAGCAAGGAGCAGGTTGCCGATGTCTTTCTCGGCAAGAACCAGAGCTTCTCGCCCGTGGACCTTCCCGAGTCGTCGCCCTTGCGGGCCGACTTCTACAAACAGGCCACTGGCCGCGATGCAGCGCAGGTGAAGGCCGCGTGGTCGCGCCTGGTGTTCTCGGGCAAGGCCCAGCCACCGAAGGAGGCGGGTGATGCAGCAGCCGTGAAGAAGGCCGTGGCCGCCGACCCGAAGGCGGTGGGCTACATCGAGAAGTCAGCCGTCGATGGCACGGTGAAGGTGTTGTCCACGCTCAACTGAGCGCGCTCGACGCGGACCGAGGTCGCCGGAAATGCACCGCCATCGGGTGCGTTTCCCGGCGACCCATGCCAGGGCCCGGCGCCAACATGCGCACATGGCAGAAAAGCGCCCGGCCTCGCCCTGGCCAGAAGTGTTCACAGGATTCGTCATGAAGTTTCGAACCAAGATCTGGAGCCTCCCGGCCAGCGCAGCGATCGTGCTGATCGTCGGCGTCATCCTCAGTGCGGCGATCGGTGCCCGGCTGTCGGCCGGTGTCACGCAATTGCGCAACGTGGACGACCCCTACCTCGCACGTGTCACGGAGATCGACCGCATCACCGAGAACGTGCGGCTGACGGTGCAGACCGCGGCCGCAGAAGGTGATGCCGAGCGCCTGACCGAGATTGCCGCGCTGGTGAAGTCAGGCCACGGGGCCCTGGATGTGGCTCAGGCATTGGATGGCAAGTCGCAGGATGCGCAGGCCCTGCGCGGCGCCTTCGATGCGTACCAGACCGCCGCTGTTGCCGCCGCCAAGGGCATGATCGACAAGGCACCCGACGGCATGGCGCGGGTGCAGCAGATGCAAGCGGCGCAAGGTGCGCTCGACAAGGCACTGTCGTCGGCGAAGGAGCAGGCCAGGGCCACGGTCGATGCGCGCTACGAAGCCGCCGCCGCCGGTGTGCGCCTGAGCCTCATTGCCACCGTGGCCACCGGCCTGGTGGTGCTGCTTTCGCTCGGCGTGGCGTCGTGGGTCATCGTGCGCTCGGTCTGGAAGGACCTGGGCGAGGAGCCCGACACCCTGCGTCAGGCCGTCAAGCGCATTGCCTCGGGCGAACTCGCCTACGAGGTCAAGGCGGGCGTGCACGCAGAATCGCTGCAGGCGGCGCTGGTGCAGATGACGACCGGTCTGCGCGACATGGTGGCTCAGATACGCATCACCAGCGACTCGATCGCCACCGCATCCAGCGAGATCGCCACCGGCAACCTCGACCTCAGCCAGCGCACCGAGCGCACCGCCTCGAACCTGCAGCAGGCCGCGAACTCCATGGAGCAGCTCACCGGCTCGGTGCGCCACACCGCCGAATCGGCGCACGGCGCGAACGAACTCGCGAGTTCGGCTTCGGGCGTTGCAGCCAAGGGCGGCGCGGTCGTGGGGCAGGTGGTGCAGGTGATGGAGCAGATCAGCGCCAGCTCGAAAAAGATCGCCGACATCATTGGCGTGATTGACGGCATCTCGTTCCAGACCAACATCCTCGCGCTCAACGCCGCGGTGGAGGCCGCCCGCGCGGGCGAGCAAGGCCGTGGCTTCGCGGTGGTGGCGGGCGAGGTGCGCAACCTCGCACAGCGCAGCGCGCAGGCCGCGCGCGAGATCAAGGGTTTGATCGGTGAAAGCGTCGATCGTGTCGAATCAGGTTCGCGCCTGGTGCAGGACGCCGGCACCACGATGACGCAGATCGTCGACTCGGTGAAGCGAGTGACCGACATCATCGGCGAGATCACCGAGGCATCGAACGCCCAGAGCAGCGACATCGGCCAGGTCAATGGCACGGTGGCGCAGCTCGACCAGATGACGCAGCAGAACGCCGCGCTGGTGGAGCAAAGCTCGGCCGCGGCCGAGAGCCTGCGAGAGCAGGCGAGCTTGCTGGCCCAGGCGGTGGCGCGATTCCGCGTGGCGCACGCCTGAGGCCGTAAGCGAGCCCCGGCTCACGAAGCCCCGCCCTGGCGAGGCTTCGCGCTTCTCGCGCAACGCGAGGTGCTGCACGCCAGTGCAGAAACACCGCGCAAACGTGATCAATCGCATGGCTGCGCTCGCAAGCCCGGGGGGCGAATGAAGGGTGGCTCCAGATAATCGAGCCATCTGTGGTCCGGGGTGTGAGGCGTTCGATGCGCGGGGCTGTGTCCATGTCGCCAGCTATGACGGCCGCTCAGCAAGCTGAGCTGGATGGCCGCGTCACCCAGGCGCAGATGGTGATGCTGTTCGAGCGCTCGCAGGTCACCACGCTGTCAGGCATGGCGTTCGCGCTCCTGATCTGCATGGGCCTGTTGCCGTACGTGAACGACACGGCCTGCTGGGTCTGGTTCGCGACGCGTTGCGTGGTCTCGGGGTGGCGGCTCGCGCTCACGCACCAGTTCTTTCGCAACAGGTCGACGCTGGACTGGTTCGGTCGGCAAAGCTTCAGCGCCATCCTGCTGGCCGATGGTTTCACCTGGGGCTTGGTGACGCTGTGGCTGGCGCCGACGAACCAGCCCTACCTCACCGCCTTGCTGCTTGCCGCGCTGGTCGGCGTGGCGGCCGTCGGCTCCTTCGTGCTGCAGCCGAGTTTTCGACATGTGGCGGCGTTCCTGGCCTCGATGATGGTGCCGGTAGCTGCGTACTCGCTGCACACCGGCAGCCGCTTCGGCCTGTTCGTCGGCCTGGGCATGCTCAACTTCCTGGTGCTGGTGATGATCGAGGCGCGGCGCGGCGAGGCCCGCATTCGCGAGTTGCTTTCCCTGCGCTTCACCACCGACCGCATCGCCGAGGAGCGCGCCGAGGCGCTGCGCCTTGCGCAGCGGCAAAGCGCGGTGAAGAGCCAGTTCCTCGCGACCATGAGCCACGAGATGCGCACGCCGCTGCACGGCATCCTCGGCCTCACGCGCCTGCTGCAAAAGCAAAAGCCAGCCGAGCCCGCGGAGCAGCTCGCGCTGATCGATCGTGCCGGCGAGCACCTGCTCACGCTGATCAACGACATCCTCGATTTCTCGAAGCTCGAAGCCGGTCAGGCGCGGCTCTCGCCGCAGGTGTTCGACCTGGCCGCGCTCATCGACGACGTGGTGTCGCTGTCGGTGCCGTCGGCATTCCAGTCGGGTCTGCAACTCAGCGCGCGGCTGCACATGCCGCGGCCCTGCCATGTGCGAGGCGACCCGGCACGTCTGCGCCAGGTGCTGCACAACCTGGTCGGCAACGCGATCAAGTTCACCGAAGAGGGCGCGGTGACGGTGGTGGCGCGCCATCGCGAGGGCCGTGCGCGCATCGCCGTGCACGACACCGGTGTGGGCATCGCGCCCGACGAGCTGCCGCGCATCTTCGATGCCTTCCACCAGGCCGACAGTTCCTTCACCCGCCGCTACGGCGGCACGGGGCTCGGGCTCACGATCGCGCGCGAACTGGCGCGGGCCATGGGCGGCGATCTGGTCTGCACCAGCCAGGAAGGGCGTGGCTCATGCTTCACCGTGACCGTCGATCTTGCGCCGGCGGCTGAAGCCTCGCTGTCGCAGGCCGAGGTCGATCACACCGAAGCCCCGGCGGCGCTGCACGGGCGGGTGCTGGTCGCTGAAGACAACCCGGTCAACGCGCTCGTGGCCGAGGCTGCGCTCAAGAACCTGGGGCTCACCGTCGAGTTGGTGGAAGACGGCTTGCAGGCGGTGGCGTCATTCCGCGCTCATCCGCCCGACCTCGTGCTGCTCGATTGCCAGATGCCGGTGATGGATGGTTTCGAGGCCGTGCGCCGCATGCGCGAGCACGAAGGCGAGCAGGGTCTGCCGCGTACGCCGGTGGTGGCGCTCACGGCGAATGCGCTGCAAGGCGACCGGGAGCACAGCCTGGCAGCGGGCATGGACGACCACCTGGCCAAGCCGTTCCGCGATGAGGAGTTGAGGGCGATGCTGCGGCGGCATCTGGTGCCGGCGTGATGACGTCGGCGTGATGGCGGGGGCGGAGCGGGCCTTCGATACTTCAAGCCGAGCGGAAGGTGGCCTGCGAACACTTCATGACCGTTCAGCCTGAGGTATCGAAGGCCCGCTCAACCCGCCGCGGGCGCGTGGCCCCTTACTGCTTGACCGCCTCCACCTGGATCAGCAGCTTGATGTTGTCCGGGATGCCCGGCAGGCCGTAGCTGTTGCCGAACGCGCTGCGCTGGAGGGTGGTCTCGAAGTCACCGCCGCACACCTCGCGCTTGAGCATCGGGTTCTGGTAGCAGTTGAAATTGGTGGCGGTCAGCGTCACCGGCTGCGTCTTGCCCAGGAAGCTGAGCGAGCCCGCCACCGTGGCCACCTTGTCACCATTGAAGACGAACTTGTCGCCCACGAACTTGGCGGTGGGGTGCTCGGCGGCGTTGAAGAAATCCTTGCTCTTCAGGTGGCCGTCGAGCGGGCCGACGCCGGTGCTCACCGAGCTCATGTCGATCGTGATCTCGGCCTTGCCGCTCTTGGCGGCCTTGTCGAAGGTCACGCTGCCTTCCTTCTTGTCGAAACGGCCACGGATCGTGCTGGTACCGAAGTGCTGAGCCTCGAAGGTCACGGCAGTGTGTGTCGGGTCGATCGCGTAGGTGGCGTTCTGGGCTTGCGCGAAGCCGGCTGCGGCGAGGAGGGCGGTGGCGAGCAGGGTCTTGGTCATGGTTGACTTCCTAGTGGTGAAGCGGTGGTGAATCGGTGGTGGATCGGTGGTGGATCGGGGGGTGGGATCAAGCAACGCCCGCGGATCCGGCTCTGCCGGGCCGCCAGGCGGCGCCCCTTGGGGGCAGGAGCGAAGCGACTGGGGGGCTAAAGACTACCCACGCCGGTCAGCGCGAACTTCAGTTTCACTTGCACCTCGTTGGCGACCATCGAGGTGTCTTTCCAGTCGCCATCGCCGATCCGGTAGTCGAGGCGCTTGAGCGTGAAGCCGCCGGTGGCGGTGGTCGTGCCGCCCGCCTGCGCCAGCGCCACCGGCACCACGATGTTCTGGCTCGCTTCCTTGATCGTGAGCTTGCCGGCGACCTCGTACTTGCCCGGGCCGGTGGCCTTGACGGTGGTCGACTGGAAGTTCGCCTGCGGGAAGGCCTTGGTGTTGAACCAGTCGGGCTTCGCGACCTCGGCTTCAGTCTCGGTGGCGCCGAAGCTCACGCTGGCCAGATCCACCGTGAAGGCGATCTTCGCGGCCTCGGGCTTCTTGGGGTCGAAGGCGATCTGCGCATCGAACTTCTTGAACTTGCCCTCGACCGGCACGCCCATCTGGCGGCTGGTGAAGGCGATCTCGCTTTGCGCGGGCACGAGCTTTTGCTGCGCGGCGGCGCCGAAGGCAACGCTTGCGAGCAGCACGGATGCGATGAGGTTCTTCATGGGGTGGGGCGGTCCTTTCAACCGCGCAGCGACATGCGGCCGATGAGCCCGTCGCGGTCGATGAATTGGTGTTTGAGGGCGGCGGCCACGTGCATCAGCACCAGCACCGCCAGGGTGTAGGCAAGGTAACCATGCCAGGGCTTGATGGCTTCGGCCAGCGCCTTGTCGGGTGACACGAAATCAGGCAGCGGCAGCACGCCGAACCACACGATGGGGAAGCCTGCGGCCGAGCTGTAGGCCCAGCCCACCAGCGGCACCGCGAAGAACAGCGCGTACAGCGCCCAGTGCGTGGCATGCGCGGCAAGCTGCTGCCAGCCCGGTGCCGGCAGGTCGGGTGGGGGGCGGTGCGTCAGGCGCCAGAGCAAGCGCAGGGCCGAGAGCGCAAGGATCGTCACGCCCGCCCACTTGTGCCAGTTGTAGTACTTCAGGCGCTGCGGCGAGAACGGCAGGTCGCTCATGTACACGCCCATGCAGAAGGCGCCCACGATGGCCAGCGCCAGGAGCCAGTGAAAGCCGATGGCGACGGCGCTGTAGCGGGTGACGGTGGGCGTGTTCATGAGTACCGGACTCTACGGACGCAGCGTTCAAAGCGATTCATTGCCCTTGTTGTGAGCCTTCAAATTTTTGAACGTTCGCAAAGGCCGCAGGGGATCGGGGTTTTGCACCAAGGTGCGAGTGCATGGGCAGGCTCGGGCTTTCCCTAGTTCGGGTTTGGCGCAACTTGCCAGCGGGGTGGCCGCTCCTAGACTCGGCTTTCGTCGGTTCAATTGACTGAACGGAGTTCAGCCAGTTGAACGAATTCGCCGCCGTTCCTCTGCAATCCGGGGCCTTCACCCATCCGCATCGCATGCAAGCTGCCGTGGCCACCCCCCCTCAAGACACCAAGCCAGCTCTCGTGCCGGCGGTGGCGCGCGCCATGGCCTTGCTCGACCTTCTGGAGCGCGAGCGCGGGCCCATGAGCCTGGCCCGCATCGCCACCAGCCTGTCGCTGCCCAAGAGCAGCGTGCATGGCCTGTGCAACACGCTGGCCGCCTTGGGGTACCTGCGCCGCCAGGACGACGGCGCCTTCTACATCGGTCCGCGCGTGATGGGCCTGGCTCATGCGTTCGCGGAAGCGACCACGCCGGCGCAGGAGTTCGAGCGCCTGTGGGCGAGCCTGGGCAGCCCGCCGCAAGAAACGCTGATCCTCTCGGTGCTCGACGGCACCGACGTCATCTACGTGAGCGTGCGCAACGGCATGCGCCCGCTCGGCATGTCATTCAGCGTGGGCATGCGCCTGCCAGCGCACCGTGCCGCCACCGGCCGCGCGATGCTCGCCTTTCACGATGAGGCCTGGGTGCGGCAGCTCTTTCCCGCCGCGCGCCTGCCTGCCTACCTGAGCCTGCCGGCCATGCGCCGCACCGACCTGCTGCTGGAGCTGGCCGCAACGCGCGAACGGGGCTACAGCATCGACGACGAGAACGTGCGCCAGGGCGTGTACTGCGTGGCCGCGCCGGTGCATGGCGCGTCGGGCGAGGTGGTGGCCGGCCTGGGCGTGTGCATGCAAAAGGCCGGCCTCAAGACGCGCTTCGTGGCGCAGCAGCGCGACACCGTCATCGACCTCGCCCGCCGCCTATCCGAGCGCCTGGGCGCTACCCCCGAAGCCAAGACCAGATGAGTCACCCCCCATGAGCGACGACATCATTCTCGAAACGCGCAAGCTCACGAAGGAGTTCAAGGGCTTCGTTGCGGTCAACAACGTCGACCTGAAGGTCAAGCGCGGCCACATCCACGCGCTGATCGGCCCCAACGGCGCCGGAAAGACCACCTGCTTCAACCTCCTCACGCACTTCATCTCGCCGACGTCGGGGCAGATCGTCTTCAACGGGAAGGAGATCACCGGCGAGCGGCCGGCGCACATCGCGCGGCGCGGCATCATCCGCTCGTTCCAGATCTCGGCAGTGTTCCCGCACCTGAGCGTGCTCGAGAACGTGCGCGTGGCCCTGCAGCGCAAGCTCGGCACCTCGTTCCACTTCTGGAAGCCCGAGCGCTCGCTGCATGTGCTGAACGAGCGCGCCATGGAGTTGCTGCGTGAGGTCGACCTGGCCGACTACGCCGAGACCCCCACCGTCAACCTCGCCTACGGCCGCAAGCGTGCGCTCGAGATCGCCACCACGCTCGCGATGGAGCCCGAGCTGATGCTGCTCGACGAGCCCACGCAGGGCATGGGCCTGGAAGACGTGGACCGCATCCGCGCGCTGATCAAGAAGGTGTCGGCCAAGCGCACCATCCTGATGGTGGAACACAACATGAGCGTGGTGGCGAGCATCGCCGACACCATCACCGTGCTGCAGCGTGGCGCGGTGCTGGCCGAGGGCCCTTACGCCGTGGTGTCCAAGGACCCGGCGGTGATGGAGGCCTACATGGGCACGGCACACGCCGAACTGCAAGGAGCACATTGATGGAGCCCCCACGTCGCTTCGCTCCTGCCCCCCGAGGGGGCGCAGGCCTGCCCTTGGGGCGGCCTGACCCGATCGAGCAACAGAGGTTCGCAGGATGAGCAATCGATTTCTGGAAGTGCGCGAGCTGCAGGGCTGGTACGGCGAATCGCACGTGCTGCACGGCGTGAACTTCCACGTCGACGAGGGCGAGGTCGTCACCTTGCTCGGCCGCAATGGCGCGGGGCGCACCAGCACGCTGCGCGCGATCATGGGCCTGATCGGCGCGCGCAAGGGCAGCATCCGGGTCAAGGGGCAGGAGGTGATCGGCCTGCCCACGCACCGCATCGCGCGCCTGGGCATCGGCTATTGCCCCGAGGAGCGCGGCATCTTCTCCTCGCTCTCGTGCGAAGAGAACCTGATGCTCCCGCCGCGGCTTGCCGAAGGCGGCATGAGCATCGCGCAGATCTACGACATGTTCCCCAACCTGCAGGAGCGCGCGTCCAGCCAGGGCACCCGCCTGTCGGGTGGCGAGCAGCAGATGCTGGCGGTGGCGCGCATCCTGCGCACCGGCGCCAAGCTGCTGCTGCTCGACGAGATCTCCGAGGGCCTGGCCCCGGTGATCGTGCAGAAGCTCGCCGAGATGGTCACTGCCTTGCGCAAGCAGGGCTACACCATCGTGATGGTGGAGCAGAACTTCCGCTTCGCCGCGCCTCTGGCCGACCGCTTTCTCGTGATGGAGCACGGCCGCATTCTTCAAGAGTTCACCCAGTCGCAACTGCCGGATCGCATGGAACAACTCCGTGAGTACCTCGGCGTTTGACCCCTCCCACCCCACCCTGAAGGAGACACCATGAAACTCAAGCACATCGCCGCCGCCAGCTCGCTGGCCTGCGCCGCCGCATTCGCCCCTGCGCAGGCGCAGGTCTCGGGTGACGTGATCAAGATCGGCATCATCACTGACATGTCGGGCCTGTACTCCGACATCGACGGCCCGGCCGGCATCGAGGCGATCAAGATGGCGATTGCCGATGCTGGTGGCAAGGTCAACGGCAAGACCATCGAGCTGCTCACGGCCGACCACCAGAACAAGCCCGACATCGCGGCCGCCAAGGCGCGCGAGTGGTTCGACACCCAGGGCATGGACATGCTGATCGGCGGCACCAACTCGGGCACCAGCCTGGCCATGGCGAAGGTGGCGGCCGAGAAGAAGAAGCTCTTCATCTCGGTGGGTGCAGCCACCTCCGCGCTGACCAATGAGCAGTGCAACCCCTACACCGTGCATTGGGCCTATGACACCGTGGCGCTGGCCAAGGGCACCGGCAACGCGGTGGTGAAGGCCGGCGGCAAGAGCTGGTACTTCCTGCAGGCCGACTACGCCTTCGGCGCGCAACTGATGAACGACACCTCGGCGGTGGTCAAGGCCGCGGGCGGCACCATCGTGGGCTCGGTGAAGCATCCGCTGTCGGCGAGCGACTTCTCCTCCTTCTTGCTGCAGGCGCAGTCGAGCAAGGCGCAGATCCTGGGCCTGGCCAATGCGGGTGGCGACACCATCAACAGCATCAAGGCGGCCAACGAGTTCGGCATCACCAAGACCATGAAGCTGGCCGGCCTCTTGATGTTCATCAACGACGTGCACTCGCTGGGCCTGAATGCCACCCAGGGCATGTACCTGACCGACAGCTGGTACTGGAACCGCGACGCCGAGACGCGCGCCTGGAGCCGCAAGTTCTTCGAGAAGATCAAGCGCATGCCCTCGTCGCTGCAGGCGGCCGACTACTCGGTCGCGGCGAACTATCTCGGCGCCGTGAAGGCCACCGGCACCGACGACGCCGACAAGGTGCTCGCCCACATGAAGAAGACCAAGATCAACGACATCTTCGCCAAGGGCGGCTTCATCCGCGACGACGGCCGCATGGTGCACGACATGTACCTGATGCAGGTCAAGACGCCGAAGGAGTCGACCGAACCGTGGGACTACTACAAGGTGGTCCAGACCTTCAAGGGCGAAGAGGCCTGGACGACCAAGGCCGAGAGCAAGTGCGCGCTCTGGAAATAAAAGCCCCCCAGTCGCTCTCGCTCCTGCCCCCAGGGGGCGCCACCTGGCGGACCGGCAAAGCCGGTTCCGCGGGTGTTGTTTGATGGGCACCTTGCTTCGCAGGTGCGAGCGCGTCTGACGTCCTACTGATTACCGCCATGACCGAAATATTTGGGATCCCCATACAGGCCTTCATGGGCCAGCTCATGCTGGGCCTGGTGAACGGTTCGTTCTACGCCATGCTGAGCCTGGGGCTGGCGGTCATCTTCGGGCTGCTGGGTATCGTCAACTTTGCCCACGGCGCGCTGTACATGATCGGCGCGTACGTGGCCTGGTTCTCGCTCGAGAAGCTCGGCCTCAACTACTGGTTCGCGCTGATCGTGGCGCCGCTCGTGGTGGGAGCCATCGGGCTGGTGATCGAGCGCACCTTGCTGCGGAACCTCTACAAGCTCGACCCGATCTACGGCCTGCTGCTCACCTTCGGCATCTCGCTGATCTTCGAAGGGGTGTTCCGCGAGCAGTACGGCGTGTCGGGGCAGTCGTATCCAGTGCCCGATGCATTGCAGGGCGCGACCAACCTCGGCTTCATGATCCTGCCCAATTACCGCGGCTGGGTAGTGGTCGCCTCGCTCGTGGTCTGTCTTGGCGTGTGGGCGCTGATCGAGAAGACGCGCCTGGGCGCTCTGCTTCGGGCCGGTACCGAGAAGCCGCAGCTCGTGCAGGCCTTCGGCATCAACGTGCCGATGCTGGTGATGTTCACATACGCAGGCGGTGCGGCGCTCGCGGCGCTCGCGGGCGTGCTGGCCGCGCCCATCATCCAGGTCACGCCGCTGATGGGCAGCAACCTCATCATCGTGGTGTTCGCGGTGGTGGTGATCGGCGGCATGGGCTCGATCCTCGGCTCCATCCTCACCGGCCTCGCGCTCGGCTTGATCGAGGGGCTGACCAAGGTCTTCTACCCCGAGGCCTCCAACATCGTCGTCTTCGTGATCATGGCCATCGTGCTGATGATTCGCCCCGCCGGTCTCTTCGGCAAGGAGAAGTAAGGCATGGCCACCTCCCAAGCCAACGTTCAGGCCACCAGCCCGACCCGCAACGCCCGCATCGCGTGGGCGGTGGTGCTCGCGCTGCTGGCCGCGGCACCGTTCATCGGCCTGTATCCCGTCTTCATGATGAAGGCGCTGTGCTTCGCCATCTTTGCCTGCGCTTTCAACCTGCTGCTGGGGTACACCGGTCTTCTGTCGTTCGGGCACGCGGCGTTTCTCGGCTCGGCGGCCTACGCCACGGGCTGGCTGGTGCGAAGCGCCGGCTGGTCGCCCGAACTGGGCCTGGTGGCTGGCATGGCCATCGCCGCATTGCTGGGCCTGCTGGTCGGCCTGATCGCGATCCGCCGCGAGGGCATCTACTTCGCAATGATCACGCTCGCCATGGCGCAGATGGTGTTCTTCGTCTGCCTGCAGGCCCCCTTTACCGGCGGTGAAGACGGCCTGCAGGGCGTGCCGCGCGGCAAGCTGCTCGGGCTGGTGCCTTTGCGCGACGACATCACCATGTACTACCTGGTGCTGGCGATCTTCGTCGCGGTGTTCCTGTTCATCATGCGCGTGGTGCACTCGCCTTTCGGTCAGGTGCTCAAGGCCATCCGCGAGAACGAGCCGCGCGCGATCTCGCTCGGCTATGACGTGGCGCGCTACAAGCTGCTGGCCTTCGTGCTGTCGAGCGCGTTGGCCGGCCTGGCCGGTTCGCTCAAGACGCTGGTGCTCGGCTTCGCCACGCTGACCGACGTGCACTGGTCGCTGTCGGGCGAGGTGATCCTCATGACGCTGCTCGGCGGCCTCGGGACCTTTGCCGGCCCGGTGATCGGCGCGTTCACCATCATCGGCCTGCAGAACTTCCTGGCCGATCGCGTGGGTTCGTGGGTGACGGTGATCATCGGCGCGATCTTCGTCATCTGCGTGATCGCCTTCCGGCGTGGTTTCGTCGGCGAGTTGCTCGCGTGGCAGCAGCGCAGCAAGAAATGAGGGCCGCGACCCGCTCGCAACGCGGCCGCCGGGCGGCAGGCCGGTCATGAGCATCGAGATCCCGAAGGATGCGCGCCAGGAGGCCATCGCCTCCATCGAGCGCTACTTCGCGGACAACATGGACGAGAAGATCGGCAACATCGCCGCCGGAGCGCTGCTGAACTACTTCCTTGAAGAAATCGGGCCGCTTGTCTACAACCAGGCGGTGGCCGACGTGCAGGAGCGGCTTCGCACGCGCATCGACGAGCTCGACGTGGAGCACCACGAAGACGAGTTCCAGTACTGGCGCAGGCAGGAAGCGGGGCGCCGCAAGCGCTGAAGCGGTTTGTCGGCCGCGGCCCGCCCGCTGCCGGGCTGCACGGCGCGCGGCGTGGTTCGACCGCCGTGCCGTCTCCGGGCTCGCCAAGCGGGCGTCGTGCGCGCACACTTCGCGGTCTGTGCATCGTCTGGAGCCGGTTGCCATGTCCACCCGCAAGCCGATCTACAAGTCGCTCTACGCCCAGGTCATCTTCGCCATTGTGGTGGGGGTGCTGCTGGGCCACTTCGCGCCGGCCACCGGCGAGGCCATGAAGCCGCTGGGCGATGGCTTCATCAAGCTCATCAAGATGATCATCGCGCCGATCATCTTCTGCACGGTGGTGGTGGGCATCGCCGGCATGGAAGACATGAAGAAGGTCGGCAAGACCGGCGGGCTGGCACTGCTTTACTTCGAGGTCGTCAGCAGCCTGGCGCTGGTCGTGGGCCTGGTGATCGTCAACCTGGTCAAGCCGGGCGAGGGCATGAACGTCGACCCGGCCACGCTCGACACCAAGTCCATCGAGGCCTACACCGGCCCCGGCAAGATGCAGGGCACGGTCGACTTCCTGCTGCATGTGATCCCGAGCACCGTGGTCGATGCCTTCGCCAAGGGCGAGATCCTGCAGGTGCTGCTGTTCTCGGTGCTGTTTGGCTTTGCGCTGCACCGCTTCGGCGGCCGCGGCACGCTGGTGTTCGACATGGTCGAGAAGACCTCGCACGTGCTGTTCGCCATTGTCGGCTTCATCATGAAGGTGGCACCCATCGGCGCCTTTGGCGCGATGGCCTTCACCATCGGCAAGTACGGTGTCGAATCGCTGTGGTCGCTGGGCAAGCTGATGGGCACCTTCTACGCCACCTGTCTGGTCTTCATCTTCGTCGTGCTCGGCACCATCGCCAAGCTGCACGGCTTCTCGGTGTGGAAGTTCATCAAGTACATCAAGGAAGAGTTGCTGATCGTGCTGGGCACCTCGTCGAGCGAATCGGTGCTGCCGCGCATGATGGCCAAGATGGAGAACCTGGGCGCGCGCAAGTCGGTGGTGGGTCTGGTGATCCCCACCGGCTACTCGTTCAACCTCGACGGCACCTCGATCTACCTGACCATGGCGGCGGTGTTCATCGCGCAGGCCACCAACACGCCGATGACGCTGACGCAGCAGATCACGCTGCTGGCCGTGCTGCTGCTCACCTCCAAGGGGGCGGCGGGAGTCACCGGCAGCGGCTTCATCGTGCTGGCGGCCACGCTGTCGGCGGTGGGCGGCGTGCCGGTGGCCGGGCTGGCGCTGATCCTGGGCATCGACCGCTTCATGTCCGAGGCGCGCGCGCTGACCAACCTCATCGGCAACGGCGTGGCCACCATCGTCGTCGCCAAGTGGACCGGCGAGCTCGACACCGAGCGCCTGCGCCGCCAGCTCGACCAGGAGAGCGACGCCGAGGCGGATGCCCCCGAGGCCGTGCTCGATCTGCGAGAGGAGCACATGCCGGCCGGCCGCGTGGGCGGATCGTCTGCCAGCTGACCTGGGGCGGGCGCGTCAGCGCAGCCTGGCCGTCCAGGAGAGCAACGCCTTGCGCATCAGCGGCATGGGCAGGTTCTCGGGCGGATGACCGCTGCCTTCGAAGGTGGCGATGGTGCTGGCCGGCAGGCTGCGGTGCAGGGCCAGCGTGGTGTCCACCGGGGCCATCGGGTCGGTGGTGCCGGTGACCACGAGGCAGGGGCAGCGCACGCCGCCCAGCATCTCGGCGCTCAGCGGTGGATCCTGCGCGAAGCCTGCCAGCATGGCGCGCAGACGCTCGGCCACATCGCGCCAGTCGTGGGGCTGGTGGATGCCTTGCAACAGCGCGGCCCGCCCCGGCATGCCGGCCAGGCGCGCCTCGCCCAGCACGTGCGTCGAGTGCGCGATGGTCGTGGCATCGTAGTGCCAGCGGGTGGCCACGCACACCACGGCGCGCACGCGCTGCGGGTGCTGCAAGGCTGCGCGCAAGGCCACCACGCCGCCAAAGCTGTAGCCGATGAGCAAGGCCGGGCGCGAGGCGTCGAGCTGGGACACCAAGTCATCGGCCATGGCCGAGACCGCGAGCGTGGCCGGCAGCGCCCGCCCGCCATGACCCAGCAGGTCGGGTGTGCGCACCGAGAACTCGGGCGACAGGGTGTCAACCCACGGGGCCACCTCGCGCTGGCCGCCATTGAGGCCGTGGAGAACCACCGCCTCAGGTCGTGTGTCGTGCCTGATCATCGGGCGATCATAGGGATCGCCCGTTCACTGACCTGGCAGCCGCGACGGCGAGGTCAGTGCGCCTCGCTGCTCACCGGTGTTTCGGTGTGCATCACGCAGCGCCAGCCGCCGTTCTGGCGCGTCCAGACCGAAGAGTCGGCCATGTCCTGGTGGATCTCGTGGTCGGCCCGATCACGCTGTGCGATCGACTGCTTCACCCGGTAGGTCAGCAGCGCGGTGTCGTCGGTGGGAAAGACCACCTTCATGTCGCTCAGCTTGAAGGACTTGATCACCATGCCCCCTTGTTCGGCCATCTTGCGATAGCCCGAATGGTCGAACTGCATGGCTCCATGCTCGCTGACCATCAGGGATGGCTCGGCCAGCATGGTCAGTGCGGTGTCGGTGTCTTCGTCGACCATGGATTGCCAGAAGCGCTTTTCCAGCGTTTCGATGTCCTTGCGCGCGGTGGTTTGTTGCATGGCGTACTCCTTGGGAAGTCAAAAGGCCACTGTGCGCCGCGTGGCATGCGCCGTGCATCGGACAAGCCGGGGCATTCCTGTCGGTTCTGTCCTACCGCATGGAGCAAACGGCGTGCGCGAGAAGGAAGAGGGCGGCAGAATGGCGCGACCCATCCACGGGAGCGCGCATGAAACACCAAGGAAGCTGCCACTGCGGCCAGGTCTCGTTCGAGGTCGAGGGCGAGATCGACTCCGCACTCGCCTGCAACTGCTCGATGTGCCAGCGGAAGGGCTCTCTGCTGTGGTTCGTGCCGCGCGCGAGCCTTGTGCTCAAGTCACCGGAGAGCGCGGCCAGCAGCTATACCTTCAACAAGCACGTGATCAAGCACCGCTTCTGCCCCACCTGCGGCATCCACCCCTACGGTGAAGGCGTCGATCCGAAGGGCAACGCCATCGCGGCCATCAACATCCGCTGCATCGAAGGCATTGACCTCGATGCGGTGAAGGTCCAGCACTACGATGGTCGATCCAGCTGATGCACGGCTCGCATGACGGGCGCTGAGATTGCGTTGCTCGCCGGTGGCGCAGTCGTCGCCGGCTTCGTGCAAGGCCTCTCGGGCTTTGCGTTCGGCATGGTGGCGATGTCGATCTGGGTATGGGGCATCGACCCTCGGCTGGCCGTGGTGCTCTCGATTGCCGGCGGCCTGTCGGGCCAGATCTTCGCGGCGGTACGGCTGAGGCGCGGGCTGCAGTGGCCGCTGCTGTGGCCCTTTCTCCTGGGTGCGCTCGTCGGCGTGCCGCTGGGCGTGGCCGTGCTGCCGTATGTCGATGCGGTGATCTTCAAGTTCGGGCTCGGTGTCACGCTCATGGTGTGCTGCTCGGCCATGCTCTTCGCGCAACGCTTCCCGCGCATCACGCGAGGCGGGCGCATCGGCGACGCCATCGCCGGCGCGGCCGGGGGCGTGATGGGCGGGCTGGGTGGCTTCACCGGTGTCGTGCCGTCGTTCTGGTGCACCGTGCGCGGCTGGGACAAGGACACCGCCCGCGCCGTGCTGCAGAACTTCAACCTCGCCGCGCTCAGCGTCACCTTCGCCACCTACGTGGGCAGCGGCATGGTCACACGCGAGATGTGGCCGCTCTTCGCCGTCGTGATCCCGGCGCTGCTGATCCCGTCCATCCTGGGCACGCGGCTGTACGTGGGCCTGAGCGACGCCGCCTTCCGGCGCGTGGTGCTGGGCTTGCTCACGGTGTCGGGGGTGGTGATGATCGCGTCGTCTCTTCCAGTGCTTCTGAAACGTTGACAACACCATGGCCGACATCGCCTTCCTCCATACCTCGCCCGTGCACGTGGCCACCTTCGACGCCATGCTGAAGACCGCCGCGCCCCAGCGCCGCGCCACCCACCTCGTGCGCGAAGACCTGCTGGCGCGCGCGCAAGGCGCCGGCCTCGACGACCCCGCGCTCATCGCCGGCGTGCGCTCGGCCATGCTCTCGGCCGCCGCCGGGGCGCGCGTGGTGGTCTGCACCTGCTCGACGATCGGCGGCCTCGCCGAAGCGACCCGCGCGCCCATCCCCGTCACCCGCATCGATCGCGCCATGGCCGACACGGCCCTGCAACTCGGCGCGCCCGTGCTGGTGGTGGCGGCGCTGCAGAGCACACTCGAACCCACGCAGGCGCTGCTGCAGTCATCTGCCGAGCGCCTGGGCCTGCCGCTGCAGCTGCGCACGCTGTGGATCGAAGGCGCGTGGCCGCACTTCGAGGCCGGCCAGCGCGAGGCCTACCTCGCCGCCATCGCCACGGGCGTGCGGCAAAGCGCCCAACCCGGTGAGACGGTCGTGCTGGCCCAGGCCTCGATGGCCGATGCTGCCGGCCTGCTCGCCGACACCGGCCTGCAGATCCTGAGCAGCCCGCGCCTCGGCGTGGCGCATGCGTTGCAGTTGTGCGAGGACGCCTGAACTGGCGCGCGGCAAGCGGCCCTGAGCCCATGACCGAGCCGCACCCTTTTGCGAAGGACAACACATGAGCGACGCACCCGACATGGGCCTCGAAGGCGGTTGCACCTGCCGCCACGTGCGCTACCGGCTGGCCAGCGCGCCGATGTTCGTCAACTGCTGCCACTGCCGCTGGTGCCAGCGCGAGACCGGCAGCGCGTTCGCGCTCAACGCGATGATCGAATCCGACCGCGTGCAGTTGCTGAGCGGCGCGCCCGAGACCTTGCTCACGCCGTCAAACAGCGGCAAGGGCCAGAAGATCGTGCGCTGCCCGCAGTGCAGGGTGGCGCTGTGGAGTCACTACGCCGGCGCGGGCGATGCGGTGTCCTTCGTGCGCGTGGGCACGCTCGACGAGCCCGACCGCTGCCCGCCGGGCGTGCACATCTTCACCACCACCAAACAGCCCTGGGTGGTGCTGCCCCCGGGCACACCCGCGGTGCCCGAGTACTACAAGGCGTCGGACCTTTGGCCGCTCGAGAGCCTTGAGCGGCGCGCGGCGTTGGTGAAGCCGCAGTAACCGGCTCGTGATTCGGGTCACGCAAGAAGGCGCCGGATTCACCTGCTTTTCGCCGTATCACCGCCGCCCCAGACCGCGAAAATCCTTCCTGTTCGACGCGCCAACCGACCGCATCACTGGGCGGGCAATCGGGAACCCGTACCCCAGCGCAGAGGACACCTAACACGCTTGCGCCGCACCGATCTCTGATCCGTGCGGCGCAACTCTTTTGTGCGTTGGCTTTGCGTGAAGGGCAGATGGAAGCGGGTTGCCACGATGCGGGCGCGAGCTGCCGGCCTGGGCAGGGTTCACCGCGTGTGCCAAAGCGTCTTGTAAAGCGTCAGGCCGAGTTCAGTGAGTTCATAGTGAACCTCCGTCATATCGTTCCAGCTCTGTCCGGTAACGACCCGGGTCAGACCGACGCCTACCAATGGCTGCTTCCACTCGGAGCCATACGAGACGTGCGCGGACTCCTGCCAATGTTCCAGTGACATCACGTCGTCCGTAAACGCCCCATCCAGGGCGTGAGAGAGGCGACGCAGTTCCACTGATGAGATGACCCCATCGAGGAAGGCCCGGAACACACGGGCAAGCAGACCCGGCTTTTCCAGGTCAGTCATCTTGTCGAGCACAAGGAACAAGGTTTCACCGACCTTGGCCGCTTCCTTTGAATCGGTGGAGATGCCGCTCCTGAGTTTCTCGCGCGCGCTGTCGGACTGAAGAGACGGGTCTTGTATGAATCTCTCGAGCTTGGCGGCGAGCGCGCGGTCTCGCGCATCGTCGATACCTTTGAGCACCTTGATTGCGGTGCCGACCACCGGGACCGCCTTGACGGCCTCGTTGTCCGTAAGCAAGTCAAGTGCGGCTTCGCCGCCTTCGAGAAAGGCTTCGAGGAAATTGCGTTCCTTCTTGTCTCCCATCGTCAGCTCCTTGCTTCTGTGCCGCCCGCCATTTGACATGCGAAGCACGGTCTGGTCTACCGGGGTGCGAACGTGTCCCCCTAAACTCCATCGCATGAATCTCGACATCGTCATCTATTCCAAGTCGGCCTGCCCGCAATGCGACCAGGCCAAGATGCTGCTCAAGACCCGCTCGATCGATTTCAAGGAGATCAAGATCGACGACGAGGCCGAGCGCCTGGCCTTCTTCGAGAAGTGCGGCCCCTCGGTGCGGCAGATGCCGCAGGTCTTCATCAACGATCAGCGTGTCGGGGGCCTCGCAGGTCTGCAGGCGGCGCTGGCGCAGCTCGGGCGCTGAGCCGCTCCGGGGCTGCTGTTCGGAGCCGCGCACACGATGCGGCTCGACCCCTACCTCTCGTTCGCGGGCTTCGCGTTCACGCTGCTGCCGGACGATCTGCTGAAGCTGCGTGGCGCGCCGATCAAGTCACGCCGCAACGAGGTCGCGCTGAACGAAATGGACTACGGCGACGTGGTGCTGCGTTTTGAAGACAGCGGGCGGCTGGAAGAGATCACCGCGCCAGTCCAGGTGCTGCACCTCGGCACGCTGGCCATTCCCTTCGAGCACCTGCAAGCCCACGTGTTGGCGCAAGACGCGGATGCGTTCTGGCGTGCACGCTTTCTGGTGAGCCCGGCGCTCGGCCTCACCTTCGATCCGAGCGAGCCACCGTGGGTTACCGCACTGGCCGAGCACTGCCTGCCGCAATGGCACGCGTTGTGATTGAAGCCAGCTGTTGAAGACTCCTGACAGAACGCTGTCAGGGTGGTCTCGTTACAGTCTCTCTACCGCGTCAGTTGAGTGGGTTTGGCGCGGCGTTCGCTGGCCCTCAGCAATGGAGGGCCCATCACGGTAAACAGGGAGAAAACAATGCAGAAACTATGGTGGACGGCTGCGGCCGCCCTGGCTCTGGCTGCGTGTGGCGGTGGCGAGGAGGCTGCTGACACTGCTGACAGCTTTGACACCTCGACGAGCGAGTCGCGCATGGGCGCGCTCGCCGCCGCGGTGCAGGCCACGTTGGCGGCCACACCCGGCAGCATCGAGGTGCAGGTGGCCAGCGGCGCGGCAAGCGGTGTCGAGCTGGCGTTGCAGTACAGCGGGCCCACGCCCAACCGGGCCCGGCTGGTGATCGAAGGCGGCGTGCCGGCGGCATTCGATTCGGCGCCGGTGATCGAGTCGCTGGGCAAGGGCCGCTTCACCGTGCGCCTGAGCACGGCGAGCGGCCTGGCCGCAGGCAGCTACAGCGGCAAGCTGTTGTTCGCTGGCTGCCAGGACGATGACTGCAAGAACAAGAAGAAGACGGCGCGCACGGCGGTGCCCTTCGCCATCACCGTCGCGGCGCCGCCGGTGCAGGCCGAGTGGCAGATGCACCAGGGCAATGCGGCGCACACCGGCTACGTGCCGGTGACGCTCGATGCCGCGCGCTTCCAGTACGCGTGGGAATGGCGCCGCACGCCCGGCGGTGTGATCGGTGCGATCAACGCGGTGGTGAGTGAAGGCGGCAAGGTGTTCGTGAGCGAAGACGACTACGCAAGCCCGGTGTCGCTGCACGCGCTGAACGAGGCCGACGGCACGCCGCTGTGGCGGCGCGACTTCTCTCGCGATGCGAGCCTGAACCCACCGGCCGTGGTGAACGGGGTGGTCTATGCAGCGACGATGGGGCACTCGTGGACGTACCTCCATGCGCTCAATGCGGCAGACGGCGCGACGATCTTCCAGTCGCCGTTCGAGTCGCAGTGGGGTCACACGCTGGCACCGACCATCAGCGACGGCCGCGCCTACCTCACTGGTGGCTACTACGGTGGCGGCACCTATGCGTTCGACGCCACCGCGGGCAGCCGCGCCTGGTTGCAGACGGCGGGTGACGACGACATGGCCACGCCTGCGGTCGATGGGCGCTACGTGTACCACTACAGCGGCACCGGCTTGCAGGTGTACGGCAAGGCCGATGGTGCGCTGGTTGCCTCCATCCCCGACCCGTATGCGCCAGGCTGGGGCTACTCGTACCACGCCTCGCCCATGCTGGGTTCGCCTGACAACGTGATCGCCTACAGCGGCGGTGCGTTCAGCGGCCGTGCGTCGTCGAGTGTCGAGCAGTACGACAGCCGCCGGCTGGTGAACTACTCGATGGAGAACCGCAACACCCGGTGGGCCACGCAGCAGACGTACCGCACGACCCCGGCGCTTGCCAAGGGCGTGGTCTACGCCGGCCGCAACGCGCCGAAGTCGCTCGATGCGATCAGCGAAGCCACCGGCGAGGTGCTGTGGTCGTGGACGGGTACGGCAACCGATGCGGAGTTCCACCGCAACGTGGTCGTCACCGACAACCTGCTCTTCGTGAGCACCGACCGGGCCGTGCATGCGATCGACCTGGCCACGCGCCAGCCGGTGTGGACCTACCCCTCGCCGGGCATGATCAGCCTGAGCGCGAGCGGCATGCTCTACATCGTGGAAGGTGCGAGCACGCCGACCGGGCGGCTGATCGCGATCCGCGTGCGCTGAGCACGGTGTGAAAGCGGAGAAGGGCACCCTCGGGTGCCCTTCTTTCATGTCAGCGGCGCATCAGGCCGAACGCCGCAGCCGCAGCTGGTTGGGCTGCGGCGCCCCGCGGCGAAGCACGTCGTCGGCCAGCCACTGGGCCGAGCGCCAGGCGCGTTCGCTGACCATGGGCAGTGGCATCTGAACATAGTCGTCGTTGAAGACCTCGAAGCTGTAATCGCCCTCGTAGCCCAGCGCGTCGAGCCGCTGCACCATCTCGACCACCTGCGCGGTGTGAACGCCTTCGCCGGGGAAGACGCGGAAGGTGCGCGCGGTGGTCATGCGTTCTTCGAAGGTGCGCGTCTCCTGCCACATGAAGTCGGACAGCTGCACGAGGAAGATCTTGCCCGGGTCGATCTCGTCGATGCCGTCGAGCGGTGTCTTGGCGGCCAGCACGTGGTACGAGTCGAAGCACAGGCCGAGGTTGGGGGCGTCGGCGCGGCAGACCACGTCCCACGCGGTGGTGTATTCGTTGACGGTGCGGCCCCACGAGAGGCCCTCGTAGGCGATGCGGATGCCGTGCGGGATGGCCAGCATCGCGAGCTTGCGCAGGTCGCGGGCGATGTGGTCGAGGTCGTCGCTCGCGTGGGTGGAGGTCGACGAACACGCGAGCAGCACGTCGCAGCCGAGTGCGGCGCACATCTCGAGCATGGTCTTGGCGATGTCGAGCTTGTAGTGGTGCAGGTGGCCGCTCAAGCCTTCGAAGTCGCGCAGCACCTGGAAGCCGGTGCCGCGCAGGCCGCTGGCCTTCACCGCATCGACCGCGGCGCGCCAGCCCTGCGGGTGGCCGACCAGGTCGTTGGCCTTGAGCATCACCTGCTCGAAGCCGGCGGCGCGCATCGCATCGAGCTTGGCTTCGAGCGGGCCGGCCAGGGTGATGGTGTCCATGCCGAAGCCCTGGGCCGCGGGCTGCAGCGCGGGGCGCAGCGTGGCGCTCATGGCGCGGCTCCGCTTTGCACCAGCTCGAAGACCACGCCGCCGAGGTGGGTCTTGGTGAGCGCGCCGCGCCGCTCGGTGTGGGCCGCGTTGGTTTCGACGAACTCCATGCCCAGGCCGCGCAGCGTGCGCACCGCGGCGAGCACATCGGGCACGCCGAGACCGATGCGCTGGAACTGCTCGTTGGGTGACGTCAGCGAGGTGGTGGCATCGAGCGGCGGCTCCACCAGCTGCAGCATGAAGCCATTGGCCGGCTCGGTGGCGGGGGCCTGCAGCAGCTTGCCGGCCGGCATGATGCCGTAGCGCTGCTCGTCTGGGATCAGCGTGGTGCCCAGCAGCTCGGCATAGAACTCGATCCAGTCGGCGCTGCGGCCCAGGCCGATGTACTGCACCACACCGAAGAAGTGGATGCCGGGGATGCAGCCGGATTGCTGCTCCACCGAAGGCAGGGGCACGAAGTCGACGTCGTAGATCGACAGCTCGCGGTAGCGGTCGACGAAGTGGATGCGGCTGCCGCCCACGCCGTGGATGGCGGGGATGTTGAGCTCCATCGCCTGCGGGTGCGAGGGGGCATCCCAGCCACCGCGTTCGAGCACGTGGCGGTGCACCTCGTTGGCGTTGCGCACGCGCAGTGCGATGGCGCTGATGGTGGGCGTGGCGGGTGCGGTGGCGGGGGCATCTGCCCCGGCGGCGGGGTGGGCGTTGACGATGATGTTGACGCCGCCCTGCCGGTACAGCATCACCTCGCGCGATCGGTGCCGCGCCACCGCGCGAAAGCCCATCATCCCCAGCACCTGCCCGAGCGCCTGCGGCGCCGAGGTGGCGTACTCGATGAACTCGATGCCGTTGAGGCCGAGCGGGTTGTGTTCGTCGCTGTACGAGGCCTGCAGTGGCTCGCGTGCGTGAACCGGGTCAAGCAACAGATCGCTCATGCTGGGGCCTCCTGGTACTGGATGCGCGCGAGGCTTCGCAGGTTCTCGGGCGTGGTGGTCGGATAGCCGAAGAACTCGAGGTAGGGCGGGATCATCTCGAACAGCATGTCGGTGCCCACCTGCACCCGGCAGCCGCGTTCGGTCGCGGCCTGCAGGAATGCCGTCATCTCGTTGCGCATCACCACCTCGCCGACGAAGGTGCCGGGCGCAAGGCGCGACACGTCCACCGGCAGCGGGTCGCCGGGGTTCATGCCCAGCGGCGTGGCGTTGACGACAAGGCCGAAGCCGGCCGGATCGCGCTGCCCGGTGCTCACGCGCACCCGCGGGAAGTGGGCCTGCAGCCGCTGCGCCAGTTCGTCGGCCGTTGTGGTGTTGAGGTCGAAGAGCGCGATATGCGCCACCTGGGCGGCGGCGAGCGAGGCGGCGATGGCCGAACCCACGCCGCCGCAGCCCACCACCAGCGCATTCGAGCCGTGCAGGCGCAGCCCCTTGCGCTCGATGCCGCGCACGAAGCCGGTGCCGTCGAACTGGTCGCCGACCAACTTGCCTTCGGCCGTGCGCTTCACCGCATTGCAGGCGCCGGCCACGCGCACGGCGGGCGTGGCTTGATCGAGCAGATCGACCACGCTCACCTTGTGCGGCATCGTGATGAGTGCGCCACGCACGTTCTCGAGCGTGAACAGCGCCCGCAGTGCCGTCGCGAAGCCCTCGGGCTTGCAGCCCATGGGCACGACCACGGCATTGATGCCCGCCGACTCGAAGTACGGGTTGTAGATGAGCGGCGCCTTGAAGGCGTGCGTGGGGAAGCCGAGGTGCGCAATGACCTCGGTGCTGCCGTCGATCACGAGGTCTGCTCCGCTTGGGTGAGGTGTCTTACTTGCGCGCCGCTTCGATGTCGGCGAGCACGGCCTTGACGGTGGCCTCGCCCACGTTGGCGGTGTGCTTGGCGATCACCGGCTTCATCTTCTCGCGCATGGCGGCCAGCTCGGCGGGGGCGAGTTCGTTGACCTGCATGCCGGACTTCTTCAGCGCATCGAGGATGCCAGCGGCTGCGGTGCGTGCCGTTTCGCGCTGGAACTTGGCCGATTCGAGCGCCGCCTCGCGCACGATCTTCTGATCGGCCGGCGAGAGCGACTCCCAGAACTTCTTGCTCACCACCACCGACTGCGGGTTGTACTGGTGGTTGGTCAGCGTCATGTACTTCTGCACTTCGTACAGCTTGGCGCCCTGGATGGTGGCGACCGGGTTCTCCTGGCCGTCGACGGCCTTTTGCTCCAGCGCGGCATACACCTCGGGGAAGGGCAGCGGCGTGGGGTTGGCGCCGAGCGCCGTCACCCAGTCGATGTTGATCGGGTTGGGGATCACGCGCAGCTTGAGGCCGGCGATGTCGTCGACCTTGGTGATGGGGCGCTTGCTGTTGGTGATCTGGCGAAAGCCCAGCTCGTAGTAGGTCAGGCCGATCAGGCCCTTCTCTTCGAGCTTGGCGTGCAGCGACGTGCCCACCGGGCCGTCGACGACCGCAGCCACTTCCTTCGGGTTGGAGAAGAGGAAGGGGAAGTCGTAGACGGCGAAGTCCTTGACGATGCTCGCGAAGATGCCCGAGTTCATCGAGGCCATCTCCAGCGTGCCGCCTTGCAGGGCCGAGATGTTGGCCTGGTCGCTGCCGAGCGCGCCGCCTGGGTACACGGTGACCTTGAGCTTGCCGCCCGACTTGGCCTCCACCAGTTCGGCGAACTTGTCCATGCCCTGCACGATCGGGTGGCCCTTCGCGTTCTGGTTGGCGAACTTGATGGTGCGGGTCTGGGCCTGCACGGCACCGAGGGCCGCCAGGGTGGCGATCGCGACGAGGCTCTTGAGGAACATGCGCTTCATGGGGGTGTCTCCGTTGTGGTGAGTGGGGTGTATCAACCGAAGAACCAGCGTGCCGGCACGGTCACGATGGCAGGAAAGAGAACCATCAGGAACATCACGGCGAACTGCGCCAGCATGAACGGCCACACGCCGCGCGTGACCGAATCCATGCTGATCTTGCCGACGCCCGCCACCGTGCTGAGCACGGTGCCCACCGGCGGCGTGATGAGCCCGATGGCGTTGTTGATGACGAAGAGCACGCCGAAGTACACCGGGTCGATGCCTGCCGCTTTGACGAGCGGCATGAACACCGGCGTGAGGATCAGGATGGTGGGCGTCATGTCCATCGCGGTGCCGACCAGCATGGTGATCACCATCAGCATCACCATCAGCAGCGTGGGGCTGTCGAGCAGTGGCTTGAGGAGTGTCGTGAGCTCGGCCGGCAGGTTGGCCACCGTGATCATCCAGGCCGAGACCATGGCCGCGGCGACGAGGAACATGATCACCGAGGTGGTCTGCGCCGCGGCCAGAAAGAGCTTGTAGAGCTGCGAGATCTTCAACTCGCGGTAGATCACGGTCGACACGAAGAGCGCGTACACCGCGGCGACCACGGCCGCCTCGGTCGGGGTGAACACGCCGAACTTCAGACCCACCACCACGATCACCGGCAGCACGAGCGCGAAGGTGGCGTCGCGCAGCGAGTTCAGCACCTCCTTGCGGCTGGCGCGGGGCGCGGGCTGGATGTTCTCCTTGCGCACCATGAACCACCAGGTGAACCACAGCGCCGCGCCCAGCAGGATGCCGGGCACGATCCCGGCCATGAAGAGCTTGGAGATCGACACATTGGCCGCCACGCCGAACACCACGAAGGCGATGCTGGGCGGGATGACCGGCGCGATGATGGCGGCCGACGACAGCAGGCCCGCCGAGCGTGCGGTGTCGTAGCCGGCGCGGTTCATCATCGGCAGCAGCAGTGCGGCGAGCGCGGCGGCATCGGCCACGGCCGAACCCGACAACGCGGCCATGAGCACCGCGGCCATGATGCCCACATAACCCAGCCCGCCGCGCACGTGGCCCACCAGCGTCATCGCGAAGTTGACGATGCGCCGCGACAGGCCGCCGGCGTTCATGATCTCGCCGGCCAGCATGAAGAAGGGCACGGCCAGCAGCGGGAAGCTGTTGGCGCCTTCGATGGTGTTCTGCGCCAGGATCTGCGCGTCGAACATGTCCAGGTGGGCCATCAGGGCCGCGCCGCACACCAGCAGCGAGAACGAGATCGGCACTCCGAGTGCCATGGCGCCGAGCAGCGCCCCGAGAAAGATTGCGATCGTCATGCTGTTACTTCGGTTCGCCGGCCTGGGGCTGGCCATGCGGCATGTCGTCGGACTCGACCACGCCGATCAGATCGGATTCGGCCAGGCGGCCGGTGAGCAGCTTGATCAACTCGATCAGCACCATCACGCCGGCCAGGGCCGCGAAAACGATGCCGCTCACATAGAGCCACGCCATCGGGATCTCCATCACGGCGCTGGTGGTATCGAGGTTGATCACCGTCTGCTGCCAGGCGCCGCGGCCCATCAGCCAGCACACCCACAGCATCAGCAGGTGCGCAGCCGCGAAGCACAGCTTGTTGCCCAGCAGCGGCAGGCGAGAGACCAGCGCATCGGTACCCAGGTGCGCGTGCTTGTGCACCGCGACGATGGCGCCGAGGAAGGTCATCCACACGAAGAGCCAGCGCGAGAGTTCTTCGGAGGCCGTGATGCCCGAGTTGAAGCCGTAGCGCAGCACCACGTTGCCGAACACCATCACCACCATGAGAGCCATGCAGGCCACCATGAGCGCGCCGAACAGCCGGCACAAGCCATCGATCGATCTATCCAACATCGTTGTCTCCTTCTCGAAGTTTTGTACGAACTGGTTAGTTTTGATGTGGGTGAAAACACCTATCCCGCCGCCGGCTGAGCGGAGGGCGTACGAAACCCCGGCTTGGGACTCAGGTTTTCCGCACGAAGCGCACGACCATCTCGACCACGTTTTCGCGGCGCTCGGCGATGTAGGCCGGCGAGTTCATGTCGAGCTTGAAGATCAGGCTGAAAGTGTGGCGGTTGGAGACGTTGAAAAAGCTCAAGGCCGAGATCGACGCATGGATGTCGATGGCATTGAGCCCGCGGCGGAAAAGGCCGCTCCTGACGCCGCGCTCGTAGAGGTTCTTGATGGCGGCGATGGCCGGCACGTTGAGGTCCTGGATGCGCGGGCTTTGCGCGAGGTACTCGCCGCGGTGGATGTTCTCGGACATCACCAGGCGGATGTAGTTCTCGTGGTGCAGGTGGTGGTCGAAGGTGAACGCGACGAGCCGGCGCAAGGCTTCTTCGGGTTCGAGATCCTGCAGGTGCAGCTCGGCCTCGATGTCGCGCACGCGGCGATAGGCTTCTTCGAGCACGGCAAGGTAGAGGCCCTCCTTGCTGCCGAAGTAGTAATAGATCATCCGCTTGCTGGTGTTGGTCGCGGCGGCGATCTCGTCGATGCGCGCGCCGGCCAGCCCCTTCTCGCCGAACTCGGCCTCGGCCACCTCCAGGATGTTGGCCTGGGTGCGCTCCGGGTCGTTGGTGCGGGTGGGTTCCTTGTTCGCGCTCTTCGGGCGAGGCGACTTGCCGGCAGCCCGGGCCGCACCGCCGGTCTTGGCGGCGGCGCGCAGCACAACACGGGGGCGATGTACTGGTTCGTTCATTGCGCCAGTGTAGAGGCTGGCCCCCGGCCGCAGGCAAGCGGCCGAGCCCCCCAGGCGCGGCGCGCCGGCACGCGCCGCCCGCGGCCATCAGGCGGTCTTGGGTTCCTTCGCCCACTCCACGGCGGTGCGGAACGCCGCGGTGTACGAGCGCCATCCCAGCCCCTGCACCGTGCCACGCACCGCCGGCGAGATGATCGAGTGCGCCCGCCAGGCCTCGCGCGCGGCGATGTTCGACATGTGCACCTCGATCACCGGGAAGGGCATGGCCTTGATGGCGTCATGCAGCGACACGCCGTGCTGCGTCAACCCGGCCGGGTTGAGCAACGCACCGGCGGCGGTGTCGATGTTCTCGTGGAACTTGTCGACCAGCGCGCCCTCGTGGTTGGACTGGAAGGTCTCGATCTCCACGCCCAGCTCACGCGCCAGCGCGACCAGCTTGTCGTTGATCTCGGCCAGCGTGGTGGTGCCGTAGATGTGCGGCTCGCGCCGCCCGAAGAGGTTCAGGTTGGGCCCGTGCAGCACCAGGATCTTGGGCTGCCCGCTCATGGCTTGGACCCCTTGGCCAGCTCGGCCTGGTACAGCTTGACGATGGCGGGGTCGTAGCTCGCGGCAAAGCGCTCGGCCACCGGCTGGGCGATGGCGCGCATGCGCGCCTGCTCGGCGGGGGCGACCTCGTTGTATTGCATGCCCTTGGCCTGCAGTTCGCTCACCGCCTTCTGCGCGGCGGCGCGGCTCACTTGGCGCTGGTAGGCGCGCGACTCGTTGGCGGCGTCGTGCAGGATCTTCTGTTCGGCCGGCGAGAGCTTGTCCCAGAACTTCTTGCTGACCAGAAGGATGTTCGCGGCGTACACGTGCTGCGTCGCGCTCACGTACTTGTTCACCTCGTAGAACTTGTTCGACAGGATCACGGCGAACGGGTTCTCCTGGCCGTCCACGGCCTTGGCTTCGAGCGCGCCGTACAACTCGGCGAACGGCATCGGCACCGGGTTGGCCTTGAAGGCCTTGAAGGTGTCCAGAAACACCGGGTTGGGAATCACGCGCAGCTTCAGGCCTTCGAGGTCTTCGGCTTTGGTGATCGGGCGGCGGCTGTTGGTGACGTTGCGAAAGCCCAGGTCCCAGTAGCCGAGGCTGACCAGTCCCTTCTCGGGCAGCTTGGCGAGCAGGGCCTGGCCGAAGGGGCCGTCGAGCATGGCGTCGGCCTGCGCGTAGCTGGCCATCGCAAACGGGAAGTCGATCAGCCCGAACTCCTTCACGATGCCCGCCAGCGAGGTGGTGGCCGGGGCCGTCATCTCCTGCACGCCGCCTTGGAGGGCCGACTGCTGCTGCAGCTCGTTGCCGAGCTGCGACGAGGGGTACTCCTGCACCTTGATCTTGCCGCCGCTCTTGGCCGCGACGAGTTCCGCGAAGCGCTTGGCGCCCAGGCTCACCGGGTGGTCGGGGTTGTTCAGGTGCCCGAACTTGATCGTGCGCTCTTGAATGTCCTGTGCGATGGCACCGGCGGCCGGGGCCAGGGCCAGGGCGAGCAGGGCGAGTCGGAACAGATGCTTCATGACGGGTGTCTCCTGTCGAATGCGCCCTGGGGTGGGCGCGTGGGATTGGCCTTTGGTCAGGCATTGGGGTGGGACGCGAGGCATGATGGGCGCCGATGCTGAACAGCATTCCAGGTTGGAATTTCATTCCGAATCATGGAAATGTGGTGCCATGCCCATGAGAGAACCCACCCCCGACCCCACCCCGCCCGCCGGCACGCTGGAGCGCGCCTTCAGCATCCTCGAACTGCTGGCGCAGCAGCCGCAAGGCCTCGCGCTGGCCGCGATCGCCGATGAGCTGGTGCTGCCGCGCAGCGCCTGCCACCGCCTGCTGGCCGAGATGGCGCGCTGCGGCTACGTTCGGCAACTGAGCGCGCGGGGCGACTACGCCCTGACCACCAAGCTGCCCGCCATGGGCCTGAGCTTTCTCGGCGGCTCGGGCGTGGTCGACATCGCGCAACCCATCATCGACCGGCTCGCCGAACTGAGCGGCGAGCTGGTGCGCCTGGCGCTGGTCGATGGTGATCGCCTCACCTTCGTCGCCAAGGCCCAGGGCGCGCGGGGCGGCTTGCGCTACGACCCCGACATGGGCATTGACGTGCGTCTGTCGTGCAGCGCCGGCGGGCATGCCTGGCTGATGACATTGACCGAAGAACGGGCGGCCGAACTGGTGTCGCTGCAAGGCTTCGGCTCGCCGAAGGAGTTCGGCCCGCAGGCGCCCACCACCTTCAAGGCCTTGTGGAAGTTGCTCGACGACGACCGCGAGCGCGGCTACAGCACCATCGTCGAGATGTACGCGCCCGGCATGACCGCCATGGCCGCGCCCGTGCGGCGCCGCGGGCAAGAGGCGATGGGCGTGATCACCATCGCGGGCCCGCTGCTGCGCCTGACGCCGCAGCGCATGGACCAGTTGGGGCGTGCCCTGATGGATGCGGCCAGCGAGCTGGCGATGGCCAGCGCGAGCTCGCCGCTCTTCAGCCAGCGCGGGCGCATGGCCTGAGCAGCCTGCTCGCGTGCCGGCTACTTTCGCGTGCCGGCCTTGTTCACCTCGGCCGCAGCCTTGAAGAGCGCCTTCAGCGCCTTCTTGTCGAGCGTCTCGCCTTCGCGGAAGTCGATCGCGCGCCGCACCTTGCCATCGAGGCTCGAGTTGAAGAGCCCCGCCGGGTCGGGCACCGAGGCGCCCTGGGCGAAGGTGGTCTTCACCGCGGCCTTGTAGGCCTCGCCGGTGCAGATGATGCCGTGGCACGACCACACCGGGTTGTTCCACTTCCATTCCTCGACCACGCCGGGAACGGCGTCGAGGATGATCGCCCTCAGTTGCGCGAGCGTGTCGCCGCGCCAGCCGCCGAGCTCGGCGATGCGCCGGTCGATGAGGGCGGCGGCGTCGTCAGCGCCTGCTGCGGGCGTTGTCTTTCTCAAGGTGGCCATGGCGGTGTCTCCATTCCAGAAGCCGGCGAAGCACATGATGAGGAGCGGCTGGCTCAGCGGCGCGCCTGGATCATCTTCCAGCCGTTGCCCGACGGGTCGCGAAACCCTGCGTCGATGGTGCCGAAGCGCTCGATGGGCACCTGCGTGAACTCCACGCCCAGGCCGAGCAGGCGGTCGTGGGCCTTGCGGCAGTCGTCGATCTCCAGCACCAGCGGTGGCATGGCGCCCTTGGCGACCAGCTCGCGCGCTGCCTGGGCCGTGGCTTCGTCGAGCATCGGCGGGCCAGGGCGGAACAGGCCGAGCTGGAACGAGGGCTGATCGGGGTGCTGCACCGTCAGCCAGCGGAACTCGCCGTTGCGCACGTCGGTGTGTACCCTGAAGCCGAGCTTGTCGACGTAGAACGCGAGCGCTTCGTCCTGGTCGTGCACGTACAAACCCACCACTTGAACCTGTGTCATGAGCGCTCCTTGTTGTCGAGGGTTCCATTTGTAATGCCCGATTCGACACGGCGCTTCTCCGAAACTGCTGTCGTGAGATGGGGGCGCTGCGCCGCGCTCACCACGCAGTGCGGTACCTGCCCCAGGCCTTGCGCCGCCGCCCGTGCACGCTCGCGCACCACGCCCGGGTTCTCGCCGGTGATGTCGCGAAAGGTGCGCCCGAAAGTGCCCAGGCTCTCCCAGCCGGTCTCGAACGCAATCTGCGTGATCGGCAGATCGGTATCGCGCAGCAAGGCGGTGGCGCGCTCGATGCGCCGCGTGAGCAAGTACCGGTGCGGCGGCGTGCCGAAGGCCTGCTTGAACTGCCGCGCGAAATGCGCCTGCGAGACGCCGCTCACCTCTGCCAGCCGCGTCACGGGCCAGGCCTCGTGCGAGGCCGCGTCCATGCGGTCCTTGGCGCGCAGCAGGCGGCGCAGCAGTTCGGGGTCTTGACGTGGAAGGGCAATCACGGCCTGCCACTATGCCAGCGGCATCAGCGGAACGGCAGGTTCAGCATCACGCTGCTGGGCGTGACCCACACGGTCGGCTGCGTGTCGACCGCGTTGCCGGTGGCACCGAGCTGGCGGCGATAGAAGTAGTCGCCCAGCGTGTAGCCGAGCATCGCGCCGGCCACGGTGTCCGAGAGCCAGTGCTTTCGGTCCATCACGCGGGCCACGTTGGTGAGCGCAGCCACGCCGTAGAGCCAGGGGTTGTCGTACTGCTTGGCATAGGGCGTGAGCACAGCCCAGGCCACGGCGCTGTGGATCGACGGGAAGGAGCTGTCGCTGCGTGACTGCGAGTGCGCGTGGGGCCCGAGGTTCTCGGTGGGGCGCGCGCGGTCGACGGCAAGCTTGGTGAGCTGGGCCGCGAGCAAGGCGCTGGCACCGGCGGCCGTGGCGGCAAAGCCGAGTTCGCCCTCAGGTGTGCCGCGCTGCGCCAGCCATGACACGCCGGCATAGCCGAGTGCTGCGATCGGCAGTGCGTTGCCGACATCGGTGACCGTGCGCGCCGACATGCTTTCGCCGTGGCGCTGCGCGAAATGGTCGACCGATTCGTCGAACATCAGCGAGCCACCGAAGAGCGCCGCGCCCAGGAAGAAGCGGGTGGGCCAATCGGGCTGCGGGCTGGCCCATTGGGTGGACAGGGCCTGGTTCAGCCGCGCCGTGGTGGTGTCCAGGCCCATGCTCACGCGCACGCCCACGCGTGTGTCGGTTGATGGGCCATCGGCCGCGTCCACGCGCGTCCAGTCGAACTCGGGCGTGATCGTGGCCTCGCCCCAGGTGTAGCTGCGCCGCGCCGACACACCGAACAGCCGGCCGGAGGTGCGCGGGTCGTCGTCGAAGGGGCTGTAGCTGCCGATGCGCGAACCGACATCGCCGAAGTGCAGGCGCAGCGAGCCGGCGTGGCGCACGTCGATCCAGCCGAGCGTGAGCAGCCGCGAGTTGGGCCCCACGCTCGCGCCGAGCCAGCGCCCCGCGTTGACGTAGCCCTGCGGGTAGGCGTGGTTGCGGTAGGCGCAGTTGGGGTCGGCGTCCTGGCCGATCGGCATGCGGCAGCCGGTCTCGGCGTACTCGGCAAAGTAGCGGTGCGCGCCGTCGGCCGTCCAGGTCTCGAAGCCGTAGAGGCCGAGCAGCTTCGAGGGCAGCAGGCCGCCCTGGTCTTCGCCCGCCAGCTGCAGGTAGGCCGCGCAACCCAGGCTCGAGGGGCAGCGCGCGCGCAGGTCCAGCCCGGCGATCTGGTTGCCGGGGTCGAGCGGTTGTTCGGCCTCGGTGTCCGCGTTGGTGCCTCGGCCGAGCAGCAGGCGGGCCAGTTCGGTGGGCGACTCGTGTCGCCCTTCGCCCCCCCATTGCGCGGTGCGCGTGAGGCCGAGTTCGAGCCACGAAAAGGGCCGCAGCGTGAGGCGCGTGCCCGTCAGCATCGGGTTCATCGGGTTGCTGACGCCCTCGGTGCGGGCGACGAAGAACTCGAAGTTCCATGGCCCCATCCACGACAGCCAGCGCGACGATGAGGTGGAGGCCGAGTTGCGCTGGAATCCTGCCCCGGCGAGCGCGGGCGCGTTGTTGCTGAGTTCGAGTGCGCTCTGCCAGCCCGGCCCCCACCAGCTTCGGTGAGCCCAGGCCTGCAACTGCCAGCCCAGCACCTCCGCCGCAACTGCGCTCTCGTCGAGGCGGGCGGTCTCCCCCGTACGGTCCACATGCGCACGGGCCTCGACGCGCGCCCCGACCTGGGCGGCCAGGTAGGGCCCATCGAGCGAGGGCGTGCGCACACTGAGCGAACTGCCGGGCGTGCTGTCGTCACCGAAGCCGGGCAAGGCCTCGGCGCGGTTGCGCAGCGTGAGCGACATGGCGCTGCCGCCGTGCGCGGCGAGTTCGCGCTGCAGCCGCTCGCGCGCGGCATCGAGCGCGGGGGGCAACTGCGCGGGCAGGGCGGCCAGCGCGCGCTGCACCGCGGCACGCGGAAGCGGCCAGTGGCTCGCGATCAGGTCGAGCCCGGCGTCGTCGATGAGCAATTGCACATCGGCGCGGGCTGTGGTGCTGGGCATCCAGGGCACGCTGGGCGCTGCCTGCGCGGTGCTCAGGCAGAGGGCGCCGAGCAGACCGATGAGCAGGTCGCAGAGCGGGCCGAATGGCCTGGGCACCGCGCGCGGCCAGCTCACGCGATGCGTGCCAGCGCCTCGGCGACCTGGCCCTGCGACTGAGGCCTCACCACTCGCGCCATCTCGCGCCCGTCTCGCAGGAAGATCAGCGTCGGCCACAGCTTCACGCCGAAGGACCGGCCCAGCGGCCGCCCCGGGCCGTCTTCGACCTTGAGGTGCTTCACCCCCGGCTGCTGCGCCAGCGTGCCCTCGACCAGCGGCTGCGCGGCGCGGCAGAACCCGCACCAGCCGGTACCGAACTCGAGCACGGCGGGGCCCTGGAGGGCGTCGATCTCGCTGCGTGCAGGGGCGGCGGTGGCGTAGTCGCGGGGGCTGGTCATGGTCGCTGGCGCTCCGGGTGAGGGGAGCGGCCAGTCTAGGACAGCGCGCGTCGATCCGTGCAGTAGTTCACGAAGATCACCCAGGCCGCGCCCAGGTATCCCTGTGCAGGCCGGCCGATCGATCAGGCCTGCATGAGCTCCTGCCGCACGGCGTAAAGCGCCAGCTCCACGTCGTTGCGCACGCCAGTCTTCTCGAGGATGCGCGAGCGGTAGGTGCTCACGGTGTTGGGCGACAAGGAGAGCTGGTCGGCGATCTCGCTCACGCTGCGGCCGTGGCTCAGCAGATGGAACACCTGGTACTCGCGGTGCGAGAGGCGTTCGTGCAGCGGCTTGTCCTCGACGTGCCCCGCGCCGATCGCGCCGGCGAGTTGCTCGGCCACGGCGGGCGTGATGAAGAGCCCGCCCACCGCCACCTTGCGGATGGCCGCGATCATCTGCTCGGAGTCGGCGCTCTTGTTGAGGTAGCCGACCGCGCCGAGCTTCATGCTGCGCACGGCGTACTGCTTGTCGGGGTAGGTGCTGAGCATCAGCACCGGAAGCTTGGGGAACTCGCTCTTGAGTTGGCGCAGCACGTCGAGCCCGTCGCGGTGCGGCATGGCGATGTCCATCAGCACCACGTCGATGCCGCCTTCGCGCACGCGCATCAGCGCGTCGGGGCCATTGGCGGCCTCGCCGGCAACGTCGATGTCGGGCGCATCGGCCAGTACCTGGCGGATGCCCTGGCGCACGATGAGGTGGTCGTCGCAGATCAGCACGCGCACGGGTTTCATGACGAGCCCTCGGTCGATGGCGGCAGCGGCATGGTCAGCCGGGCCAGGGTGCCGGTGCCGGGCGTGCTGTCGATGAGCAGTCGCCCGCCGAAGTGGCCGGCGCGCTCGCGCATGCCCATCACGCCATAGCTGCGCGGGTCGTCGAAGGCGCTGCGCTCGGCGCCCACGCCGTCGTCGCGCACCTCCAGGTGCAGCTCGGGCCCGGGCGGGCCATCGACATAGAGGCGGATGAAGACCGAGCGTGCCCGCGCGTGGCGCGCCACGTTGCTGAGCATCTCTTGGAAAATCCGAAACACCGCGATCGCCCAGCGCTCGCCGCGCGGGCCGGTGGGCGGCTCCACGCCGGCGGCCACATGCACGCGCAGCTCGTGCTGCAGCTCGGTGGTTTCGATGAACTCCTGCGCCTGCCATTCGAGCGCGGCCCACAAACCCTGGTGGTCGAGGATGCTCGGGCGCAGGTCGGTGATGATGCGCCCGAGGTTGTCGACGGCGGTGTCGATCAGGTGGCCCATGCCCTGGCACTTGGACTGCAGCTCGGCGCGCGTGTCGATGCGCTTTTCCAGCCAGTTGAGGTCCATCTTGAGCGCCACCAGCAGCGAGCCGAGTTCGTCGTGGATCTCGCGGGCGATGCGCGTGCGCTCTTCTTCGCGCACCGTCTCGAGGTAGGCCGAGAGCTCGCGCATCTGGCCGAGCGCCTGCGTCAGCTCGTGTGTGCGCTCCTCCACGCGGCGTTCCAGTTGCTCGCGCGCCTGCTGCAAGGCCAGCTCGCCCCGCTTGCGCTCGGTGATGTCGACGATGGTGACCACCGCACCCTGCACCACGCCGCCGTCGAGGATGGGGTGCGACGAATACTCGGCGCTGAACGAGGTGCCGTCGGCGCGCCAGAGCACCTCGCTGTCGATGCGGCAGGGCAGGCCCTGGCGGAAGGCGTTGAAGATCGGGCAGTCGCACTCGGGGTAGTGGCGGCCGTCGGCATGCGTGTGGTGGATCAGCGCGTGCATGTTCTGGCCATGCACTTGCTCGGTGCGGTAGCCGAGCATCTCGGCCGCAGCGCCGTTCACGAACGTGCAGCGGCCCGAGAGGTCGATGCCGAAGATGCCTTCGCCGGTGGATTCGAGCAGCAACTGCAGCCGCTCGCTCCAGGCGGCGCTCACCTGCGATGCGCGCGGCGCAGCTTCGGGCAGGGTGGGCGCGGGCAACTCGGACAGCTCGGACAACATCTCGCACTCACGACAGGGTGTGATTCACCAATTGCAAGCGCCGTGCCACGCTGCGGTGCAGCATGCACATTCATGAAGAACGGCGTGATTTCCAGCGGGGCCAGACCACGTTGAGCGCCAGGCCGCACAGCACCAACGCGGCGGCCATGAGCTTCCAGGCAGGCAAGGGTTCCGCGAGCATCAGGCTCGCCGCGGCCATGCCGAACACTGGCACCAGCAGCGCCATCGGCGTGATGCTTGCTGCCGGGTGGCGCGCCAGCAGCCAACCCCAGGCGGCGTAGCCGAACAGGGTGTTGCCCACCGATTGCCACAGCACCGCGGCCCAGGTGGCGGCATCGGCCTGGCGCAGCCCGGTCTCGATGGCAGGCCAGCCTTCGAACACCAGTGACAGCAGCAGCAGCGGCGGCACCGCAGCGGCGCTCGCCCACACCACGTAGGCCAGCATGTTCACCTGGCCGGCCTGCTTGCTGACGATGTTGGCGGCGGCCCAGCACAACGCCGCAAACAACACCATCAGCAGACCGAGCGGCGTGGTGCTGCCGTCGGTGTGCGTGCCGATCACGGCGATGCCCGCGGCGGCCAGCACCAGCGCCAGCCACTGGTAAGGCTGCACGCGCTCGCGAGCGATGCGCATGGCCAGCAGAATCGTGAAGAACACCTGCGTCTGGATCACGAGCGAGGCCAGGCCCGGCGTGATCTGGCTGCGCATGGCGAGGTAGAGCACGCCGAACTGCCCCACGCCGATCAGCACGCCGTAGGCGGCCAGGTTGCGCCACGGCACGGCGGGCCGTGGCAAGAAGAACACCGCAGGGAGCAACGCGAACAGGTAGCGCAGCGTGGCAAACAGCAAGGGCGGCAGGTGCGCCAGCGCGACCTTGATCACCACGAAGTTGGTGCCCCACACCGCCACCACGGCCAGCGCCAGCAGCAGGTGCTGCCACGGCGGGTGGCCGGCGACCGGTGGCTTGGCGGCGGCCATCAGCCGAGCACGACGCGGTTCTCGCCCGAGGCCTTGGCGCTGAGCAGGGCCGATTCGGCACGCTGCACCGTCTCGGTCACCGATTCGCCCGCGCGGTGCTCGGTCACGCCGGCGCAAAAGCTCAGGTGGATGGGGCCGTCCTGCGTGTCGATGGCTGTGGCGCGAAAGCGGTCGCGCAGCCGCTCCAGGCTCAGGCGGCCGAGTGAAGCACGCGTGTTGGAGAGCATCAGCAGGAACTCTTCGCCGTCCCAGCGGCTGAGAAGGTCCGAGATGCGGATGACGTTGAGCGCTTCGTTCGAGAAGCGGCGCAGCAGCTTGTCGGCGAAGTCGTGGCCGAAGCGGTCGTTGAAGTCGCGGAAGTCGTCGATGTCGATCACCGCGATGCTGAACGGGTGGCCCGAGCGCACGCCGCGCTGGCGCTCCTGCTCCATCAGCTCGAGCATGTGGCGGCGGTTGATGAGGCCGGTGAGCTCGTCGCGCGTGGCCAGCTCCTGGATGCGTGCAAGGGCCACCGCGATGTCTTTCTTCTGGCGGCGCATGCGGTCGCGCAGGCGGCTCAACTGGCCGGCCAGCACCGCCACCGCGGGCACCATGATCGCGATCATGATGAAGTGGCCCCATTCCACCGCCGGCTCGTACACGCTGGGCTTGAGCCGCGCCATCACCGCCATCGTGAGGCCGAACACCGCCACCGCGAAGAAGCTCGTGCGCAGCACGGTGCGTGGCGACACCGAGTACATGCTGAACATGAAGATCACCATCAGGATCGGGAAGGCGCCACCGCGCCCGCGCCCGGCGATGGCGTAGCCCGCCGCGCCGCACGCGATGGCGAACACGATTTGCGGGATGGTGAGCGAGGGGTCGTCAAAGGCGAGGTTGCTGCCGCTTCGGATCACCAGGAAGAAGATCACGAAGCCGCCCACCAGCACGAGCGTCCACCACGCCGTGGGCACCGCGGGCGCGAGACCCGCCCACACGAGGTAGTGCATGTTGAACACGCTGCCCAGCACCAGCAGCATCGCCGTGCCGCACTGGATCAGACGCAGGCGCTGCCGGGGTTCGGTGCCGAACAGCCAGTCTGCCAATGCGTTCAAGCGAGACATGCGCTGGTCAGCGTGCGGCGCGCGCCTTGGCCGCCTGAAGGTGGCCCAGCGGCAATGCGGCGCCGGCCTTCACCTCACCCAGCGAGAAGCTGGTGTGAATGTCTTTGACGTTCGGCAGGTTGAGCAAGGTGTCGATGGAGAAACGGGAGAAGGCATCGAGGTCGGTCGCCATGACTTGCAGCTCGAAGGTGCCGGTGCCTGAAATGTAGTGGCAGGCGATAACCTCGGGTAGCTTGCGGATCGCGTCCTCCAATGCGCGGGTCGCCAGGCCGTTGTTGCGTTCAGCATCGACGCGCACGAAGGCCAGCACGCCCAGGCCGATCTTGCGGCGGTCGATCTCGGCGCGGTAGCCGGTGATGTAGCCCTGGTCTTCGAGCCACTTCACGCGCCGCCAGGTGGGCGCGGCCGACAGGCCGATGCGCGAGGCCAGCTCCGAATTGGACAGCCGCGCGTCGGCCTGCAGCTCGCGCAGGATGAGCACGTCGTAGCGGTCGAGTTCGGTGCCGTGGGGCTCGTCGGCCACGTCGGCGGGTGGTTTGCTGGTTTTCCCTGAAGTCGGCTTTTTGAGCGTCATTTCGTCACCATATGACAGGTTGCAGAAAGATTATTGCCGCAGCCTGCGAAATCACGGCATACAAAGCAAGGACATCCGTAGCCTCAATCTCTACACTGGGCTTGCCGTTTGCCACGCAAGAACGGCGAAGCGCACCGCGGCCACAAGCTGCGGCGGCGCCCTTCATCAGGACAGGAGCCACATTCCGCCATGAACGCACCGCTACCCGATTCGATCCGCAAGGCGCTGGAGAGCGTCACCCTCGACGACAAGTACGTGCTGCCCACTGGCCGCGCGTTCATGAGCGGCGTCCAGGCCCTGGTGCGGCTGCCCATGCTGCAGCGCACGCGCGATGCGATGGCCGGGCTCAACACCGCGGGCTTCATCAGCGGCTACCGCGGCTCGCCGCTCGGCACCTACGACCAGGCGCTGTGGGCGGCCAAGAAGCACCTGGCCGCACAGAACATCGTCTTCCAGCCCGGCGTGAACGAAGAGCTGGGCGCCACCGCCGTGTGGGGCACGCAGCAGCTCGACCTCTACCCTGAGAGCAAGAAGTTCGACGGTGTGTTCGGCATCTGGTACGGCAAGGGCCCGGGCGTGGACCGCTGCTCCGACGTCTTCAAGCACGCCAACATGGCCGGCACGGCCAAGCACGGCGGCGTGATCGCGCTGGCGGGTGATGACCACATCGCCAAGAGCAGCACCGCCGCCCACCAGAGCGACCACATCTTCAAGGCCTGCGGGTTGCCGGTGTTCTTCCCGAGCAGCGTGCAAGACATCCTGGACATGGGCCTGCATGCCTTCGCGATGAGCCGCTTCTCGGGTGTGTGGGCGGGCATGAAGACGATCCAGGAGATCGTCGAATCCTCGGCCAGCATCAGCGTCGACCCCGACCGCGTGAACATCGTGCTGCCCGAGGACTTCGCGATGCCCGAAGGCGGCCTGCACATCCGCTGGCCCGATGCGCCGCTGGAGCAAGAGGCGCGTCTGATGGACCACAAGTGGTACGCCGCACTCGCCTACGTGCGCGCCAACAAGCTGAACCACAACGTGATCGAAGGCCCGAACGACCGCTTCGGCCTGATCGCCAGCGGCAAGGCCTACAACGACACCCGCCAGGCGCTGCACGACCTCGGGCTTGACGACAGCGCGTGCCGCCGCCTCGGCATCCGCCTGCACAAGGTCAACGTGGTGTGGCCGCTCGAGGCCACCATCACGCGCGAGTTTGCGCAGGGCCTGCAAGAGATCCTGGTGGTCGAAGAAAAGCGCCAGGTCATCGAGTACCAGCTGAAGGAAGAGCTCTACAACTGGCGCCCCGACGTGCGCCCCAACGTGCTAGGCAAGTTCGACGAATCCGACGGCGACCAGAGCGGCGGCGAGTGGTCGCAGCCCAACCCGGCCAAGAACTGGCTGCTGCGCGCGCAGGCCGACCTCACCCCCGCGATCATCGCCAAGGCGATCGGCAAGCGGCTCAAGAAGCTGGGCGTCGACGCCGACACCGCGGCCCGCATCGACGCGCGCCTCGCCCTGATCGACGCCAAGGAGAAGTCGCTGCAGGTGCTCCAGGCCGACAGCGGCGACCGCCTGCCCTTCTTCTGCAGCGGCTGCCCGCACAACACCAGCACCAAGGTGCCCGAAGGCTCGCGCGCCGTGGCCGGCATCGGCTGCCACTACATGGTGGTGTGGATGGACCGCAGCACCAGCACCTTCACGCAGATGGGCGGCGAGGGCGTGCCCTGGGTGGGCCAGGCGCCGTTCACCACCGACCAGCACATCTTCGCCAACCTGGGTGATGGCACCTACTTCCACAGCGGCATCCTCGCCATCCGCCAGAGCATCGCGGCGGGTGTGAACATCACCTACAAGCTGCTCTACAACGACGCCGTGGCCATGACCGGCGGCCAGCGCGTGGGCGAGCGGCCCGAGGGCCACTCGGTGCTGCAGATCATGCAAAGCCTCAAGGCCGAGGGCGTGAGCGCGCTGTGCATCGTGAGCGACGAGCCGGGCAAGTACAACGGCGTGGCGTTGCTGCCCGGCGTGCAGGCCTACCACCGCGATGAACTTGACCGCATCCAGCGCGAGTACCGCGAGCTGAAGGGCACCACGTCCATCATCTACGACCAGACCTGCGCCACCGAGAAGCGCCGCCGCCGCAAGCGCGGCACGATGGCGCAGCCCGAGCAGCACGTGGTCATCAACGAGCTGGTGTGCGAAGGCTGCGGTGATTGTTCGGTGCAGAGCAACTGCCTGAGCGTCGAGCCGGTCGAGACCGAGTTCGGCCGCAAGCGCCGCATCAACCAGAACACCTGCAACAAGGACTACTCCTGCGTGAAGGGCTTCTGCCCGAGCTTCGTCACCGTGCGGGGTGGGCAACTCAAGAGCGCGAAGAAGGCGCAGCCAGCGCGGCCCAGCCTGGCAGCGCAGCCAGCGATTCCCGAGCCGGCGATCCCGTCGGCACGCACCGCCTGGGGCATCGTGGTGGGCGGCGTGGGCGGCACCGGCGTCATCACCATCGGCCAGCTGATCGGCATGGCCGCGCACATCGAAGGCAAGGGCATCGTCACGCAGGACGCCGCCGGCCTCGCGCAAAAGGGCGGCAGCACCTGGAGCCACATCCAGATCGCCGACAGCATGGACGCGATCTACACCACCAAGGTGGGCACGGCCGAGGCCGATCTCGTGATCGCCTGCGACCCGATCGTCGGCGCGAACAAGAGCACGCTGGCCGTGGTGCGCGAGGGCCGCACCTACGTGGCGCTGAACACCCACGGCTCGCCCACGGCGGCCTTCGTCACCAACCCCGACTGGCAGTTCCCCGGTGCGAACTGCGAGCAGGCAGTGCTGTCCGCAGCCGGCGCAGGCCTGGTCGGCATGCTCGACGCCGAACAGCTCGCGGTGCAGCTGCTCGGCGACTCGATCTACACCAACCCGCTGATGCTGGGCTATGCGTGGCAGCAGGGCCGCGTGCCGCTGAGCCACGATGCGCTGATGCGCGCGATCGAGCTCAACGGCGTGCAGGTCGACAACAACAAGGCCGCCTTCGAATGGGGCCGCCGCGCCGCGCACGATCTGCGCGCGGTGCAGGCGCTGGGCCAGCCGGCGCAGGTGATCGAGTTCGTGCGCAAGCCCTCGGTCAACCTCGACGAGATGGTCGCCAAGCGCGTGGACTTCCTCACGAGCTACCAGAATGCGGCCTACGCCGCGCAGTACCGCGCGTTCATCGACAAGGTGCGTACCGCCGAGGCGCCGCTTGCGAGCACGAAGCTCACCGAGGCGGTGGCACGCTATCTCTTCAAGCTGATGGCCTACAAGGACGAGTACGAGGTCGCGCGCCTGCACACCGACAAGAGCTTCGCCGACAAGATCAGCGCGCAATTCGAGGGCGGCTACACGCTCAACTACCACCTCGCCCCGCCGCTGTTTGGAAAGAAGAACGAGCGCGGCGAGTTGATGAAGCGGCGCTACGGCCCGTGGATGAGATCCGCCTTCAGCGTGCTCGCCAAGCTCAAGGGCCTGCGCGGTACCGCTTTCGACCCCTTCGGCCGAACTGAAGAGCGCAAGACCGAGCGCGCATTGATCGCGGAGTACCGCGCGAGCATCGACGAACTGCTGTCAGGCCTGAACGCCGGCAACCACGCGCAGGCCATCGCGGTGGCGAAGATCCCGGAGGAGATCCGCGGCTACGGCCACGTGAAGGAGCGCCACCTCGCGGCGGCGCGCGGGAAATGGGCAGGCCTGATGGCCGAGTGGCGCGATGGGGTGCGCCGCGCTGCGTGAGGAGCAGCTAGAACTGCAGGAACGAGAGGCCGAACCCGACGCTGTTCTGCCGGAAGTTGTAGTCCGTCAGTGTCTCGCCATAGCCGCTGAAGGCCTGCACGAACCAGCGCACGCCGTTGGGTTGGTCGCGGAACACCGGGTACGTCCACTCAAACTGCAGCGAGGTGCCCTTCGAGGCCGGGCGCAGCTGCAGCCACGCGGTCGCCGCGCCCGGTGCCCAGCTCACGTCGAACTCGAATCGGCCGCGGTAGTCGATGAGGTCGGGGTTGTTGTCGCGATCGCTCGGCTCGTTGAAACGCTGGTTGAAGCGCGCGTTGAGTGTCCAGTCGCCGCGCTCGATGCCGGCGCCGAGGTAGGCGCGGTTCCAGCTGCGCGAGAGCGGGTCGGACTGGCCGTTCGACTGGTGCGCCATGCCGAACTGGCTGTAGCGCCACTTCCAGCCCCAGGGCAGGTCTTGCAGGCCCTCCGAGGTGGGCAGGATGTACATGGCCTCGGGTTCGTAGTCGGTGTTGCGAAAGGGTTTGGAGTCCGAGCCGTTATAGATCTGCCACATCGCCACTTCGCTGAAGGCGAGCCACACGTCGCCGCCAGGCAGCAGAACGTCCTGCAAGACCTTGGTGCGCAACGAGATCTGGAACTTGGCCTCCACGTTGCGGTAGTTCGGTTTGGGGACCGGCGCCTGCGTGGGTGACTGTGGGCTGCGGTTCACGTGGTTGGTGGCATGCAGCGGCAGAAGGTAGTTGCTGCGGTAGCCGAGCAGGTTGAAGGTGCCGCGCTTGTCCTTTGCGTCGAGTTCCCAGAACTTGGAGAGCAGGCTGGGCGTGCCCGTCTGTTCGGTGCCCGGCGTGGTGGCCACGTCCTTCGGTGCGATCTCGGAGGAAGGCTTGGTCGACGTGATCGCCTCGATCGGCGTGCTCGCCGGCTCGGGTGTGGCCGGCGCGCGGCCTGCGAGCCGGTCGTAGCAGGCCAGGCGGTCGGCGGCCTGGCCGATGGCGGCGCACTCCTGCAGCGTGGGCAGCGGCTTCTGTTGCGCCATGGCGGGCCCCGCAGCGGCAACGAACAGCGCCAGAACCAGAGGGGAACGAAGGAAGTGCGTGATCGTCATTACGGCTTCTCGAGTTGCATCACGAGCTGCGATGGTACGTGCCAGGCATCGGTGCGATCATCCGATGCATGAACACCCAAGTGCAGGAATTGGTCGGTTTGCTGCAGGTCGAGCAGCTCGAGGACAACATCTTTCGCGGCATCAGCGGCGACACCGGCAGCCCCCGTGTGTTCGGCGGCCAAGTGCTCGGCCAGGCGCTGATGGCGGCTGCGCGCACCGTCGAAGCCGGCCGCCGCGTGCACTCGCTGCATGCGTACTTCCTGCGCCCAGGCGACAAGCAGGCCAAGATCGTCTACGACGTCGAGCGCATACGCGACGGAGGCAGTTTCACCACGCGGCGTGTGGTGGCCATCCAGCACGGCCAGCCGATCTTCAATTTCGCAGCGTCTTTCCATGTGAGCGAAGACGGCCCGCAACACCAGGCCACGATGCCGCAGGCGCCGCCGCCAGAGGGTCTGATGAGCGTGCACGAGATGCGACGCAAGAACATCGACCGCCTGCCCGAGCGCGTGCGCGCGGTGCTGCACGCCGAAACCGCGATCGACATCCGCCCCTGCAACCCCTGGGACCCGATGGACCCGCCGGTGCGCGAGCCCGCGAACAACTCGTGGTTCCGTGCCGCCGACCACCTGCCCGACGACCCGGTGCTGCACCAGGCCATGCTGGCCTACTCGTCCGACTTCGGCTTGCTCAACGCGGCGCTGCTGCCGCATGCCTTGAGCTTCATGAACGGCAGCGTGCAGGGCGTGAGCCTCGACCACGCGATGTGGTTCCACGACAGCTTCCGCATGGACGAGTGGCTGCTTTACGTGACCGACTCGCCCGCCGCGCGCGGCGCACGCGGGTTCTGCCGTGGCAGCATTTACACGCGCGATGGGCGGCTGGTCGCATCGGTGGCGCAAGAGGGCTTGATGCGGCCGCAGCCGCGCAAAGAGGCGTAGTCAGCGCCCGGCGACGAGCTTCAACCCGAGCCCCACGAAGATCAGCCCGGCGATGCGATCGAGCCACAGGCCTGCGCGCGGCGTGCGCCGCAGCCATCCGCCCACGTGCCCCGCGAAGTAGCCCAGCAAGCCGAACAGCAAGGCGGCCTGCGCGGTGAACACCAGGCCGAGCGCGCCGAGTTGCGCGGCGACATGGCCCTGTGAAGGCACCACGAACTGCGGCAGGAACGACAGGAAGAAGAGCACAACCTTCGGGTTGATCGCGTTCGCAAGCACGCCCTTCCAGAACAGCGCGCTCAGCGTGGCGTCGCCCGGCGCGGCATCGAGCTGCTGAGCCGGCCCGCGGCTGCCGATGGTGCTGCGCACGGCCTGCACGCCTAGCCACATCAGGTACAGCCCGCCCGCCCAGCGCAACGCGGTGAAGGCTACGGGCGATGCGGCGATCAGCGCGCTCACGCCGATCACGGCCAGCAGCGTATGGCTCAGGCAGCCGAGCGCGCAGCCCAGGCCGAAGGCCATGCCCTGGCGCCGACCCTTCGCCATGCCGATGCCGAGCACCATCAGGTTGTCAGGGCCGGGTGATGCCGTGATGAGCAGCGCCGTGAGCAGGAAGGCCAGGAGTTGAGCGCTTGTCAGCATCACCGGATGGTAGAGGCGCGGGGCCTCTGGTAGGGTGAGGCCCGCAATCCATACATAGATAGCGAGGAGGCGCATGAAGCTCGGCACCCACATCTCCCTGGCCATCGCGGCCGCCGCAATGGCCGGCTGTGCGAGCCCGCCCCCGTTGCCGATGGAAGTGAACAACAGCCTGGGCATGTCGATGGCGTTGGTGCCGGCGGGTGGCTTCGTGATGGGCAACTCGGCCACCAATGCCGAGATGGCGCGCCTGTTCCCGAACGTCGACCCCAAGCGCCTGCAGGAGCTGGGCGACGAACGGCCCGCGCACCCGGTGCGCATCAACCGGCCGTTCTACATGGCGCGGCACGAGGTCACGGTCGGCCAGTTCCGCCGCTTCGTCGAGGCCTCGAAGTACGTGCCCGAATCCATCTCCGACGGCACAGGCGGCTACGGCTACAACCCGCAGTACGACCCCGCCACCACGCGGCGCGGCGACGCCTTCGAAGGCCGCAACCCGCGCTACTCGTGGCAGAACCCGGGCTTTGCGCAGACCGATGCGCACCCGGTCGTCAACGTCACCTGGAATGACGCAGTGGCGCTCGCCGACTGGTTGAGCACCACAGAGAAGCGCGTGTACCGCCTGCCCACCGAGGCCGAGTGGGAGTACGCCTGCCGCGCCGACACGCAATCGCAATTCGCCAGCGGAGATGACCCAGCCACGCTCGCCCGCACGGGCAACGTGTTCGACATCGACGCAGCCGCCAACTGGCCGCAGTGGCAATTGCAGGCGTTGCCGGTGCGTGATGGCTTTGCATTCACCGCGCCGGTGGGCAGCTTTGCGCCCAATGCGTTCGGCCTTTACGACATGCACGGCAACGCGTGGGAGTGGACGTCCGACTGGCACGACGAGAACTACTACGGCCGCGCCGATGCCGACGACCCGCAGGGCCCGGCCGACGGCAGCGTGAAAGTGCGCCGCGGTGGCTCGTGGCACACCTGGCCGATCTACGCACGGTGCAGCTACCGCAACTGGAACACCACCGCGACCCGCTACCCGCTGGTCGGCATTCGGCTGGTGATGGAGGCGCCGCGCCCCCGGTGAGCCACCGGGCGGCCGCGCAGCAGCACATGGATCGCTCGACCTGGACGGCCCCTCGCATCGCCGCCGCCCTGCTGGCGGGCTTGGCTGCTCTCACGGCGGCGCGCTGGCTGCTCCCGTGGGAGTCGGTTGCCCTCTGGGTGCCGGGTTCGCGCGATGTGGGCCTCGCCAACCCGCTGCTCTTTGGCGCGGCCAGCCTGGGCCTCTACGCAGCGCAGTCGGATCGGGCTGCGGCACGCCGCCTCGGCGCGGTGGCGATCACGCTGCTGGTGGCGGTGTCTGCCCTGCAGTTCTGCGAGATCCTCTTCGGCATCGACCTGGGCATCGACATCGCCAGCCCCGGCAGCGTGCCCACGCCACAGCAGCCGAACCCGGGCCGGCTCTCGGCCAACGCCTGCATCGGCTTTCTCGCATGCGGCGTCGCGCTGTGGCTGTTGCGCGGCCCGCGCTCACCGCGGCGCGATCAGGCCTACCGCATCGCGAATGTCGTGGTGGCACTGATCGGTGTGGCCGGCCTGGTGGGGCACTTTCTCGGCCTCGCCACGCTCTACAAATTTGCCAACGCGAACGTGCTGCGCCCGGCCACCGCGCTCGGGTTCGCGGTGGCGGCGATCGCCCTGTGGGCGCTGCGCGAAGGCAGGCTGGGCTTCGACCTGAACGATGCCGCCAGGCGCATCCAGCGCCGCTCACTTGCGGTGGTGCTGCTGCTCGCGCTCGCTGCCAGCGTGGCAGGCTTCTGGACCATGCGCGTCACCTTCGAAGAAGTGCTCGCCACCTCGCTGCAACAGTCGGCGGTGAACAACGCCACCTCGCTCGCACACACGCTCGATGTGGCGCTCCTCTATCCCGAGACCCTTGCCACGCGGCCGCTGGTGAGCAGCGGCCTCGCGCATCTGTCGGCCCACCCGGACGACGCAGCGGCGCGCGCCGCGCTGCAAAGCCTCGCGAACAACCTGCTGCACAACGAAGTGAGCGCCGCAGTCTTCTACGACGCGCAGGACCGCCTGGTGGTGAGTGTGGGCAGCTCGACGCAGGGGCACGCCAAGCTGCTGCATGCGCTGCATGTGCCCGGGCGCAGCGCCACGCTGGCCTGGGGCGATGAAGGCTACCACCTGCTGGCCGAGTCGCCCGTGCTCGATGAGAACGGCCGCACGGTTGGGCGCGTGCGCACCGAACAGCCCTTGCCGCTGGTCGATCAATTGCTGGTGCAGATGCGCCGCGCCGACGAAACCTCCGACGCCGCGCTGTGCGGCCGCGAGGGCAGCCGCGCGGTGTGCGCCGCCACGCGCTTTCGGTCACAGCACTTCGAGCTCCCGCTGCGCGACATGGAAGGCGAGGCCGGCAGCGCCATCGCGCGCGCGCTCGACGGCAAGACCGGCGTGCTCTTCGCGCGCGACCCGCGGGGCAAGGACGTGCTCAGCGCCTACGCGCCGCTCAAGGACTATGGCCTCGCGCTCGGCTACAAGACCGATCTCGACACGCTTTATGCACCCCTGAAGAAGCGCATCGCGCTCCTGCTCGGCGTGATGGCGCTCATCGTCGCGCTGGCCATCTATGCCTTGCGCAGCGTGGTGCAGCCGGTGCTCATGCGACTGGTGGCCAGCGAACGCAAGATGAAGGGCATCCTGGAAGACCAGACGGAGATGGTCTCGCTGGCCACGCCCGATGGCCGGCTCACGTATGTGAACCCGTCGTATGCCCGGCATTTCGGCGTCACGGCCGAGCAGCTGCTGGGCGCCAACCTGCTCGACCACGTGTACCCGCCCGATCGCGCAGCCGTCGAAGACAAACTTGCCCGAGTCATACGTACCGGTGTGCCGTACACCTCAGAGAACCGCATGCTCAACCCCGAGGGTGCCGAGCGCTGGGTCTCGTGGACCAACAGCCTGCAGCTCGGCCGCCGCGGCGAACCCATGCTGCATTCGGTGGGGCGTGACGTGACCGAGCGCCGCCAGCTCGAAGACGCGCTGCGCGAGCTGACCGCCATCTTCGAGAACACGAGCGACTACGTGCTGCAGACCACGCGCCGAGGTGACCTCACCTACCTCAACCCCGCGGCGCGCGCGGTGCTCGGCATCGCGCCCGACGCGCCGCTCGATGGCTTGCGCTTCAGCGACTTCAATACGCCCGAGACGAACGATCTGCTGGCCGGCGTGGTCATGCCGGCCGTGGAGGCGCACGGCATCTGGATCGGCGAGACCAGCTTCTTCCGGCGCGACGGCTCTCGGGTGCCCGTCAACCACATGGTGATCGGCCACCGCGACAGCCAGGGCCAGATCACGCGCTTCTCGGGGATCATGCGCGACATCACGCGCGAGATCGACAGCAAGCGTGAACAGCAGCGCCAGGCGGCGGTGCTGCGCGCGATCACCGAGGCCATGCCCGGCTTCGTGGCGGTGGTCGACGCCGATCGCCGCTACCGCTACGTCAACAGCGGCTTCGAGCGCTGGGCAGGCAAGCCGCGCAGCGAACTCGTGGGGCGCCTGGTGAGCGAGGTGCTCACGCCGGCCGACCACACGCGCAGCCTGCCGTGGATGGAGCGCGCACTCGCGGGCGAGTCGGTCAGCTTCGAGCGCGAGTACCCGGGCCACGATGTGGCGCAGCACCTGTCGATCAGCTACATCCCGATGTTCAACGATGCGGGGCAGCTTGAAGGCTTCATCGGCATCGGACAGGACATCAGCCACCACAAGCGCGAAGAGGGCCGCCTGATCGAACTCAGCCAGCGCGATGCGCTCACCGGCCTGCTCAACCGCTCAGGCTTCGAGCGCTGCCTCGAACTGGCAGCGCAGGAGTCGGATGGCCTCGCCGGCGTCGCCCTGCTGTACGTGGACCTCGATCACTTCAAGCCGGTGAACGACACGCACGGCCACCCCGTGGGCGACAAGCTGCTGCAGGCGTTTGCCAAACGCCTGCTCGGCACGGTGCGCCCGAGCGACACCGTGGCACGGCTGGGCGGCGACGAGTTCGCCGTGGTGCTGGTGGGCATCCGCGACCGGGTGCATGCCGATGCGGTGGCCCAGAAGATCGTCGCGGCGGCGCATGCGCCCTTCATCGTGGGCTCGCTCACGCTGGCCATCGGCGCCAGCGTGGGGGTGGCCCTGGGCGAGGCGGGCAACGGCGACTGGCGTGAGCTGATCGAACGCGCCGACACGCGCCTCTACAAGGCCAAGGCCGAAGGGCGCGGGCGTTTCGCGACCTGACGCTGGCGCGGCGCGGCCAGGCGCTTGGCCTGGCTTGAACGGTGCACCTATCGGGCAAGGCACCTGCCCTTTGGTGCAGATCCGTCCCCGGCCGCGATGCACGCCGCGCCTTCGCTTGACCATGCCACCTCGCCTCACTAGCATCGTCCGCGCATCGTCTCTGACGCAAGGAACCTGACCATGACGCAGATGTCCATTCGCCCTGCTGCCCCTTTGATTGCCGTGGCCGTGCTGACCGCGGCGTTCGGCGCGGCCCAGGCGCAGAGCGCCTCCGTCGCGCCATCGCCCGGCTGGTCGCGTGCACTCCCGCCCGGGCCCGACGCGCGGGTCAAGGTCACCGAGGAGTACGCGAAGCATGTCGGCCGCGACGCCTACTTCTGGGCTTGGCCGATGGTCAACATGTACAACCGCCGGCTTCATTTCGCCAGCGTGAAGGAGATCGTGTACTCCGGGCCGCTGATGGATGCCCCGTTGAACCGTCTCGTGATGCTGACCGACTACGTCGATCCGACCGAGCGCGCGCTGGCGTGCCCCAATCAAGACGTGGTGTACGGCATCGGCTCGATCGCACTCGACGTGTCGCCCGTGGTGGTGCAGGTGCCCGACTTCGGCAGCCGCTTCTGGGTGTACCAGGTGGTTGACCTGCGCACCGACAGCTTCGCGCAACTGGGCAAGATGTACGGCAGCACGCCAGGCTTCTATCTGCTGGTGGGGCCCGACTGGAAGGGTGAGGTGCCCAAGGGCATCACCAAGGTCTTCCGCGCGTCGACGAACACGGCGCTCATCGCCCCGCGCATCTTTCAAGACGACACGCCCGAGGACAAGCGCGCCATCCAGGGCGTGCTGCCAGGAATCCAGATGTACCCGCTGGCAGAGTACGACGGCCGCGTGAAGACGCGCGACTGGCACAAGGTGCCGCGTGTGGCGGCGCCCTCCGGTGGCGGGGAAGAAGAAGCCAAATGGGTGATCCCAGAGAAGTTCGTCGACGAACTGCCCGCCGTGCTGGCCGATGCGCCGCCGCTGCCGGGCGAGGAGGCCCGCTACGCGCAGGTCAACGCCGTGCTCGCCGCGGCCAAGGCGGACCCGAAGATCAAGCAGGCCATGACCGATGGCGCGAGGGAATCCGAAGAGCGCCTGGTGACGCCGCTGTTCCAGTTCCGCAACTACGGGCAGCAGTTGCCGCACCACTGGAGCACCATCTCCAACGAAGCGGCCTTCGGCACCGACTACTTCACCCGCACCGCGGTCGCCAAATCGAACATCATGGTCAACGCGCCCAACGAGACCAAGTACTTCTATCAAGACCTCGATGCGAACGGTGCGCGGCTCAACAGCGCCAAGCGCTACACCGTCACCTTCCCCAAGGGCGAAACGCCGCCGGTGCACGGCTTCTGGTCGCTGTCGATCTACAACGCGTACCACTTCTTCGAGGCCAACCCGATCAACCGCTTCTCGGTGGGGACGAAGAACAAGGGCCTGAAACACGCTGCCGACGGCTCGCTCACCATCTACGTGCAGGCCGACGAACCGAAGGACGCCACGCAGCGCGCCAACTGGCTGCCCGCGCCCAAGGGCGACTTCTCCCTCTACGTGCGCGCCTACTGGCCGAAAGAGGCTGCGACCGACGGGACTTGGACGCCGCCGGCCGTTCTGCGCGCCAACTGACGAGAGGGTGAGGAGAGGGCATAGCGGCTGTCGTGCATTGCGCGGCGCGGTTGCAGCAATTCCGCTCGCCGGAATATCCACGCCGTCGGCGCGACCTCACATCACTTCGTCTCCAGCGCGGGTCTAGAGTCTGCGCGCCTTCCCGTTCGAGTTCCCGTTCGAGAAGCGCGCCCCTCGAAACACCACACAACGGAGACACGCATGAACCTGAACCTCGCTGCGCGGGTGCGCGCTGCCGTGGCCTCGGCGTCTTTTGTCGCGCTGTTTGCAACCGCCACCACGCTGTTCCTCCACACCGATGCCACGGCCGCCGTGGCCAACCCCACCGTCACCGGCCCCATCCCCGTGAACGCCGCGCCGGGCAGCGCCACGCGCGACTACCCGTGGATGTCGACCATGCACAACCTGGCCGCGGTCGGCTACGTGGAAGAAGAGTTCTTCATCGAAGGCACGGCCAGCCGCTTCAACACCGCGGTGCCCATCGGCACCAATGGCAGCGTGGTCGACAGCGGCCACCCCTACCGTACGCGCATCCTGGTGCGCCGCCCGGTCGCGCCATGGAAGTTCAACGGCACCGTGCTCGCCGAGTGGCAGAACGTGACTGCCGGCTACGACCTCGATGCGATGTGGGGCGCCTCGTTCGAGCACATCGTGCGCTCGGGCTACTCCTGGGTCGGCATCTCGGCGCAGCGCGTGGGCGTGCAGGGCGTGCCCAATGGCACGAAGAACTGGAGCCCGCTGCGCTACGGCACGCTCGACGTGACGGCCAACGGCGCCATCGTCGACGACGCACTCTCGTACGACATCTACGCACAAGCGCTGCAGGCCATCCGCCAGCCGGTTGGCGTGCGCCCGTTGGGCAGGCTGCAGGTGAAGCAGGTGTTCGCGATCGGCGCCTCGCAATCGGCGGGCCGGCTGCAGGTATTCATCAACGCGCTGCACCCGCTCATCGGCGACCCGGTCGATGCCTACCTGCTCTATATCGGCGGCGGGGCGGTGCGCACCGATCTCACCGTGCCGATCTTCAAGCTCATCTCCGAGACCGACGTGCCGCCGCAGGTGGCCGCACGCCAGCCCGACACGCCGCTCTTTCGCTTCTGGGAGGTGGCTGGCGCCAGCCACTCGGGCCGCCGCACCGTGCTCAACTCGCGCCCGCTGCTGCAACGCGATGGCGTGGCGCCCACATTGGGTGACTGCACCAACCCGCCGTACCCGCGCGTGCCGGTGCAGTACGTGACGAACGCCGTCTTCGACCACATGGTGCGCTGGGTGCGCGAAGGCGTGCAGCCGCCGAGCGCGCCGCCGATCACCACGGCCGGCCCCGTGATCCAGCGCGACGCGCGCGGCAACGCGCTGGGCGGCATCCGCCTCGCCGAGTTCGCCGTGCCCACCGCCACCAACAGCGGCGCCAACACCGGCGCGGCCTTCTGCATCCTGTACGGCACCTACCTGCCTTTCGAGCAGAACGTGATCGACCAGCTCTACCCCACGCATGGCAGCTATGTGTCGCCCGTGATGGCGCAAGTCAACGAGACCGTGCGTGCCGGCTATGTGCTCAAGGAAGACGCAGCGCGCACGCGCCATCTCGCCGCCACCTCGGTCGTGGGCAGCGCGCCCTGCAGCGCGGTCTGCCGCGCCTCGCTCGACCTGGTCGAGGCGAGCTATGTGTACCTGTACACCACCGGCCTCGACGACGAGCTCGCCGGCAAGGTGCTTGCATTCATCCAGCTCGTGGCACGCGGTGAAGCCATTGGTGGGCAGGCGCAGGTGATCGCCAACCGCCTTGCGCGGCACACGATGGAGCACTACATCCATGCGGTGCAGGCCTTGCAATCCAGGGGCCGCTTGTCGCAGGTGTCGGCTCAGGAACTGCTGAACGGCGCGAACGCAGTGCTGGCGATGCTGCCGGCGTAGCAGAGCCAGTTCGTTGCCAGAGAAGCGCCGACCGGTGACGGTCGGCGTTCTTGCTTGTGGGCGCGCGCGTGTCGGCCGCAAGGGGCCAGCGCGGCCCCTGCAGACGGCGCAGAGTGATCAGCCCCGCTCGCTGCGCCCCGCCGCCGGCTCTTTGGTCACCAGCCAGATCCCCAGGCACACGAGCACCAGGGCGGCGCCATTGCGCCACTCCAGGATGCTCTCGTTGAGGAAGATCGCCGACAGCACCGCGCCGAACACCGGCACCATGAAGTTGAAGGCGGTGACCATGCTCACCCGGTTGTACTTGAGCAGCAGGCTCCAGATCGAGATCGCGAGCGACGACAGCAGCACCAAGTACGCCAGCAGCGCGGTCGATGCGGGCGTGAAGCCGTGCAACGCGCCGCCTGAGCCATAGCCGAGCGCGAGCAGCGCAGCGCCGCCGACCGCGAGTTGGTAGGCCGTCATCACGATCGGGTCGATGCCGGCGGAGATGCGCTTGCCGTAGATGCTGGCCGCGGCCAGCACGGCCGCCGCGATCACAACGAAGCCTTCGCCGAGCAGCGTGAAGTCGAACCGCAGCAGGCCGCCCAGGTCGGCGCCCACGTTGACCACCATCACGCCTACGAAGCCCACCACGCAGCCGATCGTCTTGCTGTAGCTCAGGCGGTCGTTGTGATAGATGAAGTGGGCCAGCAGCACGCTGAAGAAGGTGCCCGTGGCGTTCATGATCGAACTCTTCACCCCGGTCGTGTAGGCCAGGCCGATGTAGAAGAACACGTACTGCAAGGTGGTCTGCAACAGCCCGAGAAGCGCGAACTGCCCCAGCGCTCGCCCCGAATAGCCGCCCACGCGCTTGCCGCTGGCCACGGCATACGCCATCAGCAGCAGCCCCGCGAGCAAGAAGCGCCAGCCAGCGAACACGAGCTTGGTGGCCACATCGCCCGCGGCGATGCCGAACAGCGCGTAGCCGTTCTTGATGGCCGGGTACGAGCTGCCCCACAGCAGGCAGCAGAAGAGGGCGAGCAGAAAGACGACCTTGCGGTCGGTAAGGATGGGGTGAGGCTTGACGTCAGGCAAGGTACTGCTTCGGTGGGGGGAGGGCGCGGCGCATCGTACGCGCTTGGGCGGGTGCGCGCTCCGGGGGGGTCTTCAACCCGTTTTAGCCCTTCGTCCCGGCGCTTCGCATCCCGGAAGGAGTCGTTCGATCCCCGAGACGATCAGCCTGCGATGTTGCACACCTGATTTGAGTTGGCTTCGCCGCCCAACGTTTGAATCGACAGATGGGTTGGGCATTGGAAGTCAGGCGCCATGCCACTACTCCACGCGCTCAAGCTTCCCATTCTCAAACTCCGCGACGAACCCGTGCTCCTCTTCCCATGGGCAAGAGCATGAAATCTCCAGCCGCCTTGGAGGTGAGCTCTGCCAGTGAATTGCGGCCTGCCACTCTTTGCACAACGGCAGCAGTTCGGCAGCCGACTTCACTGGTGCGAACTCTGCGAACGGGTATTCGATTGATTCAATGCACTCGTGATAGTGGTTGAACAACGCCTCTTTCACTTGTGCTTCGATAGACGCAGCATTGCGAACGTATTCTTCGTACGTCTCGATCTGTTGCGCCGTGAACTCGCCGTCCTTTCGTTTGCCGGCGAGAACCTCAGCCCAGTCTGCGGAGTAGATCGATACGGCAAGCGACGACGGTGAGCCAAGAAAGTCGAGCCTCTCCGGCAACTCCCAGATTTCTCCTATAGGCGGTGGCAACTCCAGGAGCCCGAATTTAGGAAGCCACATTGGGTTGACCTCATAGGCATATATGCAGTTAAGGGTCCCCAGGATTGGGTGCAGCAGGGTCTTGTTGGATGGGGTCACGTGTCTCTGAACTTGGTTGGTGGTGGTCGCCCAACATTTGACATGAGAGGCAAGCTCCGACGTCCTCTCGATAGAAGGTTGAGGCATCGGCGCGTTGAGATTGACGCCGCTGTTCACCTGGCTTCGACTTCGACCAACTGATCGCCCGACTTCCATTCTGCGGCGCCGACGACACAGTAGGTTCCCGTGACGGTTGTAGTTGCGTAGGAAGAATTCGGTCTACCGGTTGCGACGGCCTTGATCAAGGAGCACTGCTCCGACAACCTGGTTGATACGGCCAGAACGATCGGAATGTGAGCGTATGGCAGTTCTGACTTGTACTGGTTGTCGGCCGCTTCAAAGCCAAGTGCAGACGAGATGGCGGTGACGAGGCTGTTTTGACCGACCTCCGGAAAGCCAACTTCAGAGAGCTTGGCGACCAGAGAAACTCGCGTTGAGTTCTCAAGTCGCGGGGTCAGTGGTGTCACGGCTGGGAGTGGAGTTGAGATGAAGACTGAAAGACAAATGAATGCATTCCTGACAGAACTGCTGATCATCTTGATTGCGATGCCTAACGATTGACATAAACGGCGGTGGGCTTGCCGGGTGGCGGCCATCTCGATGGACGAGATAGGCGCTTCAGCGGCACCGACATTCACTCTAGGTCTCTTTTGACTGCGCGTTGGAAGGCCGGCACCAGCGATGCGGGCAAGAGAACTGCTGAGCCCGAACGAAATCAAGATTGTGATTGGTTGAGAGCCCTTTCTTCAAGGCTACTCACTTCCTGTGGGTGTCTTCATCTCTTCGGCGTTTTCTTTCGCCTTGCCAAAGATTGAAAGAGAACCTCGCCAGGAACAGGCCAAGTACAAGTAGGAGCATGGCTGGCACAAAGATCCCTGTCCCATCGGCTTCGATCTCCCCGACTCTGTAGCTTGGCATATGCGGTGAGTTTGGAGCGTACTCGCTGCTCTGGAAGAACGTGAGTGTCTTTGCCCATAGCCAGGCTGCGCCTGAGAGGCAGGTTGCCGACGCAACGGCTAGAACAATGGCAACTGATCGCATGCGGCCCTGGGTAGTTTCAAACGTGAAGCGAAACACCGGCGATGTGGTTGAGCGTGAGTTGCTCGAAGAAGTCGGCGGGTGTGGCGAAGCCGGTTTGCGTCGATGAAGTCAAAGGCTTCCTCATTAGATCGGCCGCGAACCGGATCAACTTTCTCAGGAGATCGTGCTCCCCTCGTGCAGGCGCTTGTACTGCTGCTCCACAGCGCGTAGCCGCTGCAACTCGGCCCATACCTGCGCATCTGGCTCGTTCACCTTTCCCGTCAGCACGACGTCGTGAACCTGCTGGCGCCAGCGCGAAAGCATGCGAGGATGGATGCACAGCGACTCGGCGACGTCTCGCACCAACAGACCTGGCTGGTTGCTCATCTGCACGGCGTGGGGTTTGAATGCAAGCCCGAATCTGTTGACCTTCTGCGGTCCTGGGGTTCCCATGTCACTCTCTCCGTTGGGCAAGAGTGTCAACTAAACCGAGGCAAGCTCCCACGTCAGCTCGATGGAAGGGTAGGCGTCATTTTGTCTCGGGGAAACGAGGATTGGGTTTGGGCACGGGAGGCGATCCATCGTAGGGTGGATAGACCTCCGTTAACCAACGCTCGTCCAGGCAGCCAAGGTCCAGCACATACCAAGTGGTGCCACGGTCATCAGAATGCAGAACGTATGCGCCCTCGGTAGGGTACGAAGGGTGCGTAGAAGGCTTGAGTGCGATTCTGAGGTTTGGGACCATGGCCATACGGAATCTGCCCTGTTCCCGAACTGCAATGGGAGCGCCGATCTCATCTTTGACCACTTCCTCTTTGAGCTGCACGACGTAGTTGCAGAAGGCTTCCGTTCCACCTCGAGTGTCGAGCCGATTCACTACGGCGGGCGATGTCAGTCGCAGCACAGAGACGCAATCTCCGCGAGCGAGGGCCTCTGAATAGGCGCGAACCACTGCCAACGCTTCTGCTGGGAGCTGTGTTTCATCGCCTTGCGCGATACGCGTGATCGTTGCAAGCAGAAGCAGGACGGCCGATTCGCGCATTTGAGTGGCTAACGTTTGACATGAGAGGCGACGAAAGGGCGCAGCCCTTTTGACGTCCTCTCGATGGAAGGGTTAGGCATCGCTGGCGCCGAGCATCGGTTTGAAGCCGCCTGCAATGAGGCGCCTTCCGTCGAAAGCGGGAGCCTGATCACCAAATTGCATTCGCGGGTCATTCGTTACTTTTTCCATGCCTGCGTCTCGCGTAGCTTTGTCAGGCCACTCCACGTACGAAACAACAACTGTTTCGTCTTGTCTGGCGCCAACGGCCTTAACGAAGCTTCCGTACTCCACCTGAGTTTGCTTGGTTTCCGCTCCGTGATACGTCTCTGCGTTTGGCCCTGCTTCATCGAGCCAACATTCCATGACGCTGAGCGCGCCGTGCTCTTTGACAACCTTCGCAGAAAGCTTGGCCAGTTCTTCGTACGCGGCCTTATTGGCGCGAGGGACTGGCGCGAGGAAGCAATCGATGTAGCTCATGTCGTCTCCTTTGCGATGCCTAACGTTTGACATGAGAGGCTCGACCCGGCTTGCCGGGGCGAGTCCTCTCGATGGAAGGGTTAGGCATCGATTCTCGCGCCGATTGCTTTGGGTGAGCGCCAGAGCTCGGCCCACGCCCAACGAAGCGCGAGCGCTGTAAGACCAAGACCAATGAGACATACAGGAACCCGTAGCGCTGTGTTCGACCACGCGCTGTACCACGAGAGCGCCGCGGCCTGAACGCAGATGGCAGCAACAAAGACTAGCAACGCGCTGCGAGAGACAACCAGCTTTGCCTGGTAGCTTGGGCGCGCCAGGGCCACCGCTGACTGAACGAGCCACAGAGCGCCGGCGGGGACAGAGAGCCAAACAGCCAGTAGCAAGGGCAGCATGGTGTGCGCTATGGCGAAGAAGAGCATCTGTGAGCCGCGCAAGGTGAGGCCATACAACTCAAACGCCGCCCAGATGCCGCCCGGCAGCGCAAGTGCCGCAGTTAACCGATAGAGAAAGCGTTGACCTGATGCCTGTGCCACTCGATGCCTAACGTTTGACATGAGAGGCGCTGGCCGGCTTGCTGGACAGCGTCCTCTCGATGGAAGGGTTAGGCATCTCGTGGTGCCTAGCGCTGCCTAGCTTGGGAAATGAGTGCCCCCACTACAACCTCATAGGGCGCCACCCCGAATGATGCGAAGAGATGAACAACTACTGTGAGCCAGTCTCCGCGCTGGCGAACGGACAGGTGATGTAGCTTCTCCAGGCTTTTGGGATGTGGGTCGATCGGGCCCCCGACAAAGTTAAAGGTGTCATTTTGGTGGCCAAGCAACAGAGAGCGCATTGCTGCGCCATCGAACGCGTCGATTCCTTGTTCGGCAATAGCGAAGCAATACGCGATCTTGGCAAGTGTTAACGCGAAGGCTGTGAAGTCAGTCACGTGTCGAGTCTCTACCTTTTTGTATGCGAGCAATCTCGGCAGCGGCAAGTTCGTAAGCGCGAACTGAATTGCATCAAGATCTCCTGAGCGCTCGACACCCACCAGTCGTCCGGCTGGCTTAAAGACGTGAAACGCTGTCAGTGTGGGGTATTGGGAAAGCTCAAGCTCGATTGAGAGGATTTTCGAGCCGTCGTGAAGTTCGACATTCGCCGGCGGAAGTTTCTTTGGAACTGACTTTTTGCGCCTCTTAAGGTCCAGCAAAAGTCGGGGGACCAAGAAGTCGGCCTGCAAGGCGACATTTTCGAAGGACTTGTTTGTGTGATCTCGACAAGGTTCGCAGGCTGCTTTGCGAATGATCAATGAGCCGTTCAGTGCCAGTGGAACGATATGCTCGTCCGTTAGGCTTTCAGGGGTTTGTGGCTCAAGGCAGTAAATACATCTACCCAGTGAGCGATAGCTGTGCTCCAGCATCTTTGTTGTGGTCATGTTGGCGCAGCTCTGATTGTCGAGATGCCTAACGTTTGACATGAGAGGCGGCGCCCGGCTTGCCGGGCGACGTCCTCTCGATGGAAGGGTTAGGCAGCGCTGCTTGCACACCACCGCCTACATGCATTTTGCGTTGGGTGGCGCCGCCTGCAAAGCCGGCACGTGCTGCGTAGCAGCTGGTGCCTGCACGGCCTCTTGCATTTGGTTTTGCGCCTTTGCGCGGAGCCCATATTGGCAGCGAGCGAGCCGTGACTTTGTGGAAAGTGACTCGGTCGCTGCCGAACATCGAATTCAACGCTTTGACAACTTGCTGACTAGCGAAACTAGCAACAAGCTGAACGCGAAGTAGATAACGAAGGCGATAGCAGTTCCGATGGCTCCAGCGCTCACTTGGTTTGCAACCATGAATGGGCTGGCCAGAGCGACCGCTGCGTAGTGGCCAATTCCTTCGGAGTAGTAACCCCAGGACATGGCTGCTGCGAGAAGAACAAGCCCTCCGGCCAATGCAAAAGCGACCAGTACGTTGCGAACTACTCTGCTGCGGTTCATGCGATGCCTAACGTTTGACATGAGGGGCGGCCAAGGGCGACAGCCCTTGGACGTCCCCCTCGATGGAAGGGTTAGACCGCATGTTGGCAACCTTCACTGAGGGTGACCAAGTGCGGGGCTGGTCAAAAGGTCGGAGACAAAGACCTCAAGGGGAGCGCAAATGCTACCTACCTGCTCGAACGTTGGGTAAGGAAGATTCCCGTGGACCAAGTTGCTTCGCAGCTGATAGGCGTGGGAGAAGAACTTACTTGCCGACATTTCCCCGTACTCGCGCTCGCCGAGACGGGCGACCACAAGGCGCTTTCCCGCTTGATTGATAGATTCCTGAAGAAGCCATTGCAACGAACCTAGCATCGACTCTCGTTCGGCCGCGGGAATTTTCGCTGACTTAGTTTGCGCAATTAGCTGCTCGGCGTGCGAACGTGCTTCAGGCGAACGCTGTAGCGGCTCTACTAGTGCCTCGATTGCCATGACTAAGAGTATGAAGCGACTGTCGGCGCCTGGCTGGAAAAAGGAAGCATTGAAAAGTGAGAAGGCTAGTTGCTCCCTGTTCGAAAGGACGGGGCATTTTTCAATGGCTTCCAGCAGCAAGGTCTGAAAGGCATCTGCGTTTGTGCCTCGGACCATCTTGGCATTTGCTGCCGCAAAGCGTGGCTTTGGATCAGTGGCAAAGACCATCAATCCGTGGGCGCTGTTGAGCACGCGATGACCGACTTGCTGTTCCAGCCATTTCAGGCCGTGCTCCGTATAGACACCTTTTGCAGCTCGTTGACCAAAGTCAGCGCCGACGCGAACACGCGCAAGCGCGACCATCAGCGCAGACTGGTATTTCTGACCAGCCTCAAGGGCCTCGTGACTTGAGGCATATCCGTGGCCAGACAATGCGAGCTGCTCGGCATCCTTGATTGGTTGTTTTGGCGTCAGATTCTTCAGCGCGATCGACGCGCTCTCACCGGGAACAGACACTTGCAACTCGACTTCCTCCGACTGGATCGTGTCGGTTGGAGACCGAATGAATCGAATGCGAAAGGAGTAGCTCAAGTGAGGCTCTGCGGTCTAACGTTTGACATGAGAGGCGGCGCGAGGGCGTAGCCCTTGTGACGTCCTCTCGATGGAAGGGTTAGGCGCTGCCTTGAAGACGCTCATGCTCTTGTTCCCTTACCCATGCCGCAAACTCAGATGAGACGGCGCAGAACTCACGACGTGTGATGACCTTGTGGTGCATTGCTTCGGATTCTGGCAGTTGAAGGAGGACGTGCAATGCGTCGCCAGGAGGGCCAACCAGAAACCCTTTCACGTTGTCTAGCGCTTCAGAGACGTTGGTCAGAAAGTCTAGGCGGTAGTAAACATCCGAAGGTGCTGGAATCCCGGTGAGGTACAACGAATCGTCTAGGAGACTGAACCATGCACTTGGAGTCATGTCTGCCAGTGATTCGCACCAGAGTGCATTGGCGCTTGCGCACTTGACTACCAGGTGTTGACTCAATGGGCGCAAGAGGCAACATGGTTCTTCAAACTCGCCAACTTCGAGCCCACCAAAGAAGAGCCGGAATCGACCTGTGACATTGCTGCCGACGATCGCCGATAACTCTGGGCCTGGCTCGATGACTGCTTCAAGTGCGAAGGCTTCGAGATTACCGAAGAGCATGCGCAGCGCCTAACGTTTGACATGAGAGGCGGCTTGCAGCTGGCGCAGCCAGCTGTAAGACGTCCTCTCGATGGAAGGGTTAGGCTTCGCTCGCGATTCTTTCAACAACGACAACACTTGACCCTGCAGGGCAGTTGACGGTGAGAGTCTCCGAATGTTGATTGACGGTTCCCCACTCCCTCGTGATTGGCCAATCTGGGAGTTCGTCAGAGTCTTCATTGGACGGGCTGACCGCAAATGACCAGTGACGACTGTAGAAGGCATGAATGAACAGACCTTGTGCTGCGCCAGGTGCGGATACCTGTAGTGTTGCGACATACCCCTGAGCAGCAAGCAGAGGGTGGCTGGAAGTGTTGAACTCGTTGCCTTCTCCGCCGACACCTTTGCAGCAGATCATCCGATCGCTGGCGCCCCAGAACGTTGCCACGGTTGGATGCTCGGTTGGTGACTGTGATGGTTTCTGCTTTTTGAAGAACATGATTGCTTCCAGCGATGCCTAACGTTTGACTTAAGCGGCGTGCCGAAGGCACGTCCGCTTGAAGGAAGGGTTAGGCAGCGCCCGAGAGGGCCGGTGTGGAGCCGAGCGCTGCGGTGGGTGAACGGGCCAAGGCAGTGCCGACGGCATGGTGCCGAAGAATGCCAACGCGCCACGCTTCGCACAACACCGATGCTGGTGGTGGCGAACAACGAGCGGTGCGCCGACCGCCAGCGGACGGGCGGCCCGCACCGAGCACCGCACGCGCAGCCTTTGATTCGCGCCGACTCACTGGCTCCGCGCCGGAGGGCGCGGGCGGTACGGCGATGGCGAAGCACCACTTGCGCAGCACTGCGCCGCAACCCGCGACGAAGCTGGCACGGCACTGACTCGCGCGGCTCGCTGCTTGACTCACTGCACGGCTTTCAACAGGCTGCATTCACACGCCTAACGTTTGACATGAGCTGCGTGACCCGGCTTGCCGGGGCACGTCCTCTCGATGGAAGGGTTAGGCCGCGCCTGCACTCTGGTTGCCTTGCTTCAAGTGAGCGTGAAGACCAGAGCGACGAGAAGAACCGAGCCTACAAAGAGATCTGAGAGCATGGCAATGTTTTCTAGCTTGCTTCGGTGAGCCTGCCGCAAATGATTGATGCCAGCCAAAGAATAGAAGACTCCACCGGTTAGAGCTACTGCGGGAACCCATGCTGGAAATAGCCAGCTTGCCGGGCCTGCGAGGCCAACTGCGAGATTTGCGAAGCCGAGCTCTCTTACAAGAACATGCGACTCCTCGTGCTTGAGGGAAAGAATGACTTCAGCTGTGTAGCGAGGCTGGACAATCTGCCTTAGCCCCGCCAGGAACAGCCGGGCACCGACTGACCAGATGACAAACCACTTTGCAACCAGTAGCGCTGACAAGCCATGGCCGCCGAGGGCGACTTCTAGGCCAATGGACCCGACCGGGAGTACCAACATCAGCGCGGTGACGATTGCGAGGTACATGGCTCTTGCTACTTGCGAGGCCTAACGTTCGTGCTTAGCGGCTGCCGGAGGCAGTCCGCTAGAGCGCAGGGTTAGGCAGGCCGTACTCGGCCGGCTGGAACGCGAGCGCCCCGCCCCGCCGAGAAAGCACTGCCTCACGAGACGGCTTGTGGCGTTGCCACGCAGCGCAGAGCGACTACCCGGCACGGCAGCGCCCGCATGCACGCCACAAACGGTGCGCCGGCCGCCAGCGGACGGACGGCCCACGCAGAACCCCGCACGAACACCGCTCGCGTGACTGAGCGCGGCTGACCCCGCGCCGATGGGCGCGGACGGGCCGCGGCTGGCGAAGCACTGTGCGAACAACACCGAGTTGCAACCCGCGAAGAACTCCGCACGGCACGACTCCGCGTGACTCGCTGCTTGATTCACTGCACGGCTTTCAACAGGCTGCATTCGTACACCTAACGTTTGACATGAGAGGCGCTGGCCGGCTTGCCGGACAGCGTCCTCTCGATGGAAGGGTTAGGCGTCATGTGCGTGAGCCTCACTCCTGCGGCGGTTGCTTGGGCAGGGAATCGATTGGTGGGTCCGGGTTAGCCCAAACAAACTCTTCTACGGCATGAGCAAATTCGTCCGTCAACTCCTTGTACGGACTGGCCATCGGCCCTTGCATCGAGACCACAAGTCGATAGGGACCATTGGCAACCGCATAGCTGATAGCCCGCACATCGTTCTGCAGGACTTCTTCGTACCGACCACCATCAACGCCCCCAACCTTTACCTGCGTTGCGCGCTGACGAGTTAGTGTCTTGTCGAAGGGATTTCCGATCTTCACGGCCATGTCTAGTGCGTCAAACGATTTGTTGTCTGAGTAAGACCAAATCAGGATGAATACAGCCCGAGGTAGATCGTTTGCTTTGGTAAAGAGAATTGAGCCATGTGGCTTGCCGGTGTCAGGATCAAGCTTTTCGGTTCGCCTGATAGTCCTCAAGCCCTCGGGAGCGGCCAATGTGCCAATTGCGGTGGTGACTGTTTCGGCAAGGAGGGGCGCGGGAGAGAGCAAAGAAAGCGGGATGAGAAATTTGGCGATCGTGCTCACGGCTTCCCTTGAGTCAGTGTTTCGTAGCTTTGCTGACATGATGACGCCTAACGTTTGACATGAGCTGCGTGACCCGGCTTGCCGGGGCACGTCAGCTCGATGGAAGGGTTAGGCCTCACGCTTCACCCACTCATCTACTGCCGTGAACATGTACCCGCCGACTGGTGCGTACCGTGGGTCGTCGTGCGCGAACGCGTTGTTGGCGATCCACTCCACAACGATGGAGTCAACCTTGAGAACTTTCTCCGCCTTTACCCAAGAGAGGAACTGCGGATCGATCTCAAGGTGTTCGTAGGTATCACCCAGCATCACTACGCGAGCTCTCGCCGTTCCGTCTGGGACAGGGACACTGATGATGTCGCCAAGATTGACTGCCGAATGGTCGTGGTACTCCATCTGTGAGGCCTAACGTTTGACATGAGAGGCTCGCCCCGGCTTGCCGGGGCGAGTCCTCTCGATGGAAGGGTTAGGCGTCTGGTGAAAGAACGTTTGGCTCATCTAAGTGGAAATGAGGGGCTTCGCACACATAGTCCTTTACTAAGCAGCGTATCGAAATATGGGGACCCCCGACTTCCTCTAGATCGCAGCTCAGCACGCCGCTCATTCCACTGACTACTACCTCGACCCTTGCGTACGCTTTAGTTTGGCCACTTGCGGCGAGCGTTCGAATTTCTTGCTTCGCTGCTTTCCACGAGCGGGCCTTCAATTCTCGGATGGAATCATCTGCTTGCAGCAGCAGGATGTACGGTTTGAAGTCTTCCTGCTTTGAGAAGTGATCCAGATACCTGCTCTGCGCCGCGGCATACAGGATTCGCATACCCGCGCGCATATCGGCCTCGGTGCCCTCATAGGGGTACGGTGAGATCTTGACGTCGCGGTAGGTTTGAACATCACCAAACGCGCGCTTCTCAGCAGCCACGGCGTACTTAACGCGTAGAGCGTGACTTGGCCAGATCATGCCTTCGCACTCTTGAAGGGTATGCGCTCCGACCTTCGAGTCGCCCGCACGAAATGCCTCGTATGACATCTCGATCAGCTCGCGCATGATCCGCCGCGTGCGCTCATCTTTCACCTTTCGTTCCACAAGACGAAAGCCAGATCGGAGCGCACAAAAAGCGTCTTCTAGGGCTTGTGCTTGATCGACGGGTGTGTCGTCGAATGAGTGGAAGTCATCAGGCGCGTTCACGATTACGGTTGACCACATGTCGTGGTACTGACCGAGTGACTCGAAATCGTCGTCGAAGAGCTTCATTTTTGAAGACGCCTAACGTTTGACATGAGAGGCGGCGCCCGGCTTGCCGGGTGACGTCCTCTCGATGGAAGGGTTAGGCATCGCTCTTGGCCTGCCACCTGAGATTCGAGTTTGCTCCATGGCCGACTACGCGACTTTCCAACTTCTGAGCGGATGACTTAGCGGCAACTCGTCTGTGGCAACACTTTCAATCCGACGCGAAGTCATGGAAAGCGTTTGCTCTGCAATCTCTTCGTCCGTCATCCCTTTGGGAGCGTCAAGAACTGCATTCAATGCTCCAAAGGGATCTGGACAGTTAAGGCAAAAGGTTACTAAGTAGATTTCGGACTGCCGATCGGAGTGCCCAGGTTGCGACATTTGGGTAAGCAAGCTGGGCAATTCTGAAGGCGCATGTCGTTTCACCAACATCGCGGACTCCTAGCATTCGTGGAGATAAGGTTTCTTAGCGAAGGCACTCATGTTCCATGCGATGCCTAACGTTTGACATGAGAGGCTCGACCCGGCTTGCCGGGGCGGGTCCTCTCGATGGAAGGGTTAGGCGCCGACGCGTTGAACATATGGCAGGAGACCTTTGTTGAGCTTTGATGCCACTGTGTGGATGAGCGCGTAGGACGGCAGCGAGCGAAAGCCGACCACGACGTACTCAAGTTCCTTTGCGGAGTAGCACTCATTCAGAACAAGCACCGCTTGAATCTCTTTCAAACTCAACCGTACTTCACGGCCTAGTTGACGACGCCGGCTCTCCCGCAGAAGAGCCTCAAGGTTGCGGCCGTACTTGCGGCTTCGTAGCTCGGCGACGCCGACATTGCGCCCAAGCAAGAATGCTTTGAGGCTCAACTCGATGGCGTGACCGACAAGAAAGTATGCGGGAAAGGAAAGTCGTTGCCGCATTGCTTCAACCGCGCTCTCTGGCGGTGGCTGTACAAGCGCAGCGGCTCGAAGATATTCCCCACCAAGCCTCAAGCATCCAAATGGAGCGGTGTTTCGCATGGATGGGCCTTTCGGCGCCTAACGTTTGACATGAGAGGCGGCGCAAGGGCGTAGCCCTTGTGACGTCCTCTCGATGGAAGGGTTAGGCGCCTGTGCTCGCACGAGACAACCTACGGAACAGCTTTGGAACTACGACAAACCATTGCAGGTAACCCAAGCTGACAACTACTACCCAAAGAGGCAGCGAGTGCCAGAAGGGGTGATAGGCCAGCCCAGCAATTGTGGCCAGCGATGACCAGACTACTCCGACAGCCGGAGCGGCAACGAAACCGATAGGAAATGCCAGAAGGATCAGAAGCCAAGTGAGAGCGACCGGCATGTCGTGTATGCCTTGCTGCACGTAAGCGAAGACCAGAAGCCCTGTTGCGCACAGCAACCAAAGTACTGCAAGTGCCCGCCCAATTAGTGACCCAGGGAACATACCTCGCCTTGTGCTTGATGGAACTCGTGTGGCTTGTGATTGAAGCGATTTGTCGCTGGAGAGTTTTCAGGCGCCTAACGTTTGACATGAGAGGCGGCGCAAGGGCGTAGCCCTTGTGACGTCCTCTCGATGGAAGGGTTAGGCCGCTGGCACATGGCGCACGGCCTGGCTAGCTAAGCCCACCTGCTGGCAGGAACGGCGTGACTTTGCTTTCAAGTAACTTGAGCAACGCAGGCTCCATGAACTTGTAGTTGTCTGGGATGTTCAAGCAAACGACTTTCTTGCCTTGCAGCTGCGGCTTGAACTGCGCAGATAACTTGGACCTGTGCTGCTTCTCCATGACGAAGATTAGCTCAGCCCACTCGACAAGCTCGGCTGACACAGGAACCTCTGCGTCGTGGCTCAGGCCGGCCGATGTGCACTCGATGCTTGGATGCTCAGAGAAGACTTGTTCCGCAGTGGGGCTGCGCCACTTGTTCTTGCCGCAGATGAAGAGAACTTTGCGCACGGGAAACCAGCGGCCTAACGTTTGACATGAGAGGCTCGACCCGGCTTGCCGGGGCGAGTCCTCTCGATGGAAGGGTTGGGCGTCTCTGCTGGCACGCCTGCGCCTACTGCCTGCCGCTCCAGTAGCCTGGCTTTCGCCGCTGATGGGCGATGGCCACGATTCGGATTTCGCCTGGGTGAAGCAGATAGACGACGCTGTAGGGGAAGCGACGTAGCGGCATACGGCGGGTCTCGAAGCGCCAATGTGCACCCAGCTCAGGATGCGACCGAAGAACCTCTACAGAGCGCTCGAACTCAGAAATGAAAGCGAGACCGAGCTCAGCGTTCGCTTGCGTTGCGTAATAGCGAGCACCTTCAACGAGCTCCCGCTCGGCTTCAGCCGCAATGGAAACCTTCACTGAAGGTTCTGGCGTGCACGAGCGATTGCTTGCTCGACCGGTGACAACGCCATTTCGCCGGTCTCAACGGCGGCAATGCGCCTTTTGATCTCTTCAGCCCACGCATCTTCAACTTCGCGCTCGGTTGCCAAGCTTGCCAACAGATGATCGGCAAGCGTTGCCCTTTCCTCTGGTGAAAGCAGAAGGGCTTCAGCTTCGACTGAGGAAAAGGAGGACATAAGGAAGCTCCGTATAAAGAGTTGGCGAATTTTACGCCTGCGCCCCCTGAGACGCCCAACGTTTGACATGAGAGGCATGACCCGGCTTGCCGGGGCATGTCCTCTCGATGGAAGGGTTGGGCGGCTTTCTTCGCACGCTTACTTGTGGCCTGCTACGGCGAGCACAGCCTTGGGATTGGTGCTGGCAATGGCAAGGAGCGTGCGGGCTGCGCCACTAGGCTGCTTGCGACCTTGCTCCCAACCTTGCAGCGTGCGGACAGACACGCCCATAAGCGCGGCGAACTGTGATTGGGACAGGCCAGTTTTCTTGCGAGCCTCAATGACAGGCGACGAGACAACACTGAGTTGCCCGGCCTTCATCTCCTTTACGGACTGGAGCAGTTCTGCTGCCAGATCGCGCTTTGCTTCGTATGCCGCCAGTTCCTTGGCGTTCAGGGGTTTACTCTTCGAGGGCACGGCGGATCTCCTTCAGCTTGGGGCCAGTGAGGTTGTCTGTCTTGGCTTTGGCATACAGCGTGAGCAGGACAACCTCACCTTCAGCGGTGCGAGTGAAATAGATCACGCGTACACCACCCGACTTGCCCGAACCTGCTCGACCCCAGCGCACCTTACGAATGCCACCGGATTCGGGCACGACATCTCCGGCTGTAGGGCGCTCCGCGATGTAGGCGGCGAAAGCGCCTCGTTCCTCCTCAGTCCAGTAGAGCGGCCACTGTTTCTGGAAGAGCAGGGTTTCGACGACGGTGAGCATTGGCGGACTATACGCCCAAGGCGCATAGTCGTCTAGCGCCCCTTAGCCGCCCAACGTTTGACATGAGCTGCGGTCGACGGGCGTAGCCCGTTGGCCGTCAGCTCGATGGAAGGGTTAGGCGACGCATTTGCGACACGCTTTGTAGCTCTGTGCTGAGCAAAGGCGAGAAGCCAAGCCACAACAGCTAGAGCAAACGCCAAACATACAAGCGCCATGTATAGACGAGAAAGTTTGTTCCCTGCCAGAGCGAGGTGCCATATTCTGTGGAGGTTTGCGGTGCGCTCCTTGAGGAGGATGTACCCCGCGAGCGGAAGTGCGCAAGCGATGAGGACCACGACACCGACGAGGAGAAAACCCACTGCGTTCATTTCTTGCTTTCGGCGCCTAACGTTTGACATGAGCGGCGGGACGCGGTGGGCGAAGCCCGCCGTGGCACGTCCGCTCGATGGATGGGTTAGGCATCACCGGCGCCATAGGGCCCACCAAACCTTTCGCGGGGAGACCAGTTGCTCGATTTCACCCGACAACACATCGCATTGCGCCTGCTCTTTCACCGCGATGAGTTGCTCAAGAGTTCCTGGCTCATGGCCTGCGTACCTAATACAGCTAACTTCTGACGCCCATACTGCGCGGACCATCCTTTTCACCTCTTCAGCCGACGATGGCTGCTTGCATACGAAGCAGTGTCCATCGCCGTCGTACTCAAAGTGACCCGGTGCCTCTTGAAATGGCATATCACAGCTGGTGCAACAGCCGTCTTCGACGTAGAAGTCTCCGGGGACGTTTTTGGCGTGTCGGTTTGTCATGAAGCGCCTAACGTTTGACATGAGCGGCGGGCCGCGGTGGGCGAAGCCCGCCGTGGTACGTCCGCTCGATGGATGGGTTAGGCGCTGCCATTCGATCTACCTTTGCCGCGGACGGCTCGCAAGGATGACATGAACGCCTCGAAGCTTGGGTATTCAGACTCCGCCCGCGCGAGTTCGATACGAACACACTCCCCGACACACGACCAATTGCCAACCTCTTGCCCTGATTTGAGCAGGCCAACAACCGAGCCTCTTGGAGTGAGGAAGTAGCCGACGGTTTGATCCGCCGAGAACGAGCTACTCCCGAAGTAAAACAATCCTGCCGAATTGCGGAACTCGCGTATCCAACCCTCGTTGGCCACCGCTAGATCGAATGGCTGCGGCACAGATCGGTCGATCATCGGTGGATCTGCAATTTTCGAAGGCGGTATGCCGAACAGTGCGAATTGGAATGCGTGAACCCCGTTCAATCGCCCCAGCAGATCCAAATAGATGCTTGGCGTACGCGTGTTCGTACGCTCCAAGTAGTGGCAAAGCGCATCCTTTGGAAGCGGCCGATACAAGCGGACTGCGTAGGCTTCGGGGGCTACCGCGGGTCGGGGAGACAGAAAGACACCGTGCGGAGTGGAGACGTTCGATGAGTGCCAAAAGCGCTCGGCAACGGCACCGATCGGCTGAAGATCTCCCGTCAATCCGCCGAGGAATTCGATCTCTGTTTGCATGAAGTGAAACTTGTGGTCCTAACGTTCGTGCTTAGCGGCTGCCGGAGGCAGTCCGCTAGAGCGCAGGGTTAGGCAGGCCGTACTCGGCCGGCTGGAACGCGAGCGCCCCGCTCTGCCGAGAAAGCACTGCCCCACGAGACGGCTTGTGGCGTTGCCACGCAGCGCGGCGCCACTACGAAGCATGGCGGCGCCCGCATGCACGCCACAACCGGTGCGCCGGCCGCCAGCGGACGGACGGCCCACGCAGCCCCCCCAACGAACAGCGCTCGCATGACTGCGCCCCACTGACCCCGCGCCGGTGGGCGCGGACGGCACAAGGCTGGCGAAGCACTGCCCGAACAACACCGAGTGGCAACCCGCGAAGAACTGCGCACGGCACGACTCCGCGCGGCTCGCTGCTTGATTCACTGCACGGCTTTCAACAGGCTGCATTCGTACGCCTAACGTTTGAGATGAGAGGCATGACCCGGCTTGCCGGGGCATGTCCTCTCGATTGAAGGGTTAGCCGCCTGGATGAAGACCGCGCTCGATTCGAGCTGGTAGGACGAACAATATGTCGCCCAGTGCCGCCGCGAAGTCAATACTTCTCTGTGCGTCTGATTCGCTCGGTAGCGTGGCGGCTTCGTCTGCATGTCTCTGATCGTTTGCGTCCAATCGAACGGCATGCGCCCACTTTGCCATTTCTTTGGTGATTAGATGGTCTTCTGCCGCCTTCTCTATACGCGCGTAAAGACTGCCTTCCGTTAGGCCACGCTGCTTGAGCATTGCATCTACGGCGCTGGCTGCGAGCATCACAGCGCCTGCCGGTGCGTGGAGGCTCTCCTGTGCTTGCGAAAGGAAGGCCCGTGGCCTATCTGGTAGCTCTAGCGATACGGTGGGCATCTTTGGAAAGTACTGCTGCACCTCCTGGCCTTGCCCATTTGCCCATGCGCTGGTCAATCCGCCGCATGTGCTGCATACATAGATTGACCAGTGCCTAGGCCGCGTTCCACCGGAGTTGTTGGTTTGAAACTGTTTCTGCAAACTCAAATGGGGACGAGCAACCGAGCACTGAGGGCAGCGTGGTAGATCGAGAGTTCCGATAAGTGTTGGCATATGTTTGTATCGCGTGAGGCGGCTAACGTTTGACATGAGAGGCGGCGCAAGGGCGCAGCCCTTGTGACGTCCTCTCGATGGAAGGGTTAGGCGCTTCTTTCATGCTGACCAAGAACTGGCTGCTTCCGACGGAAAGCCTGCGAAGCCTCAGGGTGCCAGGGAAAGAGCCCAGCCTTGGAAGGCCAAACAACCTGCTGAACAGGAAAACTATCACCCTGGTAATACCAGCGAGCAAAACCGACATGCTCCGGATACTCGTTGAGTGGCACGGGCACAAAGATGCATGGATAGCCTTCGAGCAGATCATCAGTAGGTTCTTGCAAATTCAGCGGCTTTCCTTCTGCGGCTGCTTCGGCGGCGATAGTTAGAACCGAGTGCGCCACATCTCGTGGCAACCCGTAGATCAAGAGTTCGGGATGCCCATACGTTTGGAATAACCCGATCGTGTAGCTGAACGGTTCGTGCTCCTCATCTCCAAAAACGTTGATGCAATGCCATCCAAATTTCTGGATGTCGTCGAGCAATTTTTGCTCTCCTGGATCAGTAGCTGTTTGACGGGGCATTTGAGAAGCGCCTAACGTTTTGCCTTAAGTGGCGTGCCGAAGGCACGTCCACTTGAAGGCAGGGTTAGGCAGGCCGTACCCGGCCGGCTGGAACGCGAGCGCCCCGCCCTGCCGAGAAAGCACTGCCCCACGCGACGGCTTGTGGCGCCGCCACATAGCGCGGCGCCACTACGAAGCATGGCGGCGCCCGCATGCACGCCACCGATGGTGCGCCGACCGCCAACGGACGGGCGGCCCACGCAGAACCTCGCACGAACAGCGCTCGCATGACTGGCCGCCACTGACCCCGCGCCGGTGGGCGCGGACGGCACACGGCTGGTGAAGCACTGGCCGAACGATACCGAGCCGCAACCCGCGAAGAACCCCGCAAGGCACGAACCCGCGCGGCTCGCTGCTTGACTCACTGCACGGCTTTCAACAGGCTGCATTCGTACGCCTAACGTTCGTGCTTAGCGGCTGCCGGAGGCAGTCCGCTAGAGCGCAGGGTTAGGCAGGCCGTACTCGGCCGGCTGGAACGCGAGCGCTCCGGTCTGCCGAGAAAGCACCGCCTTGCGAGACGGCTTGTGGCGTAGCTACACCGTGAAGCGCGACTACCACGCACGGCAGCGCCCGCATGCACGCCACAACCGGTGCGCCGGCCGCCAGCGGACGGACGGCCCGCGCAGAACCCCGCACGAACAACGCTCGCATGACTGAGCGCCACTGACCCCGCGCCGGTGGGCGCGGACGCCACGCGGCTGGCGAAGCACCGCGCGAACAACACCGAGTGGCAACCCGCGAAGAACTCCGCACTGCACGACTCCGCGCGGCTCGCTGCTTGATTCACTGCACGGTTTTCAACTGGCTGCATTCGTACGCCTAACGTTTGACATGAGAGGCTCGACCCGGCTCGCCGGGGCGTGTCCTCTCGATGGAAGGGTTAGGCGCCACTTGCTACCGCTTGAGAAGAACGCCAAGTACGAATGAAGCTACTGAAACTATGAGAGCCAAGCTAGATAGGCCAAGCGGGAGAATGAACCGAAAGTAGTCGCGGTTCTCACTCGCAAGAACTGATGCCAAGTATGGGAAGTTGACGGCGTGCCGCTTTGCACCAACCTTCAAATAGAACAGAGGTACCAGAGTTCCATCTTCTTGCTTGTACCGGTGCTTCTTGTCCAAGTGGTAGTACAGCCGGCCGAATAGTAGTTCCGGACTGCATTGAAGCCTTGTGGCTAAGGCATGTAGATCGATTGCTATGTGCGGGTCATTTGCACCCCGCCCCCTTTCATCCTTATCTCCGGGATACTCACTTTCGTACATGTCGTAGATGCACTGCAGAACGTACCTGTCGGAGGGGAGAACTTTCTTCATGTGGGTTGGGCAAAGTTAATCAATCGTCTTCTTGGCGCCTAACGTTTGACATGAGAGGCTCGACCCGGCTTGCCGGGGCGAGTCCTCTCGATGGAAGGGTTAGGCATCTGCGTGCTTCGCTATGAAGTCTTTGAAAGACCAATATTCAGCACTTCCCAT
>NZ_JBWVZJ010000006.1:0-1331 GCF_056675995.1 Piscinibacter sp. PDB1-1
TGGACTGCAGCGGGTCGGTCGGGCGGCCCTCGAGTTCGGCGAAGGGGTCGTCGAGCGGGGCGCCCATGAGTTGCTCGCTGAGTTCCTTGGGCAGGTTGTTGACGCCGAGCGCGTGCACGGTGTGCACGCTGAACTGGCGGTCGGCCTCGGTCTGCAGCTCGGCCAGGCTGTCCAGGGTGCTGTGGGTGAGGGCGAAGTGTTCGCCGGCGCGCAGGCTGCGCACGCTGCTGCGCCCGAGCCAGGTCTTGTGGCGGGCTTCGAAGGCTTGCTGGTGGCAGGTGGCGCGGTGCAGGAGTTCGCTGGCGGTGCAGGGGCTGCCGCCGCTCAGGGCGGTCTCGGCGGTGGCGCCGAGCGGGGCGTAGTGCTGCAGCCAGGGGGTGGTGTCGCGCAGGGACTCGCTGGTGTAGGGGTGGGCGCTGGGGGCTTCGACGGCGATGGCGCGCTTGGCCTGGTGGTCCCACTGGAGGATGGCGCTGGCGGCGGGGCTGAGCTGGCGGGCGCCTCCGAAGGCCTGGATGGCGTCTTGCTGTTCGGTGGCCGAGCCGCGGTGGAAGCGGATGCCGGGGCCGCCCACGGGGGAGCGCGAGGCGGGGTTCTCGGGCCACTGGGCGGAGTCGGCGAAGAAGACGATGCGGTGGCCGCTGGGGGCGCTGGCATCGCCGGGGGCGGTCTCTTCGACGCGCCAGCCCAGGCCTTCTTCGGCGAGCAGGCGGCTGAGGAAGCTGAGGTCGCTCTCGCGGTACTGGACGCAGTAGGGGCGCACGCCGCCGTGGGGGCCGCGGGCAAGGAAGGCGCTGAGGTCTTCAGCAGTGCCGTCTCCAGCCGTTCCACCCGCAGCCGCCTCGCCCCAGCGCCAGGCGGCGTGGGCGCCGTAGGCCGGCGCGCCGAGCACGTCGTCGAGGATCTGGACGATGGTCTTGTCTTGCCAGACGCGGCTGGCGTGGCTGTGGGCGAGCAGGGCGATCCAGGGCTGGATGGTGAGTTGGTGGCGCACGAGGCCGCCGTCGGCGCCGGCTTCGCGCGCGGCCATGACGATGCCGCTGCGCCGCTGGCGGCTGCCGTCGGCCAGGGTGGTGAGCAGGGTGAGGCGCTCACCGAGCAGTGCGTGCAGGTCGACGTGGGTGTGCAGGCTCAGGGTCTGCAGCTGCAGGCTGAAGGGCTCGCTCAGGGTGTCGACGAGGCTGAAGCGCTCGACCATCAGCTCGCCCACCTGCGCTGCGCCTTCGAGGTTGTACAGCCGCACAGCGCTCGTCCAGCGCGCAAGCAGATTCGACAGCGGGGCAGGCAGTGAAGTCGCCAGTGCGGCGTCGCTCAGGCGGTCGTTCATGGGG